>NZ_JBITCM010000023.1:0-170836 GCF_044453205.1 Streptomyces sp. NPDC051738 | reverse complement strand
GAGTCCGACTTCACCGCTCTCGAGCAGCGGACCCTGAGCAACGGCAACGTGCCGTACTACACCATCCACAAGACCCTTGTCGGCCTGCTGGACGTATGGCGCCACATCGGCAGCACCCAAGCCCGTGACGTGCTGCTCGCCCTGGCGGGATGGGTCGACTGGCGCACCGGACGGCTGAGCGGCCAGCAGATGCAGGCCATGCTGGGAACCGAGTTCGGCGGCATGAACACCGTGCTGACCGATCTCTACCAGCAGACAGGCGACGCGCGGTGGCTCACCGTCGCCCGGCGGTTCGACCACGCCACGGTGTTCGACCCGCTGGCGTCCAACCAGGACCGGCTCAACGGACTGCACGCCAACACCCAGGTACCCAAGTGGATAGGGGCCGCCCGGGAGTACAAGGCCACCGGCACCACCCGCTACCGGGACATCGCCACCAACGCCTGGAACATCTGCGTCAACACGCACACCTATGCCATCGGCGGCAACAGCCAGGCGGAGCATTTCCGCGCCCCGAACGCCATCGCCGGCTACCTGAACCAGGACACGTGCGAAAGCTGCAACACCTTCAACAAGCTCACCCTCACCAGGGAACTGTTCGCGCTGGACCCGAACCGGGTCGCGCTGTTCGACTACTACGAGCAGGCGTGGCTGAACCAGATGATCGGCCAGCAGAACCCGGCCGACGACCACGGCCACGTCACCTACTTCACCCCGCTCAATCCGGGCGGCCGACGCGGTGTGGGCCCGGCGTGGGGCGGCGGCACCTGGAGCACCGACTACGGCACCTTCTGGTGCTGCCAGGGCACGGGCCTGGAGATGCACACCAGGCTGATGGACTCCATCTACTTCCGCAGTGACAACACGCTGATCGTGAACCTGTTCGTGCCCTCGGTGCTCAACTGGTCAGAGCGCGGAATCACGGTCACCCAGACCACGTCGTACCCGAACAGTGACACCACGACCCTGCAAGTCACCGGCAACGTCAGCGGAACCTGGGCGATGCGCATCCGCATCCCGGGCTGGGCCACCGGGGCCACTGTCAGTGTCAACGGCGTCGCGCAAACCATCACCACCACCCCCGGCAGCTACGCCACCCTGAACCGCTCGTGGACCTCCGGCGACACGGTCACCGTCCGCCTGCCCATGCGGATCGTCATGCGAGCGGCCAACGGCAACACGAACGTCGCCGCGATCACCTACGGCCCGGTGGTCCTGTCCGGCAACTACGGCTCCACCGTCAACCTGGGCCCGTTCCACGACGCGCATGGCCACAACTACACCGTCTACTGGGACACCAGCGACACCGTCCGGCTCGCCAACGTGGGCAGCGATCTCGTGCTGGGCATCCAGAACATGTCCACGGCCGACGGTGGCCGCGCTCTGCAGTGGAACGACTCGGGCACCGCCGATCACAACTGGCAGATGATCACCGACGGAAACGCGGTCCGCTTCCGCAATGCCCACAGCGGCAAGGTGCTCGGCGTCCAGGACATGTCCACGGCAGACAATGCGACCGTCCTGCAGTGGTCGGACACCGGCACCGCCGACCACAAATGGACGCTGCTCGACCAGGGAGACGGGACCTACAAGATCCGCAACGCGCACAGTGGCAAGTTGCTCGCCATCGCGAACAACTCCACCGCTGTCGGCGCGTTCGCAGTCCAGGACTCGGACAATGGCACTGCCGACAACCGGTGGCGCATTTTGGGGAACTAGCCTAGGGGAGGGCCTGCGCGCACCAGATCGTCTTGCCGTTGGTGGTGTGCCGGGTGCCCCACCCCTGGGTGAGCTGGGCGACGAGCAACAGGCCCCGGCCGCCCTCGTCGAAGGCCCGGGCCCGGCGCAGGTGCGGAGCGGTGTTGCTGGCGTCGGAGACCTCGCAGATCAGGGAGGTATCGCGAATCAGCCGCAGCCTGATCGGCGGCTCGCCGTATCTGATGGCGTTGGTGACCAGCTCGCTGACGACCAGTTCGGTGACGAACGCCGCCTCTTCCAGGCCCCAGGTGTCCACCTGGTCGACGGCGAACTTCCTGGCGCGCGGCACCTGCGCGGGGTCGGGCTCGACGTCCCAGTCGGCGACGTGGTGGGGATCCAGCGCGTGAGTACGAGCGAGCAGCAGGGCGGCGTCGTCGGTGCGGCGTTCGGGGAGCATGGCGTCCATCACCGTGTCGCACAGGGACTCCAGTGAGGTGGCCGAGTGGTTCAGGACCCGCTGCAGTTCGGCGATCCCCTCGTCGACGTCGCGCTCGCGGCTCTGCACCACTCCGTCGGTGTAGAGGGCGAGCAGGCTGCCCTCGGGCAGTTCGAGCTCGGTGGCCTCGAAAGGCAGCCCACCGATGCCGAGCGGCGGTCCCGGCTGTGCGGGTACAGGTGTCCTTGTGCCGTCCGGGGAGATGATCAGCGGCAGGGGATGGCCGGCGCTCGCCAGCGTGAAGCGCCGGGAGACAGGGTCGTAGACGGTGTACAGGCAGGTGGCCCCGGACTCGCCGGTCGGCTGGAAGTGGCCGGCGGACTGGAGGTCGTTGGCGAGGTGGAGGACCAGGTCGTCCAGGTGGGTCAGCAGCTCGTCCGGCGGCAGGTCGACGTCGGCGAGGGTGCGGACCGCCGTGCGCAGTCGGCCCATGCCGGCCGAGGCGTGCAGGCCGTGGCCGACGACATCGCCGACGACCAGGGCGACCCTGGCGCCGGACAGCGGAATGACGTCGAACCAGTCACCGCCCACTTCCGCGCCGGTCCCGCCGGGCAGGTAGCGGGATGCCACGTCGACCGCCTCCTGGTTCGGCAGCCCCTGCGGCAGCAGGCTGCGCTGCAGGGTCAGCGCGGTCGTGCGCTCGCGCGAGTACCGGCGGGCGTTGTCGATGGCGACGGCCGCCTTGGCGGTCAGCTCTTCGGCGAGGATCAGGTCGTCGGCGGTGAAGGCCTCGGGCCGGTCGCGGCGGGAGAAGGCGACGACGCCGAGCAGTGCGCCGCGCGCCCGGAGCGGCACGGTGATCCGGCCGGTCAGCCCCTCCGCGGCGATGGACCCGTCGATCAACGGGTTGCCCGGTGGCCAGTGCGCCGGGTCGGCGGCGAGCCCGGGCCCGAAGGCCCATTCGCCGCCCTGGCCGGGCTCAGCGGCGAGCTCGACCGTGGACCTGCCGGTGGCCACGCAGTGGGCGGCGACGGAACCGGGAGCGTGGCTGACCGGAATGGTGGGCCCGGGAACCCGGTCGGTGTCCTCCCTCGCGCTGTGCTGGGCGGCACGGCCGAGTGCGATGGTCTCGCCGGGGGTGAACGCGGACGCGGAGGGCGGTTCCTCTCCGCGCAGCACCTCGTCGAAGAGATCTACGGTGACGAGGTCGACGAATCCCGGCACGGGGGTCCTGGCCAGTTCCTGGGCGGTGCCGATCACGTCGAGTGTCCGGCCGATGCCACGGGTGGCCTCGTTGAGCAGGAGCAGGCGCTGCCGAGCCCAGTACTCGGCGCTCATGTCGAATCCCCAGTTGGCGATCGCGAGGACCCTGCCCTCCCCATCCCGGACGGGCCAGATGCTGGTGGCCCAGGCGTTGGCGTAGTTGCTGCCGAGCGGGCGGAAGACGGTGATGAGACGCGCGGGCTCGCCCGTCCTCGCCACTTCGGCGAGCTTGTCGGTGTAGGGCTTGTCGTCCCTTTCGGGAAATAGCGTGCGGTCGAATTCGGGCAACACCTCGCGGTACTTCTTACCGAGCACCTGCTCCTCGGAGTGCGCGATCACCCGGCACGAGGAGGCGTTGATCCACAGGAACCGCAGTTCAGGGTCGTAGACGCCCAGAGCGAAGGGGGACTGCTCGAAGGCCCGGTCGGCGATCACCGGGCGGCGTCCCCAGCGCTGGACGGTCACCACGTGACCCAGTGCCCGCCCGTCGGGGCCGAACAGCGGGTGAGCCGCCACCACGGCGTCCACCGTGGAACCGTCCCGGTGGCGCAGGGGGATGAACCCCGTGGGGTCGGGGCCGGCGCCGTAGCCCTCGGGGAAGCCGGGTGGCGGGGGATCGACGAGCAGGTCGGTCACGGGGCGGCCGACGGTGTCCTCCGCCGTCCAGCCCAGCAGCAGCCGGCACCCCTCGCTCCAGCCGCTCACCATGCCGTCCGGGTCCACCACGGCAACGGCAGTGGGCGCGTCCTGCTTGTCGGCCATCTCCACGCGCCACGCCTCCGTCCGGACAGCCGTGCCCGTCAGGGCTGGTTTCCAGCGGCTGCTTCCAGCCTAGATCGGCCCCCGCTCCACGGCGCTCCGGCCGGTGCGTTCGGGGTGCCAGGTGCCAGGTGCCAGGTGCCGGAGCGACCGGGGCTGGGGCCTTCGCGCCCCCACTCGCGTCTCGAAGGGCGGGGCCGGCTCGTCCGCGATCGGGCGGCGCGCCGCTCGACGAGGTCCGGCCCGCCCGGCCGCCCGTCAGGACGGCGGCCGGGCCGCAGTACCGTCGCCCATCCAGCACAACAAGAACCGCCCCGGCGTGCACGGCGGGCCGCGGCCAGGGGCGAGACCGCCGCCGTCGGCTGCGAGGACGGTCCTGGTCCACAAAAGTGGCGAGTCCATCGGCCCGGGCAGGCACAGGCGGCAATCCGTCGGCATCGCATCGGGCGAGAAGGCCACGTCCCGTGACCCTGCCCAAGAGCACCAACGATGTGTCCGGCGGAGTCCTGAGTGTCTGGTCGTAGCCGGCTCGGATCATCTCGCCGTGGCTGTTGTCGCGGGTCCTGGCGCCGGCGAGCATGCGGCGCCAGGTCGCCTGGGTTCCGTGACCTCTTCGAGGGCGTCGCCGCCTCCAGCGACGAGCCTGGGTGTCCAGTCGAGCGGTGATCGCACCCAGTTCCGCGGCGTGCCGCCGCCTCGGTCGGGTGGGTCAGGCGGCCGGCGGCCTTGTCCCACGCGGTGCCCCCGACGACCGCGAGGACCAGGAACTCCCTCCCCACGTACAGCAGTTCAGGAGTCGACCCCCCGCCCTGGCTGTCGGGCTCAGCCCGGATACGGCAGGTCGGCCTCCGAGGTGCCGGCGGGCCGGGTGTGCACGGCCCCGTTCGGGCCGCCGATGCGCAGCTGCCACGGGTGCGGGCTGTCGGTGGTCACGTGCAGGCGGTCGCCCCGGCGGCGCAGGTGGAAGCGGGCCGTTTCACCGGGGCCGTCGGCGCTGGGGATCAGCACGGTACACTCGGCGCCGTCGGCGAAGGCGTGCACCCGTAGTTCGACGCCGTCCGCCCAGGCGGAGACCGGGCGTTGGTCGTCGGCCGCGAGGGGGATGACCGAGTCGGGGCGGGCCAGCAGCGGCAGGGTGTGGAAGTCGTGCTGTTCGCGTACCCAGCGCGGACCGGTGACCTGAGCGCCCGTCAGCACATTGGTCCATGGGCCTTCCGGCACGTAGAACTCGACTGTGCCGTCGTCGGTGAAGACCGGGGCGACAAGCAGGTCGTCGCCCAGCATGTACTGCCGGTCGAGGGTGGCGGCGGCCGGGTCGTCGGGGAACTCCAGCACCATGGCACGCATCACCGGGACACCGGTGGTGTGCGCCTGCTGCGCGGCGCGCTGGAGGTACGGGGCGAGGCGGTGCTTGAGCAGGGTGAATTCGCGGGTGACGTCGACGGCCTCCTCGCCGTAGTCCCAGGGCACGCGGTACGACTTGCTGCCGTGCAGGCGGCTGTGCGAGGAGAGCAGCCCGAACTGCACCCAGCGCTTGAAGACGGTCGGCGTCGGGGTGCCCTCGAAGCCGCCGATGTCGTGGCTCCAGAAGCCGAACCCGGACAGGCCGAGCGAGAGCCCGCCGCGCAGTGACTCGGACATGGCGCCGAAGTGGGAGTCGCAGTCGCCGCCCCAGTGCACGGGGTACTGCTGACCGCCGGCGGTGGCCGAGCGGGCGAACAGCATCGCCTCGCCCTCGCCGCGCTCCTCGCGCAGCAGGTCGAAGACGGCCTGGTTGTACAGGTGGGTGTAGTAGTTGTGCATCCGCTGCGGGTCGGAGCCGTCGTGCCAGACGACGTCGGTGGGGATGCGTTCGCCGAAGTCGGTCTTGAAGCAGTCCACGCCCTGGGCGAGCAGGGTGCGAAGCTTGCCGGTGTACCAGTCACGGGACGCCGGGTTGGTGAAGTCGACCAGGGCCATGCCCGGTTGCCACAGGTCCCACTGCCACACACTGCCGTCCGGGCGACGCACAAGGTGGCCCTCGCGCATGCCCTCCTCGAACAGCTCGGACTTCTGGGCGATATAGGGGTTGATCCAGGCGCACACCCGCAGTCCCCGCTCCTTGAGCCGGGCCAGCATGCCCGCCGGGTCGGGGAAGGTCTCGGAGTCCCATGCGAAGTCGGACCACTGGTAGGCGCGCATCCAGAAGCAGTCGAAGTGGAAGACGCTCAGCGGGATGCCGCGCTCGTCCATGCCGTCGATGAAGCGGCCCACCGTGGCCTCGTCGTAGTCGGTCGTGAAGGACGTGCTCAGCCATAGGCCCAGCGCCCAGGCGGGCGGCAGGGCGGGGCGGCCGGTGAGCCCGGTGTAGCGCTCCAGGATCTGCTTCAGGTTCGGGCCGTACACGACGAAGTACTCCAGCGACTGGTCCTCGACGCTGAACTGGACCTGTCCGACGCTCTCCGAGCCGACCTCGTAGCTGACCTTGCCGGGGTGGTTCACGAAGACGCCGTAGCCGCGGTTGGTCAGGTGGAACGGGATGTTCTTGTACGCCTGTTCGCTGCTGGTGCCGCCGTCTGCCTGCCAGATGTCCACCACTTGCCCGTTCTTGACGAACGGGGTGAACCGCTCACCCAGTCCGTAGACCAGTTCCCCCACTCCCAGGGCGAGTTGGCCGACCATGTGGTGACGGCCCTCGGCGTCGGTGACGAAACCGGTGCCGCGTTCGCCGGCGGAGGTCAGCACGCGTCCGCCGGCGGTGAACTCCAGCCGCCACGGCTGTTCCGTGTCCACCCGCAGCGTCAGTTCGCCGGAGGCCAGCTCCAGCACCGCTCCGTCCCGGCGCACCTTGCCGGCGTCCGCACCGGCGCCAGGCAACGCGAACTCCGGTCCTCGGCGCACCGATCCGGCGTGGTGGGTGGTCCGCACGCCGATGATCCCCTCGGCCGGGGACCAGCACTCCACGGTCAGCAGCGGGCTGTTGAGGGTCTGTCCGCGCCGACTCACGTGCTTCACGGGTGCGTAGAGGGTCATCCGGTGGTCGTCGGCGCGGATGTCGGCGACCTCGGTCGCGTAGCGGGCGGTGCAGCCCGGACGCATCAGCCAGTAGCCGTCCGTGAACTTCATCGGGCAGGTTCCTCCGTCCGCGCGCGGTGCGCGGTGATCAGGCCCCGGTACCAGTGGTAGCTGTCCTTGGGCGTTCGGGTCAGCGTGTCGTAGTCGACGTGGACGAGACCGAAGCGCTGGTCGTAGCCGCGCGCCCACTCGAAGTTGTCCAGCAGCGACCAGGCGTAGTAGCCGCGTACGTCGACGCCGGCGGCGACGGCGTCGGCCACGGCGGTGAGGTGGTCGGCCAGGTAGCCGATGCGGTCGGGGTCGTGGACGCGGCCGTTGGATGAGACCGTGTCGGCCTCCGCGGAGCCGTTCTCGGTGATCCAGATCGGGGGCAGGTGCGGGTAGCGGGCGTGGAGGTCACGGAGCAGTTCGGTGAATGCGGATGGGACGACCGGCCAGCCCATGGTGGTGTGCCGGGTGCCGTACGGGTCCAGTTCGGTCACGCCGACGTCCACGGCGGTGCGCTGCTCGGGGTCGGCCACCTGATGGGGCGCGTCGGCCACGGTGAGGGGCCGGTAGAAGTTGATGCCCAGGAAGTCCAGCGGGGCGCCGATCAGGTCCAAGTCGCCGGGCAGCCGCCAGGGGCCGTCGGCGAGACCGGCCCAGGTCTCGGCCTCGTGCCAGGGGTAGCGGTTGGCGAAGAGCGGTTCCGTCCAGATGTCGTTGTGCAGGGTCTCGGCACGACGCAGGGCGGCGCGGTCCTCGGGTCGGTCGGAGGCGGCGTGGATGCGGTCGAGGTTGAGGGTGATGCCGATCTCCGGGGCGCCCGCGGCGCGCAGCGCGCGTACGGCCAGGCCGTGGGCGACCAGCAGGTGGTGAGCGGCGGCCAGCGCGCCGCGGCCCTCTTGGGCGCCGGGTGCGTGCCGCCCCTCGGCGTAGCCGACGAAGGCGGAGCAGTACGGCTCGTTGAGCGTGATCCAGTGCTCCACCCGGTCCCCGTAGCGCTCGGCCGCGAGGGCCGCGTACTGCGCGAACGCCTCGGCGGTCTCCCTGACGCGCCAGCCACCGCGGTCCTCCAGGGCCTGGGGGAGATCCCAGTGGTAGAGCGTGACGGCGGGTGCGACACCGGCGGCCAGCAGATCGTCGATCAGCCGGTCGTAGAAGTCCAGGCCCTTGGCGTTGACCGGCCCGGTGCCCTCGGGCAGCAGGCGGGGCCAGGCGATCGAGAACCGGTAGCCGTCGACGCCGAGTTCGCGCAGCAGGCCGATGTCCTCGCGGTAGCGGTGGTAGTGGTCGCAGGCGGTGTCGCCGGTGGCGCCGCCGAGGGTGTGGCCAGGGGTGTGGCTGAAGGTGTCCCAGATGGACGGGCCGCGGCCGTCCTGGTCGTGGGCGCCCTCGATCTGGTAGGCGGCGGTCGCGGCTCCGAAGCGGAAGCCGGCGGGCAGGAAAGCAGAACCCACGAGGTACCTCAACGAGTGGGAGAGACTGGTTGGTGAAGCGCTTCGACGCTGCCCCGCCCAAGATGCCATGTCACTGCCGGGCAAGAAAGAGGGTTCCCTTGTCTGCAGCCCTTGTTTCGCCAGAAATTCCTCATTAACTTGCGTCATCAAGTGAAGCGCTTCGACTGCCCCACCTCCCCGTCCCGGCCGCCGGGATCCCCACGTCTCTCAAGGGCTTCGCATGACTGATTTGCCCGCGCGCGTCCTGTTCGGCGCCGCCTACTACCACGAGTACCAGCCGTACGAGCGGCTCAAGACCGACCTCGATCTCATGGCGGAGGCGAAGTTCACCGTCATCCGCGTCGGCGAGTCGGTCTGGTCCACCTGGGAACCGGAGAACGGCCGGTTCGAACTGGACTGGCTGCAACCCGTCCTCGACGGCGCCCACGAGCGCGGCATCTCCGTCGTCCTCGGAACCCCCACCTACGCGGTGCCGCCGTGGCTGGCCCGCCAGTACCCGGAGATCGCCGCCGAGGACGCCACCGGGCGGCCCGCCGCGTGGGGTGGCCGGCAGGAGGTCGACATCACGCACCCGGCCTTCCGTTTCCACGCGGAGCGGGTGATCCGCGCGGTCGCGGCCCGTTACGCCGACCATCCCGCGGTCATCGGTTTCCAGGTCGACAACGAGCCGGGCCCGCGGCTGCCGCACAACCACGGTGTCTTCCAGCGGTTCGTGGACGACCTGCGGCAGCGGTACGGCGATGTGGAGACCCTCAACCGCGAGTGGGGTCTTGTGTACTGGTCGCACCGACTGTCCACCTGGGCCGACATGTGGAAGCCGGAGGGCAACGCACAGCCGCAGTACGACCTGGCCTGGCGGGCGTTCCAGGCCCGGCAGACCACCGAGTTCATCGCCTGGCAGGCCGGCATCGTGCGTGAGTACGCGAGGCCGGGCCAGTTCGTCACCACGTGCCTGGCCTACTGGTCTCCCGGCCTGGAGGACGACGAACTCACCGACAGCCTGGACGTCACCGCGGGCAACCCGTACTACGACATGCAGGACAGCCTCACGATGCCCGAGCCGCCGCACGAGAAGCTGCCGGGGCAATGGATGGCGTACGGGGCGTGGGCGCTGCACCACAGCGCCGACCGGATCTACTCCTCGCGCCAGGAGCCGTTCCTGATCACGGAGACCAACGCCCAAGCCATCGGAGGCACTTCGGACAACCGGCCCGCCTTCGACGGGCAGTGGCGGCAGGCCGCGTGGGCGTTGGTCGCGCGCGGGGCCCGCATGATCGAGTACTGGCACTGGCACACCCTGCACTTCGGCACCGAGACGTACTGGGGCGGGATCCTCCCGCACAGCGGCCGACCGGGGCGCGCCTACCGCGAACTCGCCCGACTGGGCGCCGAGTTCGAGCGGGCAGGAGACCTGGTCGCCGGGATCACACCGGACGCCGACATCGCGATGGTGTACTCGGCGCCGAGCAAGTGGCTGATGAACAAGTACCCGCCGCTCGCCGGCCCCGACGGCGGTCCGGACGCGGGTGCGTACGAGGGCATCTTCGATCCGTTCTACCGGGGCGCCTTCGAGGCGGGGCGCCAGGTACGGATCCTGCACGCCCGTCAGTTGCACGACCCGCGCGGCGAACGCCCGGGACTGGCACCGGAGTCGGCGGCCGAGCTGCACCCCGTGCTCATCGCCCCCGCGCTGTACGTGGCGGACGACGGGATGCTCGACTGGCTCGGCGCCTACGCGGAGGCGGGCGGCCACCTCGTCCTCGGCCCCCTCACCGGCTACGGCGACCATGAGGCGCGGGCACGCCACGAGGTGACACCGGCGCGACTGGTGCGGGCCGCGGGCGTCCGGTACGACGAGTTCAGCAACCTGCACGCCGACCTGCCGCTGCGCACCGCACCGGACAGCCCGCTCCAACTGCCGGGCGGCGCGGTGGCCACCCGTTGGGTGGAGGGCCTGGCCGTCGAGGACGCCGACGTCCTGGCCGAGTACGACCACCCGCACTTCGGGAGCTGGCCCGCCGTCACCACCCGCCGCCACGGCGTGGGCCGCGTCACGTGCGTGGGCACCGTGCCCGGCCGCGATCTGGCGCGCGCGCTCGCCGCGTGGCTCGCGCCCTCCCCGTGCGGCGGCTGGCAGGGCCTGCCGGACTCGGTCACCGTCGCCACCGGCACCGCCCCCGACGGCCGGCGCGTCCATGTCGTCCACAACTGGAGCTGGCAGCCGGCCACCGCCCAGGCCCCGGTGGACCTGACCGACGCCCTGGACGGCAGCGTGGTCCCGGCCGGTACGCCCGTGCGACTCGGTGCCTGGGACGTCCGCGTCCTCGCCGCCGCACCGGGGTCTGCCGCGCAGGACCGGTGACATCCGCCACCGCGGCACCGGAAACAGGCCGACAGGCCGACAACGAGCCCGGCGTCGGTCTTCGGCACGCCCTGGCCGAATTCATCGGCCGGCAAGCCTGAGTCGTCCCCGGGGTCCGGCCAGTACGTCGGATGGTCGCTGCGCAGGCCGGGTCACGCGGTCGTAGCCATCCCATCTTTCCGTCGAGCGTGAGCCGCGCCGGCAGATCGTCGATGCGCTTCGCGAAAGGCAGCTGCGGATCGCGGAAAGGGTGATGTGTGCGCGGCGTATGCGCGGACACGTGGGATCCCTGTAGATGGAGCGGCAAGTAGTTTCGAAGCGCTTCGATGCTCGTCAGGCACCAGGGCGAAGGTCAAGAGAGCAACACCGTTCCCTCAAGCAGGGCATACGGAGTGCCCCCTCCAGCACCTCGGAGGAATCTTGGAAGCGACCCTTGTGTGCGTATGGGTGTTCACTTAACCTCACAGAAACTTCGAAGCGCTTCGACTGTGAATCGCGTTGCAGTGGTTGGATGTCCGCTTCAGCTCAGCCAGTTCCAGTCACGACACCGCAGCCGACGGCCCACCGCCGGGTGTCCAGGTGAGCCATGAAGGGTTGACGCAATGACGCCGAATGCCGCCTCCTCCGGACCGAGCCGGAGAAGCTTCCTCGCCTCCTCAGCGATCGCCACCGCAGCGGTGGCCGGGGGAATGCCGCTGCTCACCGCCTGCGGCGGTTCGGACAGCGGGTCGCGAGAGGGCACCACGTCGGGCAAGGCCGCGGACAAGCTGCTCCCGACCTACGTCGCCAGCAAGGTGGCCGATCCGGACATTCCCTCGAAGAACGGTGCGGCGGCCGGCTACACCAGCAAGGTCGACCTCGCGGCCCTCACCACCTCGGTACCGGACAAGCTCGGCACCGGCGCCCCCGTCAAGATCATGTCCCCGTTCTGGGGCACCCCGCCGAAGCCCGGTTGCGCCTACTACCAGGAGCTCGACGCGGCGGCGGGTACCAAGGTCACCTGGCAGAACCAGAACGGCATGACCTACGGCCAGAAGCTCGGCGCCGTCCTCGCCTCGACCTCCCTGCCCGACATGGTGGTCGTGCCCAGCTGGGAACTGAACAACAGCAAGATCGGGAGTGCGGTCGCCGCGAAGTGCATGGACCTCGGCCCCTACCTGGCGGGCGACAAGGTCAAGAAGTACCCGAACCTGGCCGCGATACCGTCCGACGCCTGGCGCATGGGCATCTTCGGCGGCGCGCTGCGCGGCATCCCGATGCCCACCGCCCCGGCCAGCATGATCGTGCCCTACTACCGCAAGGACATCTTCGAGAAGAACGGGTACTCCGTACCCAAGTCGGCCGACGAGTTCCTCAGCTGGGCCAAGGACGCCACCAGCGCCAAGGCCAAGGTGTACGCCTGCGGTGACATCTCCTGGATCGCGGGCGCCGTCTTCAGCGTCGCGCCCAACTGGAACATCGACGACGACGGCAAGCTGCGGTACAGCATCGAGCGTCCCGAGTATCTCGAATCCCTGGCGTGGCTCCGCAAGCTGTTCGACGCCGGCGTGGTCCACCCCGACGACCGGGCGCGCACCGGCGACGAGGGCCAGCGGTTCACCTCCGGACAGATCCTGGTCTGCAAAGGCGACATGACCTTCTGGTACGTCAAGGCGGCCGAACAGGCCCGGGCCAACCCGGAGTTCCAGATCGACGGCATGGACATCTTCGGCGCCGACGGCGGCAACCCGACGCCGTACGCGTCCGCGCCCGCCAACATCTGGTCGATGATCCGCAAGGGCGCCTCCAAGGAAACGGTCGAGAACGCCCTGGCCGCCGCGAGCTTCGCGGCAGCGCCTTACGGCACCAAGGAGCGGATGCTCGTCGACTACGGCGTCGAGGGCAGCCACTACACGGTCAAGGACGGCACCCCGGTCAAGACCGACCAGGGCAACAGCGAGGTGATCAACGCCTGGTCGATGCTGGCGGCCCCGGCGCCCTACCTCGCGCACCCCGACCTCCCCGACGTCGCCCGCGCGCAGGTCGAGTGGCAGCAGCGGATGGGTGCCTTCATGAAGAAGACCTCCATCTACGGCATGACCATCATCGAGCCGGCCCGCTACGCCAACCTCTCCAGCCAGCTCGAGCAGTTGCAGATCGACTATGTGCGCGGCAACAAGAAGATGTCCGACGTCCAGGCGTTCATCGCCAACTGGAAGTCCTCCGGCGGTGACAAGCTACGCGACTGGTACAAGGAGCTCATCGACAAGAACGGCAGTGGCAACTGATGTCGCTCACCACCGGGAGCAGGCCGGACGGGACCCGTCCCCCCGCGGCCGTCGAGGAGCCGGCGGCCGCGGTCGCCGCCGCCAAGGCGACGAAGGGGCGGGCGCCGCGCGGGATGGGCAAGGCCGGCAAGGTCCCGTTCCGGGTCCGATGGCACCGCGATCGCGCGCTCATCCTGATGACGCTGCCCCTCATCGCGCTGCTGCTGGTCTTCCACTACGTCCCGCTGCTCGGCAACGTCATCGCCTTCCAGGAGTACGACCCGTACATCGCAGGCAACGGAATCACGGCGATCTTCCACAGCCCGTGGGTCGGCCTGGAGCAGGTCGAGCGGATGGTCGAGGACCCGCTGTTCTGGGATGCCACGCAGAACACCCTCGTCCTGTTCGTGATCCAGCTCGTGCTGTTCTTCCCCGTTCCCATCGCCCTCGCGCTGCTCATCAACAGCGTGATCCGGCCGAGGGTGCGGGCCGTGGCGCAGGCGATCATGTATCTGCCGCACTTCTTCTCCTGGGTCCTTGTGATCACTGTCTTCCAGCAGATCTTCGGCGGCGCGGGCATCATCGCCCAGACCCTGGAGAACCACGGCGTCAGCGGCTTCGACCTGATGACCGATGCGGACCTGTTCAAGTGGCTGGTCACCGCGGAGGCCGTGTGGAAGGACGCCGGCTGGGGGATCATCGTCTTCCTCGCCGCGCTTTCCGCCGTCAGCACGGATCTGTACGAGGCCGCCGCCATGGACGGCGCCGGCCGCTGGCGGCGCATGTGGCACGTGACGCTGCCCGCACTGCGCCCAGTGATCGCGCTCCTGCTGGTCCTGCGGGTGGGTGACGCGCTGAGCGTCGGCTTCGAGCAGTTCCTGCTCCAGCGGGACGCGGTGGGCGCGGGAGCCGCCGAGGTCCTCGACACCTACGTATGGAACATGGGAATCCAGAACGGCGACTTCAGTTACGCGGCTGCGGTCGGCCTCGTCAAGGGTCTCATCGGCGTCGCTCTCGTCCTGGGCGCGAACAGGTTCGCGCACCTGCTGGGCGAGCAGGGGGTGTACAAGAAGTGAGTCTCAACACCACGCTCATCCGCAGCCTCAAGGCGCCGCCCCGGCCGGTGTGGGAGGAGCCGCCCAGCAAGGCCGGACTCACCGCGAAGGGCGGCCTGCTGCTCCTGTGCTGCCTCGGCGTACTCGGTCCGCTGTGGATCGTCGTCGTCACCAGCCTCTCCCCGAAACCGATGATCGACCAGGTCGGCGGCCTGGTCGTGATCCCCCGCGGCATCACCTTCATCAACTACACGGAACTGCTGAGCGGCGGACAGGTCAGCCGGGCGATCATGGTCTCGGTCGGGGTCACCTTCTTCGGCACCCTGTTCTCCATGGCGGTCTCGGTCCTCGGCGCCTACGGCCTGTCCCGGCCGGGGAGCCTCGGTCACCGGTACTTCCTGATGACCATCATGGCCACCATGTTCTTCGGGGCCGGCCTCATCCCGACGTACCTCCTGGTGCAGGCGCTCGGCCTCACCGACACCTATCTGTCGCTGATCCTTCCGAGCGCGGTCAGTGTCTTCAACGTTCTCGTCCTGCGGGCCTTCTTCATGGGGATCTCCCCCGAACTCACCGAGTCCGCCCGCATCGACGGGGCCAGCGAGCCGCGGATCCTGCTGACCATCATCATGCCGCTGTCGCGGGCGGTGATCGCGGTCATCTCCCTGTTCTACGCGGTCGGTTACTGGAGCGCCTGGTTCAACGCCTCCATCTACCTCTCCGACCAGGAGATGCTGCCGCTGCAGAACGTGCTCATCCAGCTGGTCCAGAAGGGGACCGAAGCGCCGACCGGCCTCCAGCAGGCGGTCCACACCGGCGAACTCTCCAGCCTGGGGCTGCAGACGGCCGTCATGGTCCTCGCGCTGATCCCCGTCGCGGTTGCCTCCCCCTTCGTCCAGCGGCACTTCAAGAAGGGCATGCTGACCGGAGCGATCAAGGGCTGACGCCCGAACCGGAAACCCCGCCGTAGGGCTCTCGGCCGCGTGTTGTCTGCGGCTGCGCTGTGGCTGGTCGCGCCCAGGCGGCGGAGCCGCATATCGATACAGCCCCGCGCCCCTTTCGGGGCGCTCCCCCCCCCAACTTCCAGAACGAGGTACGTCCATGCCTACGTCCCGCCTGAGCAGACGAGCCGTTCTCGCCGGGACCGCGGCCGCCGCCGCGCTCACCACCGTCCCCTCCCTCGCAGGACGCGCATACGCCGCCGCCCCCGCCGCCGGCCAGGCATACCGCTGGCGCAACGCCGTCATGGGCGGCACCGGGTTCATCACCGGGGTGCTGTTCCACCCGTCGGTGCGAGGGCTCGCCTACGCCCGGACCGACATCGGGGGCGCCTACCGCTGGGACGCCCGGACCGACCGCTGGATCCCGCTGACCGACCACCTCGGCTGGGACGACCGGAACCTCCTCGGCGTCGAGGCCATGGCCGTCGACCCCGCCCACCCGAACCGGGTGTACCTGGCCCTCGGCACGTACACCCAGCCCTGGGCCGGCAATGGGGCCGTGCTGCGCTCCGAGGACCGGGGTGCCACCTGCAAGCGCACCGACCTCACCGTGAAGTTCGGCGGCAACGAGGACGGGCGTGGGTGCGGTGAACGGCTGCTGGTCGACCCCCGCGACTGCGACACCCTGTGGCTCGGCACCCGGCACGACGGGCTGCTCAAGTCGACCGACCGGGGCGCCACTTGGAAGCCCGTGAGCTTCCCGGCCACCCCGAGCACCGTCGGCCAGGGCATCACCCTCCTCGTCGCCGCGGGCCGCAGCGTCTACGCCGGCTGGGGCGACTCCGACGGCACCGCCGACCACCCCAACCTGTACCGCACGTCCGACGGAAAGACCTGGGAGCCCGTCCCCGGGCAGCCCACCGGCATCGCCGCCAAGGTGCCCGTCCGCGCCGCGTACGACCGCCTCACCCGCGAGCTGTACGTGACGTACGCCAACGCCCCCGGCCCCAACGGGCAGTCGGACGGCAGTGTGCACAAACTGCGTACGGCGAACGGGAAGTGGACCGAGGTCACCCCGGTGAAGCCCGGTGGGGCGTCGAGCGATGGCGGGACCGATTCCTTCGGCTACGGCGGTGTCGCCGTCGACGCCCGCAGGCCCGGGACGCTCGTCGTGTCCACCAACAACCGCTGGGCCGAGATCGACACCGTCTTCCGTTCCACCGACGGCGGCCGCACCTGGAAGTCCCTGAAGGACGAGGCCGTCCTCGACGTCTCCGAGACTCCCTTCCTCAACTGGGGCAAGGACAAGCCCAAGTTCGGCTGGTGGATCCAGGCCGTCGGCCTCGACCGCTTCGACTCCGAGCACGTCGTCTACGGCACCGGCGCGACCCTGTACGGCACGCGCGACCTCAAGCGCTGGGCACCGCAGATCCGCGGTCTTGAGGAGGCGTCCGTGGTGGCGCTCCTGTCGCCTCCGACGGGAGAGGCCCACTTGATCAGCGGATCGCGGGACATCGGCGTGCTCTACCACGAGCGGCTGACCGCCTCCCCGTCGCGGGGCATGGCCACGAACCCGTGTTCGGGTCCGCCATCGCACTCGCCCAGGCCGCGGCCAAGCCCTCGTACGTCGTGCGCACCGGCTCGGGCGACCAGGAGAACGGCGCCTGGTCGAACGACGGCGGAAAGACCTGGACGCCCTCCGCGTCGCAGCCGGCCGTCGCCAAGGAGGCGCCCGGCCCGATCGTCACCAACGCCGACGGCAGTGTGCTGCTGTGGTCCCTCGCGCACTGGGACGGCACCGTGTACCCGGCGCACCGCTCGGCGGACAACGGCGCCACCTGGTCCGAGGCCACCTCCCTCCCGAAGGGCGCCGTCCTGGTCGCGGACCCCGTGGACCCGACCTGCTTCTACGCCTACGACACGACCGTCGGCACGCTCTACGCAAGCACCGACAGCGGCCTGACCTTCACCGCCCGGGCCACCGGCCTGAGCTCGGGCGACGCCGGGTTCCAGCTGGCCGCGGCCCCGGGACGCTCCGGTGACCTGTGGCTCAGCGCCAAGGCGAACGGGCTCTACCGCTCCACCGACGGCGGCGCGACCTTCACCAAGGTCGGCAGCTGCCGGTCCTCGCACACCCTGGGCTTCGGCAAGGCCGCCAAGGGCGCCTCGTACCCGGCGATCTACATGGCCGGCGGGATCGAGGACTTCAACGCCATCTACCGTTCCGACGACGAGGCCAGGACCTGGACGCGGATCAACGACGACCGGCACCGGTGGGGCTGGACCGGAGCGGCCATACCGGCGATCCGCGCGTCTACGGCCGCGTCTACCTCGCCACCAACGGGCGTGGCGTGCAGTACGGGGAGCCCGTCTGATGCCCGACACGAGTAGCGCGATACGAGGCGGCGCCGAGGTCGACCTGACCTGGGCGCCCGACGGGGCGAGGGCGGTCCTGAAGCCGACTCGCACCGTCCGTATCGAATTCAGGACTTCTTCCGGTGACGCGGAGCCGATCGACCTCGTCGCCGGAGAGGACCACGTCCTCAGCCTTGGGGCGTGGTAGCAACCCCCACATTTCCCCCCACCCGTGGAAGGGACACCATGGTTAAAAGCAAGATACGCAAGATCACCATGGCGGTGCTCGCGCCGGCGATGGCTCTCGGTGCCACCGTCGGTCTCGCCTCCGCCCCGGCTTCGGCAGCAGTCTGGAACTCCTGCGACCAGTGGGCCAGCACCAGCCTCGACGGCTACAAGCTCTACAACAACATCTGGGGCTCCGGCGCGGGCGGCCAGTGCACCTGGGCCAACTCCGGCACCAACTGGGGTGTCTGGGCCGATCACCCCAACACCGGCGGCATCAAGTCCTACCCCAACTCGACGAAGACGATCAACAAGACGATCGACTCCCTCGGCTGGCTCACCAGCAACTACAACGTCAGCGTCCCGTCGTCCGGCGCGTACAACACGTCGTACGACATCTGGGACACCGACCACCAGTACGAGATCATGCTCTGGGTCAACTACAACGGAGCCGTCGGCCCGATCGGCGGCTACGAGGGCAACGTCAACCTCGGCGGCCACAACTGGAACGTCTACAAGGGCACCAACGGGGCGAACCAGGTGTTCTCGTTCCTGCGGACGTCCGACGCCAACTCCGGCACCGTGGACGTCAAGCCGATCCTTCAGTGGATCGCCTACACCAAGGGCTGGATGCCCGGCAACGAGACCATCGGCGACGTGCAGTTCGGCTATGAGATCACCTCGTCGTCCGGCGGACTCAACTTCAACACCAACAACCTGACCGTCAGCGGCGGCTGACCCGACATCAGGGCCGAGGTCGGTCCGCGTACTTCCTCAGGCGCGGTCGACCTCGGCCCGCAGCGCGTTGTGTTTCGCGAATCGCGGGCGGCCCCGGATCAGTAGCCGTAGATCATCTTGTAGGCGACCTCCGGGAGGAACTGTCCGGCCGTGGAGCCGGTTCCCACGCCGCAGTTGCCGTCGGACTCGCCCGGGACCTTGATCCACAAGAGCATCTCGGCGCCTCCGCCCAGCTGGGTGGGGGTGCCGATACGGCGGCCCGAAGGGTTGCACCACTGGCCGTTGGAGCCGTTGCCGTTGCGACTGGTGTCCACGACGAACGGCTTGGTGTAGCCGTACCGGGCGCCGAGTTCCCTGTTGACGGCGTTGCCGTACGCTGTGTTCTCGGCCGTGGTCAGGTAGTTGGAGATGTTGAGCGAGAAACCGTGGGCCTGCCGGAGGCCCGCTTCGTGAAGGCGCCGGGCCATGGTCGCCGCGCTCGCCCAGGCCGGGTTGCCGGCGTCGAGGTAGACCCAGGTGTTGGGGGCCTGACGGTTGAACTCCGCGAGCGCCCCGGTCAGCATGCTCTCGCGTTCGTCGATCTGCGCCTGGGTCATACAGCCGTAGTCCCCGAGGGAGTCCGGTTCGAGGACCACGACGGCCGGGCGGCCGGCGATTCCGCCCGCGAACTGGGCGATCCAGTTCGCGTAGGCGGACGGCGAGGAGGCTCCGCCCGCGGAGTGCCCGCCGCAGTAGTCGCGGTTGTAGATGTTGTAGGCGACGAGGAGGGGCAGCTTGTCCCGGGCGTCCGCGGCGCCCACGTACGCGCCGGTGGCCGTGCCGATGGTGCCGCTCCAGGACCCGAACCAGCGGGCCGTCGGTGTGTTGGCGATGGAGGCGTTGATCGCGGGTGCCCGGCCGTCACCGGGGTTGGCGGCGACCCATCGCTTCGAGCTGGAGTCGGGGTCCACGTAGAACCCGTTGGTCATGGTCGTCGGGTCGGCCGCATGGGCGGACGGGGCGGTGGCGAGCGCCAGCGGCAGCGAGGAGAGCGCTGCCACCAGGGCGAGGAGTCTGCGGCGCATGACGGGTACCTCGGCTTTCTGACATCTGACTGGGGGTATCCGAAGGTCGGCGGTGAGCATGGGGAGCGCTCCCACCGGAAGCGCTCCCCACGGCACGGTCGATCAGCAGGTCGAGTTGGTCTGGGTCAGGAGGCCGAGCCGCCACGGGAGGAGGTTGTAGTCGCCGCCCGCGTTGGGGTTCATGCCCTGGTAGACGTACTGGAGCCGGCAGGCGGGAATGGTCAGTGTCTGGTCGTAGCCGGCACGGATCATCTCGCCGTGACTGATGTCCCGGGTCCAGGCGCCCGAGGGGAAGGAGACGTTGTTGGACCGAGCGAACGGGTTGCTCTCGGACGCGGCCAGGGGTGTCCAGGAGCCGGCGAGGCTGCTCGTGGTCCAGGAGCGGAAGTAGCGCCGGCCGTCCGAGCCGATGGCCTCGACGAGGAGCAGGTACTGGTTGCTGTCCTGCACCTTGTACACGTTGCTCGCTTCGAACAGGGCGTACTTGGAGTCCTGCGCCGCGATGACCGTGTTGGTGAACCCGTTCGGGAACTGGCCGACGGTCGTCTGCGAGCGGTACAGGTGCCCGTTGTCATCGGAGGAGAACAGGTAGCAGTTGGCGCTGTCGCAGATCACCCACATGTCGACCCAATGGCCGTTGCCGATGTTCTGCTTGATGATGTCGGGCATCGACGAGTAGAAGTTGCGCGGCGCGCTCCACCCGTTCGGGTTGCTGATGTCGGGGTTGGTGGAGTACGAGGCGTTGCCGGTCTGGTACACGAGGTACCACAGGCGCTGCGGCGCGTAGTAGAAGACCTGCGGTGCGGCGCGGTACCCGCGTCCGATGGCGCTGCGGTCCAGATAGTGGTGCGTGGCCGAGCCGGCCTGGGACCAGTCACTGAAGTTCAGGTACACCAGGTTGTAGCCGGAGGAGCTGGCGACGCTCGCGAACACGTGGTACTTGCCGTTGTACTGCACGACCGTCGGGTCCTTGATCCCGGCGATGTTGTGGGCCGAGTCCGGCTTCGGCGAGATCAGAGGGCCGCTGGAGCTCCACGAGTAACGGCTGGGCAGAGCAGCGGCGTTGGCTGCGTTGCGCGTGGCGGCGGGCTTGCCGCCGGTGGCGGTGGGCGTGCCGCGGGTGGCGGTGGGCGTGCTGCGGGTGGCGGCGGGCGTGCCGCCCAGCGTCGTCAGCACCGCGTTGTACGCAGACTTCTTGTTGCCGCCCCGGTCGAACAGCAGCGGATTCTCCGAGGCCCGCCAGGAGTCGCTGTCGCGGATGCCCCAGACCGTGATGCCGGTGCAGCGCGCGACGTTCATGCAGGCCCTGACCGTGTTCGCGTACGCGGTCGGCGACGCCTGCGCGATGTCCAGTTCGGTGATCTGGACGTCCACGCCGAGGGCGGCGAAGTTCGACAGCGTGGTCTGGAAACTGGCGGGCGGGCCGCCGGTGCCGAAGTGGGCCTGGAGGCCGACGCAGTCGATGGGCACGCCGCGCGCCTTGAAGTCGCGGACCAGGCGGTAGACACCCTGGGTCTTGGCGTCGCTCCAGTTCTCGATGTTGTAGTCGTTGTAGCAGAGCTTGGCCGCCGGGTCGGCGGAGCGCGCGGTGCGGAAGGCCTGCTCGAGGAAGCCGTTGCCCAGCACGTCCCGGAAGACCGAGCTGCGGAGCTGGCCGCTGGGGCCGTCGGCGAAGGCCTCGTTGACTACGTCCCAGGAGTGGATCCGACCCTTGTAGCGGTTCATCACGGTGGTGATGTGGTTGTTCATCACGCTGCGCAGCGTGTTCGCGTCCCTGATGGAGCTGACCCAGCCGGGCAGTTGGGAGTGCCACACCAGCGTGTGGCCACGCAGGCGCTGACCGCGGGCCGCCGCGCGATTGGCGATCTGGTCGGCGGGGCCGAAGTTGAACGAGCCGCGGGACGGCTCGGTCGCGTCCCACTTCATCTCGTTCTCGGGTGTGACCGAGTTGAACTCCCGGTCCAGGATCCCGGTGTACGTGCCGTCGCCGAGCCTTCCGGCGGCCACGGCGGTTCCGAAGTACCGTCCGGACTGGGCGGCTTGGGCGCCCAGAGTGGAGGCTCTGACGGCGTCGGGTGCGCCGGTCGCCGTCCCGGGTGTCGCCAGGGCGACCGCGACCAGGAGGGCTAAAACCGAGGCTCGGCGACGGCCGAGTCGTTTCAGCGGGTTCATGGTTCTCCTCGTACGGCTGGGTGGGGGGTTGGGGGTGCGAACCTCCGATCGTTCAGGGCGTGGACAGCTCGAACCGCGTGACGCGGACCGCGCCGCCGAGTGCCTGCGTGGCGTGGTTGAAGAGGGCGAATCGATAGCCCATGAAGAACCGCCAGTCGTTGCCCATGGAGAAGGCGGGCCCGAGGCGGGTGAACGTGGTGCCGTCGGTGCTGTAGGAGAAGGTGCCGGGGCGTGCCGTGCCGGGGCGGATGTCCGCGCCAGCGCGCAGCCAGATGCGGCCGCCTGAGACGGGCGCGCTCGCGACCTCGGTGCCGGTGCCGGTGGTGTTCCAACTGCCGTCCATGGTCAGCCCGTTGACCATCACCACCCGCGTCGTGCCGCCGTCGCGTTTGAGGCCGATCCAGGCGGAGGAGTCACGCAGCAGCGCGAGTCCGGCCCGGTCGCCGTCCCGCATCGCGGAGTGGTCGAGCTGGACGGTGGCGGTGGAGGTGGGTCCCTGGATGCGGTGTGTGAGGGTGTTGCGGGCCCAGTAGAGGTCGTTGGTGACGGTCGCGGTCCGCAGGGTCAGGCCGTTGTCGACCGACCACTTGGTGTTGTCCGGGTTATGGTTCCACTCCCACCTCGGTTTGAAAGTCGTGCCGTCGAAGGTGTCGACGCCGGTCATGGGGGTGACCTGGCGGGGTGGCGTGGGCACGGCCGGGCTGGGATACGAGGTGCCCCATGCGCCGTTGACGAGTTGCACGACGGGCCAGCCGTCCGAGGTCCAGGTGACGGGTGCCAGGGCGGGCATCCGGCCGCCGGGATACGCGTCGACGAAGGCCATGTAGTACCAGGCGCCGCTCTGCGTCTGCACCAGCCCGCCCTGGTGCGGGACGCCACCGCCGGGGATCGGCCCGCGCAGGTCGAGAAGGACCTGCCGCATCGTGTACGGACCGAAGGGGCCGCTCGACGACTTGAGGATGTACTGGCCGTTGGCCGGGCGGGTCAGGAAGATGTAGTACTGCCCGTTGATCTTGTAGAAGCGGGCACCCTCGAGGGTGCCGACACTCGACGGTGTCGTGAACACCTGCTGCGTGCGGACCTGGCTGCGACCGTCGGGCGAGAGCTGGGCCACGCTGATGGTGGTGTTCCCGTAGGCCACATACAGGGTGTCGTCGCTGTCCACGAGCAGACCCGCGTCGTAGTACGGCGTGCTGATCGTCGTCAGCCTGCTCCACGGCCCCTCGACGGCGGTGGCGGTGTAGACGTACGTCCGGGCGAAGTCGATCTGGCCCAGCCAGTAGAACGTCCTGTTGCTCGGTCGGTAGGCCAGCGACGACGCCCAGATCCCTCTGACATAGCCACGGGCGCCGTTCAGGTCGTACTTGGCGCCGAAGTCGAGGACGGGCACCGAGTGACCGGCGATCTCCCAGTTCACCAGGTCGTACGAGCGCAGGACGGGCGCGCCCGGCGAGTAGTGCATCGTCGAGGCCGAGGCGTAGAAGGTGTCGCCGACGCGGATGACGTCGATGTCCGCGAAGTCCTGCCAGATCACCGGGTTCGTGTACGCCGCGGCGGCTGCGCGGGCGGGCCCCTGGGCTGCGGCCGGAGGGAGGACCACGCCGGCGGTCAGGCTGGTGGCGGTCGCCAGCGCGCGGCGACGGGAAAGAGGTTGATGAGGCCATGACATATCCATGGGTGACGTGCTCCTTGCGGCTCGGCCGTTGCGGTGGCGCAACCCGGAGGTGCCCTGCCGGGTTCGAGTGGAGCGGCTCTGGCGTGTTCGGAATGACGAACAAAAGTCGAGTTGTCGAGCAACCTGGATGATAGGCGGCCGGTGAACGCCGTCAAGAGTTCTCGCATGATTCGCCAGTGTCATCGAAACATTCGAAGCGCCTGGGTGTGAATCACCGCAGGTCAGTCAAGTCCCCTGAGCCTGCATGTGCCGCAGCCCGAGTTCTTGGCGTGCAAGGCGTGGCTGGTTTGCCGAACGTGTTGACATGTCAGCTCGCCTCTCTAATATCCGTGACGCTCTCAGTTTCCGAATGACATCCGAAATTTCGGACCCCCTTGTGTGCCCCCGGGAAAAGGAGCCCTAGGTGCTCAGACGATCAGGCGGACGATTGCTCCGTCTCCTCGCGGCCGCTGTGCTGACGGTCACCGCGTCCGTGACGGCTTCCTCCCCACCCACCGCCTCGGCCGCGCCGGGCAGCCCCGCGCTGACCCCACCGCTGGGCTGGAACAGCTGGAACAGCTTCGGGTGCGGGATCACCGAAGCGCAGGTCCGCCAGGCCGCCGACGCGATGGCGTCCTCCGGTATGCGGGACGCCGGCTACCGGTACGTGGTGGTCGACGACTGCTGGTTCGACCCGCAGCGTGATGCGGCGGGCAACCTGCGGGCCAATCCGGCCAAGTTCCCGAGCGGGATGAAGGCGCTCGGGGACTACATCCATGGCAAGGGCCTGAAGTTCGGCATCTACCAGGCGCCCAACGAGCGCACCTGCGCGCAGGGCGTGGGTACCTACCCCGGCTCCACCGGCAGCAAGGGCCACGAGGTCCAGGACGCCAACACGTTCGCCTCGTGGGGCGTGGACTACCTCAAGTACGACTGGTGCTCCGGCAACGGCACACTGGGCGAGCAGGTCGCGCAGTTCACCCTGATGCGTGACGCCCTGCGCGCCACGGGGCGGCCGATCGTCTACAGCATCAACCCCAACAGCTTCCACGCCCCCACCGGCGACAAGTACGACTGGGGCCAGGTCGCCGACCTGTGGCGGACGACCGAGGACCTGCTCGACATCTGGCAGAACGGCAACACCAACAGCTATCCGATGGGCGTCGGCAACGTCCTGGACGTCACCGCGCCGCTGGCGGCGCAGTCGGGCCCGGGGCACTGGAACGACCCCGACATGCTGGTCGTCGGCCGTCCCGGCCTGTCACTGACCGAGTCCCGCTCCCACTTCGCCCTGTGGGCGCTGCTGGGTGCCCCGCTCATGGCAGGCAACGATATCCGCACCATGTCCGCCGACGTGAGCGCGATCCTGCGCAACCCGCGTCTGCTGGCGGTGAACCAGGACCCCCTGGGCGCGGGCGGGCGCAGGGTGCGCGACGACGGCGGCACCGAGGTGTTCGCCAAGCCCCTGTCCGACGGCTCGGTCGCGGTGGGCCTGCTCAACCGGGGAGGCGGTACGGCAACGATCACCACCACGGCCGCGCAAGTCGGCCTGTCCGGAGGGCCGTTCTCCCTCACCGACCTGTGGACCGGCGGCACGTCCAGCACGTCCGGGCAGATCTCGGCGAGCGTCCCCGCTCACGGCGTGGCCGTGTTCCGGGTGACCGGGGGCAGCCCGCTGGACGCCACCACCTCACGGCTGCGCGGCAACGCATCAGGCCGCTGCCTGGACGTGGACAACGCCTCCACCGCGGCCGGGGCAACGGTACTGCTCTGGGACTGCCACACGGCCGCCAACCAGCTGTGGACCACGTGGGCCGGCGGCGAGATCCGCGTCTTCGGCGACAAGTGCCTGGACGCCTACAACCAGGGCACCACCAACGGCACCCGTGTCATCACCTGGCCCTGCAACGGCCAGAACAACCAGAAATGGACCGTCGGCTCCGACGGATCGATCCGTAACGTCCATGCCGGGCTGTGCCTCGACGTCAACGGGGCCGGCACCGCCAACGGGACCCCGCTGGTTCTGTGGACCTGCAACGGCCAGGCCAACCAGAAGTGGACCCGCGCGTGATAGGCGCAGCTTGAGAAGAGGAGTTTCACGATGGCGAGGACAAGATCCTTCTTATGGACCGCCGTGCTCGCGGTGCTGCTCGTCCTGACCCTGGGAGGCACGGCGCTGGGCAGTGCCCACCGCGAGAACGCGCCGCTCACGGCCTCCGACACGGCTACCGCAACCGTCGGCACCGCTGCCGCGACCCCCGGATGCGGCAAGGCCCCCACCCTGACGAGTGGTACGCACACGATCCAGAGCGGCGGCAAGAACCGGAGCTTCATCCTGCGGATCCCGGACGGCTACGACCGGAACCGCGCCTACCGGCTGGTCTTCGGCTTCCACTGGCTGGGCGGCACCTCCACTGACGTCGCCACGGGCCGCACCGTGGAAACCGGCACCTGGTCCTACTACGGGCTCCAGCGACTGGCGAACAACAGCGCCATCTTCGTCGCGCCCCAAGGCCTCAACAACGGCTGGGCCAACGCCGGCGGGGAGGACATCACCTTCGTCGACGACATGATCAGGCGGATCGAGGCGGACCTGTGCGTCGACACGACACAGCGCTTCGCCACGGGCTTCAGCTACGGCGGCGCCATGTCGTACTCCCTCGCGTGTTCCCGCGCGACGGTCTTCCGCGCGGTCGCGGTCCTGGGCGGCGGACAGCTCAGCGGATGCAGCGGCGGCACTCAGCCCATCGCCTACCTGGGGGTGCACGGTCTCAGGGACAACGTGCTCGGCATCTCCGGCGGACGGGGGTTGCGGGACAGGTTCGTCAGGAACAACGGCTGCACCCCGCAAAACCCGCCGGAGCCGGCGCAGGGCAGCCTGACGCACCGGGTCACCACCTACTCGGGGTGCTCGGCCGGGCATCCGGTCGCCTGGGCCGCGTTCGACGAAGGGCACATTCCCGCTCCGCAGGACGGGGCCGCCGGTGACAGCGGCTCCCGGACCTGGGTGCCGCAAGAGGTGTGGAAGTTCTTCACCCAGTTCCAGACCTCCAACCCGTCGCCGGGGACGGCGGCCTGCCGGGTCACCAGCACCGTCAACGCGTGGAACACCGGCCTGACGTCGAACATCACCATCGGATTCCAGGCCGCCCACACCGGCGACACCGCCACCCCGCTCTCCTTCACGCTCAACGGAACCACCTGCGCCGTCACCTGACCGGCAAGGCACTCCGGAGCGCACAACGCCAGTGCCCTGGTTGCCGGGGAGGTGGCAACCAGGGCGAGGTGCGGGTCGGTCAGGGGATGGGTGGGACGTGAGTGCCGGTGACCGAGTCTCCGGACTTCTTGACGTGGTACATGACCTTCTTTTCGCCGCTGTAGAAGTTGAAGGTCAGTGTCACCAGTTCGCCGTCGCGCAGCGAGTCCAGGAACTCGGGCGTCAGGATGATCGTGTCGTTCGGGTAGTCCGGCGAGAAGGTCGCGTTGAACTCCTGGTACACAGTCCAGTTCTTCGGGCCGGCGTAGCTGCCGTCGCCGTACCTGGCCTCCATGGTCGCCAGCACGTCGCCCTTGTACTGCGTGGGGATCGTGAACGCGTCGGTCTTGCCCGTGGCGTCCGACAGCACCGCCTCGTCGTAGGTGACCACCTCGATCTGCCAGGGCAGCCCGCGGGAGAACCGGGCCTGGAGCGTGGCGTTCACCCCGTAGTCGCGGTCGCCCGACAGCCGGGTCAGCGCGCCGGCCGTGAGGACGAGCCGCGTCTTGTCGAAGAGGGTGTAGTCCCGTCCCTCGACGAGCTTGGTCTCACCGTGCCACAGGCCCCGGAACGTGGTCCCGTTCAGATTCAGGGTGACCCCCTTGGCGGTGATCGGCTCCTTCTTCTTCAAGAAGACCTTGTCGAAGGAGGCCGTCGCCGAACGGGTGGTCCAGCTGGACTTGATCCACGCCATCAGGGCGGGGTCCGTCCACTTCAGGGTCTCCCGGTTCAGGTAGGCGAAAGTTCCGGGGTCCCACAGCGCGGTGGTGACTCCGGCGAGGCGCGTCGCGTGTCCGAGGTGCTCGTAGTACTCAGTGCCTCGCCCCGCTCGACGCGGGAAGGATGGTTGATGTCGGGAAAGCCGAGCAGGCCCAACTCACCGACGTAGACGGGGATGCCCCTGGCGACGAAGGTGTCGCGCATGCGGGCGAAGGCGTCGTTGAGGTCGCTCTGGGCGACCTCGTCGTAGTGGGTGCCGCCCGCGATGTTCACGCTGAACGGGTACCAGCTGTAGAAGTGCACGGTGGCGACCAGATTGCGGTCGTTCAGCTTCCGGATCGTGGCGGACAGGTCGTCCATGAGGCGCTGGTCAGGTGTGCAGTAAACCGTGGGGAGGACGAGCAGTCGGTTCGCGTTGCCGCCGCCGGAGGAACGGACGATCTTGTGGAAGGAGACGTTGAGCTCGTTGAGGAGCTTGGTCTTCTGGGCGTCCGTGGCGTCGGCGAACTGAGGCTCGTTGACACTCTCGAAGAGCAGGGCGCGCTGAGCGTCCCGGAATCTCTCGGCTATCTGGGTCCACAGCGAGTTGAAGCGGGCGAGCACCGTGTCGTGGTCGGTGGGCATCTTCGAGATCCACTGCCACGAGTCGTGGTGAATGTTGAGCACGACGTACAGGTCCTCGGCGAGCGCCCAGTCGACCACCTGCTTGACGCGGCTCATGTACGCGGCGTCGACGGTGTAGGGCGCGGTGACGGACTGGTGTGCGCTCCAGGTCACCGGGATGCGGACGCTGCGGAAGCCCTCCGCCCGGATGCTCCTGAACAGCTCTCTGGTGGCCTTGGGATTGCCCCAGGACGTCTCGTCCGGAATCGCGTCCAGGGTGTTGCCCAGGTTCCAGCTGGGCTGCATCGCCGCGACGGCGTCCATGGCGCGGGCCGGAACCTTGACCGTGGAGCCTGCCTGCTGCGCCGTGCCGTCGGGCGTGGCGATCGCGGTGCTGCCGGACAGTCCCAGGACGACGAGCAGCGCCATCAGCAGGCCGGCCAGGCGGCCGGTGCCTCGTCTGCGGTGGTGTGCGGGTTGCCGTATGTCCTTCACGTGTCGTTCCCTTCGGTCGGTCGAGCGGGAGGGGTCTGGTTCAGCCGTCGAGGGGCTCGTAGTCGAACCAGTCGAAGCGGACGGTGCCCGCGGTGGCGTACATGCCGATGACCCGGCCGGTGAAGCCGCCGGCGACCTCGGTCGACAGGTAGCGGCCGTCGAGGGTCGCGAGCTCGGTGAACGTGCCGTCGGGCTGCTCGACGCCGAGGGAGACGACGTCGGGTCCGGTGCACGGTCCGTGCGGAGACGGCGGTTCCGTGCTCGTGACGGCGAGGACAACCGGCCCGGCGGGCACGGACGTTGAGGCCACGACCGTGCGCAGGGAGCCGACGCGCGCGACCACCTGTACCTGCGTGCCGGACACCTCGACCGCGTAGTGGTGCCGCTCGTCGAGCCGGACGGCAAGGCCACCGCTTCCCTCCGCGGCATCGACCAGCGTGCGCGCCCGGCACGACAGATGCTGCTGGCGCCGGCCGGTGAACACCACGTCGGGCTCGTCGAGGGAGCCGCCCCGCGCGCGGAGCGTCAGCCATCCGGGGCGCTCCTTGGTGGTGCAGTGCTCGGCGGGCCGGTCGCGCAGGGAGATCCAGTACGGCCGTAGTTCGGCGAGCTCGAAATCGTCCCGGTGCTCCTCGACAGGGCCGGGGGAGAGCGGCCACGGGAGCTCGGGCAGGTCCAGGGCGACCTCGCCGACGACCGGCCAGTCGTCCACCCAGGTCACGGGGGCCAGGAAGGTCTCACGGCCCAGCACATGCCAGCCGGGGGTGCCGCCGCCCGGTCGGACGCCGAGCAGCACCATCCACCAGGAGCCGTCGGGGCCTTGGACCAGGTCGGCGTGCCCGGTGTTCTGCACGGGGTGGTCGGTGCCGCGGTGGGTGAGGATCGGGTTGGCCGGGCACGGCTCGAACGGGCCTTGGGGCGTACGTCCGCGGGCGATCGAGACACCGTGGCCGCGCTCGGTGCCGCCTTCGGCGATGAGCAGGTACCAGTAGTCGCCGATCCGGTACAGGTGCGGCGCCTCCGGGGCCTTGGCGCCGGGCCCGCCCGACCAGAGTTCGTGCGGTGTCCCGAAGGTCTCCCCGGTGGTGGGGTCGATACGGACCTGCGACACCCCCGCGACCGTGCACCAGCCGGTGCCGTCCTCGTCCCAGGCCAGGTCGGGATCGATGCCGGGCACGCCCGGGGCCCAGATGGGATCCGACCACGGTCCGGCGGGGTCGGTGGCGGTGACGATCAGGTTGCCGCCGCCCTCGCTGCAGTTGGTGACGATCAGCCAGAAGCGGCCGTCGTGGTGGCGCAGGGTGGGGGCGTAGATCCCGCCGGAGGACCACGCCTCCGACAGACGCAGCTGCTCCGGCCGGTCCAGGGCGTTGCCGATCTGTGTCCAGTGCACCAGGTCGCGGCTGTGGAAGACGGGTACGCCGGGGAAGTACTCGAAGCTGGAGCACGCCACGTAGTAGTCGTCGCCGACGCGGCAGACGCTGGGGTCGGGGTGCATGCCGGGGATCACGGGGTTGGTGAAGCGTCCGTCCGGCTGGTGCAGCGGGGGCACCGAAGGGTCCTCTCGTCGAGACGTGGCTCTGGCGTGGGTGGTTCAGGGAGCGCCCGGCCCCGTGGGGGTGATGCGCAGCAGGACGGCGGACGGCGCGGTGGGCAGCGTCAGGCTCAGCTCGGCCGTGCCGGGCGTCCAGGCGGAATCGGCCCGGCTGACCGAGGGGTAGAGCAGGTCGACACCAGCGGCGGTGTCCCGCAGATGGGGCAGGTGAAGCGTCGCCGTGGCGTCGGCTCCGGGGCGGCGCCAGACGGTGAGGTACGTGGTGGCGGGAGTGCGCAGGGCCAGGGCGATCCAGGGGTCGTCCCAGGCAGGAAGGCCCAGTGGCCAGGACGGCACGGCTTGCGGCAGGTCGGCGCGGATGGCCTTGTACACGGCTACCGCCTCGTGGACCAGGGCGCGGGCTTCAGGCTCGAGTTCGGGAATGCGGCCGGAGAGATGGATCCGGCCGAGGAGCGCGTTGGCCATGGTGAAGGCGACCTCGTCGAGGGAGTCCTCCGGCTGGGGGTACGCCCAGACGGCGCCCTGTTCGGGGGTGGCGGCGGTGGGTGCGGAGGCCGCGATGGGCGCGTAGTGCTGGAGGTTCTGCTGGTCGCTGGTGGACTGCAGCTGCATCCGGGACAGCAGGGCGTGGTCCCATCGCATGCCGCCGGAGGCGCAGTTCTCCACCACCAGGTGCGGGTAGCGGTCCAGGATGCCGTCGATCCAGTCGAGGTGCGCCCGGTTGTGGCCGAGCAGACCGGCGCCCGGGGTCTCGCCGGGGTGGGCGCTCGTGCCGGAGCCGGGGTCGATGTTGTGGTCGAGCTTGAGATAGCCGACGCCCCACTCGCCGACCAGGCGGTCCACGACCTGGTCCAGGTGGGCACGGGCGGCCGGGTGGCGCAGGTCCAGGTGGTGCCGGCCGTTCTCCGTGACGCGGACGCCGTCGCGGCGGAAGAACGCCTCGTCGGGCAGGGACGTGGCCATGGGACTGCTTACGCCGATCACCTCCGGTTCCAGCCACAGGCCGGGAACCATGCCGCGTTCCCGGATGCGGTCCAGCACCTCGTGGATCCCCTTCTCCCCGGGGAAACGTGAGGCGGCCGGTTCCCAGGCGCCGACGGTGGTCCACCAGCCGCCATTGTCGCCGTCGTACCAGCCGGCGTCGATCACGAAGTACTCCGCGCCCGCGTCGGCCGCCGCGTCGATGTGCGGCAGCAGCTTCTCGGTCGTGGGGTCGCCCATCAGGCAGTTCATGTAGTCGTTGAAGATGACGGGAAGGCGCTGGTGGTCGGCGTGCGGGCGGCGCTGGGCGCGGCGGTAGAGGGTCAGCGCGGCGAACGAGGCGTCGGGGCCGCCGTCCGCGCTGAAGGACAGTGCGGCGGGTACGGTGCGGAAGGCGGCGCCGGGTTCCAGGGGATGACGCCAGCCGTGGTGGGCGTCGGTGGGGCCGAACAATGCCGCGTAGGCCGCCTTGTCGTGCTCTTCGCATTCCCAGCGCCAGCCCCCGCCGTTGTGCTCGATCTGCCACACCCAGGTGCGGCCGGAGCGGCGGTCCGTCAGGCCGCCCATGGGCAGGTGTCCGCAACTGGACCAGGTGCGCTGTCCATTGAGGGCGAAGCCGGCTCTGCCATGCCCGTTGCTCACCCGTCCGCCGTGGGCCGGTGTGGTCAGGCGCATCGGCTGTCGCTGCCAGCGGCATTCGGAGAGCCAGTCGTTCTCCGCCCACAGCAGGTCCGCTGCGTCGATGGCCGCCGGGTCCTGGGGGGTGAGGCAGCCCACCGCGAGCGAGCTGACCGACTCCAGGTGCAGCGTGGTCTGCCCCTCGTTGCGTAGGGTCACTTCGCTGCGGAGCACGGGGATGCCGTCCGGTGACCGGTAGGTCACCTCCGCGGCCAACCCGGTGTCGGGGTCGGTGAGTTGGACGGTCAGCGTGTGCCAGTCGCCGTCGCGCGCCGCGAGGTGGCTCCGGTGGCGCAGACGCCTGCCGAGGTCGGTCCCGATCAGGCGGTCGCCCGACCAGCTGCGGCCGTGACCCGCGGCTGTCACCTCCACCAAGGGGAGGGATGCGCCGGGGATGCTCAGCGCCTCGCCTGGCAGTCCGAGGTACGTGAGGCGCGGGCTGCCGTCGTCATCGAGGACGATCTCGACGTGGAGGGCCTCGTGCCCCCAACTGAAGGTGCCTTGGTCCTTGGTCATATCGGCCATTTCGAGGTCAGTTCCCCCGCAGAACCGCGCAACCGCCGGGCGGCAGTTCGTGCGCGAGGGAATCGGTGAGCAGGTCGTGGGCGGGCTCCGGCAAGGACACGGGCTCAGCGCTGTGATTGATCAGGAAGCGCCAGCTGCGGCCGTCCGGGGTACGTCGCGTGACGGCCTCGACCTGCGGCGGCAGGCCCGGCATCTCGGGCCCCACTCCGGCCTCGTCGAGCAGCCGGGCGACCAGGGCGCCGTAGCCGGCGTCGTCGAGCTGGGTCGAGAGATACCACCCGTGCCCGGTGCCGAAGCGGTGACGGGTCAGCGCCGGGCTCCCGGTGAGCATCCCGTGGGTGTAGGCGGCGAGCGTCTCGGCGCCCTCGGTGCGCAGGCACTCGCTCCAGGCGGTGCCCTGTGTCCCGTCGGACAGCGTGATCCGCTCGCTGTGCCGCAGTGGCCGGTACTCCTCGACGCGGATGCCCAGCGCCTCGCGCAGGGGGGTAGCCGGGTAGCCGCCGAGGCGGGCGTGGAGGCGCTCGTCGGTGTAGCCGCTGGCGTGCTGGACGAGGAGCGTCCCGCCGTCGGCGACGTAACGGCGCAGCTTCTCGGCCATCCGGTCGGAGAGGAGGAACAGGGCAGGTGCGACGACGAGCGGGTAGCGGCTCAACTCGTGTTCGGGGTGGGCGAAGTCGACCGTGACGCCGGCGTCCCACAGCGTGCGGTGGGCCCGGCCGAGTGCCGCGTGGTAGTCGAGCTCCGGGGAGGGCAGGCCGTCGGTGCCGAGTGCCCACCAGGCGTCCGGGTCGTGCAGGACGGCCACCTGCGCGGACACCGTCGACCCCGCCAGCTCACCGAGGCGGGCGACCGCCTCCCCGGTCTGTGTGACCTCACGGAAGATCCGGCTGTCGGGTCCTGCATGAGGGACCATCGCCGAGTGCCAGGTCTCGGCGCCCGCACGGGACTGCCGCCACTGGAAGAAGAGGGCGCCCTCCGAGCCGCGGGCGATGTGACCGAGGGTGTGGCGCAGGATGTCGCCGGGGTCCTTGGCGAGGACCCGGCCTGCGTCGTAGACGGTATTGGTGCCCTGCTCCATCAGCAGCCAGGGACGGCCGCCGCCCAGGGAGCGGGCGCGATCCGCGTGGAAGGCGACGTCGGCCGCGGCGGCCACGCCGGGCGCGCCGGGGTACTGGTCGATGGTGACCACGTCGAGTTCCCGGGCGAGGGACCACACGTTGGTGTTCTGGTACGCGGGCAGCATCAGGTTGGTCGTCACCGGCCGGTCGCTGTGCGCGCGGATCGCGTCGCGCTGCTCGCAGTAGGCGGCGGTGACCTCGTCGGCCCAGAAGCGCCGGAAGTCCAGATCCTGGCCGGGGTTGTGGTGCCAGTTCGTCGTACGCGGCGGCAGCACCTGTTCCCAGGAGGTGTAGCGCTGACTCCAGAAGGCCGTCCCCCACGCCTCGTTGAGGGCGTCCAGTGAGCCGTGGCGGGCGCGCAGCCACACCCTGAAGGAGGCAGCGGTGTGGTCGCAATAGCAGAGGGTGGCGTACTCGTTGTGCACGTGCCACAGCGCGAGGGCGGGGTGGTCGCCGTAGCGTTCGGCGAGCACCGAGGCGATGCGACGGGATGCGTTCCGGTACGCGGGTGCGGTGAGGCAGTACGTGTCCCGGCTGCCGTGTACGAGCCGGGTGCCGTCGGGGTGGACCATCAGTGCGTCCGGGTGGGCGAAGGTGAACCAGGGCGGCGGGGAGGCGGTCGGCGTGGCGAGGTCGACGGCCACGCCGTTCGCGTGGAGGCGGTCGATGTGGGCATCGAGCCAGGAGAAGTCGTAGCGCCCCTCCTCCGGTTCGAGGAGGGCCCAGGAAAAGACGCCGAGAGTGGCCAGGTTGACCCTGGCCCGGCGCATGAGTTCGTCGTCCTCCTTCCAGACCGGCTCGTCCCACTGCTCGGGGTTGTAGTCGCCGCCGAAGGCGAGGCCGCCCAAGCGGTCGGTGATGCTGCGTGCCGTCATGACGATTCCTCGGGTACGGAGAGTCGGGTGCACACGGTGCCCGCGTTCTGACGGATCATCAGAGTCGATGTGAGCAATGCCTGTTCGTTCCTCGGCCGCTCGCCGCGCAACGCGGCGGTGAGGGCGGGCGCGCGCTGCTCGGCGAGCTGATCCGGGCACAGGGCCAGCAGCGAGGCGTTCTCGGGCACGGACCGCCCCCGGCTGCGCAGCCGGCGATGGGCGGGGCAGCGGCCGAACGCCGCCTCGTTCTGCACCACGAACCCGGTGGTGCCGGGGCGGTCGGCGAACGGGACGTGGTCGACCTGTGCGACCCGGCCTCCGCAGGCGGACACCAACGGTGCCGGAGCGGTCGCTCCGGCGACCGACGCTGCTGCGCCGGCCAAACCTCTGCGGTTCAGCTCGTGCGTCATGGAGGCGGCCCGGCCCTTCCTGCGAGATTGAGATTGAGGTTGTCGAAGCGCTTCACACGCGACGGGAAGGTAACGGACTTATTTCGTGCGAAACAAGAGGGCCGGCGCAAAGAAAGTTTCTTTCACCTGGTCATTGACAGTCCGTCAGGGGGCACTGGCAGCGTCGATGCGCTTCGACAATTCACTCTCAACCCGACATCCCCAGGCCGCCCGGCACCGGAACGCAGGTGTTGAACGGCGTGGCCGAGCTGGGGGTGGCGACCGTCTTTCCCCAGGCCGTCGGGCTGGGGGCCGCATGGGACGAGGATCTGGTGCGTGCCGTCGCCCGTGGTGAACCTGCTGCGCGATCCGAGGTGGGGAACCGCGTAACCAACTGCTGGACGAGGGGAACACCGGACAGGCGCTGCTGACCGCCTGGTCCCGCCAAGGAGAGCCCGCGCACCCTCCCCGTCAACCTTCCCGCTGTCGGCCTCGACCATCACGCGCACTGCCCGTAGGCGGTTCCGGCGGCCGTCACTGCTCACCCCCCCGGCAAGCGGGACCCGTCCACACGCCCACCCGCCCCGGCAGGGGGGCGGGCGGGCAAAGGACTTGACGTCACGTCACGTCACGAAGAGGCCCTGACCACGAGCCGGGTGGGCAGCACGACGTTCTGCCGCGGAGCCTTGGGATCGCTGATCTCCTCGAGGAGGATCCGCGCGATCGTGCTGCCGATCTCCTCGACGGGCTGACGCACGCTCGTCAGCGGCGGGTTGGTGTGCCGGGCGATGAACGAGTCGTCGAAGCCGACCACCGCCACGTCTTCCGGGATCCGGCGGCCCTGATCGCGCAGCTCCGTCATCGCGCCCACCGCCATCACGTCCGACGCCACGAAGACGGCGTCCAGGTACGGCACTTGTTCAAGAAGCGAACGCATGGCGAGTCGGCCGCCTTCCTCGGTGAAGTCCGCCGTGGCCACCTGGCGCGGGTCGGGCTCGCGGTCCGCCTCCAGCAGGGCGTTGCGCCAGCCCTCCAGCCGGGTGCGGCCGACGTCCATGTCGAGCGGGCCGGTGATCGTGGCGATCGTCGTCCTGCCCCGCTCCACGAGGTGCCGGACCGCCGCGGCGGCGCCACCCAGGTTGTCGGACTGCACATGACTCAGTGACTCGTCGGGGGAGCGGCGTCCGGCGAGCACGGTGGGAAGGCCCATGTCCTCCAGCAGACCGGGCAGCGGGTCGTGCTCGTGCACGGAGACCAGGAGGACACCGTCCACCCGCCGCTCCGCGACGGAGTCGGTGAGCTGGTCCTGCTCGCCCTGGTCGCGTACGAGCACGAGCTGGAGCTGTGTCCTGGTGTCGGCCAGGCCCGTGCTCACGCCGCGGATGACGGCCGAGAAGTACGGCTCGGAACCCAGCCGGCTCTCCGACTCGGGGATCACCAGCGCGATGGAGTCGGTCCTGCTGGTGACGAGCCCGCGGGCCACGGAGTTCGGTATGTAGTTGAGCTCGGCGATGGCGGCCAGGACGGCGTCCCGGGCCTTGTCGCTGACGAGTTCCGAGCCGTTGATGACGCGGGACACCGTCGTGCGTCCGACACCGGCATGTGCGGCCACGGTTTTGATGGTCGGCCGCTGTCTGCCCCCCATGGGTCCCTCCTCGTCGATCGGCGTCCACGCGCCGCTCACCAGCGCATTGTGCCAGAGGCCTCCGCGATGCCAACGGGCCCGAGTGCTGCGGACATGACATCTTCCCGCAACGAACTGGATTCAAGTTCTTGACAGACGTATCGAGGGCCCGTCAACCTTCGGACACTTTGGTGGGTACGTTCCCAATGCGGTTTGGGAACGTACCCACCGACGATTCGGAGCCGTGGAGTGGTCCAAGAGGCTCGTACTCCGGTGCGTCAGCGCCGCCGCTGGGAGGGCGAAATGAGCAGGGTTCGCAGGCAGTTGCGTACAAGAGCCGTAGGGGCGATATCGGCCGTCGCCGCGCTCGGCCTCCTCGCCGGATGCGGTGGTGGCGGTGCCGGGGGGACCGGCGGAGGCGTCGAGGACGGGAAGGTCACCATCACCATGGGCCTCTTCGGCGTCATGGGCTTCAAGGAGACCGAACTGCTCGACCGGTACATGAAGGAGAACCCGAACGTCACCATCAAGGCGGAGGTGGCGGGGGACGAGCAGACGTACTACACCGCCCTGCAGACCCATCTGGCGGCCGGCAGTGGCCTGAAGGACATCCAGGGCATCGAACTCGGACGCGCCAAGGAGATCGTGGACACCCAGGCCGACAAGTTCGTCGATCTGTCTGATATTTCCGGTATCGACCATTTCCTCCCCTGGAAGCTCAGCCAGGTCACCACCCCGGACGACAAGGTCCTCGGTCTCGGCACGGACATCGGCCCCATGGCCGTCTGCTACCGCAAGGACCTCTTCAAGAAGGCCGGCCTGCCCACCGACCGCGACGAGGTCGCCAAACTGTGGGACGGCGACTGGGCGAAGTACGTGAAGACCGGCGAGAAGTTCAAGTCCGCTAACAAGGACGGCAAGGTCGCCTACCTGGACAGCGCCAGCGGCCTGTTCAACGCGATGATCTACGGCAACTCCCAGCAGTTCTACGACAAGAGCGGGGAGCTGATCTACAAGGACAACCCCGTCGTCACCGAAGCCTGGGCCCTGGCCTCGAAGACCGCCACGAGCGGGCTGACCGCCAAGCTGCGGCAGTTCCAGCCCGGCTGGGACCCGGGCCTGGCCAACAGCACCTTCGCCACGACGGTCTGCCCCGCCTGGATGCTCGCCCACATCAGCGAGAAGGCGGGTCCGGAGAACAAGGGCAAGTGGGACGTCGCCAAGGCCCCGAAGGGCGCCAACTGGGGCGGATCCTTCCTCGGCGTCACGGAACAGAGCCCGGTCAAGGAAGAAGCGAAGAAGCTGATCGCGTGGCTGACCGCGCCGGAGCAGCAGGCCTACCTCTTCCAGGAGCTCGGGAACTTCCCGTCCTCGCAGGAGGCCCTGAAGGCGCCCGAGGTGGTCAACGCGAAGTCCGAGTACTTCAGCGGCGCGCCCATCGGCGAGATCTTCGGCGCCGCGGCCCAGGACATCCCCGACGAGCAGGTTCTCGGCCGCAAGGACGGCACGATCAAGGACATCTTCTCCCAGGGACTGACGCTGATCGAGTCGCAGAACCAGAGCCCGGACAAGGCGTGGAAGACCACGGACGAGCGCATCGAGAAGGCCGTCGGCTGACTCCCGGCCGACCTCCGGTCGATTCACCGGTTCCCGGTTGATTCAGCAGCTCCCGGTTGATCTCCGGTGCCCCGGCGACCGGCCGACCACCGCGCGACTCGTGCGGTGGTCGGCCCCCTCGGTCGCCGGGGCCGGTCGCCGGGTCCGCAGCCCCATCCATGTCTCGAGAAGGATCCCATTCCGGTGGCCACTTCCACCTTGACGTCCGAGCCGTCCCAGGGGCCCCGGCCCCGGCGGCAGCGCAGTGCGCTGCTGCACCGCATGGACCTGCGCGGCGCGCCCTACGCCTTCATCGCGCCGTTCTTCGTCGTCTTCGCGGCCTTCAGCTTCTACCCGCTGATCTACACGGCCTGGATCTCCCTCCACCACGTCGAGCTGGCCTCCATGAACCTGATGGAGTGGGTGGCGCTCGACAACTACACGGCCCTGTGGGAGGACGAGCGCTTCTGGAACGCGCTGGCCAACACCTTCACCGTCGGTGTGATCTCCACCGTTCCGCAGCTGCTGATGGCGCTCGGCCTGGCCCATCTCCTCAACTACCACCTGCGCGGCTCGACGTTCTTCCGGGTCGCCGCCCTCACGCCGTACGCGACCTCGGTCGGCGCCGCGGCGCTCGTTTTCACCATGCTCTTCGAGCGTGACTTCGGCATGATCAACTGGCTGCTGAGCGTCGTGGGCGTCGACAACATCGACTGGGAGAACAACAAGTGGGCCGCGCAGACGGCCATCTCCACCATCGTGATCTGGCGCTGGACCGGCTACAACGCCCTGCTCTACCTGGCGGCCATGCAGGCCATTCCGCGCGACCGGTACGAGGCGGCCGCCATCGACGGCGCCTCGCGCTGGCAGCAGTTCCGCACGGTGACCATCCCCGGCATCCGCTCGACGATCGTCTTCACCATCGTGCTGTCCACGATCGGCGCCACCCAGCTCTTCGGCGAGCCGCTGATCTTCGGTCAGGGCCCGAACGGCATCACCGGCGGAGCGGGCAACCAGTACCAGACGCTCGGTCTGCTGCTGTACGAGGAGGGCTGGAAGAACTACCAGATGGGGCGCGCGGCCACCGTCGCATGGGTGATGTTCCTGCTGCTGATCCTCGTCTTCGTCCTCCAGCGCGTCGTCAAGCGCCTGGGATCCCGCAAGCCGTCCTGACCAGGAGCAGCCAGCCATGACCACCGACAGCCTCCCGGTCCCGGCGGACTCCCCCCGCCGGACCTCACACGACCACGACGGCGCCCCCGGCCACCACCGCGACCGCGGCCGCGCCCCTGGCGGGCGGCCCCGCTTCCGGCTGCCGCTGCGGACGCTGCGGCCCCGGGCCGGACGTCAGCACCATGCGGGCCCCTTCACCTACATCATGCTCATCGTCGCCGCGGTGCTGTCGCTCTTCCCCCTCTACTGGACGATGGTGGCGGCGTCGAGCGACAACACCCGCGTCACCCAGACACCGCCGCCCTTCCTGCCCGGCCCGCATCTCTTCGAGAACCTCGGGAAGGCGTGGCAGGACGCGGCGCTCGGCAAGGCCATGGCCAACAGCCTGATCGTGGCCGGTGTCATCGCCCTGTCCACCGTGCTGTTCGCCACCCTGGCCGGCTTCGCCTTCGCCAAGCTGCGCTTCAAAGGACGCAACGCTCTTCTCGTGCTGGTCATCGGGACGATGATGGTGCCGCCGCAACTCGCGGTCGTACCGCTGTTCATGATGATGACGGACCTGGGCTGGGGCCAGAAGCTGCCCGCCGTCATCTTCCCCACCCTCGTCAGCGCGGTCGGCGTGTTCTTCATGCGGCAGTACCTGTCCGAGGCGCTGCCCGACGAACTCGTCGAGGCGGGCCGGGTGGACGGTGCGCACTCGCTCCGGATCTTCTGGAGCATCGTGCTGCCGGTCGCCAGGCCCGCGATGGCGGTGCTGTTCATGATCACGTTCGTGCACGCCTGGAACGACTTCTTCTGGCCCTTCATCGTGCTCGACATGACCAACCCGACGGTCCCCGTCGCGCTCACACAGCTCAGTGCGGGCTATGTCCGCGACCAGTCGCTGATCATGGCGGGCGCCCTGCTCGGCACGCTCCCGCTGCTGGCGATGTTCATCGTCTTCGGCCGCCAGATCGTCGGCGGCATCATGCAGGGAGCGGTCAAGGGCTGAACGCGCCCTCTTCCCTCTCCCCGCCCAACCCCCTCTTCCTGGAAGGACCTACGTGGCCACCGCAACCGGACGTGTCGCGCCCGACCCCGACCCCGAAGCCGCTACCGCTGCCGCCCGCACCTTCCCGCCGGGTTTCACCTGGGGAACCGCGACCGCCGCGTACCAGATCGAAGGCGCCGCCGCCCTGGACGGCCGCACCCCCTCCATCTGGGACACCTACTCCCGTACCCCCGGCAAGGTCCGCAACGGCGACACCGGCGACATCGCCACCGACCACTACCACCGCTGGCGCGAGGACGTCGCCATCATGGCCGACCTCGGTGTGAGCGCCTACCGGTTCTCCCTGGCCTGGCCGCGCGTCCAGCCGACCGGCCGTGGCCCCTCCCTCCAGAAGGGACTGGACTTCTACCGCCGGCTCACGGACGAGCTGCTGGACAGGAACATCCAGCCCCTGGTCACGCTCTACCACTGGGACCTCCCCCAGGAGCTGGAGGACGCGGGAGGCTGGCCCGAGCGCGACACCGCCGAGCGCTTCGCCGAGTACGCGGGCCTGGCCGCCGAGGCGCTGGGCGACCGGGTGCGTACCTGGACCACGCTCAACGAGCCCTGGTGCAGCGCCTTCCTCGGCTACGCGTCCGGCGTCCACGCCCCCGGCCGCACCGACCCGGTCGCGGCCCTGCGTGCCGCGCACCACCTCAACCTCGGCCACGGCAAGGCCGTCCAGGCCCTGCGCTCCGCGCTGCCCTCCGACGCCCAGGTCTCCATCACGCTCAACGTCCACCACGTACGGCCCCTCACCGGCAGCGCGCAGGACGCGGACGCGGCGCGCCGGATCGACGCCATTGCCAACCAGGTCTTCACCGGCCCCCTACTGCACGGCGAGTACCCGGCCGACCTCCTGCGGGACACCGCGCGCCTGACCGACTGGTCCTTCGTACGCGACGGCGACACCGAGGTGATCCGGCAGCCGCTGGACTTCCTGGGCGTCAACTACTACGCGCCCACCGTGGTCTCGGCCGCCACCGACGACGCCGGCCACAACGCCGACGGCCACGGCAACAGTGCGCACAGCCCCTGGCCGGGCGCCGACAACGTGGCCTTCCACCAGCCCCCGGGCGACACCACGGCCATGGGCTGGGCGGTGGACCCGAGCGGCCTGTACGACCTGCTGCTCCGGCTGGGGCGCGACTTCCCCGACCTGCCGCTGGTGATCACGGAGAACGGCGCGGCGTTCGACGACTACGTCAACCCGGAGGGCGAGGTGCGCGACCCGGACCGGATCGCGTATCTGCACGGCCACCTCACCGCCGTGCACCGCGCGATCGAGGCGGGCATCGACGTCCGCGGCTACTTCCTGTGGTCCCTGCTCGACAACTTCGAATGGGGATACGGCTACAGCAAGCGCTTCGGCACGGTCTACGTCGACTACCCGACCGGAAAGCGCATCCCGAAGGCCAGCGCGCACTGGTACGCGAAGGTCGCGCGCACGGGCACGCTCGACGGCTGAACGGCCGCGGAGCGCCTCCGGCGAAGTCCGGTGCCGACCGGGGGGCGGATCCCGGCGGGTCCGCTCCCACTCCGCATCCCTGGCCGACGGCCGGCCTTGGCCTGGCCAGGGATGACGGGGATCCATAACCGCGCGGCTGTGGCCAGCGTTTCGGCCTGGTCCACATCGGCCGACAGGCCGGTGGGCGAGGCTCAGGCCATGTGCCGGCGGTCTCTGCGCTCGCGGACCGACCGCAGGTCGTCCTTCGTCAGTGGGTTCGCACCACATCGAGTGCCGTGAGGGGGCCGTGGCCATGCTGCCCTGGCTGTCCGGCAACGACCCCGCGCTGACCGTCCTGCGGGCCCGTTCCGCCGACCAGGATCCGACTCCGGAGCACTGGCCGCTGTTCGGGAGCAACTGGGGCTGGACGAGGGGCCTTTCGCGCATCTCGCGCACTGGCTGGACGGGCTGCCGCGGGGCGACGCGGGCACATCCTGGGTGTCGGGTGAGGCGGTCCTGCCCCAGGTGACGGGCGCCTTCGCGGTCTCCTTCACGCTGATGCTCGGGGCGCTCGTGGTCACGATCGCGGTCGCCGCGTTGGTCAGTGCCCGCACTCTGTATCTCGGCTCCCGGCGACGGCTGCACCGGGGGAGAGGGGCCATCGGGGTCGCGGTCCTGGCCGCGCTGCCCAAGTTCCTGCTCGCCTCGCTCCTCGCCACCGTGTGCGGGGTGTGGCTGGGCTGGTTCCCGTCCAGTGGGTGGGAGGGACCGGCGTCGATGGTGCTGCCCGCGCTCGCCCTTGGTGTCCCGTCCGGGGCGATGATCGGCGGTCTGCTCGACCAGTCGCTGCCCGCCGCTTTCAACGAGCCGTGGGCCCGGACCTGGCAGGCCTACGGATTCGCGCCCGGGCACGTCGCCCGGCATGCCTTGCGGCGCGCACTGGCCGGTGTGCTCCCCCAACTCCTGCCGACCGTCGTGGCCCTGGTCGGTGGCGCCGTCGCGGTGGAGAAGATCTTCAACATTCCCGGGCTCGGCCGGCTCGCCCTGGACGCCGCCATCGCCCAGGACCTGCCGCCCCTGCAGACCACGACACTGACCCTCATCCTGCTCGGCATCGCCGCAGGCCTCCTCGTCCAGGCCCTGCGTCGCGCGCTGCTCGGCCCGGCCCTGCGGGACGGGGCCCTGCCCGCCCTGCACGCACCGGCCCCTTCCCGAGGGCGCTTCACCCGCTGGGCCGCCGCGGCCTGCGCCCTCGCCCTGCTCGCTCTGGTCGTCGCCGGACTGCTGCGCGACCCCCTCCATGTGGACACGGCGGCCCGACTGCTCCCGCCCTCGGCCGCACACCCGTTGGGCACGGACGCGCTCGGCCGCGATCTGCTGGCCCGGCTGGGCCACGGGGCGCTGCGCACGGTGGGCGTGGCCCTCGTGGTGACCGCGGTGTGCACGCTCGCCGGGCTGGTGCTCGGCATGGCGGCACAGGTCGGCGCGGGGCTCACGGAAGTGGTGTCGACGATGCCTGCGGTCCTCGCGGGACTGCTGACCACCGCGGTGACCGGCCCGTCGGCCTGGGGTGCCGCCCTCGCGGTCTGTCTGGTCGGCTGGACCCCTTACGCCGCCCAGGCCGCGGCGCTGCTCGAACAGGAGCGGGCCAGCGGCCACATGCTCGCGTCCGTCTCCTTCGGCGCCGGCCCGGGCTATCTCCTCCGCTACCACCTGGTGCCCGCCGTACTGCCCCCCGTCCTGCGCAACGCCCTCCTGCGCCTGCCCACCACGGTCCTCGTGCTGGCCTCTCTCGGCTTCCTAGGTCTGGGTGAGCAGCCGCCCACCGCGGAGTGGGGCCGTCTGCTGTCGGAGAACCAGCCGTACGTGGAACTGGCGCCCTGGACCGTCCTCGGCCCGGCCTGCGCACTCGTCCTGCTCTCCGTTCTCGCCGTATCCGGCACGGACGCCCTGGCTGTGCGCAGCCCGGCGTCCGTCCGGACGTCCCGTCGGTCCCGTGGGAAAGGCGTGCAGGCGAAGGGCGGGGTCAGTGCCGGGCGAACTGAACCTCGGTCGGCTGCACGACGTTCGGCCGCAACGGGATCCCAGTGACCGTCAGTCGCTCTCCGTAGATGTCCGTGATCCTGATCGAGTTGCCGCACCCGCTGCCTTCGGCGGAAAGGAAGTAGTTGTATTCGGTGCGGGGCAACTGCCGCCAGCCGTCGCCGGTCCTGACCTCCAGGCGCGCGACCGGGTTCCGGTGGCCGATCGCCTGGATGCCGCACCAGTAGGGGCTGGACCCGGTTTTGTATCTGATGGAGATCGTGTCGGACGTGCTGGGGCTCAACAGCTGCCAGGTGATCGGGATCCGGCCGACCTTGAGGTCGGCGAGCTTGGCGAAGGCCTCTTGGCTGAGGTCGAGTTGCCCGGGTGCACAGGGCAAGGGGCATTCGTTGGTGATCCGTACCGTGATCGACTTGCCGTTGGCCGCGCGGACGAGCACGTACGCGCCGCATGCCCTGGACGTCTCGTAGTCCGTGGTGTTCATGGCCGCGATCATGAGGTCGGGGCTCGGGCCGAACAGACAGGCGCCGTTTCCGTCCTTGGCCTCGTAGGCGGTGGCGACCCCGGAGTAGGTGGCGCCGGGTCGAATCCGCCCTGCCGACGATGCCGTGGTGGGGGCCGTTCGCCGGGATTGTGGGGTGCCTGTGGCCGACGGTCGTGCCGAGGCGGTGGTCGCGGTGGCCGTCGGACTGGAGCTGCCGGTCGCGGTCGGCGTCGGCGACGCGGTCGGGGTGCTCGTCTCGGGCGGGGTCGTGGCCCTCACCTGGGTGGTGGCGGCGGGCGTTGCGGCGGCAGGTCCTGCTTCTTCCTTCCGGTCGGGGAGCAACCCCATGACCAGGTAGGCGAGAACGCCCGCGGCGGTCACCGCCACCGTGCTGCCCAGTATGAGCCTGCGTCTGCGCCTGCGCTGCCTCGCGGCCTGCCTCGCTGTCTTCATTACCCGTCCGTTCGGAAAGATCGAGCCGATGGTGCACCTGTTCAGTGACCGCACGAGGCGAAAAGGTTGCCGGCGAATTCTCACCGGGGTGTGGTCGCATTCGGGGGGGGGGGGGGGGAGGCGGATCCGACCTGTGGCGCAGGTACCACTTTCGGATGGCCGGAGTCCGGCCTGTCGGCGGGGGTGCTCCTGCTGGTCGGCGGAGTGAATGGCTCGGAGAGCCTCGATGAGATGGAGGTGCAGGTCAAGACCACGAGGAGCACCTGAATGAGCAGAGTCATGCCCAGGGCCGCGACAGCGTTGGCGATCGCCCTGGCAGCCGCCTGCGGCACCGTGCCGACCGCCACAGGCGCTGAGTCCGGGAACGTCCGGGCCGACCTTCGCGCCGACGTGAACCGTGACGGCGCTGTCGATGTCACCGGGGATTCCGATGCCGCGGGCAAGACGATGCGGACCAGCCGGCGAGGCGCGATCCTCCTGCCCAACATCGGTGACAAACACCGGCGTTGCAAGACGAGGAAGCCGGACGGCCGTTGGCTGTCCAACGCCCGGCTCCAGGCATGCAACGACGCCCAGGGCAATGTCGTACGGGCATCCGGGTACCTGGCGCCGCTGCGCACAGTGCCGGTCGACAACGCCTCCGACGCCGCCATCGGCCGCCTCCAGCTGGTCGGCGCGGGCAAGTCCAAGGTCCGGCTGTTCCTCAAGCGCGGCGACACCTGGACCCATGTCACCGACAACACCCGCGTCACCGCCGCCGAACTGCGCGCCGGGCTCCAACTCGGCCTCGACGGACGGGACGTCATACGGGAGGGCTGGGACGGCCGGATCACCGTCGCCGACGGCGATCGCACCTCCATGGACGAGGTGAAGCTGCGCACCGCCCCGGTCCTGACGCAGCACCATCTTCAAAGGGCCGAGCAGGCGTTGGTCGTGATCGGAAGCCGCCAGGACCCCGATCAGGGCAGGTTCGCCGAGCAGTTCGCCAAGGAAGTGCGCAAGCCCGGTATCACCAAGCCGACGTACAAGTTCAAGGACGGCTCGGACATCTGGGCGCAGGACTTCATCAAGCCCGGCTACGTCAGCATGCCCGGCCCCGGCGGCAAACCGCGCGTCCTGCGGACGATGATCCGCTCGGCACAGATGGACCGTGACGCCGGCAAGCAGGTCTTCGAACTGCGCGGGCCCAGTGTCGGCGTCGCGCAGCTCAACACGGGGAGGTACGACCAGATCAACTCCACCGGCAACCTGGAGACCATCCCGCCGTACACCCACCACGGCACGTCCTACCCGGCGGGCCGGATCACCGGCCGGCACGGCTCCCGGCTGCCCGCGCACACGGCCTTCCTCAAGGCCCAACAGGCCCAGGACCCGCTGGTGCTGGATACCGGCTGGCTCGGCATCGGCCACGTTTACGAGTTCGTGCAGTTCCTGCCCGCCAACACTCCGCGCGGCTGGAAGATCGGTATCGCCGATCCCGAGGGAGGGCTCGCCCTCCTGCGCAGGGCACAGCGCGACGGGCATGGCGGCCACAGGTGTTCTCCATCCCGCGCTCCTACGCCGACGGCCAACCGTCCGGTCGGCGCCTACCACCCCGGTGCCGTCAACGGAGTCGTACTGACCCCCACCACCTACCTCGCCCCCAAGCAGTGGGGCCCGGCGTGGGCGGCAAGGACATCCTCGCCGAGGCGGTGACCAAGGCGTACGCCAAGGTCGTGCATGCGGGTGCGCTACCTGGACGACTGGCGTACCCAGGTCCCAGGCCGACGAACGGGCCCACCGTGCGGCGCTCCAAGAAGGCATCGCATACGTTTTTCCGGCCGATTCAGCATCGAGGTGTTGGTGTGCTGGGGGCTGCTCGTGGGCATCGCCGTGGCCGGCACACGGTTGAAGTAGCGCGGTGACGGTCAGAGGGCGACCAGGCGCCACTGCTGGTTGGTTCCGTCACCGACGGGCCACTGGATGACGCGGGCGCCGTCGGCCGCCGATCCGCCCTCCACGTCTTCGCACCAGCCGTTGCGTACGTTGACGAGCCGGACGTATCCGCTGCCCGCGTCGACGAGCTTCCAGCGCTGGTTGTAGAAGTACGCCGTCGCAGCCTCGCGCGTCCCGAGGATCAGAGGGCCGTGAAGGTCCACAGCAGGTTGGAGCTGCTGCCGTACGTCCACTGCTTGGTGACGGAGCCCGAGTCGACTTTGCCGCCGCCGTCGAGGACCAGGCCGGTGGTGCGGTTGGCGATCGAGTAGCGGTCGCCGCCTCGGTGGGTGATCTTCCATTGCTGGTTGGTGCCGCCGTTCCAGGGGGCCTGTCTCGCCGGAGAGCCGTCGGCGGTGGCGCCCCAGCCGTCGGCGACCATGCCGTTGGTGCGGTTGACCAGCCGGTAGTAGCCGCCCCCGACCGCCTCCGCCTGCCACTGCAGGTGGGAACTGCCGTTCCACGTCCACTGCTTGAGGTTCGACCCGGAGGCCACGTTGCCGCCGCTGTCCAGGGCAAGTCCGTTGGTGGCGTTGGTGATCCGGAAGTACGTCGCCGGGTTGAACTGGACCCTCAGCGAGGTGATCTGGTCGTTGTTGCCGGTGATCCGCAGGTCGGGGTTCTCAGCGGTGAACGTCCAGGAGGTGCCGGTGAAGTTGTCTCCGGAGTAGCCGATCACCTGGTAACCGGGGGCCGGCCGGAGAGAGGAGAGCGTGCCCGGGCCCAGTCCGGCCGCGGTCAGGTCGGCCGCGGTGTAGTCGCCGACGGTGAACACGCCGGTGCTGCCGGTGTAGTTGACGTCCGCGAAGGCGACGGCGCCGGTGAGCGGCCGCAGGCCCGGGATCGTGCCGGAGAATGCCAGCTTCAGGACGTAGGCGGTCGCGCTGTAGGGCGCCGAGGAGGGCAGGGTGACCGTGAGGCCGGAGGAGGTCTGGGTCGGTGCGGGCAGGTCGATGTAGGTGCCGGTGGTGGAGCCGAGGAGCTTGACCGAGGTCAGCGAGGAGAGGTTGATCCGGTCCGAGCTGAGGGTCTTGATCGTCAGCGAGCTGCCCGGCCAGCCCAGGACGGTGGCGTACAGGACGTTGTTCGCCTTGCTCCGGGTGAAGCGGATGTCCTGCGCCGTGCCGGCCGTCGGCCGGGTGAACGAGCCGCCGCCCATCTTCGTCGGGCCCTCGCCGTATGCCGTCCAGGCGCGGGTCGAGTACACCGACTCGCCGAAGCGCTTCAGATGGTCTCCGATGCCGAGCAGGATGTCCTTCTGCGCCTGGGGGATGGTGCCGTCGGCCATCGGCGCGATGTTCAGCAGCACGTTGCCGTTCTTGCTGACCCGGTCGATGAACGAGTGCAGCATCTGCTGGATGGTGTAGTAGCCGATGCCCTGGGTGTAGCACCAGCTGCTGCTGGAGATGCTGTCGTCGGTCAGCCAGTACGGGGAGGTCAGGTCACCCGGACCGCCGCGCTCGTAGTCGAAGACCTCGCCCTTGCCGTTCATGCCGTCCTTGTACGTGGCGACGACCTCACGGCCCCAGCTGCCCGCCTGGTTGTAGTAGTACGCCAGGAAGTTCAGGCGCTGTTGCTCCTCGACGGCGTCCAGGTTGAAGTCCTGCCACAGGATGTCGGGCTGGGCGCGGTCGATGACCTCCTTGAGCTTGTCGAACCAGAGCTGGTTCGCCGCGGTCGAGTCCAGCTGTCCGTAGAGCTTCTTGAGGCTGCTGTCCGTCTGGGCGGGGACGTGCTCGTAGAAGCCGGTGAAGTTGTACGCGTGATGCATGGCCACCAGCAGCTTCAGTCCCTTGGCGCGGATGGCCGTGGAGAAGAGCGTCAGCAGGTCAAGACCGGGGCCCTTGTTCACCGAGTTCCACTCGTTGACCTGGCTGTCCCACATGGAGAAGCCGTCGTGGTGCTCGGCGACCGGGCCGGCGAACCTGGCGCCGGCGTCGACGAACAACTGCACCCACTCGTCGGGGTCGAACTTCCCGCCGGCCGACTTCAGCTTCGGCGCGAACTTCACGAAGTTGCCCGCCAGGTCCTGAGCACCGTTGATGAAGCTGTGGTACGGCCACGCCGACGGCTGGCCGTAGGTCGCGATGTGGTGCTGGTTGGCGTTGCTGCCCGCCTGGTACATGCTGCGCGGGTACCACTCGTTGTCGTAGGCGGGGACGCTGAAGGCGCCCCAGTGGAAGTAGATCCCGAACTTCGCGTCCTGGAACCACTCCGGAGCCGGCGGGTGCTGGTCGAGCGAGTTCCAGTCCGGTGTGTACGTGCTGGGCGCCGCCTGGGCGACGTCGCCGCCGAACACACCTCCGGAAACGGCAGCCGCGGCCACGGAGGTGGCACTGGCCAGGAAGTGGCGTCTGTTGATCGAACTCGACATGGAGACATCCCTGATGCAGAAGGGGACGCGAGTCTGCGTGGCTGCTGTGCCTCGGGCGGCGCTTGTTACGCATGACGGTCCGTCACGTCTCCCTGGGATGTCAACTGATGTGCAGGGATGAAATCGCCGTACGGTTAGCCAACTGGGGCCGTTTGCGTCATGTTTGATGCGATTTGCGGCTGCCCAAACATGGTATGTCTGTCAGGGTCTCATGGCCGACTGTGCGGTCAGAACCGCCCTCTGTTCAGCCGTCTGGTGCCCTGTCCGCATTGGCGTTGCTCAGTGAATGCGGCAGCGGCTCCACCACCGCTGCGTCGTCGAGGGACCCGCCGCTGGCCGGCGTCGACTACCCGCGCTCCGACACCGACTTCTGTAACTCCTACATCGGGAACACGCACCAGTACGCCAAGGAGCTGGGCCTGGACCTGAAGACCGTGACCGCGGGTGGGTCGGCCCACGGCAGACGCTGAGCGGCGCCCCCATCGCCGTATCCCAGGAGCAGGTCTTGCACCAGCGGAAGATCCAGAACACGTCCGTCTGCTTCTCCGAGCGCCGCCTGGGCACCGCCCTGCGAGGCCGCCCGCGTGCCGAGTACGTCGCCTCCTCCAAGGTGGGCAAGCTGCTCGTGCCCAACGAGGAGCCACACGGCGTCGACACCGAGGGCTTCGTCGTACGGGACGGCCCGCGCCGGCTGTGGTGGACTTCAGCCGGGACGGCGTGCTCCGCTCCATCGAGGCGGTGATGCCGGCCGGGCGCTACACGCTCCTGGACCAGTCGGCGCTGGACGAGGTCCTGCCCGCCGCGCGGGAACTCGGCAGGGGCGTCGTGGCGGTATCCGTGTTCACCTCGGGACTGCTCTCCCGTGACCGGCCCGCCGAGGGCATGAAGGTACGACTACCGGGGCGCCCCGCCGGCTCTGGCCGTCCGGGCTCGGGCGATCGCCGAGGTCTGCGAGGCGCACGGGACCACCCTGCCCGCCGCCGCGATCGCCCTCCCGCACATGCATCCCAGTATCATCAACGTCACCCTCGGCATGCGGGCTCCGGAACAGTCGGACGAAACGTGGAACTCCATGATCAGCGCGTCCCGGACGGTCTCTGGGACGATCTCCGCACTCAGGGGCTGACCAGGTCGGACGTGCTCACGGGGCACGGTGGGGGGAGGGATACGCGGTGTCTCTGACGGACAAGGCCATCGAGCAGATCCGTGAGCTGATCCGGACCGGTGCGCTGCCTCCGGGGGCGAAGCTCCCACCGGAGCAGGACCTGGCCGCCCAGCTGGGTCTGTCCCGCAACCTCGCCCGGGAAGCGGTCAAGGCGCTGGCCGTCGCGCGGGTCCTGGAGGTCCGGCGAGGTGACGGTACGTATGTGACCAGCCTGCAGCCGAGTCTGCTCCTGGAGGGGCTCGGTGGTGCGGTGGAGCTGCTGCAAGGCGACTCGGTCGCCCTGCAGGACCTCATGGAGGTACGGCGGCTCCTCGAACCGATGGCCACGGCTCTTGCCGCCACCCGCATCTCCGACGCCCAACTGGCCGAGGTCAAGCGGCATCTGGACGCCATGCGCGAGGCCCGCGACGACGTCGAACGGCTCAACGCCCACGACGCCGCCTTCCACCGCGCCGTCGTCTCGGCCACAGGCAACGAGACCCTCCTCACCCTCCTGGAAGGGATCTCCGGCCGCACCCTGCGCGCCCGCATCTGGCGCGGTCTGGTCGACGACAAGGCCGGGGGCCGCACACTCGCCGAGCACGAGGCGATCTTCAACGCCCTGTCCACCCGTGACGCCGCCCTCAGCCAGGCCGCCGCGCTGCTCCACGTGAGCAACACCGAGCAGTGGCTGAGGGAACACCTGCGCTCCGGCGAACCCCTCACCTTCGCGACAGCAGCGGGGAAGTGACGGGCGGGCGCCGCCTGGCCTGACACCCTCGAGGGGTGGGCGGGGCGGCGAGCCACCCCGACCTGGTCTCATCGGATGTGCTTCGCCGGCTTGGCGGCGGCGTTGAGCAGATACTCCCAGGGTCCGCGGCGGAAGAAGCGGGACCAGATCGCGGCGAACATGATCGCGCCGAGGATGAACATGAGCAGCGGCACCCAGGACTGCTGGGTGCCGGTCCCGGCGGGCACGGAGAGCACGGACTGGGCGACGAAGTGGCCGACGTAGGCCGTCAGGGACATGGTGCTTCATGGTGGGTGTCATGGCGTTCGCGATGCTCTGGTCGCGGTATGTCGCACGCGGCCCTCTGGAGTGGCTGATGGCGAAGGCGACCGGCATCGCGCGCCACGTCCGGTGAACGGGGCGCCGGCGACTTCGCCCGCGGCTGAGGCCGGTGCCCGCCCGGAGCCTCCCCGGGCGGGCACCGGCCTCAGTTCAGGACGTCGTGCCGGTCACCGTGCTTCCCGACTTGGTCACGTAATACGTCACGGTGGCGCCGCTCCAGAAATGGAAGGTGAGCTTCACGCGCGCGTTGTCCTTGACCGCGTCGAGGAAGGCAGGCGTGAGGCGGATGGCCTTCTTGGCGTAGTCCGGCGCGAAGGCGGTGTTGAACTGCTGGTACGGGGTCCAGCTGGTCGGGCCGGCGTTGCCGCCGTCGGCGTACTCGGCCTTCATCGTCGCCAGCACGTCACCCCGGAACTGCGTGGGGATGCGGAACGAACCAGTTGTTCCTGTCATGTTCGACTGCACGGGGGTGTCGCGGGTGATCACCTGGATCCGCCAGGGGACTCCTCGGGAGAACTCGGCTTGGAGCGTCGCGTTGACCCCGTAGGAACGGTCGCCGACGAGCCGGGAGAGTGTGGCCGCCTTCAGGGTGAGCCGGTTGCCGGAGAGGGTGTAGTCCCTGCCGTTGACCAGCTTGGTGGGGCCCTGCTTGAGAGCCTTGAGGGTGGTTCCGTTCAGGTTCAGCGTGAGCGTACGGTCCTTGACGGGACCGGACTTCGGCACAAAGACGTTGTCCGAGGAGGCGGTTGCCGAGCGCGTCGTCCAACTCGACTTGATCTGGCGGAAGAGCCCCGCATCCTTCCACTGGAGCCTGCTGCGGTCGTAGAAGGAGCCGTTGTCCCACAGCACGGTGGTGACCTTGTTGGTGCGGGCGGCGTGGCCGAGCGCCTCGAAGTACTTCAGCATCTCGCCGCGTTCCACGGCGCCGGGACCGTGGTCGTAGCCGAGCAGGCCGTATTCGCCGAGGACGACGGGGATGCCCTGGGCGACGAAGGTGTCGCGCATCCGTTCGAACGTCTTGTCCAGGTCTCCCCGGGCCTGCGCGTCGAAGCGGGTGGAGCCGGCGACGTTCACGCTGAACGGGTAGTAGCCGTAGTAGTGCACGGTGGCGATCAACCGGGGGTCGTGCAGCGACTTGATCGTGGTGGCCAGGTTGTCCATCAGCCGCTGATCGGGGGTGCAGACCTGGGTGGGCAGCATGAGCAGGCGCTTGGCGTTGTTGCCTCCCGATGCGCGCACGACCTTGTGGAAGGACGCGTTCAGCTCGTTGAGCAGGTCGGCCTTGCGAGCGTTGTCGGCGTTGTCGAACTGGGGCTCGTTGATGCTCTCGAAGACCAGCTTGGCGGGCTCGTTCCGGAACGCGGTGGCGATCTGGGCCCAGGTCGCGCTGAAGCGGGTCAGGACCTTGTCGTGGTCGGTGGCCATCTTGCTGGTCCACTGCCAGGAGTCGTGATGGACGTCGAGGATCACGTAGAAGCCGTCGGCGATCGCCCAGTCGACGACCTCTTTGACCCGGCTCAGGTACGCCGGGTCGATGGTGTGGTTCGGAGCAGCTCCCTGGTGGTCGCTCCAGGTCACGGGGATGCGGATGCTCTTGAAGCCCTGGGCGCGGACCGAGTTCAGCAGCGCCTTGGTGGTGCGGGGTTGGCCCCAGTTGGTCTCGTTGGGGATGGCGTCCAGGCTGTTGCCCAGGTTCCATCCCGGCTGCATCGCGGCCACGGCTGCCATCGCGTTGCCGGGAACCGGGGCCGTCGCAGCGGACGCCTCGGGCTTGGCATCGTCGCCGAACGTCCCGAAGACCGTGCCGTAGGCGAGGACGCCCGCAGCGATCAGTGCCAGCGGTGTACCCACTGCGAGCCGAAGCCGGCGTCGGCGGTGCTGTGGGGCCTGCTGCTTCTTCATTGCTCATCCGTTCTGGAAGATCGAGCCGGTGTCGCCCCTTAGTGGCCGCCGACGGGCAGGAGGTTGCCGTCATTCACAGGCAATGCACAGACACGGCCGTCGCCCTCTGCAGGAGAACCGGCTGCTCGCCTCACGGGACCGATGGAATAGTCGGCTGGAGGGGCGGCCGCCCCCTGCGTGTGTGGGGGTGGGCGCCCCGCGCCCTGCGGTCCGGGTCAGAACCCGCGGGCGGTGAGCCACTCGTCCAGCGCGACCGAGACGATGGCGCCGACGGGCAGGTGGTCGAGTTCGTTGTCCAGTGCGAAGCGCTTGAGCCGCTTCCTCAGCTTCAGTGCGGCGGGGACCGAGGAGCCGAGACTCTTGAGCGTGTGCCGGGCTCAGCCGTCATTGCTCAGAAGTGACGGAGGAAGTCGTGATCCACGAAGTCACCTCGCACGAGGCCACCGCATCGAGGTCGGTCGTCGTCAGCGTGCACGCGATGTGCACGCGGTCCTGTAAGGCGGTATCGCCGCGCAGGTCAGGGGGCGTGTGTGGAGGTAGAGAGACGTTCCCGGCAGGACAGTTCGTTCGTGCCGGTGACCTCCTTGGCCTGACCCGCAGTTCCCGGCCCAGTACGCACCAGATGTGCACTGGGCCGGCGCGCGGTCACCCAGGGGATCCCAGGCGGCGCTTCAAAAAGGGCTCCTGGGACAGTACCGCGCCCGCGCTGAGGCCGACGGCGACGGCCACGCACACGATGATCAGCCAGGACAGCAGGACGAAGACCGAGCCCGCGGAACCGTAGTCGGCCAGGGCCCGGTTGAGTGCCCGGGGCATGTAGAAGTGCGCGGTCACGGACAGGGCGCTGACCGCGATCGCCGTGATGACGGCGCCGGGCAGGAGGGGCCCCCAGCGGACGGCGCCGGCCAGCAGGAGGTGCTGGGTCCACCACCACATGGCCGCCTGCATGACCAGGATGACCGGAACTCCCAGCGCCACCCCTTGACCGAACCCGTTGTGCAGCAGCCCTTGCACGACCAGTGCGCCGAACCACAGGACGATCCACGCCAGCCACCTCCACGGAGCGACTCTCGACCCCGTCCGGGGCAGGAGCCAGGCCCGTCTGCACAGCCGTTGCACGGCGCGACTCACCGCGGTGGCCGACAGCAGCACCATGAGCAGGCCGACCAGGCCGGTCGCCTGGCGCAGATCGTCGGTGGGGGGCTCGAACGCCTGCTTCATCTCGTCCTTCGCCTGCCCGGTCAGACCGAAGACGGCACCGACCGATGCGGAGACCTGGTCCCGTACCGCGGTCGGCGCGTACGCAGCCACCACGAACAGCAACGGAACGGCGGTCAGGAAGCACTGCGCCGCGATGCGGGTGGCGGAGTCGAAGATGTTCACCGACACCATGCGGTCCACGAGCCCTGTGACCACCGGGAAGCGGGTCTCCACCCGCGCGTGGAAGCCTTTCAGCCAGGCAGTCAGTTCCCTGATCCGGCCACGCCACCATGACACGCGCAGCAGGGCACGGATCCGCCGCCGGCCGCCGGCTTCGCGCCTCACCCCGCCGGGCCGACTCGGCCGCTCGACGGTACCCCTGAGCAAGTCCCCATCGACGCTCCTTCCCACCTCCAGAGTGCGCGACGAAACGGGCTACGGCACTCCGCTGCGCGGCCGCGGCCGGGCGTGGCCCTCGTCTCCGCGCGCCGATCCCGGGCCCTCGGCTTAGGGTGATGCGTGGGGCATTCGGGTGAATCGCACACCGAAAGGGCGGCCCCGATGGACGACTACCCACTGATCGAGAACCACGGCCTCCTGGGCGATCTGCAGACGGCGGCGCTGGTGACGTCCGATGGCTGCGTTGACTGGCTCTGCGTCCCGAGATTCGATTCGCCCAGTGTGTTCGGCGCGCTGCTCGACAAGGACAAGGGCGGACACTGCACGGTCCGCCCGCGACACCATGCCTACGCGACCAAGCAGTTGTACCTCCCCGACACGGCGATCCTCGTCACCCGCTTCATGACCGAGGCGGGCGCCGGAGAGGTGATCGACTTCATGCCGGTGACCGGCAAGAACGTCGCCGAGAGCCACCGCCTGGTGCGCATGGTCCGCTGCGTGCGCGGCAGGATGACGTTCGAGGGGGACATAGCGCCGCGGTTCGACTACGGGCGGCAGGCGCACCGGTTGCACATCACCCAGCACGGGGCGGTGTTCGCCGCGCAGGACGGCTCGGAGCTCACCGTCCACGCCATCCGTGAACCGCAGGACGAGCGGTTGCTCGACCTGCTGACCGACCGCCGCGACGACCTGCACTTCACGCTGACGCTGGAGGCGGGCCAGGAGCGCGGGCTGGCCCTGGAGTGGGCGGCAAACGGGCCGCCAAGGGAGCTGCGACTGGCCGAGTACCAGCAACTCTTCGACGGGACGGTGCAGTTCTGGCGTACCTGGCTGCACCAGTCGCGGTACACGGGCCGCTGGCGCGAAACCGTGGAGCGCTCCGCGATCACGCTGAAACTCATGACCTTCGCGCCCACCGGCGCCGTGGTGGCCGCTCCGACGGCCGCGCTCCCGGAACAACTGGGCGGTGAGCGCAACTGGGACTACCGGTACACCTGGATACGCGACGCGTCCTTCTCGGTGTACGCCCTGGTGGGGCTGGGCTTCACCGACGAAGCCAGGGCGTTCATCCAGTGGCTCGCCGACCGGGTCAAGGAGCGGGCCGGACGACACGGCGACACAGGCCCGCTGAACATCATGTACAAGGTGGACGGCTCCTCCGACCTGGACGAGGAGACCCTCGACCACTGGGCGGGCTATGCGGGTTCCGCCCCGGTACGCATCGGCAACGGCGCGGCCTCGCAACTCCAGCTGGACATCTACGGCGAGGCGCTCGACAGCATCTACTTCGCGCACCGGCACGGGCTCCAGATGGGGCACCACGGCTGGAACGCGCTGCTGACCAACCTCGACTGGCTGGTCGACCACTGGGACCAGGCGGAGGAGGGCCTGTGGGAGACCCGAGGCGGACGCCAGGACTTCACCTACGGCCGCGTCATGTCCTGGGTGGCCTTCGACCGCGCCCTGCGACTCTCCGAAGCGAACGGCAGGCCCGCTGCCGCCGAACGCTGGCGCAAGGCCCGCGACGACTGCTACGCGCAGGTCATGGCCGAGGGCTGGAGCGAGGGACGGCAGGCCTTCGTCCAGCACTACGGCAGCGATGTCCTCGACTCCTCGCTGCTGCGCATGTCGACGGTCGGGTTCATCACCCCCGAGGACCCGATGTGGCAGGCGACTCTCGCCGGCATGGAACAGGAACTGGTCAGTGACAGCCTGGTCTACCGCTACAACCCCGAGGCGTCCCCCGACGGCCTGCTCGGCTCGGAAGGCACCTTCTCCCTGTGCACCTTCATGTACGTCGACGCCCTGGCGCGCGCGGGACGCACCGACAGGGCGCGGCTGGTGTTCGAGAAGATGATGGGGTACGCCAACCATCTGGGCCTGTACTCGGAGGAGATCGCCCCGACAGGCCGTCAGCTGGGCAATTTCCCGCAGGCCTTCACCCATCTCGCCCTCATCGACGCGGCCGTCACCCTGAACGAGGCCCTCGACCGAACCTGAGGCACCCGGGCCCGATCGGCCGCCCGCCGCGGGACTCAGCCCTCGTCACCGGCACCCCGCCGCAGATCGGCGTCGGTGAGGCCCTCCAGCTCACCGTGCGTGTCCAACCAGTAGAGCAGGACGACCGCGGGCAGGACGAGCACGACGGCGACGAGGGTGACCAGGCCCAGCCAACGCAGGGTGGTGTCGGCGCCCGCACCCTCGGCGACGGTCAGCGAGGTCGGGACGAGATACGGGCGCTGTGCCATGCCCCAGGCGATGACGGCGGACGCGACCACGCCGACCGCCGTGACCCGGGACCAGCCGGAGGGACGTAGCAGCAGCCAGGCGGTGGCGAGGGTGCTCGCGGCCGCCACGACCACGAAGACGAGTCCCACTCCGTGCGTGAGCCCGTGCCACACGTGCGCCGCGTCGTCGTGGGCGACGACCAGCGTGATCACGGCGAGAGCGGCGACGGTGCCCAGGGCGGCCAGTGCCCGCCGCCGGAAGTAGCCGTCCAGATCCGGTGCCCCGAAGCGCCGGGCGTCCGCGGCGAGGAACACCGCGCCCAGCAGGGCGGTGGTCGCCACGGCGAGCAGACCGAACAGCACGGGGGTGGGGTGCGCCCAGGCGTGGTCCGAGGGCTTCGTGTCAGCGGTCACACGGCCCGACGCCACTCCGCCGGCCGCGGCGCCGAGGAAGAACGGCGTCAGCAGGGAGGAGACGGCGAACACCGCGCCGTACAGGCGCCGTCCGGCCAGCCGACGGGCGGGCTTGCGCAGCGCGAAGCCCGCGCCGCGCAGCATGGTGCCCACGGCGGCCAGCGTGAGCGGAAGCCACATCGACTGGAACAGCTGCTGGAAGAGGACGGGAAAGCCCGTCCACATGATGACGAGTACGAAGATCAGCCAGACGTTGTTGACCTCCCACACGGGAGCCATCGCGTGGTCGATCAGCCACCGGGGCCGCTTGCCGCGCTCCGCCCCGCCTGCGGTCAGATCCCAGAAGCCGGCGCCGTAGTCGGTGCCGCCGGCGCAGGCGTAGGCGGCGATCGCGAGCAGCAGGACGACGGCGATGACGTCGGCGATCACGGCCGGTCCTCGGCGGACGTGGACGGTGCGTCGCCGCCGGACCGCCGCGCCGCGCCGGACGGCACCGTGGGGCGCGGTCCGTAGGGTGTGTCCGTCTCGGGTGGCTCCACCGCTGTCCCGGCCCCGGCCGCCCGTCCGTCCTCCTCGTCGGCGAGCCGCCAACGGGTGCGCATCCGCAGCAGGATCGCGAGGAACGAACCGAAGACGAACACGTAGACCGCGACGACCAGGCCGAACATGATCCACAGACTGGCGGCCCGGGTCGAGGTGACGGCTTCGGCGACCCGCATGTTCTCGTAGACGATCCACGGCTGGCGGCCCACCTCGGTGGTGATCCAGCCGCATTCCACCGCGACGACGGAGGCGACCCCGGCCACGGCGGCGCACCGGTAGAACCACGGGGAGGCGGGCAGCCGGCGCCGTCGCAGCCAGACCAGGCCGTACCACAGGGCGAGCACCCCGAGCAGGCTGCCGATGCCGACCATGATGTCGAAGGCCCAGTGGGCGATGGTCGCCTGGGCGGCGTTCGGACGCTGGTCCGCGGGGACCGAGGTCAGCCCGGTCACCCTGGTGTCCGGGCTGAAACCCGCGAGGATGGAGTCGAGTTGCGGGATCTTGATACCGCCGGAGACGCTCCCGTCCGTATGCAGCCGGCCGAACAGGTACTCCGGCACATGGGTGTCGGTCTTCCAGACGATCTCCATGGCGGCGAACTTCACCGGCTGCTCGTGGAAGACCCGCCGGGCGATGGAGTCGCCCAGCACGAACTGCACCGGCGTGAACACCGCGGCGACCGTGAAGGGGATCGTGAAACCGAGCCGGTGGTAGCGGTCCCGGCGGCCGCGCAGCCAACCGACGGCGTAGACGCCGGCCACCACATAGCCAGCCGTCACGAGCATCGCCACCACGAAGTGCCAGTACTGCGGGCCGAACATCGGTGTGAAGATCGCCTTCCAGATGTTCACGTCGACGGGATTGCCCGCGGAGTCGAGGCTGAAGCCGCGCGGGGTGTTCATCCAGGAGTTGGCCGCCAGGATCCCGAAGGCGCCGAGCAGTGCCGTGACGGGCAGGGGCAGTCCGAGCAGGAAATGGGTACGGGCGGGCAGCCGTCGCCAGCCGTACAGGTAGATGGCGATCAGGACGGCCTCCAGGAAGAAGGCCCATGCCTCGACGCCGAACCCGATTCCGAAGACATCGCCCCACCTGCCCATCAGCCCCGGCCAGAGCAGCCCGAACTCGAAGGACAGCACGGTGCCGGTGACCACCCCGATCGCGAACTGGACCGCCATGACCGCCGACCAGCGGCGCGCCAGCAGCAGAGCCGTACGGTCCCCGCGGCGCAGCCCGTAGCCGTGCAGGATGAGCGTGATCAGCGGCAGCGCCACACCCAGGGGCACCAGGATGATGTGGGACGCCAGGGTGAAGGCCATCAGGGACCTGGCCGGCAACAGCTGCGCCGGCGCGTCCGCCAGCAGGTGGAGGGTGGTGTGCATCCGAGTTCCGTCCGGGGCCGTCGTGCGGGTGGTGTCAGCCGCCGGTGGCGAAACCGGGGAAGAGGGTCATCCCTCCGTCCACGAAGAGCGTGGTGCCCACCACGTAGTCCATGAGGTCGGAGGCGAGGCCGACGGCCGCGTGCGCGATGTCCTCCGGGTCGCCGACACGGTCGTAGGGGATGAGCTTGAGGAGGTCGTCGCGGGCCTCGGGCGTGTCCCAGGCGCTGCGGTTGATGGGGGTCTTGATGGCGCCCGGGGCGATCGCGTTCACGCGGATCTTCTTCGGCGCGAGTTCCTGGGCGAGCGTCTCCATCATCATCTGCACGCCGCCCTTGGAGGACGCGTAGTTGACGTGCCCGGCCCACGGGATGACCTGGTGCACGGAACTCATACAGATGATCTTGCCCGCCGCACGGGACACCTCGGGGACGACGCCCCGCCGCAGGAACTCCTTGGTGGCCTCCCGGGCGCACAGGAACTGCCCCGTGAGGTTGACGTCGAGGACCTTGCGCCACTGGGCGAGCGTCATCTCGGTGAACGCGGCGTCGCGCTGCAGCCCGGCGTTGGCGACCAGGATGTCGATCGTGCCGAACTCCTCGACCATCCGGTTCGTCATCGCGACGACCTGATCCTCGTCCGAGACGTCCGCCTCGTAGGCGGCCGCCAGCACCCCGAAGGACTTGATCTCCTCGACCACCTTCTCGGCTTCCTCGGCACCGGCCACGTAGTTCACGACGACGTCGGCCCCGGCCCGGCCCATGGCCACGGCCGTCGCTCTGCCGATGCCGGAGTTCGCCCCGGTGACCAGGGCCTTCTGTCCCTTGAGCAGATGGGCGGGGAGCACGTTGCGGGGCGCGCCCTCGGGGGAACTCACGGTCACTGCCTCCTGCGTGGCGGGGTCGCCCGGGCCGTGGCCCGGAGGTCAGGGCGCCACCCAATCACCGGGGGCGGGAGACGGCGCGCGGCACAAGCGGGCGTTGCGCCGACCGGCGCAGGACCTTCGCCCGCTCGAAGGCGGGTCACCCGACCGCCGCCCGGCCTCGGTCAACTCAGCCGCTCCACGAGGTGATCGCCGACCCGCAGGGCGTTCGCCATGGCCGTCAGGGACGGGTTGACCGCCCCGATGCTCGGGAAGAAGCTCGTGTCGACCACGTACAGGTTGTCGACGTCGTGCGCCTTGCAGTGGACGTCCAGGGCGGAGGATGCCGGGTCGGTGCCGAACCGCACCGTGCCCGCCTGGTGCGCGGTCGCCCCGATGGGCATGCCCTTGTGCAGGTAGATGCTGTGCGACAGCAGGTGGTCCTCGTGCATGCCGAGGTGGCCCAGCAGGTGCTGGAGCTTGTGCCGCAGACGCCCGAGTCCGGCGATGTTGTTGCTCTCGTCGAGCGTGAGGCGGATACGGCCGTTGCCGTCCAGCGTGACCCGGTTGTCGGGCTGCGGCAGGTCCTCCCCGCACAGCCAGAAGTCGACTGCATGGTGGGCCAGCACCTCGAAGGGCATGTCGGGAGCCATCGCACCGGCCCAGCGCGGGGCCTCGCCGTGGATCTGTTCGGCGTCCGACTTGCCGAGCATCTGGATGCCGCCGAGCGGATAGTCCCAGTCGTCCGCGCCCAGGTACCAGTCGTGCAGCGCCAGCGTCTTCTGGAACTGCGTGTCGTTGGGCTCCTTCGACACGGCCATCAGGGCGAGGTTGTTGTGCCGCATGTAGTGGCGCCCGACCACGCCCGAGCTGTTCGCCAGCCCGCCCGGGTGCCGGTCGCCCGCCGAAGCGAGCAGCAGCGCGGCGGAGTTGACCGCTCCGCAGGCCACGACCACGATGTCCGCCGAGAAGCGGGCCGGCTCCCCGTCCGCGAGTCGGGCCACGACCGCTGTGACACTGCGCCCCGTCGGATCGGTGTCGAGGCGCGTCACGTGGGCGTTGGTGATCATCTCCACGTTCGGATGCGCCAAGGCCGGTTCGACGCAGACCACTTGGGCGTCGGACTTGCCCCGGACCAGGCACGGGAACCCGTCGACCCGGTTGCAGCGGATGCAGGCGCTCAGGTGGGTGGCCTTGCCGTTCTCGTCCTGGGTGAGGTCGACTCCGATGGGCAGGTGGAAGGGGTGCAGCCCCTGCTTCTCCATGTCGTCGCTCAACTGCTGGATGCGCGGCTCGTGTTCGACCGGTGGATGGGCGTACTGGGCGCTGCACGGGCCTTCCCAGGGGTCCTCGCCGTGCCGGCCGTGCACCCGGTAGAGGTGCTCCGCCTGGGTGTAGTACGGCTCCAGGTCCTCGTAGCGGATCGGCCAGGCGGGGGACAGACCGCCGTGGTGGCGTATCTCCCCGAAGTCCTCCGGCCGCAGCCGGAACAGGGCCGCACCGTAGAACTTGGTGTTGCCGCCGACGTAGTAGTTGACCTCGGGCGGGAACTCGTTGCCGTGCTTGTCGAGCCAGAACTCCGGGGCCCGGTACTTGGCCTTGACGAACACGGCCGTGGAGTCCCAGTTGTCGCGCTCACGTGGCAGGTAGTCACCGCGTTCCAGGATCAGGACCCGCTTGCCCGAGGGGGCGAGCCGGTGGGCGAGGGTTCCGCCGCCGGCACCGGTGCCGATGATGATGACGTCGTACTGGGGGAAGTCGCCCATGACGCCCACCGTCCTTGTCGGGGCTGGTCTCCCGTCCTTGCGGTGACCTGGAGACGAGGAAGCCCCCACTTCGAACGTATACGGACGCCACAGATGCGGCATCCGCAACAGAGCCCCCGGCAGTTCACAGGACAGTTCACAGGACGGCGATCGGATTCACCGGGGAGCCCGTCGCCGACGGAAGCCGCAGCGGGGCGACCACGCACAGGAAGTGCCAGCGGGCCGACTCCGAGCAGACGTCCGCCAGCTCATCGAGGTCCAGGTAGTCCAGCAGATGCACGCCCATGGCGTTCACGGCCAGGACGTGCACGGGGTAGTCGATGCCGGGGACCGGGCTCGGTGCCGCGTCGTTGTTGCCGTCCGATCCGAGGACGGCCACGCCCCGCTCGGCCGGGAAGCGCATCGCCTCCGGGTGCAGGCCCGCCCGGGCCCGAGCCGGGTCCCAGGCACTGAGGCTGCGGCGCCGACGGCGGTGCCCCACGCGCACGAACAGCAGGTCGCCCGGCCCGACCGTGACCCCCTGGGCGGTCTCGGCGGCCACCAGGTCCTCGGCGGTCACCGGGTCGCCGGGCTCCAACCAGGGCACGCCCCGCAGCCGGGGGACGTCCAGCAGCACACCGCGTCCGACGATGCCGTCCCGCACGAGATCCAGGGTCAGCGCACCGGCGTGGTCCGGGGTCACCTTGCTCGCCGGGACACCGCCGTAGAGCTCGCCGTCGAACATCACGTGGCAGAGCGCGTCGAGGTGGCTGTCGACATCGCCGTGCACGTTCATGGCGAACCGGTCGCGGGCGAAGTGCAGCCCGTGGGAGGTGGACTCGTGGCGCGTCGGCGCGATCATCCGGTGGGTGGCGGGCTCCGGATTGCCGGGGCCGGGCGCGACCTCGATGTCTGCGGCGAGCGAGACGGTGCGTCCGCTGCGGACCTCGCCGGCGGCGGCCACGACATGCTCGGGCGTGAGCAGGCCCAGCGCTCCGTGGCGGCGGGTCGTGCCGGTGGGCACCTGCTCACGCAGTCGGCGGTACAGGGCGCGGAAGGCTGCCTCGGACATGCGGGGCGGGGGTGGGGAGGGGGGAGACGGGGGACGCGGGTGCGCGCTCATCGCGGGCGGTGGCCCGGTCGGGCGGGGATCCACTGCGGGGCGGGTGCTGTCGGCGCGGCGGCGTTGTGTCGGGGTGTCGGGGCGGCGCGGTGTCGGCGGTCCGTCATGAGGGCTCCTTGGTCGCAGGCTCGCGGTTCTACTGTCGGCCGCCCGGTCGGGGCGCGCATCCGGGCGTTCGCGGGCCGTAGGGCCCCGTTGGGTCGTTGGGCCTTGGGGTCGCTCCAGGGGCGAGCGGGGCGTCCGCCTCCGCGGGCTCCGCGTGGCGGTGGACCTGGGGGGAAACGGTCGCGGCCGGTTCGGGTCAGGTGTGCTCGGGACGCCCGCTCGGCGGGTCGGGCTTCCGGCCGGGCGGTGGCCCGTCCGGTGTGTCGGACGCACGGTCGGTCGGCGCCTCGTCCGGTGTGTCGGAGGCCCCGTCAGCCGGTGGCCCGGCGTGTTCGTCCGGAGGCGGCACGGTACGGCCGGGCGGCAGCAGCTGGACCGTCGCGAACCCCACAACCGCCGCGAGCAACACCACGGGAGTCATCTCGGCGCTGCCCATGACCAGGACGACCAGCACCGCGCTGCTCACCGGTAGGCGCAGCGCGGCAGCGGCCGCCGCTGCCATGCCCGCGGCCAGGCCGGGCACGACTCCCAACCCGGGAAGCGGCGCCAGCAGAACGCCCACGGCGGCCCCCAGGAACAGCGCGGGGAAGATGGGGCCACCGCGCAGACTGCCCAGACACAGTGCGTACGCCGCCGCCTTGCACAGCAGGACGGCGACCAGGGCACCGACACCCCAGGCATGCGGGTCCTCGGCCAGCCGGGCCAGCGTGGCCTGACCGGACGACGCCACGTCCGCCGGCGACCGATCGGTGGCCAGCGCGTACACCGCGGCGCACATCCCGGCGGCCAGGGCGCAGGCCGCCGTGTGGGCGACCGGCCGTCGCGAGACGAACAACGCGGTCAGGCGCCCAGTGTTGAAGATGAGGTGCAGGGCGAGTCCGATCGCGACGGCCATGGGCACCGACCAGATCACGTCTCCGGCGTCGAGGCGCGGCGACGGCCCCTTCGAAGGGAGCGAAAGGCCGCCGGTGGAGAGGCCGGTCCAGCGGCCGAACCCCGTGAAGACGAGCGAGCCGATCCCGCTGGACAGGAGCGCCGGCAGCATCACGGCGAACAGTCGCGGGCCGCCCACTCCGGCCACCTCGATGAGGATCACCGCGCCGATCAGCGGGTTGCCGAAGATCGCCGGAAGAGCCGCGGCGGCACCGGCAGCTCCGAGGAGAGCGGCGTTCTGCGGTGTCACCGGGGCACGGGCCAGATGCGCGAAGAGCATGGCCAGACCGCCGCCGAACGCGATCAACGGGGCTTCGGGGCCGAGGGTGGCACCCAGCGGCAGGCTGGCCAAGGCCGCGAGGACGACTCCCGGCAGAGCGGCCAGGGGCAAACCCGGGGCGTGCAGACCGGCGGCGGGAACGTGGCCGCCGGCTCCTGGCAGGTGCCGGACCACGAGACCGACGGCGATGCCGGCGAGCGTCAGCAGCGGCAGCGGCCACCACCACGGAGGGGTGTCCCAACCCAGCTCCGCGGGCAGTTCGGCCCACAGCAGGTGCTCCAGTTCGTGCAGACCGGCGAGGAACCAGAACGCGGCGAGGGAGACCGGGATACCGATGAGCGCGCAGAAGACGAGCGTCTTCTGGTAGGCCGGGCTCCGCAACAGCTCACGCAGCCGGTCGGCTTCCGCCGGCTGCGTGACGGCAGCGGGGGCAGTCGGGTCAGCCGGAGGCCTCGGCTCGTGCACCACCCGTTTCCTCCGTGTCAGCCGAGGATCCAGCGCTTCTGGGGCTGGAGTTCCTCGTCGGTGAGCACTCGGAGGAACAGCCCTTGTGGCCATTGCAGCACTCGGCCCGGCCCGCTGCATTTCCACTGCTCTGCTGCCCGGCGTGGCCAAGTGGAGCCTCCCGGCCTGTGCGGGACGGCGTCACCCGTCCCGCATCCAGGCCCGGGTGCCGAACGAGGCACACGCCCGCGAGGCCACCACGGCCGCCGCGCGCAGGGCCTCGACGAAGCCTTGTGCGGTCAGCTGCTGCTGCCCCGCGAGGTGGTGGGTGAGCGCGCCGTGCAGGACGTCGCCCGCGCCCAGTGTGTCCGCCACCCGGACAGGAGGCACCTCCACGGTCCCGCCGCAGTCGGGGCCCGCCCACACGATCGGCCGCCCTCCGTAGCTCACGGCTGACCACATGACCCCGTGGTCCCGCAGAAACCGCAAGGTGTCCGTCGGCGCGTCCGTGTCCGTGCCGGGTGGGCGGAAGTCGGCCGAGCAGACGGCCACGTCGATCGACGGCAGCAGGCTCTCCGTACCCGGCTTCCAGCTACCCCCGTCGAGCACGGTCCGGAGACCGGCGGCACGCGCGGCGTGGGCGGTGGCCTGAGCCAGCTCCATGTGGTGGCCGTCGAACTCGACGATGTCGCAGGCTGCCACCCACGTGTCGAGATCGTCGGGCGGAGCGAGCCGGTACCCGGTGGCGTTGGTCGAGGCGACGGCGCGTTCTCCGCTGGACGCGGTGACCAGGACGCAGGACACGGCAGGCGGTTCGACCGAGTCCGCCGCCAGGTCCGACACGGCCACTCCCGCCCGGTCCAGGTCCGCCGTGACCGCATGTCCCATCGGATGGGAACCGATCGCGGTGAGCAACGCGGCCGAGCCGCCCAAGTGGGCGAAGGTCACGGCCGCGTTCGCCGCCGGGCCGCCTGCCGCCACGACCTGCTCACGTGCCGTCAGCTTCTCGTCGGAAGCCGGCACATGATCCACGAGCTGGATGACATCCAGCGTGCACAGGCCGACGAACATCCCCGCAGGACGGCCCCTCGTTCGCGGCTCCATCCACGAGCACCCTCTCTCGGCCGGGCGTGCAGCGCTGCTGCAGGGCTTGCCACGGTATCCGCCCGGGACATGCGTCACCGTCGTCGGTCCGAACTGGCCTGGTCCTCGCACCGCCGCACACCGTTCACTGGCCTGGCCCACCCAGGTGGCGCGTTGTGGGCCACGGACATCTGCTGGGGACCATGACTGACACCGGTGACGGCGGGCTCTCCGCCCGGGAGCGCGGCGAGTTGGAGGAACTGCGGCGCCGTGTGGGTGCCCTGGAGGTCGCCGGGCCGCCGCGGCGCCACCACCCCTTTCGGTCGCTCGGCGCTGCCCTGCTGATCCTCGTCGCCGCGCTGCTGTCGCTGCTGTCCGTCGTCGCGGTGTGGGCGAACAGCATCGTGCAGGACACGGACCGCTACGTCGAGACCGTCGGGCCGCTGGCGAGCAATCCCGATGTGCAGACGGCGGTCACCAACCGCGTCACCTCCGCCGTGCTGGAGCGCGTCGACGTGGACGCGCTGGTCCAGCAGCTGACGGACGCGGCATCGCAGCGGGGAGTGCCCCCGAGGGCCGCCGAGCTGCTGAAGAACCTGGACGGCCCGATCGAGAGCGGCCTCAAGCAACTGGTCGGCAGCACGGTGGAGCGGGTGGTCACCAGCAGCGCGTTCCAGACGGCCTGGGTGGAGGGCAACCGCAGGGCGCACGCGGCGTTGGACGAGGCGCTGACCGGCGAGGGCGAGGGCGCGGTCAAGCTGGTGGACAACCAGGTCGTCATCGACGTGGGGCCGATCGTCGCCCAGGTCAAGGACCGGCTGGTCGCCGCCGGCCTCACGCCCGCCGCGAAGATCCCTGAAGTCCACACGGACTTCGTGGTGTTCGCGTCCAAGGACATCGGCGAGATCAAGACCTATGTGAGAGTGCTGCAGATTCTCGGCGGCTGGCTGCCCCTCATCGCGCTCCTGGTCGCGGCTGCCGGAGTCTACGTGGCGTTCAACCGCCGGCACGCGGTGATCGGGGCGGCCCTGGCCGTGTTCGTCGCCATGCTGGTCCTGGGTATCTCCCTCACCGTCGCCCGTGACGTCTATCTCGACCGACTGCCGCCCGGTACCTCCCAGGCGGCAGCGGGAGCCGTGTACGACGCGCTGATCAAGTTCCTGCGGGCCGGCGTGCGGGCACTCGCCGCGGTCGCCCTGTTCACCGCCATCGGTGCCTTCCTCGCCGGACCGTCCCGGATCGCCGTTCTCACGCGCACCGGCTGCCGAAGGAGCATCGGAGCCGTGCGCGACGTGGCGACGTCGGCGGGGTTCCGCACGGGTGCGGTCGGGCGGTTCGTCCATCGTTTCAAGCGCGGGATCGGCGTCGCCATCCTGCTGATCGCGGCGATCGTCCTGTTCACCTGGACCTACCCGACCACGGCAGTGGTGGTGTGGACCGCGGTGATCACGCTGGTGGGCTTCGCGATCCGCGAATTCCTGGACGACACCTCCGCTCAGCCCTCCGACTCCCGGGCCGATACGGCCACTCCCTGACGGGTCCTCCCGTCCAGCGCACCGGCGCTTCCACAGCGGAGAGCGGCCTCCTGCGATGTCGAGGGTCGAGCCGCTGCCACGGCTTCCCCGGGCTGTCTGGGGCTTCCCGGGGCTTTCCCGTTCAGGCGCCGGCGCCGCCGTCGACCGGCACGATGGCGCCGGTCACCATCGAGGCACGGTCGCTGAGCAGCCATGCGGCCACTTCGGCCACCTCACGGGGCTCGGCCATGCGGCCCAGTGGGGTTGCCGCGACATTGCGCTCGATGATGCCCGGGGATACCGCCTCCCACGCGTCGATCATCTCCGTGGCGGTGCCGCCGGGGGTGATGCCGTTCACTCGGATGCCCTGACGGCCCCAGGTCACGGCCGCGGTCTCGGTGATGCTGTTGAGCGCGCGCTTCATGGCGCCGTATGCGGGCAGGGCGGGGTTCGCGCGGCGGCTGCCGATGCTCGACGTGTTGACGATCGCCCCGCCACCGCCCCGTCGCATGAGCGCGGCCTCGGCGGTCATGGCGGTCCAGTGCGAGCGGAAGTTCACGGCGAACTGCTCGTCGATGTCCTCGTCGCTGGTGGTGTCGAGCGGGCCGGGCTGCTGGATCGTCGCGCCGTTGTTGAAGGCGCCGTCGAGCCGTCCGTGCAGTTCCTCGACGCGGTCGACCGCGGCGCGGACACTCGCGCGGTCGGCGAGATCCAGCGTGACGGCGTCGGCGACGCCGCCGTCGGCGCGGACCTCGGTGACGACGCGGTCGAGGGCGCCGGTGCTGCGGGCGGCGAGCACGACGGCGGCGCCCTCGGAGGCGAAGAGCCGGGCCGCGGCCGCCCCGATGCCGCGGCTGGCGCCGGTGATGAGCACAACCTTGCCGGTGAACAGGCCGATGGGTGCGATGTCGTTGCTGTTCGTCATGACGGCAGTGTCGGGCCGGCCGCCGGGCCGGATGCAGGCACAGGTGGTACCAGGATCCGCCGCCGCGCGGCGTGCAGACTTGGGGTATGGACAAGCAGGAGCTCGGAGCGTTCCTCCGCAGCCGTCGCGAGCGGCTCCGGCCGGAGGACGTCGGCCTCCCACCGGACCGCGACGCCGGACACCGGGTCTGCGCCGTGAGGAGACCGCGGTCCTCGCGCACATCTCCACGGAGTACTACGTCCGCCTCGAACAGGGCAGGGCGCCACGGCCGTCGGCCGAGGTCCTCGCCGGGATCGCGGGCGCGCTGCGGCTCACCGACGCCGAGTCCGACCACCTCCACGTCCTCGCGGGTACCGCGCCGACCCGTACCCGGCTGCACCGGCGCGACGTCCGTCCGAGCATCCTCGCGCTCCTCGAACGGCTGCCGCAGACAGCCGCTTTCGTGACGTCCGCCGCGTTCGAGGTGCTCGCGTGGAACGACCTCGCGGCCTCACTCATGGAGGACTTCGCCCAGCTCGCCCCCGAAGACCGCAATCTCGCGCGCCGGGCATTCCTCGGGCCGACGCGACCTGGCACGACGCTGTACGGGATCTCCGACGCCGCCGAGTTCCGGCACCACGTCGTCATGCAACTCCGATCCACCCTCGCCCGCTACCCGACGGATCCCGCGGTGACCGGCCTCGTCGACGAACTCCGCGACGCCAGCCCCGACTTCGCCCGGCTCTGGGAGCGGCACGACGTGCAGGCCGCGCCGATGCTCACGAAGACCTTCCGTCACCCGGCCGTCGGGGAGATCACCGTCGACTGCGACACCCTCACCCTCACCGACCGCGACCAACACCTCGTGCTCTACAGCGCGCCGCCGGGGTCCCCTGGCGCCGAGGCCCTGGCTCTGCTGAACGTATGCTGCACGGCTCCGTCGTGAACTCGGGCCGCCGAGATGAAGGATCGAGGGCAGTGGCTCGACGGCGCTGAGGAGTGCGGCCGTCGTCCTCCTCGGTCAACCGGTGGCTGCGGCGCGCACGCACCCCGCGCGCAGCCCGGGCAGGTCGATGAACTCGGTGTGCGTGCCGGCGCTGGTGCACGCGAACGCACCCGACACCGACCCGGCGAGCACGCACTCCTCCACCGGCCGCCCCTCCGACAGGGCGTGCAGGAAGGCGCTGACGAAGGCGTCACCGGCACCGTTGCTGTCGACGACGGGCCGCTCCGGGGCTACGGCCGGGAAGTGCCGCACCTTCGCGTCCCCGCGCTGCAGGACGTGGCAGCCCGCGGCGCCGTCGGTGGCGACGACGAGCCGGGCCCGGCCCTCGTCCCGGACGGAGCGCAGCACCTCGTCGAGCCGGTCGTGGATGGCGGCGGCGCTGAGGAACACGTAGTCGGAGGCGAGGGCGTACGCGCGATGGTGCGGATTGACGCCGTCCCAGTCGTGCAGGTCGGTCGAACTGGGCACGCCCAGGCGGTGGATGTCGGCGTACATGTCCTTGGTGACCTCGGTGATGGACAGGTGCACGAACCGGGCGCGTTCCAGGTAGGGCAGATAGAAGTCGCGCGGCAGCCGCAGGTCGGCGGGGTGGCGGCCGTCGTAGAAGGAGAAGCGGCGCCCCTGCGCGTCGACGAGGTTGATGCCGCGCGGGGTGCCGTGCGGGGAGACGACGTGGCTGAAGTCGAGGCCGTCGGCGGCGTACGCGGACAGGATCTCCCGGCCCTGGATGTCGTCCCCGAGGAAGTCGATGAACTTGGTGGCGAGGCCCAGGGCGCGGCAGCCGCGTGCCACGCCGTTGCCGGTGTGGGCGACGTAGTCGTGCACCGGGGGCACGAACACGGAGTCGCCGGGCGGCACGCGCAGCTCCGGCACGCGGACGATCGTGTCCACTCCGGCGCCGCCCGCCACCAGGATGTCGTACGTGGTCTCGGTCATGAGTGTGCTTCCTTCGCCGGCTCGGGATCGGACACGTCGTCGTGCAGCACGACGCTGCGGCGCACCCTCGCCCCGCGCCGATCCGGGCGCCCGGGAAGAGAACGCTGTGCTCCACGCTCCCGTAGTTGACCACGTGGCCCGTGCAGTCCGCAGGTGCCGACGACGTGGTCAAGTCGGCGTCGTACAACGAGAGATCAGGATCCTTCACGGTCCCGGCGCACCGAGAGGTCCGGCCGCGTCAGAGTTCACGGCATCGCCGGGCCCACCGGAGTGTCCCCGCGCAGCGTGATGCGGTGCATGACGCGATGCTGGTCGCCGTAGTCGCGGTTGGCGTAGTGCGCGGTGCTGCGGTTGTCCCACAGGGCGACGTCGCCCGGCTGCCAGCGATTGCGTACGACGTGCTCGGGCTTGGTGAGGTGGGCGTACAGGATGTCGAGGATGCCCCGGCTCTCGTGCTCCGAGACGCCCACGATGTGTGAGGTGAAGCCGGGGTTCACGAACAGGCCCTTGCGGCCGCTCTCGGGGTGCACCCGCACCACCGGGTGCTCCGTCGGCGTCAGTTCGGTGAACACCTCGCCCTCCCACAGGTTGCCGCGACCCTGCCGTTGCTGGGCGAGGTAGTAGCCGAACTCGCGGCTGCCGTCGTGGACGGCGGTGAGGGTGTCGACGTATGCCCGCAGTCCCGGCGACAGCGACTCGTAGGCGAGCTGGCTGTCGGCCCAGTTGGTGTCGCCGCCGTTGGGCGGCAGCACCACGGCCCGCAGGATCGAGAGCGCCGGTGGCCGCCGTACGAAGGTCACGTCCGTGTGCCACACGTCGGCGAACCCGTTGTCCTGGCTGTCCAGGGAGTACACCTCGGGGGCCACGTCACCGGAGTCGTGGACCGGATGGCCGACGGTGACCTCGCCCAGGCGTCTGCCGAACTCGATCTGGGCGGCGTCGTCGAGGCCGTGCTGGCCGCGCACGAAGAGCACCTTGTACGCGACGAGTGCCTCGCGGAGGGCGAGGACCTGGCCGTCGTCGAGGCGGCCGAGGTCGATGCCGTGAATCTCGGCTCCGAAGTGGGGGCCGAGTGCGGTGACCGGCAGCTGCGCCACGGTGGGCCGCTCGCTGAGGATGCTCACCTGCGTGTCCTTTCTGAATGGGTACGGGGATCAGGCCGCCGCGGCGGCCTTGACGGCGTGGGCGACCTGCGCGCGCAGCTCGGCGAACTCGCGGGAGTCGCGCAGCTCTTCGGCATCGATGTCGCCGCGCGGCAGGGGGATCGGCAGGTCCAGGGCCACGGTCCCGGGGCTCTTCGTCAGCACCACGATGCGGGAGCCGAGGAACACCGCCTCGTCCGCCGAGTGCGTCACGAACACCGTGGTCCGCCCGGTCCGTTCGGTGACCCGGCGGACGTCCTCCTGCAACCGCTCCCGGGTCAGCGCGTCGAGCGCAGCGAACGGCTCGTCGAGGAGGAAGAGCGGGTTCTCGGCGGCCAGCGCCCGGGCGATGGCGACACGTTGCTGCTGGCCGCCGGAGATCTCCCAGGTGCGCCGCTTCTCGGTGCCCTCCAGGCCGACCCGGGCCAGCAACTCCGCGCGCCGCTGGGGCCATTGGGCGCGGGGCACCCCCGCGTACCGCAGCGCCAGGTCGACATTGCCCCGCACGGTCCGCCACGGGAACAGCCGCGGCGTCTGGAACACCACGCCGGCCGCCTCGCCGGGCCTCGGCTCGGTGCCGGAGACCTGCACCGAGCCGTGCGTGGGCTTCTCGAAGCCGGCGATCAGCCGCAGCAACGTGCTCTTGCCGCAGCCGGAGGCGCCCACCAGGACCAGGAACTCCCCGGCCGGAACGGTCAGGTCGACCGGCCCGACGGCCGTGAAGGCCTCGCCTCCCCGGCCGTACCGGTGGGTGACCTGGTCGAGGCGGACGGACCCGGCGCGCGCGATGTCCCCCGCTTCCGTGGCGTCGGTGAGCTCACTTGAGGACATCGGACAGCCCCTTGAGGTAGAAGGCCTTGCGGACGACGTCCTCGGACGGTGCGCCGTCGATCTGCTTCTGGTCGGCCAGGAACCGACCCGTGTCGGTGACGTAGGACAGCAGCTTGCCCGGGCCGCCGTCGGTGCCTAGCCAGTCGGCGGAGACCACCTGCTCCGGGGTGAGGAACACCCCCTGCGAGAGCTGCGCCTTGGCGTCCGCCGCGCTGATGCCGAGCTCTGCCGCCACCGCCTTGACCGAGCCGTCCGGGTCGGACTTGAGCTGGCGCAGTGCCTCGGCCTGCGCCTTGCGCCAGGCATCGATCGCCTTGGGATCCCGGGCGATCAGGTCGTCCGACACGACGGCCAGGTCGAGGGTCGGCTTGCCCGCCGCGCCGATCTCCTTGCTGCTGGTGAGCTGGGTGCCGGTCTTGCGCAGCTCGTCGAGGGTCGGCAGCCAGACGTAGGCGGCGTCGATGTCACCCCGCTGCCAGGCGGCGAGGATCGGCTGTGGCTGAAGGTCGATGAGCTCGACGTCGGACGGCTTGAGGCCGGCCGTCGCCAGCGCCGCGAGCAGGCTGTAGTGGGAAGTCGAGGCGAAGGGGGTGGCTATCTTCTTGCCCTTGAGCCCGGCGACATCGGTGATGCCGGTGGCCTTGCGCGCCACCAGGGCCTCGTTCTCCCCCGCGACGTCGAGGATCCACGCGACCTTGTACGGGATGGGCGAACTGCCCGACACCCCGCGGGCGAACGGGCTGGAGCCCAGCGCCGCGATGTCGAGGGACTTGCCGAGGAAGGCCTGGTTGACGCCGGCGCCGGAGTCGAACTTGATCCAGGTGATCTCGTAGCCCGGCAGCGCCTTCTCCAGCAGCTTTCCGTTCTTCACGAGCAAGTCGCCGCTGGGGAAGGCGAAGTAGCCGATGCGCAGCCGCTTGGAGCCGCCGGACGTCGACGCCTCACTGTCCGAGGAGCAGCCGGTGACGGCCGCGGATACGGCGGCCAGCGCGCCGGCGAGGAGGAGACGGCGGGACGGACCCTGGGGGGCACGGGACATGGCGGAGCCGTTTCTTTGAAGAGGGAGGGCAGGGCACAGGGGGGAGGAAGGTGCTAACCGCGACCGCGCCACGGAACGACCGCGCGTTCCAGCCGCAGCAGCAGGCTGTCGATGATCAGGCCGGAGACACCGATGGCGATGATGCCGACGAGCACGACAGGGGTGTTGTTGTAGTTGGCGGCGTCCTTCACCATGCCGCCGATGCCCGGCAGACCGTTGACCAACTCGGCGGCGACCAGGGAGGAGTAGGCGACCCCCACGGCGAGTCGGACCCCGGTGAGCGTCTCCGGCAGGGCCGACGGGACGACTACGTCCCGGACGACGTCCCACCGCGACGCGCCGAGCGCACGCGCCGCCTCGATCAGGCTCTTCGACACGGCGGAGACGGCCGTGGTGGTGGACACCGCCACGGGCGGGAAGGCGGCCACGGCCAGCAGCGTGACCTTCGGCTCCTCGTTGATGCCCAGCCAGATGATGAGCAGCGAGAAGTACGCCAGCGGCGGCAGCGTCCGCAGGAAGGTGATCCAGGGCTCGAACAGCGAGCGCAGCCAGCCGACGGTGCCCATGAGCAGCCCGAAGACCACGCCGGCGGCGATGCCGATACCGGCGCCGAGTGCGATGCGCCGCAGGCTGATGCCGAGATGCTCGATGAGAGTGGTGCCGTTGTAGCCCCGTACGCCGTCGTGGGTGGTGGAGACGTCGATGAAGGCGTCCCACACCTTGGCAGGCGGCGGAACCAGCGTCTCGCTCCACCTTCCGCTCGCCGCCAGCAGCTGCCACAGGACGAGGAAGAGCAGGAGCGAGCCGAACGGGAGCGCCACATGGCGCACGCGTGCCCAGACGCCTCGTGCCGGCGCGCGGGATGCGGGCGGCGCGCCGACAACCGACGTGGCGTCATCAGGCTTGGACAAAGAGGGAATTGCGGACATGGCTGGCCCCGGGCGAGAGTGATGCCGAACGAAGAGGGAGCGGACCCTGGGACAGGGCGCGGAAACCGCCCCGGTGCGGGTGTGCGGGTGCCATCACCGCACGGCAGGGCGCGTCACAAGAGGCTGGGTCAGCGACAACACGAGCCCGGGCGTCGGCACAGGTCGATGACCAGGCGTCGCACCAAGGGCTCGGGACTCATGACGCACATTTGTACAGCAGCCGCAGCGCTTCACCAAGAGGCGTCCATTCTCTGGAACACGGCCTCGGGACGGCTCCCTCCCTGCTCACAGTCACAGTCACAGTGACAGTCGCAGTCGTAGCCAATGTCACTGTCACAGAACGGCGGGCTGTCCGGTCTATGAGGCATGGATCTCAAGACGTCCCTCACGGAAGGCACCCTGGACGACGCCGTCTCTGTCTTCGTGGAGCTCCGTCCGCGGCTGTTCGGTATCGCATACCGCGTGCTGGGCAGCGCGGTTGAGGCCGAAGACGTGGTTCAGGAAGTCTGGATGCGCTGGCAGCGGACCGACCGCTCCGTAGTGCTCAGCCCCGCGGCCTTTCTGTCGAGCACCACCGCCCGGCTGGCCATCAACGTCGCTCAGTCCGCTCGTGTGCGCCGCGAGACCTACATCGGCCCGTGGCTGCCCGAGCCCGTCGACACGAGCAACGATCCCCAAGTCGGCGCAGAGCGGGCGGAGGCTCTGGAACTGGCCCTGCTCCTCCTCCTGCAGAAGCTGAATCCCACGGAGCGGGCCGCGTACGTCCTGAGGGAGGCGTTCGACTACGCCTACTCCGAGATCGCGGAAATTCTGCGGCTCAGCAGTGTCAACGTCCGCCAGATCGTGAGCAGGGCCCGCAAGCATCTCGCGGCCGGCCGGCGGGAGACCGTGGACACGGCGCAGCATCGACAGCTCCTCGACGCCTTCGTCTCGGCGGCGCAAAACGGTGATGTCGCCTCGCTGGAGGCTCTCCTCACCCCGGATGCCGTGAGCCTGTCCGACGGCAACGGCATCCGGGGCGCGGCGCGCGTCCCCGTACTGGGCCGCGCACGGGTGGCGAATCTGGCGACAGCCACGCGGAAGTTCTGGAACGGGGTCGATGTCCGCCACGTCGAGGCCAACGGACGCGGCGGAGTGCTGCTCCACCGGGACGGCACGCCTACGACGTTCATGACGATGGCGGCCTCGCCCCAGGGCATTCACCAGTTGATGTGGGTGTTCAACCCGAGCAAGATCGCGGCGTTCATCGACTCCGGTTCCAGGTGCGGAGCTTGTCGGGATTGAGGGTGACCCAGACCTGGACGACGTACGGGCCGGCGATGTCGAGACTGATGACCGCGGCCACCCGACGGTCGTACCGCACGACGAGACCGGTCCGTCCGTTGACGGGATGCGTGTGCACGTCGGTCCGCGGATGCCGGGCCAGCAAGGTCAGGAGGCTGCGCGCCACCCGGGTGTTGCCGTGCACCGGCTTGACCGACGCCCGCACCTTGCCGCCGCCGTCGAAGAACGCCGTGGCATCGGCCGCGAGGAGCGGCGCCAGGACCGCCTCGTCCTGCGCCACACACGCCTCGCACACCGCCCGGGCCACCGCATCGTGTTCCCGGGCCGACGTGGGCCGCGCACGTCGCACCCGCAGACTGCGCCGGGCCCGGTCGGCCAGCTCGGCACACTCCGGCTCGGTCTGGTGGACGATGTCGGCGACCGCATCCGGCGCCATCCCGAAGACATCGTTCAGCACGAACGCCGCACGCTCGGCCGGGGACAGGGAGTCCAACGCGTCCAGCAGGACCCCGCTGATCTCCTCCGCGAGCATCCCCTGCGACACCGCACCCGCACTGCTGCCGGCCTCCTCCTCGACCGCACGCTCCCGGTCCCGGTCGCGGCGGGGCAGGGCCAGCCGGGACAGACAGATACTCCCGGCGACCTGGGCCAGCCACGACCGAGGCGCGGTCATTCCTGCCCGTGCCGGTTCCGGCAGCTCGAACCACCGCCGGTAGGTCTCGTCGATGACACGCTCGGCCTCGCGGCTGCTGCCCAGCATCCAGTAGGCGATGTCCAGCAGATGCCGGCGTTCGTCGAGCAGCTCCGCGATCGGTACCGCGCCATCCGTACCCGCCATACGGCATCACTCCCTTACCCAGTGAGACCGGACAGGCACGGATCTTGTGACATGGGCCCGACCGGGGCCTAGGCGGACGTCGCAGTGCCGTCGAGGCGCAGGGTGCGGATCTCCCTGCGGGAGGCGATGCCGAGCTTCGAGAACACCTTGCGGAGGTGCCATTCCAGCGTGTGCGGGCTGATGAACAACTGGGCGCCGATCTCGGGGTTCGTGAGCCCGTCGCCGGCGAGACGGGCGATCTGCGCTTCCTGCGGGGTGAGGGCCGACTGTGTCGTGACGGCGCGTCTGCGGATCGTGGCTCCGGTGGCCTGGAGCTCCCGCCGCGCGCGTTCCGCGAATGCCTCGGCGCCGATGTGGCTGAGCGTGTCATGGGCGGAGCCCAGCTGAGCACGGGCGTCGGCCCGGCGGTTCTCGCGGCGCAGCCACTCGCCGTAGAGGAGGCGGGCGCGGGCGACATCCATCCGCACCTCCGTGGTGTCGAGCCGCTCGATCGCCTCGCGGTACAACGCGTCGGCGGCCTGTCCGTCGCTCACCAGAGCACGCACACCGGCCGAGGTGCCGAGAGCCCAGTCGGTGCCGCTGGCCTGCGCCATGTCGCTGATCCTCTGGACCGCGGCGGCCTGCGGGTTCTCGCAGCCGCGCTTGGCGGCCACGTAGGCCTCCTCGTACCGGCCGAGGCCGTTGTAGAGCACCGCCGCCGCCCACTGCGTGGCGGTCACCACCTTGCCTTCCCCGCGCAGGAGGAGGTCCTGGGTGATCGCCTCGATCGCCTGCTGGGTCGTGGCCTCCCGGCCCTTCCACGGTTCGACGACCAGCGCCGCGTAGTGCGCGAAGAAGCTGCTGCCGGTCGCCTCGCCTATGGCGCCGGCCTCCACGACAAGGGAGTCGGCGCCGTCGAGATCACCGGCGAAGACCCGGTTCGACAGGCGCAGCAGCAGAGCCGACGGCAGCACGGACAGCGCTCCCGTCTCGCGGGCCAGGTCGGCCAGCCGCGCCGAGAGCACCGACCAGGTCTCGAAGTCCCAGGTGCTGTGCGCCATGCGGTAGGCGAGCGGAAGCCAGCCGAGCCCCTCCGCTCGTGAGACCTCCGCGGCGCGGAAAACGCCCAGCGCCTCAAGCACGGCTGGCGCCCCGACGGAGTAGCCCTCCGTGATCACTCGCGCCACGCCGTCCAGAAGGAGATCGTCGCGGGTCGGTTCGGACGGCGTCGGCGCGCTCAACACGGCCTGGGCGACGTCGAGGATGCCGTCCCTGGGCAGTCGGCCCGCCGTGAGAGCCGCGTACATCGCGTCCCGATAGGTCTCCCGGGCGAGCGCGGCATCGAGCGGCCAGAGTCGCTTGGCCGCTTCGAGCATCAGCGGCAGGCCTGAGCCGGCGCTCCTGGACGCGGACAGGATCCGGCCGCGCAGCAGTTTCGACTGGGCGGCGCCGAACTCGTCGAGATGGCCGAGCTCCGCCGCGTCCGTCAACTCCCGCGCGGCGTCGAACGCGCCCGCCTGATACTTGGCCTGGGCCGCCGCCAGCGCCCTGGCGGCACGGCGCACCGGGTCGGGGGTCAGCTCGGCCGCTCGAGCGAGCGAGTAGCCGCTCATAGCCGGAAATCAGGGAATGATTCGCCGGGATTACTTCTGCCGCGCGAACCAGTCGGACAGCTTCGTCTCGGCGATGTGGGCGTCCGGCCCCGGCAGGAGCGTGGTCTCCTGCAGCTCGGCACCGGAGTACGGGGCGTGCGGGTCGGTGACGACGGTGCGCGGGTCGTTCTGGTCGGCGAGGGCCTTGCGGATCAGCTCGTCGAGCTGGAACACGTCGGGGCCCGCGACCTCGACCAGGCCGTTGACGGGAGTGCCGACCGCGGTGCGGCCGACGGCCGCGGCCACGTCGTCGGAGTAGATGGGCTGGAACTTGGCGGGGGACAGCCGCACGGTGTCGCCGTCGGTCGAGATGTCCGCGATCCCCTTGATGAACTCGAAGAACTGGGTGGCGTGGACGATGGAGTAGGGCATGCCGGACTCCTTGATCAGGTCCTCCTGGGCCTGCTTGGCCCGGAAGTACCCGCTCTCCTGGAGGCGGTCGGTGCCGACCACGGACAGCGCCACATGGTGCGTCACGCCCGCCTCGGCCTCCGCCTTGAGGAGGTTGGCCGTCGAGGTGCGGAAGAAGTTCATGACGGCGTCGTCCTCCCACGCGGGGGAGTTGGACACGTCGACCACGACCGAGGCGTCCTTGAGGACCTCGGCGAGACCCTCGCCCGTCAGGGTGTTGACGCCGGTGTTGGGCGCGGCGGCCACCGCCTCGTGCCCCTGCTCGTTGAGCTTGACGACCAGCTTCGAACCGATGAGACCGGTGCCACCGATCACGACGACCTTCATTGCGGATTCCTTTCGGAGAAGAATTCGGTCTGTACTACGTCTGCACTCTGTCTGTGCTCCGTCTGCAATGCCTCAGGCCATTCCGCCTCAGGTCATTCCGCGAGTTTTCCTTCGGTCGACACCTCTTCGATCAGAGCGGAAATCTCGTCCGGAATCTCAGGGATGCTCTCGTGGGTGACGCCCGTCGTCGGGGACCACACCAGATTGACGCGCAGAGCGGGATCAAGGTCCGGGTAGTCGCTGCGGTTGTGGCAGCCACGGGTCTCGCGCCGCTCCAGCGCCGCTTCGAGGGTGGCCCGGGCCGCCAGCGCGGCGGACTTGAGATCGAAGGCGTGCGCGAGGTCCTGATAGCCGGCGATGTCCGGGTGCACGCCGACGTCCGCCATCCGCTTCTCGATCACGGCGAGCTCCGCAAGACCCGCACGCAGGCCCTCCTCGTCGCGTACGACCCCCGCGTGCTCGGTCATGGTGTTGCGGATCGCGCGCTGCAGGGCCCGCACGTTCTCCGTCCCGTCCGCCGCGAGAAGATCGTCGATCTCCGCGCGGGCCTCGGCGATGGCCGACGCCGAGCGGCGCTGCACGGTCAGGGACTGCGAGTAGGCGGCGGCCGCCTGTCCCGTGATGCGGCCGAAGACCAGCAGCTCGATGAGGCTGTTCCCGCCGAGGCGATTGGCTCCGTGCAGCCCGCTCGACGCCTCACCGATGGCGTACAGCCCCCGGACATCGGTGCTGTGGTCCTCGGGACGCACCCACACGCCGCCCATCGAGTAGTGCGCGGTGGGCGCGATCTCGATCGGCTCGCGGGTGATGTCCAGCATCTGGAGGTCGAGCATCGTCTGGTAGACGCGGGGGAGTCGCGTCATGATCGTCTGCCGGGGCAGATGGGAGACGTCGAGCCATACGCCGCCCTTGGCGGTGCCCCGCCCCTCCTTGATCTCCGTGTAGGAGGCCAGGGCCACCCGGTCGCGGGTGGACAGCTCCATCCGGTCGGGGTCGTAGCGGGCCATGAACCGTTCCCCGAGGGCGTTGCGCAGGATCCCGCCCTCGCCCCGAGCGGCCTCGCTGACCAGGGTGCCGGCCGCGTTCTCCGGCTCGATGATCCCGGAGGGGTGGAACTGGACCAGCTCGGCGTCCCGCAGCCGGGCGCCGGCCTCCACGGCCAGCCGGAAGGAGTCGCCCGTGTTCTCGTCGCGTCGTGAGGAGGTGCGCCGCCAGATACGCGTGTGGCCGCCCGCGGCGAGAATGACCGCGTCCGCGTGGATCAGATAGCGCCTTCCGCTCGCGAGGTCGAAGCCGTAGGCGCCGAACACGGCTCCGTCGTGCACCAGGAGCCGGGTGATGTAGACGCCTTCGAGCACCGGGATGTCGAGCTGTTCGGCGCGCCTGACGAGCGTGCGCTGGATCTCCAGACCGGTGTAGTCGCCGGCGAAGGCGGTCCGCCGGAACTTGTGCGCCCCGAAGAACCGCTGGGAGATACGGCCGTCCTCCTCCCGGGCGAAGGCCATGCCGTAGCGCTCCAGGTCGTCGATGCCCCGGCCGGCGCCCTGGGTGACGATCTCGACGGTGCGCGGGTCGGCGAGCAGATAGCTCTCCTTGATCGTGTCCGCCGCGTGCTGCTGCCAGCTGTCCTCCGCGTCCATGGTGGCCAGCGCCGCGTTGATGCCTCCGGCGGCGAGGGCCGTATGGGCGTCGTCCTTGGGGCGCTTGCCGACCGCGAGGACGTCGACACCGGCCTCGGCCAGCTCGATCGCGGCCCGCAGACCGGCGCCTCCGGTGCCGATCACCAGCACCATGGTGGAAAGACGTTGTTCGGTGATAGCCACGGTCTTCTCCGATCAGGGGGTGTCATTCATTACGACCGGACTGTCAGCGGATCTGTGACAGCGTTCCGTGGCCCAGGTACCCCCCCGAACGGACCACGGATATCGCCGCTGGTCAGGACGCCAGCGTGATGGTCGTCGGTGTGCCCTGCCAGGCCATCCGCGCGTAGGGGCACAGCGCATCGGCCTTCTCCAGCAGGGGCGCGGCGAGCTCGGGGTCGATGTCCGGCCACCTGACGACCAGGTCGATGTGCAGCAGGTAGCCGCCGTCCTCCGGGTCCCGGCCGAAGGCCACGGTCGCCACCACGCGGATCGGGGCGGGGTCGAGCTCCTCCTGGCGGGCCACCAGACTCAGGGCGCCGTGGAAGCAGGCGGCGAAGCCGGCCGCGAACAGCTGCTCCGGATTCGTCCCCTGGCCGTCGCCGCCCAGTTCGGCAGGCATGCGCAGGTCGATGTCGAGGACGCCGTCGGACGAGCGCGCCCTGCCCGAGGCCCGCCCGTGACTCGCCGGTCCACCGCTCACCGTCACCGTGGTGGTGTAGATGGGGGAGAAGGACTCTCCGACGTAGTCCTTCTCGACGGACAGGTCGGGCAACTGGAACGGCTCGCTCATCGGGTGCCTCCCGCGTAGAGGGATTCCCAGGTCCGGGACAGCTGGTTGACCGACAAGTCACCCACCTTGTGACAGCCGCCGGTTACGGCCGGGCGCTCGGACGCCGCCCCGGCACCGAGGCCCGCCTCAACCGGTCAGCGAGGCCACGTAGGGAGCCAGCTTGGCCGGGTTCATGACCCACATGATCCGTTCGATGCCCCGTTCCGACACATCGGCGCAGAGCAGAGCCACCGGGTTTCCGTCGACGGAGACGAGCACGGCCGGCCGGCCGTTGGCCTCGACCCAGCGGACGTCCGTCGGGGGCCAGAACCGCGGGGCGAAGGCGGCCAGGTACTTGGACACGCGAAGACGCCCGACGACCGGGATCTTGGAGGCCCCGCGCACCCCTCCGCCGTCGGAGTAGCTGACGACGTCCGCGGTGAGGACCTTCTCCAGCTCCGACAGGCTGCCGGTGCGGGCCGCGTCGAGGAACACCTCCAGCAGGCGCCGGTGGTCGGTGGAGCTGACCGGCGCCGCGCGATCCGCCGCCAGGTGTTTCCTGGCGCGGGTCACCAGCTGGCGCGTATTGGCCTCGCTCGTCTCCAGCATGTCCGCGATCCGCTTGTACGGGTAGTCGAATGCCTCCCGCAGCACATACGCGGCCCGTTCCACGGGGTTGAGCTTCTCCAGGAGGAGCAGCACCGCCATGTCCAGTGCCTCGGCGCGTTCCGCGCCCAGCTGTGGATCCGCACGGGTGTCGACCGGCTCCGGAAGCCACGGCCCGACGTACGACTCACGCCGCATCCTGGCCGACTGGGCGACGTTGATCGCCAGCCGGGTCGTGATGGTCGCCAGGAACGCCGTCGGCTCCCTGATCCCGGTGCGGTCGGTCCCCTGCCACCGCACCCACGCCTCCTGGACGGTGTCCTCGGCCTCCACGGCGCTGCCGAGCACGCGGTAGGCGATGCCGAAGAGCTGGGGGCGCGCCGCCATGAACTGCCTGGTCGCCTCGTCCAGGGAGTCGGCGTCGTCCTCGGCGCGCATGCGTGTCCTCCAGTCCCGGACGACCAGGCTACAAGCGGGCAGGGCAGGGCGCGCGGCCGGGACCGGCGTGCGCCGGGCGCCCGTCAGCACTGCCTGAGCCCTACGGCCAGCACGGCGGGTTCGTCCCGTTCGGGGAGCGGGACGAACCCGGATCCCTCCAGTTCCCCGATCACCTCCGCACGGGAGGCCGGCCACATCCAGAACGTCTCGGTGTACTCGCGCAGCACACCGCACTCGCCCCGCACCCAGTAGTCGAACCGCGTCCGGATCCGGTCCGTGTCGGCCGACATCACCATGCGGCCCCCGTACTCGTGCCGGCCGACCTTCTGGGCCGGGAGGACATGCGTGGCCTCGTGCGCGGGAAGACGGTCGGGCGGGAGCTGGACGAGGAACACCCCTCCGGGCACGAGCGCGTCGGCGACGGCCGGCCACAGGGCCTGGCGTGCGGCAGGGCGCAGACAGGCGATCGTGTTGTGGCATATCCCCACGTCGGCCACCTCGCGCAGGGCGGCCTCGGCGAGTCCGCCGGGGTGCACGGTCACCCGCGTCCGCACGTCCTCGGGCAGGGCCGCCAGGCGCGTCATCAGCAGGGACCGCATGGCGCGCGTGGGCTCGACGGCATGCACCGGAACCCGCGAGTCCGCGAGACTCATGAGCGTGACCCGCCCGGTGCCTGCGCCGACGTCCAGTACACCCAGGCGGGCGATGCGGACATCGCGGCCGTAGAACCGGCGTACGCGTGCCCTGTCCCGGTCCGCCTGCAGGATGTCGTAGAACTCGGCACTGACCGCGTAGGCGTCCGGCGACTCCCGACCGGGAGGATCAACGGACACATCTGCCATGAAAGTGAGCATATAGAGCAATACCGGTCAGATGGGCTATCTGTGACAGACCGCTGTCACACACACCGCCCGTGCCCAGTCTTGTCTTTCAGTGAGAGCGCGACCACTACCGCGACCCATCGCGACCACCACGGAGGTGCACATCATGTCCACCAAGGACTCGGCGGACCTGGGCCACGACGAGCGGCGTTCCATCGGGATGGACGCGGTGACGATGCTGCAGGACGTCGTACCGCCCCAGATCCCCGAAGGTGCGTCGAGCATGACCATCCTGGTCGAGTGGCCGCCCGGGGACCCCGGCAACCCTCCGCACCGGCACTCGGGGCCGGCCTTCGGATACGTCATCGAGGGCGAGCTGCGGTTCGAGCTGGAGGGCGAGCCGGAACGTGTCGTCAAGGCCGGCGAGACGTTCTGGGAGCCTGGCGGAGACGCGATCCACTACCAGGACGCCAACGCCCGTACCGACGCGCCGTGCCGGTTCCTCGTCACGATGCTGTGTGCGCCGGGGCAGCCGATGCTCACGCTGGTCGACGAGGAGGAACTGGGCCGACGGGCCCATCTGCGCGCTCCACGCCCCGCGAACTGACCTGTGGACCACGTTGGTAGCGTCGACCCTGTGCCGTGCCCCCCGGTACGGTGCGCCGATCGACCGAGAGAGATGCGATGTCCCCGACGATTCGCAGGGCTGTGATCCCCGCCGCCGGACTCGGCTCCCGTCTGCTGCCCCTGACGAAGGCGACACCGAAGGAGATGCTCCCGGTCGGCGACAAGCCGGTCATCGAGCACACCGTGCGCGAGCTGGTGGACTCCGGCATCACCGACATCACCATCGTGGTCTCCGGCGGCAAGAGCCTCATCCAGGACCACTTCCGCCCCAACCCCGCCCTCGTCGAGCAGCTCCGTGCGGACGGCAAGACGGCGTACGCCGACGCCGTGGAGGAGGTCGCGGAGCTGGCCCGCCAGGGCCACATCACCTACCTCGACCAGTACGGGCCGTACGGCAACGGCACCCCGGTGCTGAACGCCGCCCGCTCCTTCGGCAACGAGCCCGTGCTGGTGCTCTGGCCCGACGACGTCTTCGTCGCCGAGGTCCCCCGCGCCCAGCAGCTGATCCGGGCCTACGAGCAGACCGGCTGCCCGGTGCTGGCCCTCCTGCCGATGGACCCCACCGAGTCCCAGCGCTACGGCGTGCCCATCGTCAAGGAGGACCTCGGAGACGGCCAGCTGCGCATCACCGGTCTGGTCGAGAAGCCCGAGCCCGAGGCCGCCCCGTCGTCGTACGCGGCCATCGGCGGCTATGTCATCACCCCCGGCATCATCGACGAACTGCGCGAGCAGACCCGCCGCTGGTACGAGCACCGCACCGGCGAGGTCTACCTGACCGACGCCATCAACGCCTACGCGTCCACCCGCGCGGTGTACGGCCAGGTCATCAAGGGCCGCTGGTACGACACCGGCAACCCGGCCGACTACCTGGTCGCCCAGATGGCGTCCGCCCTGGCCCACCCGGAGTACGGCCCCCTCTTGCGCGGCCTGGTCGCCGGGCTGGACGACGACGGGGCCGCGGCCTCATAGCGTCGGCCTCATAGCGTCGGATTGTCGGTCGTGGCCGCCGTCGCTCCGTGCCCGGCCCGAATCAGGGTGATCACCGTGTCGGTCGTGCGATCGAGGTAACTGCGGCCGTCCGGCAGCTGTTGCGCCGGGCTGATGTAGCTGCGCGGACCGAGGTGGGTGGCCGGGTCGAGCCGGTGCACGGTGACCTTCCCGGCGCGCCGGGCGCGGTTCCATCCGCTCCGGCGCAGCAGGCGCCAGCGCTGCGGGAAGATCCAGGTGCCGACCCGCTCGATACGGTCGTACGCGCTGGTGAGCTGATGCACGTGCTCGGCATGAGTGAGGTCGTTGGCGCCGTTGTGGAAACCGCCCAGCGTGATCACCATGAGTGGGCAGCGAAGCCGGGTGTGCAGTTGGTCGACCGCGCCGGTCGCGACCTGCGCACCGCCGCTGTAGCTGAGCAGCACCACGGGGACGCCGCTGTCGGGCCGGTAGCCGGCGAGCTGCAGCTGCGTGGCGATCTGGGAGCCGACGGCCCGGTTGTACAGGGGGCGGTACCGGTGGTCGGCGGCGACGAAGATCTGCATGACGTTGTGCAGGAACAGCAGCAGCCCGATGTGGTGGCGCAGCCACGCCCACACCGGCCGGTCGGCCAGCGGGTCGGCCAGCGGCGAGTAGGGCTGCACCTGCCCCAGCACCCGCAGTTCCGGCGCCCCGGCGAGCACGGCCTTGACCAGCTGGCCGCCGTCCCGGGTGTCGCGGAAGCGGCGTTTGCCGATGCCGTCCAGGTAGACCAGGTAGGCGTCCGGGGGCGTGTCCGCGGCCGCACCCCGGGCGTAGGGCACTCCCTCGGGAAGATCGGTGGTGGGGGCCCGGAAACCGGCGCTGTAGGCCAGCACCTCGTAGCGGGCCAGCAGACCTTCGGCGAGCAGCACCGGCCCGAGCACGCAGGCCCAGAGCAGGAAGTCGTTCATGTGATCGGCTCCGTCGTCCGGGGCGCGCTGATCCTGACGACCAGACGCCGAACGGCCTCTACAGCGACACCGAGTCCGGCCCCGGCGACGGCCACGCAGCCCGCGGCGCTCCACCAGCCGAGCCCGGACGCCTCGGCGAGCGGTTCGGCCAGACCGGCCCCGACCCCCACGAAGAGCAGCAGGTGGAGCAGAGGGCCGAGCAGCGGGAACGCGAGGACGGCGGAGAGCAGCAGCGGAGCGAGCAGGCCCGCTGTCCACTCCAGCCCGTCACCCGGCGGCGGGGAGGACACCACGAGCTCGGCCAGGGTCCATGCGGACAGCGGCCACAGCGCGAACACCGCGGCCTCGACGAGACCGGCGGCCAGCAAAGACCCGGCCACCACAGTGCGCGGCATGCCGGGCCGGCGGGCCAGCAGCGGCAGGATCCGGCCGGCGGCCTCGGACAGCCCGGCGAACAGCAGCAGGACGACGACGGACATCGCTCAGCCCCGCTGTGCCGGATCGGCGGGGACCGCAGGGCGCACCCAGCCGGCCGCGCGCACGTACCGTTCGAGTTCGTCGGCGGCCCGCAGGTATCCACCGGCGTCGTGCTGGGCGGCCCTGAGGCCGGCCGCGGCGGTCCGGAACCCGGGCTCGTGCAGCAGGCGGCGGGCGAGGGATCGCACGGAGCCCTTTTCGACGTCCTCGGTGCGGATCGACAGGCCCGCGCCGAGCTCGACGACGCGACGGGCGATCATCGGCTGGTCGGCGCCCTGGGGGACCACCAGCATCGGGACCCCGGCGTACAGGGCCTCGTTGACGCTGTTCATGCCGCCATGGGTGATGAACAGCGCGGCGCGGGCCAGCACCTCCGGCTGAGGCACGAAACGCAGCGGGAGCACGTTGGCCGGCAGCGGACCCAGCGCGTCGGGATCGGTCTGCCCGGTGGAGACGACCACGGTGCCGCCCAGCGGGGCGAGCGCGGTCGCGAACGTCCGCAGCAGCTGCGGGTCGGCGTTGAACACCGTGCCGAGCGAGGCGTACAGGACCGGGTCCTGGAGCCGGTCGGACTCGAAGGACGGGTCGGCGGGGCGGGCGCCGATGCTCGGGCCGACGAAGCGGTAGGAGTCGTCGAAGTGCTCGGCGGCGGGCTGGAACGTCCGCGAGGTGTAGACCAGGTTGAGGGGCTGGCGGATGTTCAGCAGGTCGAGCAGGGGTATCCCGCGCGCGTCGAAGCGGCGGTGCAACTCCCCCCGCGCGCGCAGGTAGCCCCCGACGCTGCGGGGCTGTTTGCGCGCCATGGCCAACAGGTCCCAAGAGGCACTGGTGGGGCTGGGGACATGCCGGTTGAAGGCGAACGTGGTGAACGACGAGGCCGCCGGCACACCGAGCTCGCGGGCGGCCACCGCGCCCCACAGGCAGGAGCTGTCGTGGACGATCAGGTCGGGCCGGTCGCGGCGCAGGTCGTCGAGCACGGCGGGCAGCAGACCGAGGGTGGTGTGCGCGAGCGACTCCACCATCGTGACCGGCGTCGGCGGATCGGGGAGCGGCTGCTCGCCCCCGGGGTAGAGGTACACCGTCGCGCCGGTGGCCTCGATCTCCGCACGGAACGCGGGCGAGGTGTGATACGTGACGGTGTGGCCGCGCCGGACCAGCTCGGCCACCACCGGCAGCGTCGGGTTGACGTGCCCGTGCATGCCGATGTTGAGGAACGCGATCGTACTCACAGGCCGGCCTCCGCTACGGAAGAAATCGATGTCCCGCCGGGACCGGCGGATGGCGCCGAAGGGGCGTCGACCCGGTACAGGCCCGGCCCGTTGATGCGCAGCTCGTCGAGGAAGCGCCCCGCCGTCCCCGACGCCGTGCTGATCAGTCGCTGGGAATGGCCGAAGTCCCACGGGGCGGGCCAGGCCTCGATACCGGTGGGGAGCACGACGGTCGGGATGTGCCGGGACACCTCGTGCAGGTCACGCTCGATCTGATGGCGCAACAGCAGCATTCCGGCCCGGGCGGCGATCGCACCGGCACGAAGGCGCGGACTGACGGGGCCCGGCGGCGAGCTCTCCGGCCCGGTCGACACCACGACCACGCTGGCCGCGCCGGCCTGCAGAGCCGCCAGGACCGGCACATACGCGATCACACCGCCGTCGACGAGCGTCCGGCCCTCCCGGTCCACCGGGGGCAGCATGCCGGGGATGGCAGCGCTGGCCAGCAGCGCGGACTCCAGGTCCCCGCTGCCGAGCAGTGCCGGAGCGCCGGTTTCCAGGTCCATGGCCACCGCCGTGAACGGGACCGCCAACTGCTCGATCCGGGACGGCAGCCCGGCCCGGGCGATCAGTCGGCGCAGGCCGCGATCGGTGAAGACACTCGCCCGTGAGGACAGGTAGCCGAGCGGATACACCTCGCGGCGACGCAGCTGGGTCCACACATGGTCCAGCCACGGCGCGGCCCGGTCGGGGTGGGCGGCCGCGATGGCCCCGTTGAGGGCACCCACCGAGGTTCCGATGATCATGTCCGGCACGAACCCGCGCTGCTCCAGCGCGTATCCGACCCCGACATGTGCCGCTCCGAGCACACCACCGGCGCCCACCACGACGGCGACGGGACGGGGGAGCGCGTGCAGTCCCGCCGTCGGGTCCGCGGCCGGCGGGACCGGCGACAGGTGCCGTGTCCGCTTGGCTCCCGTCATGATCCACCTCTCTCGTCACGAATCGGGCTGGTGACAACTAGGACCGAATGGCGACCCGCTGTGTGACACCCGCGGCCGGGCTGGCGGGCGAACGGGTGAACGGCAGGCCCGTGCGGGTGCCGGTGCGGGGTGCGGTCAGCCGAACTGACCGGGCTGGTAGTCCCCGGCAGGCTGCTGGTTGATGACGTTGATCCGGTTGTAGGCGTTGATGACGGCGAGGAGGGACATCAGGGCCACGAGCTGGTCCTCGTCGAAGTACTTGGTGGCGTTGGTCCAGGCCTCGTCGGTGACACCACCGGCGGCGTCGGCGATGCGGGTGCCCTGCTCCGCCAGTTCCAGGGCGGCGCGCTCGGCGTCCGTGAAGACCTTGGCCTCCCGCCAGGCCGCGACCAGGTGGAGACGCTGCGGGGTCTCACCGGCCTCGGCGGCGTCCTTGGTGTGCATGTCCGTGCAGAAGCCGCAGCCGTTGATCTGGCTGGCGCGGATCTTCACCAGCTCCTGGACCGTGGCCGGCAGGGTCGAGTCCGAAATCAGTTTGCTGGCCGAGTTGATGTGCCGCAGCACCTTTCCCGCGAGGGGGTTGCCGAAGTAGTCGAGACGCGGTTCCACGGTGTTCTCCTTGCCGAGTAGTGGGATACGCCCTACTGACCGGGGCAACCCGCCATCTGTGACAGGGCGCTGCGTGTGAACTGCGTCTCACCGACGGGGCGGGGCGTCGTCGAGTCTCAACTGGTCGCCAGGCCAAGGGAGTTCGCGCCGTGCGGGCACGCCTCATCCGCACGGTCAGGCGACGGCGCTCGCCGTGCGCGGCTCCATGCGCGGGACAGGGCGGCATGTTGAAGAAGTGGCCTATGTGCCTCCTGGGAAAAGATGCGCGCTTTGTGACCGTATGGTCACCTAGGTGTTGGAGGCTATGGCTGACCCCAGAGGAGATGGTGATATGCCGTCCATTGACAAGGCGATCGAGGAGATCACCGACGTCCGGACCGACCTCGAAGCGGCACTCGACCCCGCCGAACCCGACGGTGTCTACCGCGACAGCCGGGAGTGCGCCGCTCTGGCGCTGCTCTCCGCAGACACCAAGCTGCTGCTGTCCCCGCCGACCCCCCGGCCCAAGAAGGGCTGAGCGGACGACGGGAGCAGGCTGAATGGAGCAGTCAGGCACTTCGGCCCTCTTGCAGGGCGCGGTGCAGGACCTTGCGACCGACGTGGTCTCCGCCCTTCGGGGCGGAGACCACGTGCGCATGTCCGGCACCGGTACCGGGACCGTGGGGGAGATCGAGGGAAGCCTCGACCTCGCGGCCGTACGCGTGTTGGGAGCAGATCTGCTGCTGCCGCACGTACTCTTCCCCTCCCCGCCCGACCCGGAGGCACTCGCCGTGTTCCGGAAGACGGTGGAGGCCTTCCCACCCCGAGCCGACGCGGCTCCCACCGTCAAGTGGAGCCACTGGGCGATGAGTCGCACCCTGCGGCGGCTCGACTCGCCCCTGACCGACCCACCAGGAGCACCACCCGGTGCGCCCTTCGAGGACGAGGGCGCCGAACCCGACGCCGACTGGCTCGACGAGGCGACCTGGCAGGTGCTCACGCATCAACTCGCCGTCCTGGCACCGCTCGCGGTACCCGGCGACGACTGTGCCGTGGCCCGTGCGGCAGCGCGCCGCCCGGTCGACGTGGCCCGCGGCTTCGTACGGGCCGTGCGGCGCAGGGACTACCAGCAGGCGGCCGGCGCCGGGCGCTGGCTGACCCTGCTCGACGGGGTACCGGGCACACTCGGCCTCGAAGCCGGGCTGGACTTCGTGGAACTCATGGGCGGCAACGACCCCCGGGTGGCCCTTCAGGTACAGGCGGCCCGCGTCATGCGGACGGCCGGAGCCCTCGTATGACCGCCGTGGGTGTGACCGCCCCGGGCGTCGGCGAGATCCAAGAGGTGGGGGCAGCCGCGTTCGCCTGGCTGTCCGCCCACCGCGACGACTTCGCACTCGGCGAGGACGCGCTCACCCTCGACGGCCATGTGGACGCCACCTGGAAACCGCTCGGGGAACTGGCCCAGACGTGTGCGAGCGTCCGCTCGCACACGCGGCCGACCGACCCGCTGCACGCCCGCGCGGCCGACCTGTTGCGGTTCGCCTGGCAACAGACCGGCCGGGGCGAGCTGTTCCTCCGGCTCCAACGGCTGGAGCCCTTCGCGACGTACCCGTTGGAGATCTACTCCGTCTTCGCCGCGGCCGGGTTGCGGCACACCGGGTACGAGGCCGCGGCCGCCACGACGGCCCGTACCCGGAGCTGGCAGCTCACCGAGCAGGACCCGACCCGCCGGCTCGGCGTCCTCAGAGCCGAGCGGCGCAGCGGCATCCACCGCCCGGAGCGGGCGACGCAGGCGCTGCGGCGCACCTGGCTGGGCGGACTGCCGGAACCGTGGACCTTCGAGCGCTCCTCCGGGTACGCGCTCACCCACGTCGTCTTCCATCTCACCGACTGGGGACGCACCCCCGAGGGCGTCCCCGCCGATCTCGCCGCCTACCTGGACCACTGGCTGCCGTCCTGGCTCGACAGCTGCCTGGACGCCGGTATGTGGGACCTCAGTTGTGAGCTGCTGGTCGTGGCCGGGAGCCTGCCCCGCCCGCCCGACCCCGCGACACTTCAGCACGCCTGGACCCGGATCGCGCGGGCGCAGCACGCCTGCGGCGCGCTCCCGGAGCAGGACTTCGGGGATGTCCCCGGGGCGGATGGGGAGCCGGAGTTCCTGCGCTGCTACCACTCCACCCTGATGGCCGCCTTCGCGGCGGCACAGACCGTCAAGTGCCTGAGCGGCGAGGGCGATGAAGGACAAGGAGTGCCCGGATGACCGACACCCGACTCATGCACAACGTCGGCGTCCGCGCCCTCGAGTGGCTGTGGGCCCGTCGCGACGGATTCCGCCTGGAGCCCGACGTCGACCCCGAAGTGGGCTTCCTGGAGCGCTTCAAACCGGTCGGTGAACTGGCCCTGATCTGCCGGGTGCTGTTCCGCGAAGGCGTCGCCGGATCGCGGCAGGCCGACCTCGCGCGCCGGCTGCTCGACCACACCTGGCGGCACACCCTGGACGGCGGTCGCATGCTGGTGCGCGGCCAGCGCATCGAACCGCTCTCGCCCATCCCGTTCGAGGTGTACCTCCCGTACAAGGAACTCGGCTACAGCGAGCCCGAGGTGGAGCGCGCCACCGTCCTCTACCACCGGCTCGACAGCTGGGCGGCCCTCGAACTGGACCCGACCCGCCGCCTCGGACTGTCCGCGTTCCAGCGCCGCTTCGGCCTCACGCCCCGCGTCCTTGAGGCGGATGTCGTCGGCTCCACCTGGCTGGGCCGGACACCCGAACCCTGGACGGTCAGCGGGCACATCGCCTACGACCTCACCCACACGGTGTTCCACCTCACCGACTGGGGCGAGCACCCCGAAGGCCTGCCGCCGGACATCGCCGACTACCTCGCCACCTGGCTGCCGGTCTGGATCGACGACTGGCTGGACCTGGAGCGCTGGGACCTGCTCGGCGAACTCCTCGTCGTCGACGCCTGCCTGCCCCGCCCCACCCTGGACGAACGGGCCTGGCAGGGCTTCGCCGCCGCACAGCAGCCCGACGGCGCCATGCCCGCCGTACGGACGATGCCCGAGGGCGAACCGGACGAGGTGTTCGACATGATCTACCACCCGACGCTGGTCGCCGCCTTCGCCTCCGTGCTGGCGACCTCCCGGGCCCTCGCCGAGCTGACGCACACCAGCCCGTGACCGGCCACCCCATGACCGGCCATCTGATGACCGGCCGGCGCACCTCCTGGCCGGGCGTCACCGACGACCTGGACGAGGCCCGCACGGGCGGCGACCCCGCCGACGACGACGCGTGGCGCGAGCGGCTGGAGAGCGCCGTCGACGCCGTGGACGCGCCCGACGTCGTCTTCGCCGTCTCCCGGTCCGGTCGCCGCATGCTGCACTGCGGTGGCAGCGCCCCGCCCCCGCCGGTCCCGCGGCAGGACCTGCGCTACGAGATCGGATCGGCGTCCAAGGCGTTCACCGGACTCCTGCTGGCCCGGCTCATCCAGCGCGGCCTGCTGACCGGGGGCGAGCCCGCCGCCGTCTGCCTGGACCCGGACCGGCGCCCGGACCAGGCCCCGGTGACGCTCGCTCACCTCATCACGCACACCGCCGGACTGCCCGCCCTGCCGGCCGACTTCTATCCGCGGGCGCTGCCGGCCTGGCGTACCAACCCCTACGGCCGCTATCCGGCCGAGCGGGTCACCGACGCCTTCCTGCGCCATCGCCCCCGGCACCGGCCCGGCACCCGCTGGCACTACTCCAACTTCGGCGTCGCCGTGCTCGGCCACGCCGTCGCCGCGGCGACCGGCACGGCGTGGGCGGACCTGCTCGGCGCCCATGTGCTGCGCCCGCTCGGCCTGAGCGGCACCGCCCTGGCGGCGGACGACCCGAAGACCGACGCCGTCGGACACGGCAAGGACGGGCGCACACCCACCCGCGCCTTCGACGCCGGCGGCTTCGACGCGGCGGGTGCCGTCCGGGCCACCCCGCACGACCTGTTGACGTTCCTCGAAGCCCACCTCGACCCGGCCGGCTCACCGCTCGCCGAGTCGCTGCGGGCGGTGCGCACGCCGGTGCTCCGGCGCGGACTGGATCGCCGGCACATCCACACGGTTGCGTGGTTCCGGCATCCCACCGACGGCGGGCCGATGTACTTCCACAGCGGGGCGACCCTCGGCCAACAGGCCTTCCTGGGCTTCAGACCCGACACGGGCACGGCCCTGGTCGCGCTGTGCACCCGCCGCTTCCGCTCCCGCGACGCGTTCGTCGCCACCGCGTACGCGCTCCTCGCGCAGGAGTAGCGGGGGAGCAGCGGGGCAGCCGGGGGCCTGGTGCGGAAACGAGAGCGGGCGGTGCGGGAGCCGGACCCGCACCGCCCGAGCCGTACGACTCCTGCGTCCCCTACATCCGCTGCCACAGGGCCGGAGTGGCGACCGGCGACCAGCCGCCCTGCGCCTGGTGGGACTGCAGGCACTGGTACCGCACACCCGCGTGGGTCACGGTGGCGCCGGCCTCGTAGACCCGGCCCGCTGCCCAGGTCTCCGCGGCGTTCTCCGGCGGAGCGGGGTTGCCGGACTGGGAGGGCGCGGTCTTCAGGACGAGCCCGAAGTCGCTGAGGATCGGGTTGATCGGCTGGTAGAAGGTGGTCCCGCCGTTCGTGCAGTTGCCCGAGCCACCGGAGGTCACACCCTGTGCCTGGGAGCCGGAGACGTAGGGGCCGCCGGAGTCACCCGGTTCCGCGCACACCGTGGTCTGGGTGACGCCGTCGACGGTGCCCTGGGCGTAACTGACACTGGTGTCGTGCTGCCGGATGGTGCCGCAGTGCCAGCCGGTGGTGGAGCCGGAGCGGCAGATCGACGCCCCGACGAGCGCCTGGACCGAGCCGGTGACCTGCGTCCGCTGGCCGCCCTCCCCCTTCACCTCGGCGGTCGCGGTCCAGTCGCTGTTGACGGCGATCCAGGACATGTCCTTGCCGGGGAACGTGGATGCCTGGAACGTGCCCTGGGCGGCCATGTTGTGGCCGGTGGTCTTGTCGCCCTGGTCGCCGCAGTGGCCCGCCGAGGCGAAGCCCTGCTGCTCGTCCTTGGTGACGGAGAACCCGACGGAGCAGCGGGCGGAGCTCTCGATGTAGTAGGCGTCGCCACCCACCACGTCCTCCAGCAGCCGCGGCCGCATGGCCGACACCCGGACACCCACGTCCTTGCCCTCGACGCCGGCGGCCTTGATGAAGGCGGTGGCAGCCGACCGCTTGGTCGCCTGTACGACAACGCGGTTGGCCGGCACGTCCACGTACCAGACCGGTGTGTCGTGCGTCTTGGCGGTGCGGGCGGTCGAGTCCAGCGTGTTCTTCACGGTCTGGAGTTCGGCCAACGTCCGCTTGACGACCACGGCCTTGGCGCCCTGGGCCTTGATGGCGGACACGTCGGCGGCATCGGTGGTCGCCACGGTGAGCTCGGCGGACGTCGCCCCGCGCACCCAGGCGCCCGCGAAGTGCTTGCCGAGGGCGTTGCGGAGGCGACCCGCACGGGCGCCCGCCTCCGCCTCGTTGACCAGCCGCTCCTCCGCCTGACCAGGCTTCAGCTTCAGATCACGCTCCATGGCGCGCAGCACCGCCGCCGGCGGCCGGTCGGCGCCGAGGGTCTGCGCGGCCGTGGACGCGGGCGCGGGCGGCGGCGCGGCAGTGGCGGTCGAGGCGGCCCCGGTGAGGACGAGGGTGCCGAGAGCGGTAAGGGCGACGCGGCGGCCGGCCGCGGTATGTCTGCCGAGCATGGCGATGTACCTCCATCGAGTACGAGTGGGATGTCGGCCACGTCAAGGCCTTGACGGAAAGGCATGTCGCGATGCGGGCAGAGACGTTTTTTCGCGCTTTGGGGGACGCCGGGGGTGCCATGTGCGCTAGCGGACGGAGACGGAGGAAGGGGCGGCTCGGCGGGCAAGGTGACGTACTCCCGCTCCCGCTCCAGTGCGCGTGTCTGATATGCGGCTTCTGGTTACCCTTGCGACGGTTGCCCGGCTTCCGGTCCGGTGGTGGGGTGGCCCATGGTCGGGGTGCGCCAAAGTTTCATCATTCGTTTTCTTGAATCATTCGTGTTTAGGGAGGTAGGTTGTGGCCATGACCGCATCCCAGACACCGACCCCGGCCGAGGAGCTGCGCGGTGCCGGCCTGCGGGTGACCGCCGCGCGTGTCGCGCTGCTGGAGGCCGTCCGGGCCGGTGACCACCTCGGCGTCGAGGCCATCGCCTCCGGGGTGCGTGATCGCGTAGGCCATGTCTCCCTGCCGGCCGTGTACGAGGGCCTCCACGCACTCACCGCGGCGGGACTCATACGCCGCATCGAGCCGGCCGGCAGCCCGGCCCGGTTCGAGGGGCGCGTCGGCGACAACCACCACCACGTCGTGTGCCGGTCGTGCGGTGTCGTGGCCGACGTCGACTGCGAGGTCGGCGAGGCGCCCTGCCTGACCGCGTCCGACGACCACGGCTTCACCATCGACGAGGCCGAGGTCATCTACTGGGGCCTGTGCCCCGACTGTTCCACCGCCAACAGTGCACCCCGAGCACTGTGATTCACCTAGTTCGGAAGGTTTCCCATGGCTGAGAACCCCGATGCGATCGTCACTGACGCAAAGGCTGAGGGCACCGGTGGCTGCCCCGTCGCGCACGGTCGCGCCGCGCACCCCACGCAGGGCGGTGGCAACCGTCAGTGGTGGCCGGAGCGCCTCAACCTGAAGATCCTCGCCAAGGATCCCGTCGTGGCGAACCCGCTCGGTGAGGAGTTCGACTACGCCGAGGCGTTCCAGGCCCTCGACCTCGCGGCCGTGAAACGCGACATCGCCGAGGTTCTGACCAGTTCCCAGGACTGGTGGCCCGCCGACTTCGGCAACTACGGCCCGCTGATGATCCGTATGGCCTGGCACAGCGCCGGCACCTACCGCATCAGCGACGGCCGCGGCGGTGGCGGCCGCGGTCAGCAGCGCTTCGCGCCGCTGAACAGCTGGCCGGACAACGGCAACCTCGACAAGGCCCGCCGTCTGCTGTGGCCGGTCAAGAAGAAGTACGGCCAGGCCATCTCCTGGGCCGACCTCATGATCCTCACGGGCAACGTCGCGCTGGAGTCGATGGGCTTCGAGACCTTCGGCTTCGGCGGTGGCCGTGCCGACGTCTGGGAGGCCGACGAGGACGTCTACTGGGGTCCCGAGACCACCTGGCTGGACGACCAGCGCTACTCCGGCGACCGCGAGCTGGAGAACCCGCTCGGCGCCGTCCAGATGGGCCTGATCTACGTCAACCCCGAGGGCCCGAACGGCAACCCGGACCCGATCGCCGCGGCCCGCGACATCCGTGAGACGTTCCGCCGCATGGCGATGAACGACGAGGAGACCGTCGCCCTCATCGCCGGTGGTCACACCTTCGGCAAGACCCACGGCGCCGGCCCGGCCGACGCGGTCGGCAACGACCCCGAGGCCGCCACCATGGAGGAGCAGGGCCTGGGCTGGAAGTCCACCTACGGCTCCGGCAAGGGTGGCGACGCCATCACCTCCGGCCTGGAGGTCACCTGGACCACCAAGCCCACCCAGTGGAGCAACGACTTCTTCGACATCCTCTTCGGCTACGAGTGGGAGCTCACCCAGAGCCCCGCCGGCGCCAACCAGTGGGTGGCCAAGGACGCCGAGGCGATCATCCCCGACGCCCACAGCGACTCGAAGAAGCTGCCCACGATGCTCACCACCGACCTCTCGCTGCGCTTCGACCCGATCTACGGTCCGATCTCGAAGCGCTTCCACGAGAACCCGGCCGAGTTCGCGGACGCCTTCGCCCGCGCCTGGTACAAGCTGACCCACCGTGACCTGGGCCCGAAGTCCCTGTACCTCGGCCCGGAGGTCCCGGCGGAGACCCTGCTGTGGCAGGACCCGCTGCCCGAGGCCGAGGGCGAGGCCATCGACGCCGCCGACGTGACGGCGCTCAAGGCCAAGATCCTCGCCTCCGGCCTGACCGTCCCGCAGCTGGTCAAGGCCGCGTGGGCGTCGGCCGCCACGCACCGCGCCAGCGACAAGCGCGGCGGTGCCAACGGCGCCCGTATCCGCCTGGAGCCGCAGCGCGGCTGGCAGGTCAACGACCCGGACGAGCTCGCGCAGGTCCTGCGTGCTCTGGAGAACATCCAGGGCGAGTTCAACTCCGGCGCCAAGAAGGTCTCCCTGGCCGACCTGATCGTCCTCGGTGGCTCCGCCGCCTTGGAGAAGGCCGCCAAGGACGCCGGGGTCGACGTCGAGGTCCCGTTCGCCGCGGGCCGTGTCGACGCGACCGAGGAGCACACCGACCCCGAGTCGTTCGCGGCCCTGGAGCCGGCGTACGACGGGTTCCGCAACTACCTCGGCAAGGGCAACCGCCTGCCGGCCGAGTACCTGCTGCTGGACCGCGCCAACCTGCTCGCGCTGAGCGCCCCCGAGGCGACCGTCCTGGTCGGCGGCCTGCGTGTGCTGGACGCGAACGCGGGCGGCTCCAAGCACGGTGTCTTCACCGAGACCCCGGGCAAGCTGACCAACGACTTCTTCGTCAACCTGCTCGACCTGGGCACGACCTGGAAGTCCACCTCGGAGGACCAGACCACGTTCGAGGGCCGTGACGCCTCGGGCGAGGTCAAGTGGACCGGCACCCGTGCCGACCTCGTCTTCGGCTCGAACTCCGAGCTGCGTGCCCTCGCCGAGGTCTACGCGAGCGACGACGCCAAGGAGAAGTTCGTGAAGGACTTCGTCCAGGCGTGGGTCAAGGTCATGAACCTGGACCGGTTCGACCTCGTCTGATCCGTCCCGAGCAAGACGTCCGGGCCGGCCCGCAGGGGTCGGCCCGGACGTCTTCGTTTGCCCCCTTTCACGCGCCTCGCCTCACACGCCGCACCTTTCACAGAACGCACACTGAGCCCCATCAATTCTTTATGTTTCAAGCGATAGGCTCGCTGAAACAGGGGAGTGGCCGACGACGGCCCCCCGTCGCGTCATGCGCCCCTCCTTCCCACCAGCACAGGAGACTCGGCGTGCTCGACGGCGACGTAGTGGTGATCGGCGGCGGCTACGCCGGCGTCCGACTGGCCAAGCGACTGGACGCGATGGCGCGGGTCACGCTGGTGGACCGCAAGGAGGTCTTCTTCCACCGCATCGCCTCCCTGCGCGCCGGAGTCCGCCCGGACTGGTCGTTCACCCCGTTCATCCCGTACGACCGGCTGCTGACCAACGGCCGCGTGGCCGTCGGCAAGGCGGTCCGCATCGACACCACCGAGCGCCAGGTCGTACTGGCGACGGGGGAGCGCCTCCCGTACGACGTGCTGGTCATCGCCACCGGCGCCGACTACCCCGAACCGGCCCGCTTCACCGGCACCACCGCCGAGGAGGCGGCGAAGTCCTTCGCCGGGCACCAGCAGCAGATCGCCGGCGCCGAGCACGTCCTGGTCGTCGGCGGCGGGCCCTCCGGCGTCGAGCTCAGCGCCGAGATCCGGCTCGCCCGGCCGGACGCCCGGATCACACTCGCCCACTCCGGTCCGGAACTGCTGCACGCCACGGGCAGCACACGGGCCGGGCGCAAGGCGCGAACCTGGCTGGAGTCCCACGACGTGGACGTGCGGCTGGACGCCTTCATGTCCCCCGGGTTCGAGTTCGGCACCTATCGCGACGCCCAGGGCAACATCATCGAGGCCGACCACTCCTTCTGGGCCACCGGCACCACGCCCAACACGCTCTGGCTGCGGCTGGCCGGGTACGGTGACTGGCTCAACCCGTCGGGCCACGTGAAGGTCGACGAGGCGCTGCGCGTCCAGGGATGGCTGGACGTGTTCGCGGTCGGCGACGTGAACGACGCCACCGAGCTCAAGATCACCCCGGCCGCGCTCGCCCAGGCGGATCTGGCCGCCCACAACATCCGCACCTATCTGAACAGCGCCGGCAAGCACCGCAAGGAACCCCGCTTCTACCGGCCGATCCACCGCACCCCGATCATCGTCCCGTTCGGCCCGGCCGACGGAGTGACCCTGCTGCCCGTGCCGGGCGGCGAGACGGCGGTCCTCGGCGGCCGCACCACGACCCTGGCCAAGGCGAAGACGCTCATGACGCCGTTCATGAGACGCCAGCTCGGCTACACGGCGGCGTGAGCGGACGTAGGAGCGACGCGCCGAGCTGATCCGTCCAAGGCGCGCCGTGTCGAGGACGTGCCGCGGCGAAGTCCTGCCGTATCGACTGAGGGTGTGCCGGGTACTCGGACGCTTTCCAGCCCACGCCGGGCCCGCCACAGGGCCTGCGCCGGGCGGCGGGACGGCGAACGGAGTCGGCATGACGCGGAACCTGGCGTCGGGGGAGCCGCAGCCGCGGAACAACCGGGAACTGCCCCACGATCGCAGCCAGGCCATTCTCGAGGCGGCGAAGCAGGTCGGCGCGCTCCTGAAGGGCAAGGGGCACAGTTTCGCCCTGGCCGGCAGCGTCGCCGTCTACGCCCACGGCGGGAGCGGGCATCTGCAGCACGACGCCGACTTCTGCGTACGCCGCTCCGACGCCGAAGCGGTGGCGGACACGCTGGCCGAAGCGGGCCTGACGGTCCGGACGCCCCCGGAGGACTGGCTCATGAAGACCACGTGCTTCGGTCAGGACGTCGACTTCCTCTTCGAGCTGGCGCACCGCCCGGTCACCGCGGACGTGCTGGCCCGGGCGCAGGACGTGCCGGTCGACTCGGTGCACATGCCGGTCCTGGCGCCGACCGATCTCATGCGGGGTCTCATCGAGGCCTTCTCGGAGCACTACTGCGACTTCGGGCCGGTGCTCGCCGTCGCCCGCGCCCTGCGCGAGAAGGTCGACTGGGAGGACGTACGGAACTCGTGCGGGGACGAACCGATGCCCGCAGCGTTCTTCTTCCTCCTCGAACGCCTGAACGTCATCGCCCCACGGGAGGATCCCCGATGAACCGATACGGCGCCCGACCCGCACCCGCCACCGGCGGAGCGCAGAACCTGGACTACCGCGTGGCGCACCTCGCCGACGACCTGGCCGCCGGGGACCTCGGCGAGCTGGGCGTGCAGATCGAGATCCGTGGCGAGGCGGTTCTGCTGACCGGCACCGTGCCGTCCGTCCAGAGCCGGGACGACGTGTTCCGCACGGCCCGCGAGGAGCTGCCGGGGACCCCCGTCCACTGCGACATCGTGGTCGCGGACTCCTCCGCGCCCGACCATGCCGAGGAGGTCGAATGATCCGGATAGCGGCCGTCGGGGACATCCACCTGGGGCCCGAGAACAAGGGCCTGCTCCGTCCCTCCTTCGAGACCCTGCCCGACTGCGCCGACGTCCTGCTGCTCGCCGGCGACCTCACCCGGCACGGCACCCCGGAGGAGGCCCTGGTGGTCGCGCGCGAGGTCGAGGGCCTGGCGGTCCCCGTGGTCGCGGTGCTGGGCAACCACGATCACCATGCCGACTGCCCCGAGGAGGTCACCGCCGTGCTCCAGGACGCGGGCGTACGGGTCCTGGAAGGGCAGGCGACCGTGGTGGGCAACGGCGACGCGCGGATCGGCGTGGCCGGTACGAAGGGGTTCGGCGGGGGATTCGTGGGGCGCTGCGCCGGTGAGTTCGGGGAGCCGGTCATGAAGGAGTTCGTCAGGTACGCGCGCCGGCACGCCGACACCCTGCGGGCCTCCCTGCTGGAACTGGCGGGGCAGGACTGCGACGTACGCATCGCCCTCACCCACTTCTCCCCGGTCCCCGACACGCTGGCCGGCGAACACCCCGAGATCTACCCGTTCCTCGGCAGCTACCTTCTGGCCGAGGCGATCGACGCCGCGGGCGCCGACCTCGCGGTGCACGGACACGCACACCTCGGCACGGAGCACGGCATGACCAGCGGAGGCGTGAAGGTACGCAACGTCGCCCAGCCCGTCATCGGCCGGGCGTTCCACGTCTACCACCTGGCGAAGCCTGAACGGATGCCGGCGGACGCCTCGGGTGGGCGGGTGACGGGCTGAGCGCGCCGCCGTGGTGGTCGGAGCGGTGAGGGAGGAGGCCTGTGTGGGCGAGGACACCTCACTCACCGGCGAGGAGGCATGTCCGCTGCCGGGGACACCGGGCTACCGTTGAGGGACCCCGTTGACCTGTTGGACTCCGCTCCATCGCCCGTAATCGCCCGTACCCCGGACGGCCCGTCAGTGCTTGCAGATCTCTCCCCGCTCATCGCGGCGACCACTCAGTGGCTCACCCGTGCCTACCCCGCGTGCGGCGGCGCGCTGGCCGCCGCCCTGGGCGAGATGCAGGCCCGGCAGGCCGTGACGGTGGCGGCGTGGCTGCGGTACCCGACGCCGACAGACGCCGCACTCGTCGGGATGGCGGGTCCCGGCGGCTCGGCCGGCCTGGACTGGATCACCGGCGCGGACGCGACCATGCACGACTGCGCCTGGCGCACCTGGGTCGACGAGGTTGTGGCGAGTTGGGCGGCCTGCCTGCTCACCGACGCCGAGCTGGCCCATACGGCGGTCGCCGCCATCGCCGACGGCGGCCATACGGCCGGCACGCCGATCGAGTTCCGGCGCCTGGTCGCGCCCGGCGAGCGCGACCGCGAGGCGGCGCCACTGCTGCGCCACCCGGACCTCCTCGCCCCCGTGGCGGCCTTGCACCGCACCGCGCTTCACGAGCGCCTCGGCCCGGGGCGAGCGCTCATCGCCTGAGCCTCGGCCTCGACGCTTACGACAGGCGCACACGCCGCGCCCGTCGCTCCGGGCCGTCGGGCAGCCGTGCCCCCGGTTTCCGGATCAGTCCTTCTTGCCGCGTCCCGTCAGCGCGTCCCGCAGGCGGTCGACCAGGCCGACTCCCGGGGCCAGCAGCTTGTTGGCCGGCGGCTTGTCCGGGGCGGACGGATGCGGACGGGTCGGTGCCACCTTCTTCGCCTGACGCACCTTGTCGCCCAGGTCATCGAGTGTGCCAGCGGGGCAGGCCGCGCGGAGCCTCGGGAAGAGGTTCTCCTCCTCGTCGGTCAGGTGCGAGCGGATCTCCGTCATCAGCATCCCGATGAGACGGTCGAACTCGGGATCGTCGGCGTCGCACCCCTCCAGGTCCTTCATGATCCGCTCGGCCCTGGAGTGATCGTCGATCTCCTGGTCGGCCAGGGCGTCCCCGCCGGGCACATGCTGCCGCACGGCCGGGTACAGGTAGGCCTCCTCGGCCACCGAGTGCCGGACCAGCTCCATCGTGGCCTGGTCGGCGTACACCTTGCGGTCCTTGTCACCGTGCGGCAGACCCTCGATCCGGCCGAAGAGCTCCTCGACCTCGCGGTGATCGGTCACCAGTTCCTCGATGACGTCCCCACCATGACCCATGTCCTTCACCTCCAGCGTCGGAAACGGCGGTCCGGACCGACCCGCCGAGCGCTCCGAGTGCCCCTGGCCGACGGACTCACACAGACAGGGCCGCCGAACCGAGACGTTGCCGGAAGCCGGAGGAGATGGCGATTCGCCGCCCGAGCGCGTCGCTCCCGGGCGGCTCCCGCGTGTGGCGCTCCGTCAGGAGCCGCTGTCGGCGGCGGGGACGGCCTCGGCCGTTTCGGGGATGTCGTCACGCTCGCCCTCGGCCTGCGAGGGCGTCGTGTACTCCGGAGTCGGATGATCGGCCCTGGGGGTGTCCGCGTCGTCACGCTCGCCCTCGGCCTGCGACGGGGTGTGATGGCTGACGCTCATCATGATCGTCCCTCCTGCGCACGGGACTGTCGGTCGGCCCTCCGCGCAGCACAAGAGGGCCCGGCACCGTCGAGCACAGGACCGGGTACCCCGGTCGCACACCGGTGACACGGTGCCGGGGGTCGCGCGAGCGGGCGTAATGGCTGTGCGGGTGCCGCCTCTACTCACCCTCGTATTCGCCGCCGAGCCGGAGCGGCGCCCATCAGCGCCCCGAACCCCCGGCAGCCCGCACCCCAGCCGCAGCGCCCCCCCCCGAGCGCAGGCATCGCCCACCGGTGACCCGGTGCCGGGCCGCGCGAGCAGGCGTAGTGGCTGTGCGGGCGCCACGCCTACCCCCTCGTGCTGGCCGCCGAACCGGAGCGGCGCCCACCAGCGCCTCCCCCCCCCGAGCCCCAGTCTCACCGCACGCCCCAAGCGCAAGCGCGCTGACCCCCCGGCCTAAGGTGCGGGCATGATCGCGCAGACGTACCTCTCCGAACTGTTCTCGCTGGACGGCCGTGTCGCCGTGGTGACCGGGGGCAGTTCCGGCATCGGTCGGGCCATCGCCGAGGCCCTCGCACGTGCGGGGGCGAGTGTCGTGGTCGTGGCGCGTAGGGAGGCGGAGCTGGTGGCGACGGTTGGTGAGCTGGCGGCGTACGGCTGCCGGGTCGCCTGGGTGAGCGCGGACCTGGGCACGCGGGACGGCGTGCGTACGGCGGCCGAGGGGGCGGCCGAGATGTTCGGGGAGCCCGACATCCTCGTCAACTGCGCCGGTATCAATCTGCGGCCCCCGATGGGCGAGCTCGGCGAGGACGTGTGGGACACGACCATGGCCGTGAACCTGGAGGCGCCCTATCTGCTGGGGCAGCGGTTCGGGCCGGGCATGGCCGAGCGGGAGTTCGGGCGGATCATCCACGTCACCTCCCAGCAGGCGCACCGGGCCTTCGTCCAGAGCGGTGCCTACGGCGTCTCCAAGGGCGCGCTGGAGTCGCTGGCCCGTTCCCAGGCGGAGGCCTGGTCGCCGTACGGCGTCACCTGCAACACACTCGTGCCGGGTTTCGTCATGACGCCTCTCAACGCACGCCTGTCGTCCGACGCCGAGAAGGTGGCCGCGCTCGCCGCGCGCACGATGGCCGGGCGCAATGGCGTGGCCGAGGACTTCGCCGGTGCGGCGGTGTTCCTCGCGAGCCGCGCCTCCGCCTACGTCACCGGGCAGGCGATCTTCGTCGACGGCGGGTTCTCGGTGCACTGAGCCCGGGAGCGGGGGAGGGGAAGTGCGCGCGGTTCGCCGGTCAGCGCAGGTCGAGCCGCATCAGGATCCGGGGATGACCGGCCAGCACCGAGGTGGTGTCGGCGGCGTGGACGAACCCGGCGCGTTCGAAGTTCTTGCGGAGCCCGGCGTACGCCATGGTCAGGTCCACCTTGGCGTCGCCGTTGTCCAGGGGGTAAGCCTCGATCACCGGGGCGCCCCGTTCGCGGGCGAACTCGACCGCGCCGGCGATGAGGGGGTGGGTGATCCCCTGCTTGCGGTGGCCGGCGCGTACGCGGATGCACCACAGCGACCAGACGGGCAGATCGTCGACGTGCGGGATCTTGCGGTTGCGCGCGAAGGTGGTGTCCGAGCGGGGCGCCACCGCGGCCCAGCCGACGGGCTCGTCACCGTCGTAGGCGAGCACTCCCGGAGGGGGATCGGCGCCGCACAACTCGGCCACGTACTCACCGCGGGCCGGTCCACGGAGCTCGTTGTTGAGCTTGGACGGGATGCGGTAGCTCAGGCACCAACAGACGTTCGCTCCGGGCGACTTCGGGCCCAGCACCTTGCGGACGTCCTCGAAGACCGAGGCCGGGCGAACGTCGATGGTCATGGCTCCACCATGTCACGGCCGCGGTGACCGGCCCGCGTCACGCCGTGGCGTGGAACGCCTGCAGAGTGTCCGCGACCTGCCCGTCGGAGACCTGACCGAAGTCCTCGTACCACTCACCGACCGCGTGGAGCGACGGCGGCTGCTCCAGGCACACCAGGTCGTCGCACTCGGTGCGGAGGGCGGCCGTCGTCCGTGGGCTGCCGACGGGGACCGCCAGGAGCAGCCGGGCCGGACCGTGGCGGCGGAGGAAACGCAGCGCCACCAGGGCGGTCAGGCCGGTGGTCAGGCCGTCGTCGACGAGGACGACCGTGCGCCCGTCGACGGAGGGGGCCGGGCGGCGGCCACGGTAGGCGTACTCGCGGCGTTGCAGATCGGTGCGCTCGCGGGCGATGACATCGCCGAGCCGGTCCTCGGACAGATGCATCATGGCGAGGCTCTGCCGGTCGTACAGCGGCGGATCGTCGCCGACGATCGCGCCGATGACCGTCTCGGGCCGGATCGGGGTGCTGATCTCGTGGGCGACCAGCACGTCCAGGGGGGCGTGCAGCCCACGGGCCACCTCCGCGGCGACGGGCACGCCGCCGTTCGGCAGGGCCAGCACGAGCGGATCGACGAGGTCGCCGGAGCCGGCCCACTCGATCAGCCGCAGGGCGAGTTCCTGTCCGGCGTGGGTACGGTCGCGGAATGACACGGCGCTGCTCCCTCCAGGTCGGCGCAGCGGCCGGGTTCCCGGCGTGGCCCACGGCGAAACGACGCGCAACCGTAAATCGTGGGCGCGGCGGTGTTCTCCCTGGTGGGCGCCTTAGTCGGGCCGACTCCCCGGCATCACGTGTGGTCCGCGCCCCAAGGGGTACTGCGGCGCGCATGACAGGCATCGACCTCAAGAGCTCCGCGTTCGACGACCACGAGACGATCCCGCGTCGCCACGCCATGGAGGGGGACAACGTCTCCCCGCCCCTGACCTGGTCCGGAGTGCCCGACGAGGCCGTGGAGCTGGCCCTGCTGTGCGAGGACCCGGACGCGCCGTCCGGGACCTTCGTCCACTGGCTGGTCACCGGCATCGATCCGCGCACGGAGGGGCTTCCGACGGGCTGGGCGGCCCCGGGCGGCCACCCGCACACCAACGGCTACGGGCAGTGGGGCTGGGGCGGTCCGCAACCCCCGGCCGGCGACCGGGCGCACCGGTACTTCTTCCGCCTCTACGCCCTCCCGGGCCACGTCTCCATCCCGGAAGCGGCCACGGCGGACGAGGCACACCGGGTGCTCGACCAGCAGCAGTTGGCCAGCGGAACACTTGTCGGGCTGTACCAACGCTGAGAGCTGGCCCGAACCGGCGCAACGGACGGACGAGCGAGTTCGTCCGGCACGCCGGGCTGCGTACGGGCCCTCCAGAGCGCATGGTGGTGGCATGAACACGCGTCCCCCCGTGGTGGTCCTGCCGCCCGCGTCGGACGGCGGGCGGCAGGTGACCATCCACGGCAAGCCTGCGGGCACCGCGTACAGCCTGTTCGACGTGCTGGACCTGGTGCATCGCGCGGACCTGCCCACCGAGGACCGGGCCGTCGACGACGCCGAGCTGATCGAGTGGCGCGGCGGCGGGCCGTACGACTGGAACGAGGCCGACACGCCCGGTACGGCGGGCGGGTGACCCGGGAGCCACCCTCGGATGTCCGAGGTTCCCGCCGGAGCGCCACTGACCTTCACTGAGGGTGGCAACTCCGAACGGAACCACGACATCACGGGGACACGCATGAATCGCAGGAAGAGCATCTTCGCAGCCGGCCTGGCCACCACGGTCTCGGCCCTGGCCCTCACCGTCGGCGGTATGGCCGCCCCCGCCCAGGCCGCGGCGTCCGGCGAGGCCGCGACCATGGCGGGCACCGTCGACTGCGACGGCTGGGTGCACAACAACAACCCGGACCATGGCATCGCGGGCTGCAAGAACAACACCGACCGCACCGTCACCTTCCGCGCCGAGGTCGTCTGCGGCAGGGCCTTCGACGTCTCCGGCCAGTGGGTGACGCTGGCTCCCGGCCAGTACAACGAGTCGTCGGCCGTCTGCCCCATCTACAGCACGGGCGTCGGCGGCGTCGGCTGGACCATCGAGTAGATCGAGTAGAAGGAGCGGGAGGGCTACCGGCCCGGCGTACCGTCCGGGTCGGGGTTGAACACCGGGTGGAAGCTCTCCGGCGGGGCCAGATAGCTGACCGGCAGCCCACCGGTGTCGACGACGATCTGGTCGACGGCGATACCCGGATCGACCATGAAGAGCCGCAGCACATGCTCGCCGGGCTCGCTCACCGTCACCGTCGCGGTCAGCTTCTCCACACCGTCCTCCACATTGCGGGCCCAGGCGTCGCCCCGGTTGCCGGTGGCGACGGCCTGGCCGGTGAGGACGGTGGCCGGCTGGTCGTCGAGCGCGAGGGCCAGCCGGCGGTGGCCGCGTTCGTCGAGGGAGGGCAGCCGGAAGACGGTGACCGGGAAGCGACCGGTGCCGCCGAAGCGCACCCGGTATCTCAACTCCGGTGCCCTGGCGGCGAGTTCGTCGGTCACCGGGGCCGCCGTCGACGGCACCGCCTCCATGGCGCCGGTACGGCGACCCAGCCCGCGCACCACACGCCAGCGGGCCCCACCGCGCGCCACCCGGTGGTCGGCGTGCACGGCGTCGATCGAGACGTACCCGTGGGCCTCCACGAACCCACGCGCCCGTCGCCGCCCCCGCTCACCGTCGTTGACCACCCGCAACGGCACCTCGACCCGCTGCCCGGCCCCGCTGACGGCGATCGTCGCGTCGTACGTGCCCTCGGGAATCCGAGCCCAGTCGATCTCCACCCACACCCGGGTCTGCTCGGCCACCGAACCGCCCGCCGTGCTCAGCAGCACCCAGGGACGGCTCGCCTCGGCCGACCAGTCCAGCGGCAGGAAACCGGTGTTGAAGACGTCGAGGAAACGCCGGTCCCGGGTGTAGGACGAGAAGGACAACGGCCGGTCCGCCCCCGTCTGGTTGCCCTCGGCGGCCACACCCAGCCCCGAGGTCTCCTGCCGGGCGATCCTGGTGACCGCCGGGCGGCCCGGGGCCTTCGGGATCTGCGACGGGTACGGGTTGACGATCCCGTCCCATTTCCCGCCCGCCACCTCGGTGTTGTACCGCTTGGTGAGCGCCGCCTCCTCGGCATGGGCCGCCTCGGCCAGGTCGGCGAAACGGTTGGTCCCGGCCCCGCGTCCCTGCCGGACCGCGAGCGCGTTGCGGTCCGCCCAGTAGTACTTCAGGTTCATCAAGTACGCACCGTGCGCCGGGTACTCGACCAGTTCGTAGAAGGCGTCCCGGTAGGCCTCGGGCAGCTTGGCCTCCAGGGCCCGGATCCGCTCCAGCAACCGCTCGTACGCGGCCATGCGGCGGCCCGCCTCGTCGCCGTGATGGACCGTGGAGATCAGTCCGCCGGCGATGAACTCAGGGCGCAGTTCGGCCGCGAGCCGGTAGTACTCGGTGCGGATGGCGGCGATCTCCCGACCGTGGCGGTGCCCGAACTGCCGCCCGGCCCACTCCGCGAGGAAGTCCTCGACGTCGTCGGCACCCCACCGGTCCACGTCCCAGGCCATGTCCATCGAGAAGGACAGCCCGGTCTCGATCGACTTGATGTCACCGACGTTGAAGATCCACATCCGGTCGACGCCGTGCTCGTACACCCGCCGCAACTCCTGCCAGACCTTGGCGAGTTGGGTGGTGTCGAGCCACAGATAGCTCTTCGGGCGGCCCCAGTAGGAGAGGTGGTAGTAGATCCCGTTGCCACCCGTACGGCTGCGCTCGGCGTCGTTCGGGAGCTGGCGCATGTTGCCGTGGTTGTCGTCCGGCCAGATCAGCGTGACGTCGTCGGGGACCTGGACGCCCGCGTTGTACAGCTCCAGGACCTCCTTGTACGGGATGAAGATCTGCGGCTCGACGGCCGCCCCGACCTCCTCGGCCAGGATGCGGCGCTGGTCGGCGATGATGTCGTTCATCACCGCGACCTTCTCGCGGATCGTCGTCGCGTACTTGGTCTCCAGGGCGCTGTCGTGCAGCCCGCGCATCCCGATCGTCCAGCTGCTCTCGTACCCGGCGTTCTGCCTCGCCCGGGCTCTCCAGTAGTCGGAGATGACGGCCGGGTTCACCGTGTAGTCGTACACCGGCAGGGTGCCGTCCGGGCCGGGATGCTCCCGCGCCCACGGCTCCCACTCGTGGACGCCGTTGCGCAGCAGGGCCTCGGGGTGGCTGGAGCCGACGACGATGCCGTAGCGGTCGGCCAGTTCGGGGTTCTCGCGGTGCTTGTTGAAGAAGTCGGAGTACGGATGCATCGCCGGCCACAGGTAGTTGGCCTTGAGGCGGAGCAGCAGCTCGAAGACGCGCTTGTACGTCTCCGGGCCGATGTTCTTGTCCGGCTCCTGGGTGCGGTGCGACCAAGTGGTGAGGTTCTGCTCGTCGTTGATGAAGATGCCCCGGTAACGCACCGACGGCTCGTACCGCTTGAGCGGTCCCGCGGGCACGGTCACCGTGTCGCGTCGGGGCACGGGGACATCGGCCCACCAGTACCACGGGGAGACCCCGATGCGCTCCGACGTGTCGTAGATGCCGTAGACGGTGCCGCGCCGGTCACTGCCCGCGATCACCAGGGCCCGCTCCACCCCGGGCAGCGGACGCTCCACCACCTGCGTCACCGACGCCTCCCAGCGCCCTTTCACCCGCGTGACGTCCAGGCGTCCCTGCGCGACGAGCCGATCGACGACAGGGCTGGCGCCGAGGGTGCCGATCAGGACGAGGCCTGCGGCAGTCGTCTCCGGAAGGGTGTGGCGCAGCTCCGGCCGTACTCCGCCGACCCGTTCGACGTCCGCCACGAGATCGCCGGCCGCGCGGATCACCGCGGGGTCGTCGGCACCGTCGACGTACACATCGACGGCGGTGCCGCCGCGCACCAGCGGGAAGTCGGGACGGTCCGGCGCGGCGGTCGCGGCCGCGGGGAGGAGGCCCGGCAGCAGTGGGGCCGCTCCCGCGGCGGCCATTCCTCGCAGGAAGGACTTGCGGGTCCACAGGTGGGACGAGCGGGATGAGCGGGGCGAGCGGGGCGAGTCGTGGTGCGGCACGAGACGCTTCCTTTCCACACATGACTGAAGGGGAGGTCCGACTGAAGGGGGAGGTCCGACTTGGCATGGTCAGGCTAGAAAGCGCTTGCTGTTGGGAACCCTAGGCGAGGTCCGTCAGGGGGTCCAGACCCGTGCGGAGGGGGAAGGCGGGACTGCTGCGGTGTGTCCGGCGAGCGCCGTGGTGTGTCCGGTTCCTGTGGGTGGGGTACGCGGCGACGGACGGAAACGGACGGAAGGGGAAGCCCATGCAGTTCCGTGACCGCCAGGAGGCCGGGCGGGAGCTGGCGGAGCAGCTGCGCATCCGACAGGACAAGGGCACCCTCGCGCACCCCGTCGTCCTCGCGCTGCCCAGAGGCGGCGTCGCGGTCGCCCGGGAGATCGCCCAGGTGTTGGAGGCCCCGCTGGACGTGCTCGTCGTACGCAAGATCGGCGCCCCGTTCCATGAGGAGTTCGGGGTCGGCGCGCTCGCGGGCGACGACCCTCCGCTCTTCGACGAAACGACGCTGTACCGGCTGGGGCTGAGCGAGGCCGATCTGGCGTCGGTGGTGGAGCGGGAGCGCAAGGAGCTGCGGCGGCGCGAGGAGCGGTATCGGCAGGGCCGGCCGGCTCCGGAGCTGCACGGCCGTACCGCCGTCGTGGTCGACGACGGGGTCGCGACCGGCTCGACCGCGCGGGTCGCCGTGCGCGCCGTACGCAACCGGGAGCCCGAGCGCCTGGTGCTGGCCGTACCGGTCTGTGCGCCGGAGGCGGCCGAGGAACTGCGCCGGGAGGTCGACGAGTTCGTCTGCCTGCACGAGCCGAGGCTGTTCAGCTCGGTGGGCGAGTGGTACCAGGACTTCGGTCAGCTGACCGACGCCGATGTGCTGGAGGCGCTGCGCGGCGAGTGAGGGGCACGGTGGCTCGGGCGGCTGGGGAGGCTCACTGAGCGGCTCGGGCGGCGCCCTTCGTCAGGGTGAGCGCGCCGTCCGCGCCCAGGGTGAGGTGGGCGCCGTAGCTGATGCGGTCGAGGGTGCTCCGCAGCCAGGCGCGGTCCTCGGGCGGCGCGTGTTCCAGGCGCATCCGGCGGGCGCGCAGGGGTGACATGCGCAGGTCGGTGAGGGCGCCGGTGTCCGCCGCGACCGTCACGAAGTAGGCGATGCGCAGGTCGTCGCGGTACTCCTCGTAGCCGGGGATGCCCTCGTAGTCGTCGATGAAGTCGCCGCAGCCGTGCAGGATGAGCCGGTTGCGGTAGAGCTCGACGGGGCGGGGATGGTGCGAGGAGTGGCCGTGGACTATGTCGGCGCCGCCGTCCACCAGGGCGTGCGCGAAGCGGCGTTGGTCGCGGGGGACGAGGTAGCCCCAGTTGGATCCCCAGTGCACGGACACGACCACGATGTCGCCGGCCCGCTTCACCTGCCGGATGTGCCGTACCGCGGCGGCGGCCGGGGTCGGCGAGAGTTCGGGCACATGGGCGACGCCGGGCTGGTCGGCCGTGGCGGCCCAGCCGGGCGGGATGCCGCTGTTGGCGGCGCCGAGGGCGAAGACGAGCACGCGGCCGCCGTGGGGGAGCGGGAGCGCGACGGGCGCGTACGCCTCCTCGGCACTGCGCCCCGCGCCCGCCGTCCGCAGACCTGCGCCGTGCAGCACGGTGAGGGTCTCCTCAAGGCCCGGTCGGCCGAAGTCCCCCACATGGTTGTTGGCCAGCACGCAGACGTCGGGCCGGGCCACGGTGAGGGCGGGGAGGTTGGCCGGATGCATGCGGTAGTGGACGGCCTTCCCGGGCTCGAACGCGTTGCTGCGCGTGACCGACGTCTCCAGATTGACGACCCGGACGTCCGGCGCGCTCGCCTCCAACAGCCCCAGCGCCTCGCCCCACGGCCAGGACGGATCCACCGGCGCCGGGATCGGCCCGCTCACGGCCTCCGCCATGCTCACATAGTCCCGGGCGTCCGTGACGTACCCCTCCCGCAGCCCGGGATCGCCGGGCCGGGCCAGAATCTGATCGACGCCGCGTCCGAGCATCACGTCACCGCAGAGGAAGAGCGTCACCGTGCCGCCGCTCATGACTCAACGGTACGAGGTTGTGGGGCGGGTGGCTCTGTCCGGGCGGCCCGTCGGTGGCTCCCTGCGGGATGGCCTGCGGGGGGCTGCGGTGGGGCGGGCTTTTGAGCTGTGGCGGGCGGGTCCCGGTGTATCGCCGGGGGCCCCTGGTGAACCCCTGTGGGACGGCCGCCTCCGGTGAACCGCCGTGCCGGGCGCTATACGGACGCCCCTGCCCGGGTATCCCGGGTACCCCGCGTGCTGGGCGCAAGGGGGTCGTCGGGCGAGGCGCGGGACGGGCCGCCCTTGAGCTGCCGTTGGGCGGGTCCCGGTGCACCGCCGAGGCCCCCGGAATCCCTGCGGAACGCCCCCGGTGCATCACCGAGGGACGGCCGCCGGTGAACCGCCCCGCCCAGCGCGATACGGACGCCCCCGCGCGGGTACCCCGCACCTGCGTGCCGGGCGCAAGGGGGGAGGGGGCGTCGGGCGAGGTGCGGGAGGCTGTCATGGAACTGGTCGAGGAGGCTCCCTACCGTTTCCGTATGGACCCGCACGGTCGGATGCGGGTGCCGGGCGTGGTCTTCGCGTCCCGGGCGTTGCTGAGGGACGCCGAGAAGTCGCTGGAGCAGGTGGCCAACGTGGCCACGCTGCCCGGCATCGTCACCGCGTCGTACGCCATGCCGGACATCCACTGGGGGTACGGCTTCCCCATCGGCGGCGTCGCCGCGACCGACGTGGCCGACGGCGGGGTCGTCTCGCCCGGCGGGGTCGGCTTCGACATCTCCTGCGGCGTGCGCCTGCTCGCAGCCGACACCGACGGCGAGGCGCTGGCGTCGGCGCTGCCCGCCGTGATGGACGGCCTGGACCGGGCGATCCCGCGCGGCGCCGGGCCCGGCGGGGTGTGGCACCTGAGCGGCCCCGGCCGGCTGGAGCGGATCCTGCGCGGTGGCTCCCGGTACGCGGTGCGGGAGGGCCACGGCGAGGAGCGCGACCTGACCCGCTGCGAGGACGGCGGCGCGGTCGCGGACGCCGACGTGGACCAGGTGAGCGCACGGGCACGGGAGCGCGGCCTCGGCCAGGTCGGCAGCCTCGGGTCCGCCAACCACTTCCTGGAGGTGCAGCGCGTCGACGAGGTGTACGACGCGACGGCCGCCGCCGCGTTCGGGCTCGCCGTCGGCCAGGTCTGCGTGATGATCCACTGCGGTTCCCGCGGCCTCGGCCACCAGATCTGCACCGATCACGTCCGGCTGATGGACCGCGCCATGTCCCGCCACGGCATCGACGTCCCCGACCGCCAACTGGCCTGCACGCCGGTCGAGTCGCCGGAGGGGCAGCACTACCTCGGTGCGATGGCGGCCGCCGCCAACTACGGCCGCGCCAACCGCCAGCTGCTGTCCGACGCGACCCGCCGCGTCTTCCGCCACACCGCGGGCACCCGACTGTCGCTGGTGTACGACGTCTCCCACAACCTCGCCAAGATCGAGACCCACCCGGTGGACGGAGCCCGCCGCACCCTGTGCGTCCACCGCAAGGGCGCGACCCGCGCCTTCCCGCCCGGTCATCCGGAGCTGTCCGACGACCTGCGCGAGGTCGGCCAGCCGGTGCTGATCCCCGGCACCATGGGTACCGCCTCGTACGTCCTGGTCGGTGTGGCCGGCGGAGACGCGTTCTCCTCCACCTGCCACGGCGCGGGCCGGGTCCTCAGCCGCCACCGGGCCGCCCGCGCGGTGAGCGGCCGGGAACTGCGCGCCCGACTGGAGTCGGCGGGTATCGCGGTGCGCCCACGGTCGCTGCGGGGCCTCGCGGAGGAGACGCCCGAGGCGTACAAGGACGTCGCCGAGGTCGTGGCCGCGAGCGAGGGCGCAGGGCTGTGCCGGACGGTGGCCCGGCTGGTGCCGCTGGGGGTGGTGAAGGGCTGAGGTCCCTTGGGGGAGGGAGGGGAGGGGAGGCCTGGTGTCGCGGGCGGTCGTACGGCCCTCAGGGCGGCGGCTGTACGGCCGTATCCCTCACGCGTCTCACACGTCCACGGTCACCGCACACGACCACCCGTACGGACCCGGCCCGATGTGCAACCCGTGCCAGGAGACTCCCTTCGGCGTGGCGCCGGTTACCTCCACGTCCGCCAGGTCGGCGAGTGCCAGCCGTACGTCGAGGTCGCCGTCCGTGGTGTCGGCCTCCAGGTCGACAGGCACCCGGCCGTCCACGTCGAGGCGGAAGACGACCTCGTCGAGGAGTGCGGTGAGCAGTTCCTCGTCGCTGTCCTCGTCCAGGCGCACCCGCTCCACCGAGGTGGGCCGTACCGCCGTGAGGTCCGCGAAGCACTCCACCATCCCGAGCGCCGCCTCCACCAGGCAGCGCTCCCGGCTCGCGCCCCACGCCTCGATCCGCACGTCGGCCGTGTGCGGCACCGCTCGATGGCCGCTGCCACCGCTCCGGCGTGTCTCGATGTCGTCGTCCGGGTCACCGACCATCGGTACCACCTGATCCGCCGAGTCGTCCCTGAGGAGGGCGTTACACGGATAGGGGTACCCGAGACGGGGCAGGGCGTACCGCCGGGACCGAGGGAGCCGACATGCCGGACTTGGAGTGGGGCGAGGCACGCGGGCGGTTCGCCGCGGCGCCCGTGGCGCGGCTGGCGACGGTCGACCCCGAGGGCCGTCCACATCTGGTGCCGGTCGTCTTCGCGGTGCGCGGCGACGAGATCGTCACCGCCGTGGACGGCAAGCCGAAGCGGTCGCGGCATCTCAGGCGGCTGCACAACATCGCCGTCCGCCCGGCCGTCTGCCTGCTGGTGGACGCGTACGACGACGACTGGGACCGCCTGTGGTGGGTCAGGGCGGACGGCGGCGCGCGGATCCTGCCGCCCGACGTACCCGACTCACCTGAATCATCCGACGCACCAGAACCACCGGACGCACCCGAACCACCGGACGCACCCGGCGAGTACGCCGCCGCCATCGAGCTGCTGCGGCAGAAATACCCCCAGTACCGGCGGCAGCCGCCGGACGGACCGGTGATCGTGATCACCGTCCAGCACTGGAGCGGTTGGCAGGCCTTCGCGTCGGCCGCCGAGTGAATCCACCGGCGCAGACCCATTGACCTTGACCATCCACGACCATAATCTCCGTCTTCATATGTAGACGGCGTCTTCATGTGAGGACCCCATTCAATGGGTTGAACAGAAGCGGCCGACGTTCAAAGGAGAACCGACATATGCCGCTCGTGGTGGTCGGGATCAGTGTCCTGGTCCTGCTCTTCCTGATGACCAAACTCAGGCTGAACGGCTTCGCCGCCCTGCTCCTGGTGGCCGTGGGCGTCGGCCTGGTGCAGGGCATCGGGGTGGAGAAGATCCCGGACGTGCTCGCCGAGGGCATCGGCGGCCAGATAGGCGACACGATGCTCACCATCGGCCTCGGTGCCATGGTCGGCCGGGTGATGGGGGACTCCGGCGCCGCCCAGCGCATAGCCGGCAAGCTCCTTCAGGTGTGCGGGCCCCGCTGGGTCCAGGTGGCCATGGTGCTCACGGCCATGCTCATCGGCGTGACGATGTTCTACGAGGTCGCCTTCGTCATCATCGTCCCGATCGCCTTCACCCTCGTCCGCGTCACCCGGGCGAACCTGCTGTGGGTGGGGCTGCCCATGTCGATCGCCCTGTCCACCATGCACAGCTTCCTGCCGCCGCACCCCGGCCCCACCGCGGTGGCCGCCACCTTCCACGCGTCCGTCGGACTGACCCTGTTCTACGGCCTGTTCATCGCCGTCCCGGTCGGCGCCTTCATCGCCCTGCTGTGGCCGCGGCTGCCCTTCGTGCGGGCGATGAACCCGTCCATCCCCAAGGGCCTGGTGAGCGAGCGGGTCTTCGAGGACGACGACATGCCCGGCCTGGGCTGGTCGCTGTCCGTCGCCCTGCTGCCCGTGGTGCTGATCGCCGGCGCCGCGGTGACCGACCTGGCGGCCTCCGGCGACAACGGCCTGCTGCACCTCATCGCCTTCATCGGCTCCGCGCCGATCGCCCTGCTGCTCACCCTCCTCGTGGCGATCTGGGCGTTCGGCCCGCGCATCGGCCGCAGCCTGGCCGAGGTCAGCGCCTCGTGCAAGGAGGCCGCCCAGGCGATGGCGATGATCCTGCTGGTCATCGGCGCGGGCGGCGCCTTCAAGAACATCCTTGTCGAGGGCGGGATATCCGACTACATCAAGGACGCGACCGACGGCTGGTCCATCTCCCCGATCATCCTGGCCTGGCTGATCGCCGCCATCCTCCGCGTGGCCCTCGGCTCCGCGACCGTCGCCGTCGTCACCGCCTCCGGTGTCGCCCTGCCCCTGCTCGCGGGCAGCGGGGTACACCCCGAGGTCATGGTGCTCGCCGTCTCCTGCGGCTCGATCGCCTTCTCCCACGTCAACGACCCGGGCTTCTGGATGTTCAAGGAGTACTTCAACCTGTCCGTGCTGGACGCCATCAAGGCCCGTACGACCTACACGACGGTGCTCGCGATCCTGGGCCTGGGCGGTGTACTCGTCCTGGAACAGGTCCTGGACGCCCTCAGCATCTGACCACCCATCACCCCCCTCACGAGATCGGCACCCGCCCAGTCATGAGTCAGCCCGTCGTCACCCGCTTCTCCGTCTATCCGGTCGCCGGCCGCGACTCGATGCTCCTCAACCTCTCCGGGGCGCACGCCCCGTACTTCACGCGCAACGTCGTCGTCCTGGAGGACTCCGAGGGCCGTACCGGCCTGGGCGAGGTGCCCGGCGGGGAGAAGATCACCCAGACCCTGCGCGACGCCGAACCGCTCGTCGTCGGCGCCCGCGTCGGCCACTACAAGCGCGTCCTGCGCACGATCCAGGCGACGTTCGCCGACCGCGACTCGGGCGGTCGCGGCGCGCAGACCTTCGACCTGCGGACGACGGTGCACGCGGTGACCGCCGTCGAGTCGGCCCTCCTCGACCTGCTCGGCCGGCACTTGGAGGTCCCGGTCGCCGCCCTGCTCGGGGACGGCCAACAGCGCGACGCCGTACGGGTGCTCGGCTACCTCTTCTACGTCGGCGACCCGGACCGCACCGACCTGGACTACGTCCGCGACCCCGGCTCGACCGTCGAGTGGTACCGCGTCCGGCACGAGGAGGCGCTGACCCCCGAGGCGATCGTCCGACAGGCCGAGGCCACCTACGACCACTACGGCTTCCGTGACTTCAAGCTCAAGGGCGGTGTCCTGCCGGGCCTTGAGGAGGTCAAGGCCGTAAGGGCGCTCAAGGAGCGCTTCCCCGAGGCGCGGATCACCCTCGACCCCAACGGCGCCTGGTCGCTGCGCGAGGCCGTCGAGCTGTGCCGCCCGCTCGTCGGGACGCTCGCCTACGCCGAGGACCCCTGCGGGGCGGAGGGCGGCTACTCCGGCCGGGAGATCCTCGCGGAGTTCCGCCGGGCCACCGGACTGCCCACGGCGACCAACATGATCGCCACGGACTGGCGGCAACTCACCCACGCCCTGGCCCTGCAGTCGGTCTCCATCCCGCTCGCCGACCCGCACTTCTGGACCATGCAGGGGTCTGTGCGGGTCGCCCAGCTCTGCAACGCCATGGGGCTGACCTGGGGCTGCCACTCCAACAACCACTTCGACATCTCCCTGGCGATGATGGTGCAGTGCGGAGCGGCCGCCCCCGGTGAGTACAACGCCCTGGACACGCACTGGATCTGGCAGGAGGGACGGGAACGGCTCACCGTGGAACCGCCCAGGATCAGCGGCGGCGAGGTCGCCGTACCGGACACGCCCGGGCTGGGAGTCCGGGTCGACATGGACCGGCTCCTCGCCGCTCACGAGCTGTACAAGGAGAAGGCGCTGTCGGGCCGGGACGACGCGATCGGGATGCAGTACCTGGTCGACGGCTGGACCTTCGACGCGAAGCGGCCCTGTCTGGTGCGCTGAGCCGGGCTTCGGGGCCGTCGTCAGAGGGCGAAGACGCGGCGGGCGTTGCCGTGCAGGAACAGCTCCCGCGTCTCCTCGTCCAGGTTCAGGGCGTCGAGGTGCTCCAGGGCCCGACTCGGCGTGATCATCGGGTAGTTGGAGCCGAACAGGACCTTGTGGCGGCCCCGGCCGCGCAGGTACTCCACCAGTTCCGGCGGATAGCGGCGGGCGGTGTAGGCGCTGGTGTCGATGAAGACGTTCGCGTGCTTGTCGGCGACCGCGATCATCTCCGTCGTCCACGGGTAGCCGATGTGCCCGCACACGATGGTGAGCTCGGGGAAGTCCAGCGCGACCTGGTCGATGTACGGGATCGGCCGCCCCGTCTCCGACGGCCGCAGCGGTCCGGTGTGGCCGACCTGGGTGCAGAACGGCACGCCGAGGTCCACGCACGCCGCGTACAGCGGGTAGTACAGCCGGTCCGTGGGTGGCAGCTCCCACAGCCACGGGATGACGCGCAGCGCCACGAAGCCCAACTCCTCGACGGCGCGCCGCAGTTCCCGTACGGCGGCCATCGGCCGCGCGAGATCGGCGCCCGCCACTCCACGCAGTCGCCCGCCGGACTGCTCGACGAAGGCGGCCACCTCGTCGTTGTCGATCAGCGCCCCCTGCGGCCCGTACCAGGCGGCGGCGAGGCCGATCTCCACGTCCGCGGCCTCCAGCGCCGCCACGGTGACCTCGACCGGCAGCGGCTTGTCGAGTGTCTCCATGCCGGTCCACCGGCGCAGCGACTCGAACATCTCGTGGTTGGCGTGACGCGGTGTCGGATGCTGCATCCAGGCGTCGATGACGGGCATGGGTGCCGCCTCTCGGGAGGGGTCGGAACGCGGACGTCACACACATCCAACCCTTCCCGTCCGGGGAGCGGCGCACCATGCGCAGCACTATCGTGAGGCCATGTACTCGACCCGGGTCTCCTGGCATGTGAACGCCTCGCGTGCGGCCGTCTACCGGGCCCTGCTGGACGCGGACGCCGTCGCGCGGTGGCGGGTGCCGGAGGGTATGACCGCCCGGGTGCACGCGTTCGACGCCCGTGAGGGAGGGGCGTTCCGTGTCTCGCTCACCTACGACCTGCCGACCGGGACCGGGAAGTCGGACGCGCACACCGACACCTATCACGGTCACTTCGTGCGGCTGGTGCCGGACGAGCGGGTGGTCGAGGAGGTCGAGTTCGAGACCGACGATCCCGCCCTGGGCGGCACGATGACGATGACCACCACCCTCACCGACGCCGACGGCGGCACGGACGTCCTCGTCGTGCACGAGGGCCTCCCCGACGCCGTGCCCGCCGAGGACAACGAGACGGGCACGCGCATGGCGCTGGCCAACCTTGCCCGGCTCGTCGAGTCCACATCGCGGTGACTCGGTCACCGTGACCCGATCATGGTGATCTCGCCGGGAGACTGATCGGCAACCTCTGAGCGTTCGGCGGCGACTGTCGGTCGAGGAGGCTTCCCGCCGCCTCTCCGAGACCGAACGAGAGCCACCGCATGAGTACCGGAACGACCCCGCGCAGGCGCAGTCAGCACCGCAGGAGACCCGACCGCCGCCCCCTGCTGATCGGTGCGTTGACGATCACCGTGATCGCGGCGGCCGTACTGCTGATGGCCAGGCCCGACTCCGGGGCGGACACGGCGAAGGGCGGGAACCCGACGCTCCAGGAGGCGAGCGGCCCCCGCCCGACCGCGTCCTCGACGCCCACCTCCGCCTCGCCGTCGCCATCCAAGTCGTCGGCGTCCCCGTCCCCTTCGAAGGCGACGCCCCGCAAGAGCGCCACCCCCTCCGCGAAGCCGACCGCCGCCGCCCGCACCTCCACCACCTTCGCCGCCTGGCCCACCCCCACCACCGACCGGCCGGTGACCGCCACCATCGAGGTCTCCGGCAGCTACGACGGCGGCCTCAAGCGCTTCCACGGCTCGGGAGCCCTCGGCGGCGACGGCCAGGACGAGGACCAGGACCCGCTGTTCGAACTCGCCGACGGGGCGACCCTGAAGAACGTGGTCCTGGGAGCCCCGGCGGCCGACGGGGTGCACTGCCTGGGCAGTTGCACGCTGCAGAACGTGTGGTGGGAGGACGTCGGCGAGGACGCGGCCACCTTCAAGGGGGCGTCCGCGGCGGCGACGTACCGCGTCCTCGGCGGCGGTGCGCGGCACGCGGACGACAAGGTCTTCCAGCACAACGGCGCCGGGACGGTGACCATCACGAACTTCCAGGTCGCGGACTTCGGCAAGCTCTACCGCTCGTGTGGCAACTGCGACACCCAGTACCGACGCCACGTCGTCATCAGCGGCGTGAGGGTGACCGGCCCCGGCAACGCCATCGCCGGGATCAACGCCAACTACGGCGACACGGCCACCCTGTCGGGCGTGACGATCACCGGCGACAGCGGCCGGGACATCACCGTCTGTGACCGCTTCCAGGGCAACGACAGCGGCGACGAGCCCCGCGAGACCGGCAGCGGACCCGACGGCAATCACTGCCGGTACAGCACATCGGACGTCTCCTATAGCTGATCTTTGCCTGGGGTTAGCCGGGCGTACGAAAGCGCTCGCTTGCATCGGTGTATGGAAACCGAACTGTTGTCAGGGCTGCACGTCGACTACACCGATCAGGACGACCCCGTACTGATCAGGCCGGACGGCAGCCCGGTGGACACCTGGCGCGAGAACTACCCGTACGAGCAGCGCATGGAGCGCCCGGAGTACGAGTGGCACAAGCGACTCCAGCAGATCGAACTGCTGAAGCTGCAGAGCTGGATCAAGGAGAGCGGGCGGCGTCTCGTCATCGTCTTCGAGGGACGGGACGCGGCCGGCAAGGGCGGCACGATCAAGCGGTTCACGGAGCACCTCAACCCGCGCGGAGCCCGTGTGGTGGCCCTGGAGAAGCCGACCGAGCGTGAACGCGGGCAGTGGTACTTCCAGCGGTATGTGGAGCATCTGCCGACCGCAGGCGAGATCGTGCTGTTCGACCGGTCCTGGTACAACCGGGCCGGCGTGGAGCGCGTGATGGGCTTCTGCACCGACGACGAGTACCGGCGCTTCATGCGGCAGGCGCCCGCCTTCGAGCGGATGCTCGTGGACGACGGCGTCGACCTGATCAAGTTCTGGTTCTCGGTCTCCCAGGGCGAGCAGCGCACCCGGTTCACCATCCGCCAGGTCGACCCCGTACGCCAGTGGAAGCTGAGCCCGATGGACCTGGCGTCACTGGACCGCTGGGGCGACTACACCGCCGCCAAGGTCGCCATGTTCCGCGAGACGGACACCGACCACGCGCCCTGGACGGTGGTGAAGAGCAACGACAAGAAGCGGGCCCGCGTCGAGGCCATGCGCAGTGTGCTGGCCCGCTTCGACTACGGCGACAAGGACGAGGAGGTCGTCGGCACCGCCGATCCCCGGATCGTCGGCGCGGCCGCGGGTCTGCTGGAGGCGGGGGAGGACGACTCCGGGTCCGAGAGCTGAGGCTCAGCAGCTCCCGGCCTCGGCGCGGGGCAGCACCGTGACGCGCCGGAAGTTGCACGCGGACCGGGCCTGGTGGCCGACGGGGGACGGCCCCGTCTGATGGGCCTTGAGGGCGACGCTGACCAGGCTCATCAGCAGGTCCACGTCCGCGTCGCAGTCCAGGTGCACGGTCACCCAGCGGGAGCCCGGCACCAGCCTGACCGCGGTGGACTCCTTGAGGTCGCCGTGGATGCGCTGGATGGCCGCGAGCGTGAGATGCAGGTCCACGTCCCGCTCGGAGTGGAAGTGCACGATCTCGCTGTGGACGGAGCTCAGAGCCCGCCCTGCGCCGCAACTGGCCGGGCCCGCACTCAGATCGGGCCAGACTTCCAGTTGTTCCATGGCGCGCTGGGCCAGTGTCATGTCCCCATAGTCACCCGATCACCGCGTCGCAACCAGAGGTTGAGCGAACCGTAACCGTCGCGTGAGGTAACCCGACACCGGCCCATTACCCGCTGTGAGGGCCTACTCGGGCGGCGTCGGGGTGTCGTGCGTGCGGTACATCGCCTGTACGTCCAGCTCCAGCTGGACCGTGGGACCCACCACCGCGATACCGCGCGCGAGCATGCTGCGCCAGTTCAGCGTGTAGTCCTCACGGTGCAGCTCCGCCTTGGCCAGGGCCGCGCACCGCAGCTCCTCGCCGTAGCCGCCGTTGACGGAGCCGAGATAGGTGGTGTCCAGCTCGACCGAGCGGCTGATCCCGTGCATGGTCAGGGAGCCGTGGAGCGTCCACTTGGTGCCGCCCCGGTACGCGAAACGCGTGCTGGTGAAGTCGATGTACGGGTAACGCTCGACGTCCAGGAAGTCGCCGGAGCGCAGATGGTTGTCCCGGGTGTTGTTGCCCGTGGTGATGCTCGCGGCCTCGATGCGCACCGACACCCGGGAGGCGCCCATGTCGGGCTCGACGCGTATGCCGCCGGTGAAGCGCTCGAAACGGCCGTGGACGTGCGCCATGCCGACGTGCTTGGCGATGAACCGGATCGCCGTGTGCGGCGGGTCGAAGAGCCAGGTACCCGGCACCGGGAGATCCAGTTGGCGTCCCGACGTCAGCTGGACCTGCGCGGGGGGAGGCGTCGTGCCGCCGATGACGTCCACGGTCTCCTGGTGCGGGGTGAGCCCCTCGGCCGTGATCCGCAGGCCGTAGTGGCCCGGCGGAAGCGCGGCGAAGAACAGCCCGTACGGATCCGTGGTGCCCCGCACCACGACCTCGTGCGAGTCCATCGCCGTCACCGTCACATCGGCGCCCCGCATCGGCAGGCCCACCGGATCCACGACCTCACGGGCCACGCCGCCCGCACCGGACGGCACGGGAAACGCCGCGGTGGGCACCCCCCGGGAGCGTCGACTCCTGAGCAGTCCGAGGGGCATGGCGATCACCTTTCTTCGAGGGGGGGGAAGGGGAGTGGGGGGCGAATCAGGGGGATTACTGGACGGCAGTGGTCGGCGGCGCGCCTTCGAACGCCGCGCGCAGCAGTGCGAGCACGCCGTCGGCCGTGACCGGGCGGGGGTTGGCGTACGCCTGGCCCGCGGTCTGTGCGGCGGCCGTGGCCAAGTCGGCTTCGGCGAGGCCCAGTTCGGCGAGGGAGCGGGGGGCGCCGAGACGTCCGGACAGTTCCCACAGGGCCGTCGGCGCGTCGTCGGCGTCCAGGGCGCGGGCCATGGTGGCGGCGGCGTCCGGCGCGGCGGGCGCGTTGTGGGCCAGGGCGTACGGCAGGACCACGGTGTGCGTCTCGGCGTGCGGCAGGCCGAAGGTGCCGCCCAGGACATGGCACAGCTTGTGGTGCAGGCCCATGGTGGTGGCGCCCAGGCAGGACCCGCACAGCCAGGCGCCGTACAGGGCACGCCCGCGCGCCTGAACGGACGCCGGCCGCGCGGCCACCTCCGGCAGCGCCCGCGCCATCGCCCGTACGCCCTCCTCGGCCATCAGCGCCACCAGGGGCGAGGTGTCCGGCGCGTACAGCGCCTCGACGGCGTGCGCGAGCGCGTTGACGCCGCTGGTCACGGAGAGCGGTACGGGCAGGGAGAGGGTGAGGTCGGGGTCGTAGACGACGCTGCGGGGCAGCACCTTCGGGTCGCGGCCGGTGCGCTTGGCGCCGTGCTCGGTCAGGCCCCAGACGTCGGTCATCTCCGAGCCGGAGTAGGTGGACGGCACCGCGATGAGGGGCAGTCCGGTGCGCAGGGCGATCGCCTTGCCCAGCCCGATCGACGAGCCGCCGCCGACCGCCACGCACCCGTCGGCGCCCGCCGCGCGGGCCACCTCGACCGCCCGGTCGGCGACCTCCACGGGCACATGCATCCGCGCCTCGGCGTGCAGACCCGCACAGGCCGGGCCCAGCGCGTCCGCGACCGCCCGGGCCGTGTCCGCCCCGCGTGCACCGCACACCACCAACAGCCGCCGCAGACCGAGGCGTTCGGCCTCACCGGGCGTCGCCGCCACGGCCGCACCGGGCCGGAAGACGACCCGTACGGGCCGGCTCTCGTACGAGAAGTCGAGGAAGCCTGTCACGCCGGCTCCAGCACGAGGTCGAACCGGGCGTGCCGGAAGGGGGTGTCGACGCCGAACTCCCGGGCCAGGGAAGGGTCGTCGGCCGTCGCGAAGTCCTGCACCAGGCTCGGCTTGACGGCGAACACCGCGTCGGAGTCCAGGTACTCGCTGCCTGCCACGAAGATGTGCGTGGTCACCGGCGTGTGGCCGGCGGCCGAGGCGATGAAGTGGATGTGGGCCGGGCGGTAGGGGTGCCGACCGGTGGCCCGCAGCAGGTCGCCGACCGGGCCGTCCGTGGGGATCGGATACGGGCTCGGCACGCACGTACGGAACCAGAAGCGGCCCTCGGAGTCCGCCGTGAACAGGCCCCGCCCGTTGCCCGGTGGCTGCACGTCCGGGCGCTGCACGTCGTAGAAGCCGTGCGCGTCGGCCTGCCAGACGTCGATCACCGCGCCGGGCAGCGGACCGCCGTCCCTGGACAGCACCCGGCCGCTGACCACGCACGGCTCTCCGTCACCGACCAGGTCGATGCTCGCGCCGAGTTCCCGGACCGGCGACTCGGTCATGTGGAACGGGCCCAGCACCGTCGACTCGGTGGCGCCCGCGCCCTGCCGCTCGTTGATCGTCTCCACGAGCATCGACAGCCCGAGCACGTCCGACAGCAGGATGAACTCCTGCCGGGTGTCCGTGCACGCCTGCCCGGTCGCGGTCAGGAACCCGATCGCCCGCTCCCACTCCTCCTGCGTCAGCCGCGACTCCCGCGCGAAGGCGTGCAGATGCCGGATCAGGCCGGACAGCAGCTCCCGCAGGCGTGGATCGGCGGTCCCGCGCAGACTGGCGACGGCCTCGTCGGTGACCGTCGGTTCGCCGGTCATGTCGGCTCCTTCCCGGCTCTCTGTCCTTCTCCGGCCTCCTGGGCGCCCATCTCAACCGTGCCCGAGAATCCGCCGCAGCGCGTCCGTGAGCAACTGTTCGGCGTCGTCGGCCGCGCCGGCGTGCCGGAACGCCACATACCCGTCGGGGCGTACGAGGAGCGCGCCCGCGTCGGAGATCTCGCTCAGGCCCGCCCAGTCGCCGTACGGGTCCTCGTACTCCTGCCCCGGTCCGATCACCACCGTGGCGATGTCGAGGGGCTGGGCCGCGGCGGCCCGCTCCCACGCGTCGCCGCCGATGCCGGTGAGCAGCGTGAAGCGGCCCTTGCCGACGGTGTCGAGGGTGGACAGGGTCCGGGTCCCCGAGGTGATCCAGGCGTGCGGGAGCTTGGCGCCGGGGCGGGATGTGGGCTGGTGGTGCAGCTCGGGATCGCGGGTGAAGCCGGGGTCGGGCGTGCCGTCCGGGACGACCGCGACAGAGCTCTCGGCGGGATAGCGCTGGTTGAGGTCGACGCCGTGCGCGTTGAACTCGTACACCTTGAAGGCGATCGCCTCGCGCAGCGCGGCCCGCTGCTTCTCGGCCGCTTCCGTGGCGTCCTTGCGGGCGGCGATGTTGGCCCACAGCTGCTCGGGCGTCTGCGGCGAGAGCCCGTCCAGCGCCTCGAAGATCGGGGCGGTCTCGCCGATGGACTTGTTCGCGCGGGTCACGATCTGCTTCCCGATCGGAGCCCGCTCGGCGTCGTAGGTGTCGAGGAGCTTCGGCGAGGCGACCCCGTCGAGGACGAGCTTCAGCTTCCAGGCCAGGTTGTAGGAGTCCTGGATGGAGGTGTTGGAGCCGAGCCCGTTGGACGGCGGGTGACGGTGCACGGCGTCACCGGCGCAGAAGACGCGGCCGTTGGCGTACGTCTCGGCGTACATCTCGTTCACGGTCCACGCCGAGGACGACTTGATGGTCACCGGGATCTCGTCATCGCCGATGAGCTGCCGTACGACGGACAGGGCGTACTCCTCGGTGAGGTCGGGGGCGCCCGCGGTGACGTCGTAGCCCCAGACGATCAGCCACTCGTTCCAGGGGCGGACGTTGCGCACCAGACCCGCGCCGATGCCGCCGACCGTGGCGCCGGGGGCGAGCACCCAGTAGAGGGTGGAGGGGCGGTGCGCGGTGTACTTGCTCAGATCGGCGTCGAAGACGATGTTGATGCTGCCCGCGACGCCCATCTGCCCGCCCATCGGCAGCCCCGCGTCCTCGGCGACCTTCGACCGGCCGCCGTCCGCGCCGATCAGGTACTTGGCGCGGATCCGGTACTCGTCGCCGCGCAGCCGATCCTCGACCGTGACCGTCACCCCGCCCTCGTCCTGGACGAAGGACTTGTAGACGGTGCTGAACCGGAGGTCGGTGCCGCGCGCGATCGCCGCGTCCATCAGCACCGGCTCCATCAGGTGCTGCGGCATGTCGCACATCCGCGTCGGGCTGGCCAGCTCGTGCGCGGCCTGCACGAGCGGGTCGTTGCCCCAGGAGCGGACCCGGCCCAGCTCCTCGCCGGCCAGGCTGGTGCAGAAGGTCGTGTTGCCCATCAGGTGCTGGGGCGTCGCCTTGGCGACCACGTCCTCCTCGACGCCCAGATCGCGCAGCACCTCCATGGTGCGCTGGTTGGTGATGTGCGCACGAGGGGTGTCGGCGAGACGCGCGTACCGGGTGACGACCATGTTGCGCACGCCGTAGGTGCTCAGGGCGAGCGCGGCCGACGCGCCCGCCGGGCCACTGCCCACGATCAGTACATCGGTCTCGACGACGGTGTGCACGACAGAACGCTCCAGGAGATGAGAACAGACTCCGATCTTTCAAGATCATGGAGCGATGTCGTCGATCGTGGGTGTCTCATTACGAGACAACCCACCGTCGCCCCGCGCGTGACGCCCCCTATACGGTGAGGACGCCATGACCACCGTGGAACATCCCCCTGCCCTCGCCCCGCTCCGCCAGGCCCGCCAGCGGTTCCTGACGGGCCGCCCACTCCCGGACGGCGTGCCGGACGACGTCGTCGCGGCCTGGCGGCGCGCCCGCTTCTTCGGCGTACGGCACGATCTCGGCGGTCCGGTACGGGAGTTGAGCACAGGCCCGGCCGACTCCCTCCTGCTGGAGGCGGCGCGTCCCGTGCTGACCCGCCTCGCCCCGGCCCTCGACGCCGCAGGGTCCGCGTTCGTGCTCACCGACGAGCGGCTCAGGGTGCTGTGGTCGGCAGGCAGCGCGCCCGGCGACGACACCTGCCGCGACCTCTCCGAGCGGGAGGTCGGCCACAACAGCGCCGCGCTCGCCCTGCGCACCCTGCGTCGGGCTGAGGTGCACGGTCCCGAGCACTTCCTCGACGTGTGGCAGGACGTCTCCGCGGTCAGCGTGCCGCTGCTCTCCCCGGAGACCGGCCAGGCACTTGGCACGGTGACGGTCGCCTCTGGCCTGTGCGCCGGCTGCCGGCCGCATCCCGGCGCCGCCCTCGCCGAGGCGGCGGCCACGGCGGTGGAGGCCGAACTGCGGGCACGCGCGCGTAGCGCGGAACGCGTCCTGCTCGACGCCTATGAGCGTGCCGCGCGCGGGCGCGAGCGTGCGGTCGTCGCGCTGGACGGCCGCAACCGCCTGGTCAGCGAGGCGGCGGTGCGCCTTGCCTCGCCGCAGGTGCTGGAGGCGTTGGAGCGCAGGGCGACAGACGAGTCGTACGAGATCCAGCTCCCCGAGGACGCCGGGTGCACGGTCGAGATCACTCCGGTACGGCATGAAGGCCGCCCCCTCGGTCTTGTCGCGGTGCTGGAGCCCTGTCCCGTGGAGCCCGTGCCGTCGCCCCCGTGCCCGGCCGCTGCGCTGGTGGGAGGCTCGGTGCCGTGGCGGCACGTGGTCGCGCGGGCGGCGGCGCTGGCGCGTACCGCGGGACCTCTGTTGGTGGTGGGCGAGCGGGGGACGGGCAAGACGACGCTCGCTCTCGAACTCCTCGACGGCACGGCCCCGTTGGTCGTGGACGCCGCCGAGTCACCCGAACTCGACCTCAAGGGGAACGAGTCGGCGGGCGACCGCCCACTGCTGCTGCGCCACGCCGAACGGCTGGCCCAGCCGGACGTCGCCGCCCTCAACTCGCTCCTGGACGAGTGCCCGGACGCCCGCCTGGTCGCCACGTACACGCCCGGAACCCCGCCGGGCCCCTGCCTCCAGCGCCTCCTCGACACGCTCGCGGCCCGCTCGGTGACGTTGCCTGCCTTGCGGGAACGCCCCGAGGACATCAGGGAGCTGCTCCCCGCCCTGGCGCCCAGACCTGCTCCCGGCAGCCCGCCGCTGACCTGGACACTGGATGCGCTGCGGGCCCTGGAACAGCATCCCTGGCCCGGCAACGTCACCGAACTCGCCCACCTCGTACGGGCGCTCGCGAGTCAGCGCCGGGTCTTCGGACCGGTGCGGCGCAGCGAACTGCCGGATCCCGTCCGGGAGGGACCCGCGGGCCGCAGCCTCAGCCCGATGGAGCTCGCCGAACGGGCCGCGATCCTGGAGGCGCTGCGCCGCCACGGCGGCAACAAGGCCCGCGCCGCGGCGGCGTTGGGGATCGCCCGGGCGACCCTGTACCGGAAGCTGCGGGAATATCAGGGACGGGACGGGTTGACCGCCTCGAAGCCCTGATCCCGCCGGCACCTCCTAGCGCGTAATGTGCCTTGATCGCTGGCACCCATTACATGCGGAGGGCCTATGGATACCGAAATCGTGCGAGCCTGGGTCGAAGGCTGGGCCACCTCGCGTGGGGCCGCCCCTCCGATGGAAGCGCCCTGGGGGTTCACCGTCGATGTCGGGCTACCCGGGCAGGTGACCCGACATGTCCTGCCGCACGCCGACGAGGCGGTCATCCGCGGCCTCGTGGAGACGACGACAGCGCCTGCCACCTGGCTCAAGGTACTCGTGGCCCCGGAGGTCATATCCCCCTGGCTCACACCCGCATGGACCTTCGACGACCCCGGTTTCCTGATGTCGGCATCCCTGCACACGTCCCTGACGGACCTCCCTCCCGGCTACCGACTGCGCACGTGGAGCCGGGGTGATGTCATCCGCGCCCTCGTCCGCGACATGGACGGCGCCTTCGCCGCCCACGGCCAGGTCGCGGCCACTGCCCGCGCCGGCTCTGTCGTGTTCGACCAGATAGAGACCGCACCTGCCCACCGTCGACGGGGCCTTGGGCGGGCAGTGATGCACGCCTTGGCCGACGCGGCGATCGCGGCAGGCGCGCGGACTGGAGTGCTCGCCGCGACGGCTGAGGGGCAGGGCCTGTACAAGTCGCTTGGCTGGACCACGCACGCGCCACTCACCGGCGTCTTCCTCACGTCCGCCGACGCCAGGCGGTAAAGGGCAAGGCTGCCGAGAAGCCGCTGCCTGCCGAGAAGCCGCACGTGCCTCAGCGCGCCCCGGTCCAGTTGTGCGCGACGTCGACCACGACCCGGTCGGTCGCGACCCACACCCGGAACGGCAGCCGCGCCCGCAGGCCGAGCCCGATCTGCGTGTCCCCTTCGAAACTGCCGGCGAACCGAGCGTCCCGGAAGGTGCGGTAGCCCTTGAGGTCCACGCCCGCCAGCCGCTGACCGGCCCGCACGGGATACGTCGGCTTCCCGGTCTCGGGGTCGTAGGCGGGGGCGGCCACCCGTACCTCGAGGACGGCTCCGCCGCCGACGGGGATGTGGTGGCCCGAACCGTCCTGGTGGAGGCGGCTGACGTACCTGACGGAGTAGCCGAGGCCGCTGGTGGCCGCGCCGGGAACGTCGACGACCATGCGGTCGAAGCAGGCGTGCCGGCCGGTCCTGATGTTCGTCACCGACTCCGACGTGGCGGAGGAGCGGGTCTTGGCCAGACTGCCCCAGCCGGTGGGGCAGGCCGTGGCCTGGGAGGTGGTGGTCGTGGTGGCTTCGGCCGGGATCGCCGCCACGCCCAGGGTGGTGGCCATGATCGCGATCGCCGTCGCCCATGCGGCTCTGTTTCGTCCCATTACGTCCCCCGGGAGGTGATGTGTCTGATATTAGGGGAGACATTCGGGTTGGCGGAATGGTTGCACTCGTTCCGGTTCGGTATTCAGGGCCGGTACGGCGATTGTGCGGAGAGCCCGGGAACTGGGGCCGGACCTGGGGCGTTCCATGAAGGACGGCGGCGACTGGCAGGGGCCGTCCGGGGAGCTTGGGGGCGATGTGACGCGGTTGATGGTCGTAGGGGGCGGGATCGCCGGTGCGGGAGCGGCGCTCGCGCTGCACAAGGCCGGATTAGATGTCGAGGTGTACGAGGCGCACCCGGACTCCGCCGAGGACATCGGCGCGTTCCTCACGCTCGCGAGCAACGGCATGCGGGCGCTCGCGGAGGTCGACGCCTCGGCCGCGGTCACCGCGATCGGCTTCCCCCTCACCTCGATGCGGGTCCTCGACGACACGGGCGCCGAAGTAGCCCAGGTGCCGCTCGGCGAAGCCGGCACCGCACACCTTCAGTACCGGTGCCTGCGCCGCGGCGACCTCAACACCGCCCTGCAGGCCGAGGTCACACGCCGGGGCATCGGCATCCGGCACGGCGCCCGCCTGGTGTCGGTCGAGGACGGCCCGGACGCCGTGACCGCCCACTTCGCCGACGGCAGCACGGCCACCGGTGACCTGCTCATCGGGGCCGACGGCCTGAGCTCCACCGTCCGCCGGCTCATCGCCCCCGACGCCCGCCCGGTGTACGCCGGACAGTACGTCTTCTACGGCTACACCGACGCCGTCCCCGAGGCCGCCCAGGGCGAGACCATCACCATGGTGCGCGGCAGCTCCGTCGCCTTCGGGTACGCGGTGTCGCCCGCAGGGGAGACGTACTGGTTCGCCCGCGTCACCGACGAACCCCTGCCCGCCGACGCCCTCGCGGACGGCACCCCGGCCCGGTGGCGGGACCTGCTGCTGCCGCTGCTGCGCAAGGACGCCACCCCGGCCGCGGACCTCGTGGCGGCCACCGCCGACCGGCTGATGGTCACCAACGCCACCGAACTCCCCACCGGGACGCCCTGGCGCTCCGGCCGCACCCTGGTCATCGGCGACGCGGCCCACGCGGCGTCCCCCGCCACCGGCCAGGGCGCGTCGATGGCCCTGGAGGACGCCGTGGTCCTCGCCAAGTCCCTGCGGGACACGCCGGACACCGACGCCGCGCTCGCCCTCTACGAGACGCTCCGCCGCCCCCGCGTGGAGAACAACATCACGGTCAGCGGCAACATCTCCCGCGGCACCCACACCCCGTCAGGTCCCGGCGGTCGGAGCACGGGCGGGAACCGACAGGGCGACGACGAGCTCGTACGACACCTCGATTGGGGCACCGACCTCTCACGACTCGGCCCGTAGATCGATGCACCGGCCAACCGGCGCAACCCCGGCGTGCACGCGACCCTCATACAGGTCGAACCACACCGGGTTCTCGGAGAGGAGAGTCTGTTGGCCAGTCAGTTGTCCCGTCGACAGTTCGTGGTGTATTCGCTGGCGGCGACCACCCTGACCGTCGCGGCACCGCTCGGCTGCGACGGCTCGACCGCGCAGGGCGCCGAGGAAGCCGAGGCCGGCGGCCGTGCAGCCTCCGACGTCCTGGTCACCGGCACCGACGAGGAGATGCTGGTCCTGGAGGTCACCCCGGCCAACAGGGTCGTCGTACGGCTGCCGCGCGTCGAGGTCGGCCAGGGCGTCACCACCGCCGTCGCGATGATGATCGCCGAGGAACTGGACGCCCGGCTCGCCGACGTCGACATCCCACTCGCGGACGCCCGCAGCAAGGGAAACCAGTTCACCGGCGGTTCCAACTCGGTCAGTTCGCTGTACGGGCCGGCCCGGCACCTGGCCGCCACCGCCCGCGCCAAGCTGGTGACCGCGGCGGCCCGCCGATGGCACGTCCCCGCGCGGACCCTGCGCACCAGGGACACGATGGTCTTCGGACCGGACGGCCGGTCGGCCACCTTCGGATCGCTGACCAGGGCCGCCGCCCAGATCACGCGCCCGGCCGTGTCGACCAACCCCAAGCCCGCCTCCAAGCACCGGGTGATCGGCCGGCCGGCGACCCGTATCGACGCCCGTGACATCGTCACCGGCAAGGCGAAGTACACCGGAGACCTCGCGGTGGCCGGAGCGAAGCCGACGGTCGTGGCCCGGCCGCCGACGATCGGCGGGAAGGTCGTCTCGGTCGACTCCAAGGCGGCCCGCGCCATGCCGGGCGTGCACGCGGTCGTCCGGATCGACGGCGGGGTCGCCGTGGTCGCGGAGACCTTCCACCACGCCTTCCAGGCCCGGGACGCGCTCAAGATCAAGTGGGCGCCGGGCCCCCTCGCGAACCTCTCCGACGCCGAGATCCGCGCCCGGCTGCGCGCCGCCGTACCGAAGCTGGAGAGCCCGCCGCGCGGATCGGCGCAGACGGAGGCCGAGTTCGAGTTCGCCTTCGTCAGTCACGCGCCCATGGAGGTGCTCACCGCTGTGGCGGACGTGCGCGCCCAAAGTGCCGAGATCTGGTTCTCCTCCCAGACGCCGCAGTCGGCGCGCGAAGAAATCGCCGCGACGGTCGGCCTGCCGGTGTCGAAGGTCCGGGTCCATGTCCTGCGCGGCGGTGGGTCGTTCGGACGCCGGCTGAACTACGACGCCGCGATCGAGGCCGCGCAGATCTCCAAGAAGGCGCGCCGGCCGGTGAAGCTGATGTGGAGCCGGGCCGACGACATCCGGCACGGCCGTATGCGCCCGGCCTCCCACCACCGGATCCGGGCCAGCCACGCCCAGGGCAGAGTGGTGGCCTTCTCCCACGCGACGGCCTCGGTCAACGAGTCCTCCGAGCAGGGCATGTCCACGCAGGGCGGCGTGCGTGCCGCCGTGCGTGCCCCCGTGGCCGCCCCGCTCCCCAGCGACAGCGGCCTCTACAACTTCGGGCGCCTCTCCGGGAACTCCGGCTCGGTCGACCTGGCGATCCCGCTCGGCGCCTGGCGCTCGGTGGACTCCGGCACGGTGCGCACCGCCGAGGAGATCGTCGTCGACGAGGCCGCCCGCAGCCTCGGCAAGGACCCGGTCGCCTTCCGCCGTACGACCCTGCGGAGCAAGGCCGTCAAAGCCGTACTGGACAAGGTCGCCAAGGCGGGGGAGTGGGGCCGGACCATGCCGCGGGGGCACGCCCAGGGCGTCGCCGTGCACGAGGAGTACGGCTCCTGCGTGGCCTGTCTGGTCGAGATCGACGCCGCCGATCCGAAGAACCCCCGGGTGACCAAGGTTGTGATGGCCGCCGACGTCGGAACGGCCGTCAACCCGCGTGGACTTGAGGCCCAGCTCATGGGCACCGCCGTCGACGGCATCTCCACCGTCCTGAGCGCCGGCCTGCACATCGACAAGGGCGCCGTCCGCGAGAGCAGCTTCGCCGACTTCCACTACGCCCGCCAGCGCCATGCCCCGCAGCAATTCGAGGCGCACATCATGCCCTCCCGGCGCGACCCCGGCGGAGCCGGCGAACTCGGTGTCCCGGCCGTGGCCGGCGCCGTCGCCAACGCCTACGCCCGGGCCACCGGCACCAAGCCGCGCCGCTTCCCCCTCGACTTCTGAGCCACGTCCGAGAAGGTACCGATGCCCTCCTACTCCTTCACCCTCAACGGGAAGCGCGTCACCGTCGAGGCCCCCGCCGACATGCCCCTGCTGTGGGTACTGCGCGACCTGCTGAACGTCACCGGCCCCAAGTACGGCTGCGGCGTGGGCGCCTGTCGCGCCTGCACCAGCCATCTCGACGGCGACGAGATACAGCCCTGCGTCGTCCCGGTCGGCGACTGCGCCGGCCGTGCGGTCACCACCATCGAGGGCCTGGCCGACGGCGACCGCCTCCACCCCGTGCAACAGGCCTGGCTCGACTGCGACGTCGCCCAGTGCGGCTTCTGCCAGCCGGGCCAGATCATGGCCACGGCCGCCCTGCTGAAGAAGACGCCCCGGCCGACCGACGCCGACATCGACCGGATCGAGAACGTCTGCCGCTGCGGCACCTACTCCCGGATCCGGGAGGCGATCAAGAAGGCCGCCGCAGACAGCTGACGCGATGACTCCCCGGAGCGGGACCGGCTGACTTCAGCGCCGCCAAGGGTCGCCGTACCCTGATGGCCGTGCACAACTCCTTCGAGGGCCCGAGTGCCGTTGCGGCACGGTTCACCGGACTCCCGGCCACCGGCGAACGCCGGCACTCCGGGGGGCTCGCCGAAGTCACCCTCGACGACGGCCGGGTGGTGATGGTCAAGCGCGGCGACGGCGACCGGGCCGCACAGGCCGAGGCGGCGGGACTGCGCTGGCTGGCCGACGCCGACACGGTCCGTATCCCGGTCGTGCACGGCCACGACGGGCAGTGGCTGGTCACCGACCGCGTGGCCACCGGCCGTCCCGGCGTCGCCGCGGCGGAGCGCCTCGGCCGTGAACTGGCCGCCCTGCACGCCACCGGCGCACCCGCGTTCGGCGCCCCACCGCCCGGCGGCCCCGAGGCCGCGTACATCGGCCTCGCCCCGATGCGCAACGTCACCGGCCCCGACTGGCCCCGCTGGTACGCCGAGCACCGGGTGCTGCCGTATCTGCGCCGCGCGGTCGACGACGGCACCCTCCGCAGCACCGAGGCGCCCGTCTTCGAGCAGGTCTGCGAGCGGCTCCCCGAACTGGCGGGCCCCGCCGAGCCGCCCGCCCGGCTGCACGGCGACCTCTGGAACGGCAACGTCCTGTGGGGCGCCGACGGACACGCCTGGCTCATCGACCCGGCCGCACACGGCGGCCACCGTGAGACCGACCTGGCGATGCTCCACCTCTTCGGCTGCCCCCACCTGGACCGGATCCTGGCCGCCTACCGGGAAGCCGCGCCGCTCGCCGACGGATGGACCGACCGCATCGCCCTCCACCAACTGTTCCCGCTCCTCGTGCACACCGTGCTCTTCGGCCGCGGCTACGCCGAACAAGCCCTTGCGGCGGCCGAGTCGGCGACGAACCATTGACGCCGTGGCCAAGGCTCTCCAGACTGACATGACTACGTAGTCATGCTGGCGTCAGCCCGCTTGTCGCATGAGTTGACTACGTAGTCAGCCAAGACGACGACCCGGGAGCCCGCATGGCGACGACGATGACCGAGGTCGCCCGCACCGCCGGTGTCTCCCAGAAGACGGTGTCACGGGTCGTCAACGGCGAACCGCACGTCAGCCCGGAGGTCCGCGACCGCGTGCTCCGGGCCATCCGGGAGCTGGACTACCGCCCGAACAACGCGGCGCGCGCCCTGCTCCTCGGCCGCTACCGGCGCATCGGCGTCGTCTCGCTGGGCACGTCCCTCTACGGCCCGTCGACGCTGCTGATCGCCCTGGAACGGGCGATGCAGCGGGCGGGGTACTCCTTCGCCCTGGCCAGCACCCTGGAGGGGCAGAGGGTCTCGGTCGCCGTCGAGGCGCTGCTGGAGCAGGGCGTCGACGGGATCGTGCTGTCCGAGCCCATCGACGACGGCACCCCGCTCCGACTCAGCGCGGACGTCCCGGTGATCAGCCTCGGAGAGGGCGTCGAACTCACCGACGGCGTGGGCGCGGTCGTCGGCGCCGACGGGGTCCGGGCCGCCCGGCTCGCCACCGAGCACCTGCTCGCCCTCGGCCACCGCACCGTCTGGCACCTCCCCGGCCCGCAGAACTGGTGGGCCGCCCGCGACCGTCTCCGGGGCTGGCGCGAGGCCCTCGCCGCCGCCGGCGCCCCCGAGCCGCCGCTCGCCAGGGAGGGCGACTGGAGCCCGGCCGCCGGATACGCGGCCGGCCGACAACTGGCCCGACTCGCCGACGTCACCGCCGTGTTCGCCGCAAACGACGACATGGCGATCGGCGCCCTGCACGCCTTCGCCGAGGCGGGCCGCAGCGTCCCCGGCGACGTCAGCGTCGTGGGCTACGACGACATCCCCGCCGCCGCCTACCTCTCCCCGCCCCTGACCACCGTCAGGCAGAACTTCGCCACCATCGCCGACCGTGCAGTCGACCACCTGATCGCCCTGATCGAGGGCCGCCCCGCCCCGGCCGAACACCCCGAACCGGCCGTCGAGTTGACCGTACGAGCCTCCACCGGCCCCGTCTCCCCCTGACCACACCCCCTCACCCCGACCACTCCGCCCCACCCCGCGTGCGCAGCCCGGGACGGCCGTCGCACGCACACCCCCGTAGCCGCACCACGTGAGGAGTCACGTGTGTACCCACCACCCCGCCCGCCCCGCCGCGCTGTCCTGCGCGGCGCCCTCGGACTGAGCACGGCCGCCGCCCTCTCCGCCTGCGGAGGCGGCAGCTCCACCGCCGTCACCTCCGGCGATGTCACCCTCGCCCTGTGGACCCACGACCCGGGCTACGAAGCCTTCTTCGAGAAGGGCATCCCCGAGGCCGACCGGCTCACCGACTTCCGCTACCACCTCAAGGTCACCCGCGCCGGAGCCCCCGACGTCGTCACCAAACTCCTGGCCCAGGCCGTCGCCGGACGCGGCACCCCCGACCTCGTGGGCTTCGAGATCGGCAGCTTCCCGCGCATGCTCCGCGGCGACATAGCCGAACGGCTGCAGTACGACCTCACCGACGACATCGCCGCCGTCCCCGGCCTGAAGGCCGACCTGCTGCCCGCCCGCACCGCCCCGTTCAGCAAGGACGGCCGGGTCTACGCCCTCGACTCGGACACCCCGATGGTCGTCTACTTCTACCGGGACGACCTCTTCGACCGGTACAACCTCCCCAAGGACACGCCCACTTGGGAGGAGTTCGCCGAACTCGGCGCCCGCGTCCACCAGGACCACGGCGCCTCGATGTGCGTCGTCTCCACCGTGGGCAGCGACGCGGGCCAGGTCGTGCAGTCCTTCCAGATGCTGCTCTACCAGCGCGGCGGCGCCTTCTTCGACGCCGACCAGAACCTCGTCCTCGACTCGCCCGAGGCCGAGGAGGTGCTGCGCTTCCTCTGCGAAGGCCTGCGCAGCGGCTTCGCCATCGACATCTCCGACTACTACGGCGCCGCCATGCAGACCGCCCTGAAGCAGGGCCGGGTCATCGGACTGCCCATGGCGATCTGGTACAAGAACTACGGCCTGGCGCCCAACGTGCCCGAGCAGAAGGGGAGATGGCGGGTCAAGGCCCTGCCCCGGTTCGCCGGGGGCGGCGCGGTCACGGCCGCCGTGGGCGGCACCGGCTTCGGCGTCATCAAGGACAAGCCCCACACGCGGGCCGCCAAGGAGTTCCTGTTCCACACCTGGCTCACCCATGAGGGCCAGGTCCGCCGCTTCACCGAGACCGGCTACCTCCCCACCCGCCGCTCGGTCTACGACGACCCCCGCCTGAGCACCGCCCGGGACGACTTCTGCGGCGGCCAGCGGCTCTTCCCGCTCTACCGCGACCTGCTGCCCCAGGTCCCCCCGTTCCACCAGAGCCCCGACCAGTCGATCCTCTACGACGTCCTCGCCGGCAACCTCCTGCGCGCCTACCACGGCGATCTGAGCCCTCGTCAGGCCCTGAAACAGACCGCCGCCGACTTCCGTGACCAGGCCGGACGCTAGGAGGGTCCACCCACCATGACCACCGCCGCAGTCGGCCGGAAGAAGTCCTGGGCGCCGTACCTCTTCATCTCGCCCTTCTATCTCCTCTACGTCCTGTTCATGCTGGTCCCCGTCGCGGTCTCCCTCTGGCTGAGCCTCACTGAGTGGGTCGGCCTCGGCACCCCGCACTGGGTGGGCCCGCGCAACTACCGGCTCCTCGCCACCGACATCAGCTTCCATCGCGCCCTCGGCAACACGGCCGTCTTCGTGCTCGTCGCGGTCTGCGTCGTCGTCCCCGCCGCCCTGCTGATCGCCCAGGCGCTCAACACCCGCGGCCTGCGCGTGCGGGACCTGTGGCGCACGGCGTACTTCGTGCCCGTCGTCGTCTCCCCGATCCTCGTCGCGCTCATCTTCGGCCTGGTCTTCGACGGGCAGTTCGGCCTCGCGAACTCGGTGCTGCGCGCCCTGTTCGGCACGGGCGGCGTCGACTGGCTGGGCGATCCGAGCCTGGCCAAGGTGAGCATCGCGCTGGTGATGCTGTGGCGCTGGACCGGCTACCTGACCGTCTTCTTCCTCGCCGGACTCCAGAACGTGCCAAGGGAGTTGTACGAAGCCGCCGCACTCGACGGCGCCGGACGCCTGCGCACCTTCACCACCGTCACGCTGCCCGCGCTGAAGCCGGTGACCGCCTTCGTCGTCGTGACGTCCTTCATCGGCGCGGCCCAGATCTTCGAGGAGCCGTATCTGCTGACCGGCGGCGGACCGGCCGAATCGACCCTCTCGGTCACGATGTTCATCTACCGGGCCGCCTTCCAGCGCCAGCAGTTCGGCTACGCCGCCGCCGCGGCCGTCGTGCTCTTCGTCCTCGTCTTCGGGCTCAGCCGGCTCGTCAACCGACTCCTCGGCATCGGGAGGTCCGACTGATGCGCACCCGCGTGCCTCTGTACGGCGTACTGGTCCTGCTGTCGCTGGCCTTCCTCGCCCCACTCCTGTGGGCGCTGAGCGGCTCGTTCAAACCGCGCGGCGACATCTTCGGCTACCCGCCGCGACTCGTCCCCGACCCGTTCACCCTCGACAACTACCAGCGCCTGCTCTCCGGACAGCCGTTCTGGCGCTGGTTCCTCATGAGCACGGTCGTCGCCCTGACCGCCACCGTCGTGTCCGTCTTCGTCTGCGCCCTGGCCGGCTACGGCTTCGCCAAGTTCCGCTTCGCAGGGAAGAAACTGCTCTTCGGCGTGATGTTCAGCTCGCTGTCCATCCCGTTCGCGGTGATCCTCGTGCCGCTGTTCGTGATCCTCGTCAAGACGGGCCTGGGCAGCCCCTGGTTCGCGCTGATCGTGCCCTGGGTGGCGCCGGCGTTCGGGATCTTCATGATGCAGCAGTACATCGTGCAGTCCATACCGGACTCCGTGCTGGAGGCCGCCCGTATCGACGGGGCGAGCGAGTTCGGGACCTTCCGGACCATCGTGCTGCCCCTGCTGCGCCCCGCGCTCGGCGCGCTCGCAGTGTGGCAGTTCCTGCAGAGCTACAACAGCTTCCTGTGGCCGCTGGTGCTGGTCTCCGACAGCTCCCAGTACACCCTGCCGCTCGGCCTGCAGACCCTGTTCGTCTCGGAGCAACGGCAGTACGACCTCGTCCTCGCCGGAGCGGTCCTCGCCGTCGTTCCTGCTGTCGCCCTCTTCGTCGTCCTGCGCAAACAGCTCCTCGAAGGCCTGTCCACGGGCGCCGTCAAGGGCTGACGATCCACCGCCGGATCCACATCCGGCCCACCCAACCACCGTATTGGAGAAGGATGTTCGAGCTTCCACCCCGGGTCCTGTTCGGCGCCGCCTACTACCACGAGTACCAGCCGAACGAACGCCTCAAGGACGACCTCGACCTGATGGCCGAGGCCCGCTTCACCGTGATCCGGGTCGGCGAGTCCGTCTGGTCGACCTGGGAGCCTACGAGCGGCCGCTTCGACCTCGACTGGCTGCGGCCGGTGCTGGACGGCGCCCACGAGCGGGGCATCTCGGTGATCCTCGGGACACCGACGTACGCGGTGCCGCCGTGGCTGGCCCGGCAGTACCCGGAGATCGCGGGGGAGTACCGCACCGGCGAGCGCCACGGCTGGGGCGCCCGCCAGGAGGTCGACTTCACCCACCCGGCGTTCCGCTTCCACGCCGAGCGGATCATCCGCAAGATCGTCGGCCGCTACGCCGACCACCCGGCCGTGATCGGCTTCCAGGTCGACAACGAACCGGGCCTGCACCTCTTCCACAACCACGGCGTCTTCCAGCGCTTCACCGACGAACTGCGCGAGCGGTACGGCGACGTCGAGACCCTCAACCGCGAGTGGGGCCTCGTCTACTGGTCGCACCGGCTGTCGACCTGGGCCGACCTGTGGACCCCCGACGGCAACGCGCAGCCGCAGTACGACCTGGCGTGGCGACGCTTCCAGGCCAAGCTCACCACCGAGTTCATCGCCTGGCAGGCCGAGATCGTGCGCGAGTACGCCCGCCCCGGCCAGTTCGTCACCACCTGCATCTCCTACGACCGCCAGGGCGTCGAGGACGACAAGCTGACCGAGCGGCTCGACGTCACCGCCGGCAACCCGTACTACACGATGCAGGACGCCCTCGCCCTGCCCGACCGGAACCGCTCCGGCCAGGACTGGACGACCAACGGCACCTGGGCGCTGTACCGCAGCGCCGACCGCATGTACTCCTCCCGCCAGGAGCCCTTCCTGGTCACGGAGACCAACGCGCAGGCCATCGGCGGGCCCTGGAACAACCGCCCCGCCTACGACGGCCAGTACCGCCAGGCCGCCTGGGCGCTCATCGCACGCGGCGCCTCGCTGATCGAGTACTGGCACTGGCACACCCTGCACTTCGGCACCGAGACCTACTGGGGCGGCATCCTCCCGCACAACGGCCGTCCCGGCCGCGTCTACCGCGAACTCGCCGTATTGGGCGAGGAGTTGGAGAAGGCGGGCGACCTGGTGGCAGCCCTCACCCCGGACGCCGACGTCGCCTTCCTCTACGACGGCCCCAGCAAGTGGGCACTCCAGGCGCAGCCTCCGCTGGCCGCGCCCGACGGAGACCCGGACAAGCGGTCGTACGAGACGCTCTTCGACGCCTTCTACCGGGGTGCCTTCGACGCCGGGCTCCAGTCGCGCATCCTCCACCCCGGCCAACTCCCCGACACCGAACTGCCGCCCGTCCTAGTCGTCCCCGCCTACTACGCCGCCGACGACGCCACCCTGGACCGGCTGAAGGCCTACGCCGAGCAGGGCGGCCACCTGGTGCTCGGCCCTCGAACGGCCTACGGCGACCTGGAGGCACGGGCCCGCATCGACGTGCAGCCCGCGCTCCTCGCCGAGGCGGCCGGGGTGACGTACGACGAGTTCAGCAACCTGGACGCCCCGCTGCCCGTCACCGGCACCGGCGGTCTCGCCCTGCCGCCCGAGGCCCGCGCCCTGCACTGGGCCGACGGTCTCCAGCCGCAGGGCGCCGAGGAGGTGGCGACCTACGACCACCCGCACTTCGGACGCTGGCCCGCCGCCACGACGCACCGGCACGGCGCCGGCCGCATCACCTACGTCGGCACCGTCCCGGACCCGGCCTTCGCCCAGGCCCTGCTCCGGTGGGCGACCCCGATCGACGACTCCTGGCGCCCGACGCACCCGAGCGTGACCTCGACCTCGGCCCGCTCCCGCGACGGCCGCCGGGTGCGCTTCCTGCACAACTGGTCGTGGGAGGAGGTGACCGTCCCCGTGCCCGAAGGCGTACGGGATGTCCTGTCCGGTGCCGAGTACGCCGGCGAAGTAGTGCTCGGTCCATGGGATGTGAAGGTCCTTCAGGACCGGTGACTCCACGGCTGACTCATTCGGCGCCGTGCACCGGGGCGCCCGTGAACGCGTCCAGCAGGACCCGGTCGCCGAGCGGGCGGTCCAGTGCGACCTTCACCTTCTTGGAGAGGAGTTGGAGCGTGCAGACACCGTCCCGCGTTCCGACCATGTAGCCGGACAGCACCACACTGCCGTCCGTCTCCAGTACGTCCACGGCGGGTCCGTCGTCGCATGCACCGTGGTGCGCCAGCACCGTGACGGACCGGCCGTCGGCGGACACCTCGACCAGCTTGTCGAGGTCCCACAGCTCGCTGCTGACGGAGTCGGCCGGTCCGATGGGCGGCTTCGGCTGCTTCGAGGAGCTGAGGGCTACGCGCTTGAGTGGAGTGTCGTAGCCCTCGATCGTGAACAGCCAGGCCGGGACGGTGGCCGGGCCGCGGCTGGTGGCGAGCGTCGTCTCGCCCAGCTTCGCCCCGGTCACCGTCAGACGGGGCCCGGAGCCGTTGTCGCCGCCCAGCTTCTCGTACGCCGCCCGCGCCCCCATGAGCGGCAGGGTGAGCGAGTCGCCGTCCCGCCATGTCACCTTGGCGTCCTTCTGCGGGCTCTTGGGGAGGTCGCCGCGCAGCACGAAGTTCTGGGTGATGTACGCCTCCTTGTCGGCGTCGTTGTGGAAGGCGTCCTCGGGCAGTTGGACCGGGTCGCCCATCGGGTAGTAGCCCTCGCGCCAGGTGTCGGCGGCCGGTGAACCGTCCCAGGCCTTCGCGACCTTGAGGGCACGGGGCCGGGTGTCCGGCGCCGGGTCGGGCTTGCCCGAGCCCGACGTGTCGGCGCCGCCGCATCCGGCGGTGAGCAGGCCGAGCGCGATGAGCAACTGGACGGTGCGTGAAACGGTGCGTGAAGTGGTCGTACGCATGGATCCCCCGAACGGACGGCGACGGGTACGCGGGAGGGGCGGTGTCGCGGGCGCCCCGACACTGTGACGCACGACGGGCGTGGGGCGTTCGCTTCAGACCAGCGACTGCGTGCCGAGCACGGCGAGCAGCGCGAGGCGTTCCGCGTCCTCGGTGCCGGGCTCGGCCGTGTAGACCATCAGACGCAGGTCGCCGCCGGCCACGGTGAGGATGTCGCAGTCCAGGGTCAACGGGCCGACCTGCGGGTGTTCGACGACCTTGCGGCCGGCCTCGTGGCGGCCGACGACACCCGTCTCCCACAGCTCGGCGAACCGGTCGCTGTGGGTGCGCAACTCCGTTATCAAGAGCCGTAGTTGAGGATCCGCCGGATAGCGGCTCGCGGTCGCACGCAGATCGGCGACGATCCCGGCCTCGAAGGCGCGCCGCTCGCGCGGGGTCTGCCGCACCCGGCCGCCCGGACCGAGGAAGGCACGCCACACGCCGTTGCGCTCGAAGCCGCGCCAGGCCGACGGGTCTCCCATCAGCGCGGCGTACAGGGGGTTGGCCATGAGCAGCGTCCATGCCGCGTCGTAGACACCGACGGGCGTACCGTTCAGCCGGTCCAGCAGGCGCTGCACGCTCGGTGTGATGTGCGCGGGGACCGTCTCCGGGCCCGGCGGCACCAGTCCGGCCAGCCGGAACAGGTGCGCGCGTTCGTCGGCTGACAGCCGCAGAGCCCGGGCGAGGGCCTCGACGATCTGGCCGGACGGATTGCTCGCCCGGCCCTGTTCGAGCCGGGTGACGTAGTCGACCGAGATCCCGGCCAGCAGCGCCAGTTCCTCGCGGCGCAGCCCCGCCGCCCGCCGGTGCCCACCCGCCGGCAGCCCCGCCGTCTCGGGCGGGACCCGGTCGCGCCAGCGGCGCAGGGCCTGGCCGAGTTCCGTCGCCGTCATGCCTCCAGTGAACACGGTCGGGCAGGCACGTGCCTGGTACTCCCGGTCCCAGGAAGACGCGACGACTGGCTGCGGGCCGCGCCGCGCAGGAGTGTGGACGGCATGACGACCACACTCATCACCGGAGCGAACAAGGGCCTCGGCTTCGAGACCGCACGTCGACTCGTCGCCGCAGGCCACACCGTCTACGTCGGCAGCCGCGACCCCGAGCGCGGACGCCGGGCCGCCGAGCGGCTGGGCGCGCGGTTCGTCCCTCTCGACGTCACCGACGACGACTCCGTCCAGGCCGCAGTGAAGACCGTCGAGGCCGAGGGCGGGCTCGACGTACTGGTCAACAACGCCGGCATCGAAGTGCGGGGCGAGAACAACGGCATCCCCGCCGCCGCGGACACCACCGCCGACGAGATGCGCACGGTGTTCGAGACGAACGTCTTCGGCGTCGTCCGTGTCACCCACGCCTTCCTGCCCCTGCTCCAGCGGTCCCCGGCCCCCGTCGTGGTGAACGTGAGCAGCGGCCTCGGTTCGCTGACCCGGCTGTCCGACCCGGATGCACCGGCCCACTTCTACCAGGCCATCGCCTACCCGACCTCGAAGACGGCGGTCAACATGATCACCGTGCAGTACGCCAAGGCGTTCCCGGACATGCGGATCAACGCCGTCGAGCCCGGCTTCACCTCCACGGACCTCAACGGGCGTACCGGTACACAGACCGTCGAGCAGGGTGCGGAGATCATCGTCCGCATGGCACAGGTCGGTCCCGACGGGCCGACCGGCGGCTATGTCGACGTCGAGGGGCCGATTCCCTGGTGACGCCGAGCCCCTGTCGCGACCCTCAGATGACCGCGTCGGCGCGCAAGGCCTCGATCTCCTCGGTGGTACGGCCGAGTTCGGCGAGGATCGCCTCGGTGTGCTGGCCCACCTCCGGCACCGGGTCCATGCGCGCGGGCACTCCCGCGAGGTCGGTCGGCGGCAGGAGGGCCTGCACCGCCGCACCGCCGGGCACGGCCACCTCGGCCCAGCGGCCGCGGGCGGCGAGGACCGGGTGGTCCAGGAACGCGGCGACGTCGTTGACCCCGGCGCAGGCGATGCCGACGGACTCCAGGTCCTTGAGGATCTCCTCGGCGTCGGAGCGGGCGCAGCGCTCGGCGACGATCGCGTTGAGCTCGTCGCGGTGGGCCACGCGGGCGGAACTCGTGGCGAAGCGTGGGTCGTCCGTCAGCTCGGGCCGCCCCAGGAACTCGGCGCACAGGACGGCCCACTCGCGCTCGTTCTGGATGGAGAACAGCACCTCCTTGCCATCGGCGGCCGTGAAGGCGCCGTACGGAGCGAGGGTGGGGTGCTGGGTGCCCAGACGCGCGGGCTGGGTGCCGCCGTAGCGCGTGTAGTAGGCGGGCTGGCCCATCCACTCCGCCAGCGCCTCGAACAGGGACACCTCCACCGGGTGGGCCGTACCGGTGGTGGCGCGGGTGTACAGGGCGGTGAGGATGCCGCTGTACGCGTACATCCCGGCGGCGATGTCGGCGACGGAGATGCCGACGCGCGCGGTCTCGTCGGCGGTGCCGGTCAGCGACACCAGTCCGGTCTGGCACTGCACCAGCAGGTCGTACGACTTCCGGTCGGCCCACGGCCCCGACGTGCCGTACCCCGAGATCGTGCACGGGATCAGCCGTGGCCACCGCTCGCGGAGCACCTCGACACCCAGGCCGAGCCGGTCCACGGCACCCGGCGCCAGGTTCTGCACGAACACGTCGGCGCCGTCGAGGAGTAGGTGCAGGATCTCCCGGCCTTGCGGCGCCTTGAGATCCAGCGTGAGGGATTCCTTGGACCGGTTGAGCCAGACGAAATAGCTGGACTGCCCGTGCACCGTCGTGTCGTACCGGCGGGCGAAGTCCCCGTCGCCGGGCCGCTCGACCTTGATCACACGCGCACCGAGGTCGGCGAGCTGCCGGGTGGCGTACGGGGCGGCCACGGCCTGCTCAAGGCTGACCACGGTGATGCCGGACAGGGGGAGGTGGGGCGCGCTCATGGGGCCATGTGTACGGGCACGACGGAGATCGCGTCAATGCCGGCCGAGGCGGCGGGGGTCGCGCCGCCTCAGGCGGGGACGCGGAGGGTCTCCACGGCTCGGACCAGCGGGGCCAGTTCGGGATTCTGCGCGGCTTGGTCGAGGGCTTGGCGTAGGGCTGTGTCGTTGGTGGGGCGGGCTTCTTGGAGGAGGGTGAGGCCTGCTGGGGTGACGTTGGTGTAGATGCCGCGGCGGTCGGTGGGGCAGAGGTAGCGGGAGAGCAGGCCGCGGTCTTCGAGGCGGGTGACGAGGCGGGTGGTGGCGCTCTGGCTGAGGACGACCGCGTCGGCGACCTGCTTCATCTGGAGGTGGCCGCCTTCGCCGTCGTGCTGGCGGCTGAGGACGTCGAGCAGGGAGTACTCGCGCACGCTGAGGTCGTGTCCGGTCTGCAGGGCGCGTTCGATGTGTGCCTCGATCCTGCCGTGCAGCAGGGAGAGGGCGCACCAGCCCTGGGCGAGGGCGGTGAGCGCGGGGTCCGTCGCGGTCATGGCGCCGGTGTCCTCCATCCCGATGCGGGTGTCCTGGTGAGTGATCCGGTGAGGTGTCCTGGGAGTGTCCTCCAGGATAGGGCATCCGTGAAATTTCCAGCGAATGCGTGTAGAGCGCGTCTGCAAGCACTGCCGGAAATCCGTGGCCGCCGCGCCCACGGAGTCGGTACCGTCGATTTCCATGATCAGCACGCCGTGAAGATCGCCCGGCTGGAACGTCAAGCGCGAGGGCGCCGGCTTCGTCACCCGGTTCGAGGTCGACTCGGAGTTCTTGACCCGGTACCCCGTCCAGCAGGCGGGTGGCGAGACGATTCTCGAGCTGTGGGTGCCGGCCGAGGAGCTCGACGAGTTCAACGACCACATCGTCGGCACGATCGAGGTCGTGCACGAGTTCCGCTGACCGCGGCCACTGCCGTCCGCGCCGTCACGGCCGTGCCAGGTGCCGCATCGCCAGCGCCAGGCCCAGCCTGAACCGGCCCTGCGGTGTGCGCAGCGGCCAGCCCAGCAGGTGCTCGGCGTGTGCCAGTCGCTCCTGGAGCGTGGAGTGGTGGACGTTGATCTCGGTCGCCGCCGCCCGCAGGCTCACCGTCGAGGCGACGGCGTGCAGCGTGGCGAGCAGCCAGGGCGCGGCAGCCGCGGCCGCCTCCAGGGCCTGTACGTCGGGCGGCGGCTCGGCGCCCGGTGCGACGAGGTCGGCCAGGAGCGCGATGCCGCCCAGCTCGTCGGCGTGGACGACGCCCGGACCGGGGTCCTGTGCGGTGCCCTCGGCCGTGAAGCGGAGCGCGACGCGGGCCTGCGCCCAGGAGCGCGGCAGGTCGAGCACCGGGACGGCGGGGCCCACGCCCACTCGACCGGCGGGCGACTCGGCCTCCGGGCGCGCGGGGACGATACGGGGGCGGCCGTCCAGCGGGGCGAGGACACGGGCCGGTGCGGCGGGGTCGAGCCCCAGCCCGCGGGCCGCGTGCAGCCGTGCCGTCTCCGGAGCGGTGGCGTCGAGGACGGTCTCGACCAGGGCGGGATCATCGGCCGGCGCCCGCCCGCGCGTCCGGTCGAGCACGAGCCGTACGGCACCGGCGGCCCGCTCCAGGATCACCGCGTCGACCACACTCGGCTCCGCCGCCTCGGACCGCTCCAGCCACAGGGCCGGGTCGCCGCCCGGCGTCAGCGCGGCGGACGGCCAGGCGGGGTCCACCGGCAGCGTGTTCTCCCGGCGCGTCCCGTCGGCCTCGACCCGGACATGCACCCGCCGGTCCGCGTCCACGAGCCGCGCCGGCACCCCGGCCAGCACGGCGGCCCCACGCACCAGCGTCTCCAGCCCGGCCCGCGCCTCGGCAAGCCGATCGAAGTAGGCGATGACCCTGACGGCCGCCCCGGCGTCCGGATCCAGCGCGGTCAGTCGTCCGGCCAGCTCTTTCATAGGGTCATGGTGCGGTATGGGGGTGGGGGATGGGGAGGTCGTGGTTGAGGCGAGGGGGAGTCAGGGGTTGCTCGGCGGGACGTGTGGTGGTGGGGGGTGGGGGAGCGGCGGGACCTGCGAGCGTGCCGGACCTCCCAAAGACCCCCGCCCACCTCACCACACCTCCATGCCCGGCCCCGCTGCCCCTCAGCTCCCCAACAGCCTCTTCAACCAAGCCAGTTGCTCCGTCCGGCAAGCCTGCGACAGTGCCGCCTGCGGGGCGAAGCCGTCGAAGCCGTGGAAGCCTCCGGGCCATACGTGCAGCTCGGCCGCCCCGCCCGACTGCCAGATCCGGGAGGCGTATGCGACGACCTCGTCGCGGAAGGTCTCCGCGGAGCCGACGTCGAGGAAGGCCGGGGGCAGGCCGGACAGGTCCTCGGCGCGGGCCGGTGCCGCGTACGCGGGGACGTCGGGGCCGCCGCGGCGCTCGCCGAGCAGCGCCGTCCAGCCGGTCTCGTTGGCCGTACGGTCCCAGATGCCGAATCCCGCCATCTGGTGGGCGGACGGGGTGTCGTTGCGGTCGTCCAGCATCGGGCACATCAGGAGCTGGCCGATCAGCTCGGGGCCCCCGCGGTCCCGGGTGAGCAGGGCCAGCGCCGCGGACAGCCCGCCGCCCGCACTGGCCCCGGCGACGACGATCCGCCTCGGGTCGCCGCCGAGCTCGGCCGCGTGCTTCGCGGTCCACTCCAGACCGGCGTACACGTCCTCGATCTGGGCCGGGTAACGGTCCTCGGGCGCCAGGCGGTACTCCACCGACACCACGACCGCGTCCACCTCCTTCGCCCAGGACAGCGCCACGTCCACACCGACCCGGTTGTTGCCGATGACCATGCCGCCGCCGTGGACGTGGTAGATCACGGGCCGTGGTCCCGCCGCTGCAGGGGCGGCCGGCCGGCAGATCAGCACGGAGATCTCGGGCGCGCCCCCGGGGCCCGGCACCGCCCGGTCCTCGACCTCGAAGAAGCCGTCCATGGTCAGGTCCAGCTCGGCCAGCAGCTGGATCCCCGCACCCTGGCGGACGTCGGCGATCTCGTCCATCGTCAGGCTCGGCGAGATCACGTCCTTGATGAGCTCCAGGGCGGCGGCGAGCTCGGGATCGAACGGGGGCGGGGTCTGGGTCATGGCTTCTCCTCACACGGGGGCACGTCATACGGGGGCACGCGTGCCCAGCGGCTCTGCGGCGCAGCGGCTCTTCAGCGCTGCAGCGCTGCGGCCATGATCAGCGCAGCCGCCCCCGACCGAAGGGCCGCCGTTCGGCGGAACCTGCCCGCCGTCCGGCGGGTGGCTCCCTCGGGTCCGGGAGATTGCCAGGACATGACTCGTTGTTCACCAGCCGTAGGTGGAAGGAATCGCTGAATTGCGACAACGCTGTCAAGTCCCCCACCTGCACCAGGAGTAATACCCCCGTGAACGTCTCCCTCTCCGTCTGGCTGCTGACCATTGTGGCCCTGTGCGCGCTCGTCGCCGTGGACTTCTTCATCGGGCGCAAACCCCACGACGTTTCCATCCGGGAAGCGGGAACCTGGACGATCGTCTGGATAGTGCTGGCCTGTCTGTTCGGCCTCGGCCTGTTCTTCTACGGCGGTGGGCAGCCCACGGGCGAGTTCTTCGCCGGGTACATCACCGAGAAGTCGCTCAGCGTCGACAACCTCTTCGTCTTCGTCCTCATCATGGGCAAGTTCGCGGTGCCCTCGCAGTACCAGCAGCGCGTCCTGATGGTCGGCGTGATCATGGCCCTGGTGCTGCGCGCCGGATTCATCGCGGCCGGCGCGGCGATCATCTCCACGTTCTCCTGGGTGTTCTACCTCTTCGGCGCCTTCCTGATGTGGACCGCCTGGAAGCTGATCCAGGACGCCCGCAAGGAGGAGCACGAGGAGGAGTACCAGGAGAACAAGCTGCTGAAGATGGCGGAGAAGCGTTTCGGCGTGGCCGACCGCTACCACGGCACCAAGCTGTTCATCACCGAGAACGGCAAGCGGATCATGACCCCGATGCTGGTCGTGATGCTGGCGATCGGCTCCACCGACGTCCTGTTCGCCCTCGACTCCATCCCCGCCATCTACGGCCTGACCCAGGACCCGTACATCGTCTTCACCGCCAACGCCTTCGCGCTGATGGGCCTCAGGCAGCTGTACTTCCTCATCGGCGGTCTGCTGAAGAAGCTGGTCCACCTCAGCTACGGCCTGTCGATCATCCTCGGCTTCATCGGCGTCAAGCTCGTCCTGCACGCGCTGCACGAGTCCGGGGTCCACGTCCCCGAGATCAGCATCCCCTTCTCGCTCGGCTTCATCGTGCTCGTTCTGGCGGTGACGACGGTGACCAGCCTGCGCGCTTCGAAGAAGCAGGAGCAGGCGCAGGCGCAGGAACGGGAGAATGAGCAGGCAGAGGCCTCGCGCGTGGAAACAGATGCCGAGTGAGCGCCACGGCCGTGAGCGCGGCGACCAACGCGCACACGCCGGTCGATCCGAAGCGGCCGTAGGCGCGGGCGCACAGCTTGCCGACGATAAGCGCGGTCAGCCCCGGCGCACCGCGCAGCCCGCCGAACGCCAGCACCCTGGCCGACACGCCGACCACCAGGAAGCACACGAGGTTGACTCCGTCCGGCCCCGCGGCGCTCGGAGAAGGGCGGCGCCCGTGAGGGAGAGCGCGGCGGCGAGGACGTACGGCGCACGCCAGCCCAGCCAGTCGCCGAGGGCGCCGCTGAGCAGGGTGCCGCCGACGACTCCCCGGCGCTCGGCGGCACCAGGCCCGCCGCCAGCGGACCGGCGAGCGGGGTGATGACCGTGGCCGTGCCGATCAGGCCGCTCGCGGCGCTCGGTGACCGACTGGCCGGGCGGGCTTGACTTCGAGGGCGCTCGAAGAACTAGCGTCGTCGGGGTCGGTGAACGGTCCGGGTGAACGGAGACAGGCCATGCGGGTCGGTGTGCACATCAACCGGTTCGACCATTCCGGGGGAGGTCCCGCGCTCGGTGCCGAACTCGCCGCCGCGGGCGCCGCCGCCGAGGCGGCCGGGGTGAGCTGGCTGTCGGTGATGGACCACTACTTCCAGATGGAGTTCAACGACCGGGCCGAGGACCCCATGCTCGAGGCCTACACGACCCTCGGCTTCCTCGCCGCCCACACCTCCACGGTCCGCCTCGGCGCCCTGGTGACCGGCGTGACCTACCGCCACCCCGGTCTGCTCGCCAAGATCGCCACCACGCTCGACGTGCTGTCCGCCGGCCGGGCCACCCTCGGCATCGGCGCGGCCTGGTACGGCCGCGAGCACGAGGGGCTCGGCGTGCCGTTCCCGCCGGTCGCCGAGCGCTTCGAGCGGCTGGAGGAGACCCTGCGGATCTGCCTCCAGATGTGGGACCCGCAGACCGACGGCCCGTTCGAGGGCAAGCACTACCGGCTGGCCGAGACTCTCTGTGTGCCGACGCCCCTCAGCGCCCCGCACCCCGAGATCATGATCGGCGGGGGCGGGGAGAAGAAGACGCTCAGGCTCGTGGCCCGGTACGGCGACGCCTGCAACCTGTTCACCACCTCACCGGAGGAGGTCCGGCACAAGCTGGACGTGTTGCGCGGCCACTGCGACACCGAGGGCCGCGACTACGACTCGATCCGCAAGACCGTCGCCTACGGCGGAGACCCGGCCACCGAGGGCGACCTCGACGCGTTCGTCCGGGACATCACGGGCTACACCAAGCTCGGGATCGACACCGTGATCCTCTCCCCGCGCCTGGGCGAGACCGCCGACTGGATGGAGAGCTTCGTCGCTCCGGCCGTTCAGCGGCTGGCCGAACTCGACTGAGCCTCGGCGGGACGGCTGCGGGAGACGACCCGCGCCCCGCGGCCGTCGACCACCCGCATCTGCAGCGAGCCGCACCCGCATCGCGTCCACACCGTCTGTCCGGCCGCGGTGCCGTGTCGGGAGAGCTCCTGGAAGGGCTCGGCGCCGTCGGGCCACCCGCAGTGCGGGCAGGCGGTGCCGGTCGTGCTGGTCATGGCGACTCCTCGTACCTCGTGACTGGTTGACCGTCGCGACACAGTCCAGGGTGCGGCGCCTCTTCTTACACGTCCAGGTTGACTTTATGGACGTCACCTTGAAGCGTGGACTTCATGATTGATCTGCGCCGACTGCACGTCCTGAGGGCCGTGGCGCACTACGGGACGGTCACCGCGGCCGCCCGCGCCCTGCACTTCACCCCGTCCGCCGCCTCCCAGCAGATCCGCCAACTGGCCCGCGAGCTGGACGTCGACCTGCTGGAGCCGCAGGGCCGCGGGGTGCGCCTCACCGCCGCCGCCGAGAGCCTCCTGGCGCACGCCGACGCGATCACGGCCCGCTGGGAGGAGGCCGAACTCGAACTGCGCGCCGAGTACAGCGCGCCCGCCGGGCAACTGCGGGTATGCGGTTTCCCCATGGCCGTGTCGGTGCTGCTGGCCCCGATGGCCGTACGGCTGCGGGAGCGGCATCCTCGGCTGACCGTACGGATCCAGGAATGCGGCGTCCCGGAGAGCTTCGACCTGCTCTTCGAGGGGGAGGTCGACCTGGCCGTGGTGGAGGTCACCCCGCACAACCCGCCGCTGAGCGACGCCCGTTTCGACCAGCAGCCGCTGCTGGACGACCCGTACGACCTCGTCGTCCCCGCCGACCATCCGCTCGCCGGGCGCGAGCGTGTGGGCCTCGCGGAGGCGGCGCACGAGGACTGGATCGCGCCGGTGCCGGACAGTCCCTGTCGGACGCATGTGATGTCGGCGTGCGGGGCGGCCGGGTTCACCCCGAGCGTGATCCACCACGCCCTGGACTGGAACGTCACCGCCCACCTGGTCGCCCACCGCCTCGGCGTCGCCCTGATCCCGCGGCTGGCCCAGCTGACCCCGCACCTGCCGATCGCCCGCGTCCGCTGCACGGGCGACCCGCACCGCAAGCTGCTCACCTGCACGCGCCGGGGCTGCCGGGAACGCCCGGCGGTGGCGGCGGCGCTGGAGGAGCTGCGGGAGTTGGCGCCCACGGCGGTGGCCTGACAGGGCAAGTGGCTGGAGACGCGACAAGAGGCTGGAGATACGACAAGAGGCTGGAGCCCTGGGCTCCAGCCTCTGCGGGGGTCCGGCCGTGAGATCAGGCCGCGACCGGCTCACCGGCGTTGCCGTGGACGCGCGCGATGACCTCGGTCAGCTGCGCGGCGACCTCGGCGTCGTCGACCGGGTGGGTCTCGGCGAAGCGGGTCACCGAGCCGGGGATGGACAGCTTGACGTCCTCCAGCACCTTGCCGCCGGCGATGCCCACGGCCTTGCGGGTCTCGTCCTGCGCCCACACGCCGCCGTACTGGCCGAAGGCGGTGCCGACCACGGCGACCGGCTTGCCACCGAAGGCGCCGGCGCCATACGGGCGGGACAGCCAGTCGATGGCGTTCTTCAGCACGGCCGGGATGGTGCCGTTGTACTCGGGCGAGAAGAACAGGAACGCGTCGGAGGCCAGCGCGGCCTCACGCAGCTTGGCGGCGGTGGCCGGGACGCTGCCCTCGACGTCGATGTCCTCGTTGTAGAACGGGATCTCGGCCAGGCCCTCGAAGAGCACGACCTCGGCGCCCTCGGGAGCGAGCTTGACGGCCGCCTCGGCCAGCTGACGGTTGTGCGAACCGGCACGAAGGCTGCCGACGAGCGCGAGGATGCGAACAGACATGCGAACTCCAAGGATGCTGAAACACTGTCGTTACGATCCGGACCGAGGTCCGCTTACGTTTCTAGCACCTTAACCGGACCGGGGTCCAGTTTCATTCCCGATGCTTTACGCTGGCTTCATGTCCGCCGTCCTGCCACCCTTCCCGGAGTCCCAGGAGCCCCTCGACGCGCCCCAGTTGCTGGAGGTCGGCTCCGCCCCCGACGAGCCCTGCCTGCGTGCCGACGCGGCCCGCAACCGGGCCCGGCTGCTGGAGGCCGCTGCCCGGCTGATCGCGGAGCACGGCGCGGCCGGAGTCACGATGGAAGCGGTGGCCGCGGCGGCCGGCGTGGGCAAGGGCACGGTCTTCCGCCGCTTCGGCGACCGCACCGGTCTGCTGTCGGCGCTGCTGGACCACTCCGCGAAGAAGCTGCAGGCCGACTTCCTCGGCGGGCCGCCGCCGCTGGGCCCCGGGGCGCCGCCGGCCGAGCGGCTGCGGGCCTTCGGTGTGGCGGTGCTGTACCGCTCGGCCGAGCAGCTGGACCTGCAACTGGCCGCCCAGCCGGAGCCGACCCGCCGCTTCGCCCACCCCTCGTACCGCGCGCTGCACACCCACGTCACGGTCCTGCTGCGGCAGACCCTTCCGGACGCCGACTGTGATCTCCTCGGCCAGACGCTCATGGCGTATCTCGACCCCGCGCTGATCCACCACCTGACCAGGCAGTGCGGTATGCCCCTGGAGCGGCTGGAGAAGGGCTGGACCGACCTGGTCGAGCGGGTGACGCGCACCGGGGCGTGAACGGGTGAGGACCCTAACCTGAGCCTCACTCACAGGTTCTGCAAGGATGCCGTACGTCATGGTGCAGATACCGAAAACGCCCGCGCCCGCTTCCCCCGCACCGCGCTCGGTACCCACGAGCGCCGATGTGGCCCGCCTGGCCGGCGTCTCGCGCGCGACCGTCTCCTACGTCCTCAACAACACCAGTGCCGTCCGGATCAGCGAGCCCACCCGCCGCCGTGTCCACGAGGCGGCGAAGGAACTCGGGTACGTCCCGCACGCTGCCGCCCGCAGCCTGCGTGCCGGGCACAGCCGTATGGTCCTGATGCCCGCACCGAGCTTCTCCGCCGGCTCGCTCTACAGCCGGTTCCTCAGCGATCTCCAGATGGCGCTAGGACGGCTCGACTACACCGTCGTGCAGCACGGCAGTGTGGGCCTGCACGGCGACGAGGCCGCCCGGGCCTGGGCCGAGCTGCGTCCGGTCGCCGTCCTGGTGCCGGGCTCCGGCCTGTGTCCGAAGGGCGTGACGGTGCTCAAGCGCTCGGGCGCCCGGGCCGTCGTCTCGCTCGGCCCCGAGTCCGTCGAGGGTGCCCACGCCGTGCTGATGGACTACCAGGCCGTGGGGCACTGCGCGGGCAGCCACCTGTACGACCGCGGTCGGCGCCGTATCGGCGTCGTGGTCCCCGAGGAGGACGGCCTGCGGTCCTTCTCGGCGCCCCGCCTCGAAGGCGTGCGCCGCGCCCTGCACGGCACGGACGCCACTCTGACCGAGCTGCCCCTCGCCTACTCAGAGGAGTCCGCCGCTCGGCTCGCCGCCCGCTGGCGCGACCTCGGCCTCGACGCGGTGTTCGCCTACAACGACGAGTACGCGATGCTGCTGATGCGCGCCCTGCAGGACGAGGGCGTCCGCATCCCCGCCGACACCGCCGTCATCGGCGCCGACGACCTGATGCTCGGACGGCTGCTGCGGCCTAGGCTGAGCACCGTCCACATAGAGCTGCCGTCCGGCCCGGACCTCGCGGAACTGGTCGACCGCGCGGTGCGCAACCCCGGCGCCGCGCCCGAGACGCACAAGGTGCTGGGAGCGTCGGTGGTGCACCGCGAGTCCAGCTGAGGCACCGCGAGTCCGGCCGACGTACGACGGACCGCCGAGGCCAGGGAGGCGTGGGATGCGCACGAGGGTCGGCATCATCGGCGGCGGGCCCGCCGGGCTGCTCCTCGCGCGCCTGCTGCACCGCGCGGGCATCGACTGCGTGGTGCTGGAGAGCCGGACGCGGGAGTACGTCGAGCAGCGCCAGCGGGCCGGGATGCTGGAGCAGGGCACGGTCCACGCGCTGCAGGAGGCCGGCGCCGCCGAGCGGCTGCAGGCCGAGGGGCTGGTGCACCAGGGCATCGAGCTGCGCTTCGACCGGGAACGCCACCACATCGACTTCCCGGCCCTCACCGGCGGCCGTACCGTCACGATCTACGCCCAGACCGAGATCGTGAAGGACCTCGTGGCCCTCCAACTCGCCGACGGGCCACCGCTGTTGTTCGAGGCCGAGGCGCTCGCCGTCGAGAAACCGGAGGGCGAGGCACCCGTCGTACGGTTTCTGCACGAGGGCCGCGAGCAGGCCCTGACCTGTGACTGGGTCGCCGGCTGCGACGGCTTCCACGGCATCTCCCGCGACGCCTTCCCGGCCGGGCTCGGCCGGTCGTACGCGCACGAGTATCCGTACTCCTGGCTCGGCGTCCTGGCCGAAGTGCCGCCGTCCTGCGACGAGTTGATCTACGCACGCGGTGAACGCGGGTTCGCCCTGCACAGCATGCGCTCCGCGGCCGTGTCCCGGCTGTACCTCCAGGTCCCCAACGACACCGACCCCGACGGCTGGCCCGACGACCGTATCTGGGACGAACTCGCCGCCCGCTTCGCCATCGACGCCGACTGGACCCTGAACCGCGGGCCCATCTCCGCCAAGTCCGTGACGACGATGCGCAGTTACGTCCACGAGCCGATGCGGCACGGCAGGCTGCTGCTCGCCGGGGACGCCGCCCACATCGTCCCGCCGACCGGCGCCAAGGGCCTCAACCTCGCGGTGTCGGACGTACGGGTCCTGGCCCGTGCGCTCACCGCGCTCTACCGCACAGGTGACACACGACTTCTCGACAGATACTCGGAGTTGTGTCTGCAACGTGTGTGGCAGGCCACCCGTTTCTCGGACGACATGACTAGGATGTTGCACGCTCAACCAAATGGGGATGTGTTCGACGACCGGCTGCAGCTCACCCGTCTGCGCCGGATCGCCGCATCCCGTCACGCGGCCGCCGAACTGGCGGCGAACTACTCGGGACTTCCGCTCCCCGTGTGAGTCCCGCCGGTGATGGAACGGAGAGTCGCAATGCCGTTGCTCGACCCCAAGGCCTGGCAGTCCAGCTCCCTGTCGGGAGAGGAGTACGCCGTCACCGAGCCCGCCACCGGCGACACGCTCGGCACCGTCACCCTGGCCTCCGCCGAGGACGTCGCCACGGCCGCGGAGGCCGGCCGCGCCGCCCAGTCCGAGTGGGCGCGCGTCCCGCACTTCGTGCGCGCCGCTGTGCTGCGCAAGGCCGGTGACCTGTTCGCCGCGCACACCGAGGAACTGCGCGAGTGGATCGTCCGCGAGTCGGGCTCGATCCCCGGCAAGGCCGAGTTCGAGCTGCACGTCGCCGCCCAGGAGTGCTACGAGGCCGCGGCTCTCGCCTCCCGTCCGGCCGGGCAGGTCCTGCCCAGCGAGGCGCCCCGGCTGTCGTACACCCGCCGGGTCCCCGTCGGCGTGGTCGGCGTGATCGCCCCGTTCAACGCCCCGCTGATCCTCTCCATCCGCTCGGTCGCCCCGGCCCTCGCCCTCGGCAACGCCGTCGTGCTGAAGCCGGACCCGCGCACGGCGGTCTGCGGTGGACTGTCCCTCGCGGCGATCTTCGCCGAGGCCGGTCTCCCCGAGGGGCTGCTGCATGTGCTGCCGGGCGGCCCCGAGGTCGGCCAGGCACTGGTCGCCGACCCGCGCGTGCCCGTGATCTCCTTCACCGGATCCACGGCCGCGGGCCGGGCCGTCGGCGAGGCCGCCGGGCGGCATCTCAAGCGCGCGCACCTGGAGTTGGGCGGCAACTCCGCCCTGATCGTGCTGGAGGACGCCGACCTCGACGCGGTGATCTCCACGGCCGCCTGGGGTTCCTTCTTCCATCAGGGCCAGATCTGCATGACGACCGGCCGCCACATCGTCCACCAGTCCCTGTACGGGGAGTACGTCGAGCGACTCGCCGCCAAGGCCGACTCCCTCGCGGTCGGCGACCCGCACCGCGCCCAGGTCCACCTCGGCCCGCTCATCGACGCCGGCCAGCTGGGCAAGGTGCACGGGCTGGTGGAGGCCAGCACGTCCCGGGGCGCCAAGCTCGCGGCGGGCGGCACCCACGAGGAGCTCTTCTACCGGCCGACCGTGCTCGCCGGGGTCGACGAGCAGACGCCCGCGTACGCCGAGGAGGTCTTCGGCCCGGTCGCGCCCGTACGCCCCTTCGCCACCGCCGACGAGGCCGCCGCCCTCGCCGCCGCGAGCTCCTACGGCCTCTCCCTGGGCATCGTCACCCGGGACGCCGCCCGCGGCCTCGACCTGGCCGAGCGCATCCCGACCGGCATCGTGCACATCAACGACCAGACCGTGAACGACGAGGCGGTCGCGCCCTTCGGCGGTATCGCCGCCTCCGGCACCGGCGCCCGGTTCGGCGGCGAGGCCAACCTGGAGGCGTTCACCGACGTGCGCTGGACGACGGTACGCGGGGACGTGGCGGCGTACCCGTTCTAAGCGGCGTACCCGCTAAGCGGCGTACCCGTTCCAAGACGGCTTCCGCTGACGCGGCTTCCTACTGGCCGTTCTGCTCGGCCTGCTCCTGCTGGGCGGCCACGGACTTGCGGACCTCGTCCATGTCGAGCTTGCGGGCCTGCCCAATGACGTCCGTCAGGGCGGCCTCGGGCAGGGCCCCGGGCTGCGCGAACACGGCGACGCGGTCACGGACGATCATCAGCGTGGGGATCGACTGGATACCGAAGGCGGCGGCCAGCTCCGGCTGCGCCTCGGTGTCGACCTTGCCGAACACGAGGTCGGGGTTGTCCTCGGCGGCCTTCTCGTAGACCGGGGCGAACTGACGGCACGGCCCGCACCAGGACGCCCAGAAGTCGATCAGTACGAACTCGTTGTCCGTGACCGTCTGGTCGAAGTTCTCCTTGGTGAGCTCCACGGTGCTGCTCATGGCGTAATCCCTCTTCCTCGTGTCGGGGCGAAGCCGTCGGCGACAACATGGCCGTGCGGCTGTGTATTCCGTCGTATTTCCGCGCGCGTACCCGTGTGGCCACGCCGCACACCACCCGTAAGACTGACCTCATGACGGAAACGGATTCCATCGAGTACGACGTCGTGGTCCTCGGGGCCGGGCCAGTGGGGGAGAACGTGGCCGACCGCACCCGTGCGGCCGGCCTGTCCACCGCGGTCGTGGAGAGCGAACTGGTCGGCGGCGAGTGCTCGTACTGGGCGTGCATGCCCAGCAAGGCCCTGTTGCGTCCCGGCCTCGCCCAGGCCGACGCCCGCCGCCTGCCGGGCCTCGCCCAGGCCGTGCAGGGACCCCTGGACGCGGCCGCTGTCCTCGACCGGCGCAACGGATTCACCTCGAACTGGAACGACGACGGTCAGATCCAGTGGCTGTCCGGCATCGGCGCCGACTTCTATCGCGGCCACGGCCGCCTCGCCGGGCCCCGAACGGTGGAGGTGGCCGACTCGGACGGCGTACGGCGCGTCCTGACCGCCCGGCACGCCGTGGCCGTCTGCACCGGCAGCCGGGCCGTCCTCCCGGACCTTCCCGGACTCGCCGAGATCAAGCCCTGGACCAGCCGCGAGGCCACCAGCGCGCAGACCGTGCCGGGCCGACTCATCGTGATCGGCGGGGGAGTGGTCGCCACCGAGATGGCCACCGCATGGCACGCCCTCGGCTCACGGGTCACGCTCCTCGTGCGCGGCAAGGGCCTGCTGAACCGTATGGAGCCCTTCGCCGGCGAAATGGTCGCCGAGGCGCTCACCGAGGCGGGCGTCGACGTCCGCACGGGCACCTCGGTCACCTCCGTGACCAGGGAGAACGGCACCATCGTGGCCGTCACCGACACCGGCGACCGCATCGAGGCCGACGAGATCCTCTTCGCGACCGGTCGTGCCCCGCGCACCGACGACATCGGCCTGGACACGGTCGGCCTGGAGCCCGGCTCCTGGCTGCAGGTCGACGACAGCCTGCGCGTCACCGGAAACGAGTGGCTGTACGCGGTCGGCGACGTCAACCACCGAGCCCTCCTCACCCACCAGGGCAAGTACCAGGCCCGTATCGCGGGCGCGGCCATCGCCGCCCGTGCCTCCGGCGTCTCCGTGCTCGACTCGGACCCGTGGAGCGCCCACGCCGCCACCGCCGACCACGCCGCCGTCCCCCAGGTCGTCTTCACCGACCCCGAGGCCGCCGCCGTGGGCCTCTCCCTGGCGGAGGCGGAACAGGCCGGCCGCCGCGTCCGCGCCGTCGACTACGACCTCGCCTCGGTCGCGGGTGCGTCCCTGTACGGCGACGACTACCGGGGCCGCGCCCGCATGGTCGTCGACCTGGAGCGCGAGATCCTCCTCGGCGTCACCTTCGTCGGCCCCGGCGTCGGCGAACTCATCCACTCGGCGACGATCGCGGTCGCCGGCCAGGTGCCGATCAGCCGGCTCTGGCACGCGGTCCCGTCGTATCCGACGATCAGTGAGGTGTGGCTGCGGCTGCTGGAGTCGTACCGGGACAACTGACGTACGACGGCCCCAACTGGCGTACTTCGGCCCCAACTGGCGTACTCAGTCCGGCAGTTGGAAGCCGAGGGCGCTCGCCGCCTCGCCCGGGGACGGCTGGGCCCAGTACTCGGCCATCGCCTGGTTCGAGGAGAGCGAGCGCAGCTCGGCCCGGTCCAGGTAGAGCATGCCGTCGAGGTGGTCCGTCTCGTGCTGCACGATACGGGCGGGCCACCCCGCGAACACCTCGTCGACCGCGTGCCCTTGCTCGTCCTCGCAGGTCAGCCGGACCTCGGCGGGCCGCGCCACCACCGCCTGATACCCCGGGACGCTCAGACAGCCCTCGAAGAACGCGGCACGGGCGCTGCCCACGGGCTCGTACGACGGGTTCACCAGCACCCGGAACGGCTGCGGCACCCGCCCGCGCGTCAGCCGCACCTCCTCCGGCACCGGCGCCGGGTCCTCGATCACCGCGATCCGCAGCGGCACACCGACCTGCGGCGCCGCGAGGCCCACGCCCGGCGCCGCGTGCATGGTGATCCGGAGGGCCTGGATGAAGCGGGCCAGCAGGGCGGGGTGCAGTTGGCCGTCGAAGCGCTCGGTGGGGCGCCGCAACACCGGGTCGCCGGCCGCCACGATGGTCAACGGGCCTTCGGTGGCGAGGAGTTGCTCGACCAGTTCGGCCAGGGGTGCGCGATCGCTCGGAGGTGCCATCGCGCCAGCATGCCACGGCGCCCGTGAGGCACGCCGACTCCTGTGTGACGTACGCCACTTAACAGGTCTGGAACTCGACGGACCTTTCGTCCGACTACTGGACCGCTACAAGCAGACAGAGATACGTCCCCACTCCCCGTCTCACGCCCCGGAGATGCCGCCGATGTCCATCGCTCCCTCGACCGCCACGGAGGAGGCGTCGCAGTCCGACGCCCCGGCGGCGCCGTCCCGCAGATGGGCGCCGCTGCGCCCGCTGATCCTGCGTCTGCACTTCTACGCCGGAGTGCTCGTCGCGCCGTTCCTGCTCGTCGCCGCGGCCACCGGCTTCCTGTACGCCGGAGCGTTCCAGGCCGAGAAGCTCCTGTACGCCCACGAGATGACCGTCCCCGTCGGTGACGAGAAGCTGCCCATATCCCAGCAGGTCGCCGCAGCACGCAAGGCCCACCCCGAGGGCACCGTCTCGGCGATACGGCCCTCCCCGGAGGACGACGCGTCCACCAGGGTCATGCTCTCCGGCGTCAAGGGCATCGACGACACCCACACGCTCGCCGTGTTCGTCGACCCGTACACCGCCGAGGTGCGCGGCGCCCTCGATCAGTACGGCTCGACCGGTGCGCTGCCCCTGCGCACCTGGATCGACGAGTTCCACCGCGACCTGCACCTCGGCGACAACGGCCGCCTCTACAGCGAGTTGGCGGCGAGCTGGCTGTGGGTGATCGCGGCCGGCGGCCTGGCCTTGTGGTTCACCCGCCGCCGCGCCCTGCGCAAGGTGCGCGGCACCAGCGGGCGCCGCCGTACGCTCGGCCTGCACGGCACCGTCGGCGTCTGGGCCGCGATCGGGTTCTTCTTCCTCTCGGCGACCGGCCTGACCTGGTCGACGTACGCAGGCGCCAACATCGACGAGCTGCGCACCTCCCTCGGGCAGGCCACCCCGTCCGTCTCGGCCTCGGCGGGCGGCGACCACGGCGGTCACGGGGCCGCCGCCGGCAGCGGCGGGAGCGGTGAACACGGCGTCGGCCTCGACAAGGTCCTGGCCGCCGCGCGCGCCGAGGGCCTGGGCGACCCGGTGGAGATCGTGCCGCCCGCCGACGACTCGTCCGCGTACGTGGTGAAGCAGGTGCAGCGCAGCTGGCCGTCGAAACAGGACGCCGCCGCGATCGACCCGGCGACCGGCGAGGTCACCGACCTGGTGCGGTTCGCCGACTACCCGGTGCTCGCCAAGCTGACCCGCTGGGGCATCGACCTGCACACCGGAGTCCTCTTCGGCCTGGCCAACCAGATCGTCCTGATGCTGCTCGCGCTCTCGCTGATCGTGCTGATCGTGTGGGGCTACCGCATGTGGTGGCAGCGCGGCCGCGGCTCCGCCTTCGGCAGGCCCATACCGCGCGGCGCCTGGCAGCAGGTGCCTCCGCAGATCCTGGTCCCGCTGGTGGCGGTGGTCGTCGTGGTCGGCTACTTCGTGCCGCTCCTCGGCATCTCGCTGGCCGCGTTCATCGTCGTGGACGTCGTTCTGGGCGAGATCGCCCATCGGCGGGGGAAGCGGACGCCCGCGGAAGTGAAGAGCGGAAGTGAAGCAGCGGAAGTGAAGTAGCGGAGGCGTGACTTTGGGCCCGGTTCCGGGGGAACCGGGCCCTTCGCCTTGCTCGGAGCTCCTTGCCCAGAGCCCCTGCCCAGAGCACCTGCTCAGAGCTCCTCGAAGTCGCCCGCCAGCGCCGAGGCGAGGCGCAGGTGCGGCTCCGCCTCCGTGTCCCGTCCCTGCCGCTGCAGGGTGCGGCCCAGCATCAGCCGGGCGTACTGCTCGACCGGGTCGCGCTCGATGATGACGCGCAACTCGCCCTCGGCGCTCCGCAGTTGGGCCGAGTGGTAGTAGGCGCGCGCCAGCAGCAGCCGCGGTCCGGTCTGCTGCGGCACCTCCTCGACCAGCCTGCCGAGGACGCGCGCGGCGGCGGTGTAGTCCTTGGCGCCGAAGAACAGCTGCGCGCGCTCCCAGCGCTCGGCCGGTGTTCCGTGGTCGTAGTACGTCGTGTCCACTCGTGGCCCTCCTTCGGGGCCGTCAACGGAGCAAGGTGGTTCGATATTCCACTACTCGTCGATCCCGCTACTCGTCGAGAGGGGAGAGGAGGGCGAGGGCGGCGAGCTCGGCGTCGGCCCGCTCGGTGATGAGGGTCAGCACACGACCGGCGGCGGTCAGATCCTCCGTCGGGATATCGGCGTAGATCCGGGCGGTGATGGGGGCGGTCTCGGCGGACGTCCTGTCGTACAGCTCCCGTCCGGCGTCCGTGATCCGCACCTGGGACGGCTCGTGAGGGGCCAGCAGTTCCGCGGCGATCAGCTCGTCGACCACGGAGTGGACCTCCGAGGCGTCGATCTTCAGTGCGCCGACGACACCGCCGACGAGGCGGTCCCGCTCGACCGGTCCGTCGGCGACGGCGACAAGGCGCAGGGTGACGGACTGCTGGAACGTCGCGCCGTGGCGGGCCAGTACACGTTCCAGCAGTGCGCGGCTCGCGTAGTGGGCCAGCGCTATGACTCGGGGGTCGACCAGGGGAGTGGTGGTGGTCATGACTGCTCCTTGTCGGACTCGCTGTCGAGGGCGAACGGGTCAAGGGGTGCGTCGAGCAGGATCGCCAGATCACGCGTGAACTCCCGCGTGCGGGCGCTGTCCAGACCGCCCAGCGGCGCCAGCAACTGCTGGAGGAGCCCTTGGACGACCTTGATCGCCTGCCGGGTCCGCTCACGGCCCTGCTCGGTGAGCGCCAACTGCACGGCGCGTGGGTCGCGGGGGTCCCGGGTGCGTTCGAGGAGGCCGGCGGCTTCCAGGGATCGCGCCAGTTTGGAGACGTAGAGCGGTTCGAGTCCGGTGTGGTCGGCCAGGCGCCGCTGGCTGGGGCGCTCCCCGCGGCGCTGCATGCCGTACAGCGAGGCCACCAGCGCGTACTGCGCATGGGTGAGTCCAAGCGGGGTCACGGCCCGGTCGACCGCGACCCGCCACTTCGTCGACAGACGCCACACCAGGAAACCGGGCGAGGCCTTCTCGGAACCCTTGCTCATGCTCGATACCGTACATGGCTACTATAGCCATGGCTACTACTTTCTGAACCGCATCGAGACAGCGCCGGGTGACGGACTGACGCGGCGGCCCCGGCAGGGCTACTTTGGGCGACATGAGCAATCTTGATCGCGAGGCGGTGCCCGCCATCTGCGGCGGCCGTGGTTTCGTCGTGGCGGAGCCCGTACGCGAACTTCTCAGCCCTCGTCACGTCAAGCTCGGCGAGTCCACCGAGGTCCGTCGACTGCTGCCCAACCTGGGTCGACGCATGGTCGGCGCCTGGTGCTTCGTCGATCACTACGGCCCCGACGACATCGCCGACGAGCCCGGCATGCAGGTGCCGCCGCACCCGCACATGGGTCTGCAGACGGTGAGCTGGCTGCACGAGGGGGAGGTGCTGCACCGGGACTCGACGGGCAGCCTCCAGACGATCCACCCGCGCGAGCTGGGCCTGATGACCTCCGGCCGGGCGATCAGCCACTCCGAGGAGAGCCCCAGGTCGCACGCCCGTCTCCTGCACGGCGCCCAGCTCTGGGTGGCCCTCCCGGACGGCCACCGCCACACCGACCCGCACTTCGAACACCACGCCGACCTGCCCGTCGTCACGGCACCGGGCCTGCGCGCCACGCTGATCCTCGGCGACCTCGACGGCGCGAGCTCACCCGGCACGACCTACACCCCGATCGTCGGCGCCGACCTGACCCTGGCCCGCGGCACGGACGTACGCCTCCCGCTGGAGCCGGACTTCGAGTACGCCGTCCTGTCCATGTCCGGCGAGGCCCATGTGGACGGCGTACCGCTGCTGCCCGGCTCGATGCTCTACCTCGGCTGCGGCCGCACCGAACTCCCGCTGCGCGCCGAGTCGGACGCCGGCCTGATGCTGCTCGGGGGTGAGCCGTTCGAGGAGGAGCTGATCATGTTCTGGAACTGGATCGGACGGTCCCAGGAGGAGATCGTGGAGGCGCGGCGGGACTGGATGGAGGGCTCGCGATTCGGGGAGGTGAAGGGGTACGACGGGGATCCGCTGCCCGCACCGGAACTGCCGCCGGTGCCGTTGAAACCGCGGGGGAGGGTGCGTTGACCTGTAGGAATGCCTGAAGTCACGCGGTTGACGAGCGGGAGCCGGTCGAGCCCTGCTTCCCGCTCTTGGATCGCTGGCGGGAGCGCGGCAAAGCGGGTGTCGGGGAGTGGTTTCGGGTGGCGGACGATTCCACGGTGTGGCTGTCTGTGGGCGGCTGTGGCAGGACGTTTGCTGACCTGATGCTGACTAGAAAGCCGCAGAAGCGGCTGAGCGGTACCAGCAGGTTCTTCGTCTGCTGGCGGTACAGGAGCTGAATCCGCGCTGACTTGGCAAAACGGTAGTTGGCGCAGCCTTCGGTCGGGGGCTGGTCCGGAAATGGTCCGGATCTTGCTCTGGCGGCGCCGGTTCGGGTCATGCTGCGGCTGCAGGGCGAGCGATTGGGGGCGAGCGGGACTGGACAGAGCAGATGGTCGGCTGCCCGGACGCTGGACTCTTCCGGACTCATGGGACGACGTCGGCGCCATCGGTGTCCCGTCTGCTCTTCTTCAGTCCGCTTCCAGTCGCATGACGACATCTCTGGTGACGATCGGCGCGGATGTCCCCTCGGACAGGATGTCCAGCAGATCTGGGCGGATCACGACGGCGCAGCCGCTCGTCCGTGGCCAGGCAGGCGGTAGGCGCTCCGCTCGTACTCGGTGCGCCAGCAGATGAGTCGCAGGGCCGGACCTCGGTCGTCCTCCAGTGTCAGCGGGGCTCCGGGCCTCAAGCGGAGTGCGGTGCGGAGCCACGGGGTGGGGGTCAGTGCGAAGCCGGGAAGTCCCAGGCCTTGGGCCGCGTCTGCGGCGGCGGTCATGGCGCGGTCGAGGCCGAGGAGCGGGCTCCCTGGTGGGACGTCAGCGGCGGAGTGTTGCCCCGGCGGCCGGGTCCACTCCTCGAGGTCTCCCTGTGAGAAGGGGAGTGTGCTGCGTTCCCGGTTCCCGTTCTCCGTCACTTCCGGGCCCGAAAAGCTCACGACGGTCAGGCCGGTCGTCCGTGTGCGCGGTGACAGGAACTTGCGCTCCTCCACGGAAGCGAGGATGCGCCACCCCGGGAGGATCTGTCCCCTGCCGGCAGCGGCTTGCGTCAGTGGCCGTGTGGAGATGGTCTCGGCGGTTGTTTCGGCCGCCGGGGTGTCCTGGTCGGACGGGTCGTCTGGGCCGGGTGGCAGCCGCAGGTTGGGGCGCGGCCAGCGTGCCTCCTCGAAGGCCAGCGGGATGCGGGGGTCGTCTGTCAGTGCGCGGGCCAGCTGGTCCTCCCAGACGACCGGATCGCTCGCTAGGCCCTGCGAGAGCCTCTGCGCGCGGCTGCCCGCTGCCACCGTCTGGATCGCCTCTTCGATGGTCTCTTCGATGGCGAGATAGGCGTCTGGCAGCTCGCCCTCGTCGACACTTCGGTTGGCGCGGAGTTGGGCCTTGTTCCTCTCGATGGTGCGCTCGGTGTCGACTGCGCGGCGGACCTCGGCGAGGACCGCTCGGATCAGTCCGGGCTGCAGTTGCTCGGCTTCGTTCAGCCGCGAGCCGGCCACCTCTGCCACCATCCCCGCCAGCACGCGGTCTCTCGGGCTTTCTCCCCGTGCGGCGAAGGTCCACAGGCGGCTCGGCGGCTTCAGCGCGGTCGGGTCCGAGGGTCCCATGGGCACGCCAGCCACATCCGTGATCAGTCGGCGGGCGAGGGCGCGAACGGTGAGCAGGGGCCCTCGGGCCAGTGCCTCGAGTGCGTCCTGGCAGTGGTCCACGACGGGTTGGGCCGCTGGCCCCTCTTCCTGGAGGAGACACAGCAACCACATCAGGGTCGTCGGATCGGAGAGATGCTCCAGCGCAAGTGCCATGGCGGGTGCCGTGGCTTCGGGGCGTAGTGTGACCAGGGACCGCGTCGCGACCATCGCTCGGCGTTTGCCTTCTCGGTCCGCGTGTGCGACTCCCGCCAGTGCCGCGGTGGCGAGTGCTTGGTCGAGATCGCCGGGTGCGGGGGTGCCGTTGTCGTTGTCGGGGGCGCGGTAGGGGTGTTGAGGGTCGTCGCTGTCGTGGACTCGAGGTGCTCTGATCTCGATGACCGTTGCGGCTTCGTCCCAGAGGGCGAAGGCCAGGTCGAGAGAGTCGTTCGGGGGCAGGGCGAGCGCTTGGTGGGCGAAGGCGAAGATCAGTGCCTGGGTGATGCCGTGTGTCCCGTACCGGCCGGCGGCCACCACTGCTTCGGCCTCTTCGGTGATGACACGGTGGGTGAGGGTGCGATCGAGTTGCGCGGCCGCACGAAGGGCGTCGAGGGCTGTCTCGCCTCCGAAGTTCAGCCATCCGCCTTGTCCGCGGGTGCGTACCCAGGTCAGTGCGTAGGCTTCGGCGGCGAGCGCGTTATGGCCGTCTGGCGGAGCTTGTCCGCTAGTCGGCGCAGCAGGAGGGGACCGTCCCGGAAGTCGAAGGGGCCGGCGATGGCACGCAGGACTTGTGCGGCCTCGTCAGACTGTCCTCGGGTGGCGAGGTTGAGCAGGCCGTCGCCGACGAGGTTTGTCACCTGTTCGAGGGTGTGTTGTGGTGTGTCGGCCTCGTATGGGCTCAGGTGCCATGCGCGCAGTACCCGGATCAGACCGACCGGTTCTGAGGGCGCGGGCGCTGGGGCGGCAGGGGAGGTCCGGGCCGTGGCTGGCTGCGCGGGGCTGGGTGCGCTGTGGCGGCTCCGGAACTCGTCGGTGGCCGGCGGTTCGGGCAGGGGGGTGAGCTGCGGGGCGCCGATGCGTTCGGCGACGGCATTGAGTTCCGCGACCAATTGTGCGTCGGCCGGCCTGGTCTGGTCGCTGGAGGAATCGCGGTTCGCTTGCCGCTCGTCAGCCCTGCTCAGTGCGATGCGCAGCAGTTGTGGAACGCCGTCGGGCGCGGAGGGGCCGACTGCCCGGGCGAGCCGGTCCAGAAGTGCGGCGTCGGCTTGGAGGAGCGGGGTGTCCAGGGTGATGCGCAGGGCGGTTGCCACGACCGGGTCGGCGGTGTCGTTCCACGCGCGCCAGAGGTCTTCTCGGGCGCCGTTGAGGATGGTGTTCGGGCCGTTGCAGTCGCTGAGCAGGCCGGTGGCTGCGAGATCGGCGAGGGCCGAGGGGTCTGCCTCGGCCAGAACGTTCCACCACCGCGGGCGGGCGGCGTTGGTCTCCTTGCCGTCGGTGTGATGGACAAGGCGTTCGCATAGGGGCTGGATGCGCGCCACCCGCGCCCGCCCTCGGGCCGGGTCCGCGGTGACCAGGGCAGGCTCGGATCCAGGACTTCGTACACGGTGATGTCCTTGCGCCAGCCGTAGGCCACCAGGAAGTGGCAGGCCGCCAGCCAGCGTTCCTCGGCCTCGGCGAGGTCATCGGCGGTGAGGGAGAGGCGCGCGTGGATGAGGAGGTAGCGGGCGAGGTCGCTGTAGAAGCGTCCGCCGGCCTGCTGGAGGAACTCGTTGCGGACGGCTGGGTCGACGCCGGCCTGCCGTGCGGGCGTGGTGTGCTCGACGGCGATCGTCAGGAGCGTGTCGGCTGGCAGCGGTCCGCCCATCTCGCCGCGCAGGCTGACGCTGATTTCCCGGCTGACGTGGATGAGAGTCTTCCACGCCTGCGGCCAATCCTGGTCAGACACGAGGGCGGCCGCCCGGCGTACCGACTCTTCGATGAGCGGATGGATCGGGTAGAGGTCGCAGGCGCGCGGTTTGCCGGTGAAGCGGCTGAGGTCTGCGGTCAAAAGCTCGAGGGCTTCAATGACAAGGCTTGACCGGGTGGGCGCTGCGGCGGCTTCGGCACGTGCGAGGGCGATCGCGAACCGCAGCCAGCAGGGATACCAGCCGGGCCCCTGGACGAGAACCGGCATCGCGTCCAGAGCGATGGGGTCGGTCTGTGCGGTGATCGCCAGGGCGTCAAGCCACCTAGCCACAGTCGCGGGGCTCCACCGGACCTGTTCGTTTTGTACGTCACGGGTGAGGGCGAAAAGGGCGTCGCGGGCATTCGAAGTCGCGTCTGTCGCAAGGCCTTCAGCGAGATCGGCGGCGGCGACCCCCAGCGCGAGCAGCCGGTGCGCCGTTCCCGACAGGTATCCCAGTTCGGCAGCCTTCTGCGCCCAGTCTGCGGCGCTGCCCGCCTCCCCAACCACCGCGCCTGCGGCGATCTGCTCGGCGAGTACGAGGCATACCGGCCCGCCCGCGGCAAGGCGCGGCACCAGGTCGGTGACGGCCTCGATTCCGACGGTGTCGAGGAGCGTCTTCACGACGGCGTCGGCCGCTGCCTGATCACCCCGTTCCTTGAGCCACTCGGCGATGCGGTCCAGCGGCACCGGCCGGTCGGGCCCGTCCTCGCGCGGCTCCTCACCTGCCCCCTGATCGGTCGCCGACAGACGCAGTCGGCCACGCAGGTACGCAAGTTCGACGGCTCGGTCGGACTCCGCCCCGTAGGAGGTGTTATCCGATTCGGCCTCGTGGTCGTGTGCCGCCATATACGCGTGCCAGGGTGCTACGGCGCCTGCCGCGTCGAGGACGGCGCACATCTGCAGACCTGCCCGGGCAGGCATGACAGTCCGCCCGTCGTGCAGGAGTCGGTCCGCTAGCGTCTGAGCCCCCATCAAGGCGATCGGCACGTCGGCGAATTCCACCAGGTCCGAGTCGAAGCGCTCGAACTCGTACGTCTGTGCGGCCCTGGCGAGTTCGACGCAGCGAGCGACGACCGGCCAGTTCGCCGTCCTGGCGGCGCATCGCAGGCCGGTGGCCAGGTTGTCCCTGATCGCCGAGGCCGGGTGGGCGGTGGCGACGGCTCGGGTGACGAAGTCCCGCCCGATGTGTTCGAGCACCTCTGTGTCGCGCCCCGCTTCGGCGAGTATCTGCAGGAGGCGGCGGAAGGCCCGCGGGTCGTTGAACAGTCCCTTCCCGGTCAGCCAGGTGGAGATCAGCGCCAGCGTCGATTCCAGGGCTGCGGGATCGTTGTCGTAGCCCAAGCGCAGGTAGCGGGCGAATGACTCGTGGTAGACGCGGATTTCGCTGGGCCCGGCCGTTCCGGACAGCACCGGGGCCAGCACCTTCAGCGCGCCATCGATCCTGTGCGCCCGATCCGGGATGATCTGCCCGAGTTCCTCGCGGGTGACGGACATGCCGAGCAGGGCGATGATGTCCGCGACGACATCGGCTTCTGCGCCGAGGGTGTCGTAGAGGTGGGCGTAGTAGCCCTCCAACGAGCCCTGGTAAGCCGGGAGCGCCCGCACCACCGCCGCGGCCTTCGTGATCGTCTCCGGCCGGAGGGCAACCTCGCGGCAGAGGTACGTCGCGTACAGGGCGTTGCCGCCCGAGCGTTCCTGCAGCGCGTCCAGGAAGTGGGTCACGTCGCGGTCGTCGGTCAGGAGGGCTTCGGCGCGCTCGTCGTCCGCCGTAGGGACGAGTCCGAGCCGCTCCGCGACGGCGCGGCACTCGTGCGCGGTCAGTGGAGGCACGGCGACGGAAGCCGCCTCGGCGTCCTGGAGGGGGACGAGGTGGTTTCCGGGCTGGCTGAGGACGATGAGGACGCTGCCGGGCGGAAGGGGCAGCGAGCCGAGGACCGCGGCGAGGGCCATGGACGGATCGGCTCTCCGGGTCCTTCCTCCTTGTACGCGGGTGACGTGATCCAGTCCGTCTACGACGAGCGCCACGCGCCGGGTGGGGTCCTTGCGCAGAGCGGTGTCTACCGCCGTGGTCAGCGCTTGCGCATCGGCGGCGAAACGCGGGCGCTGCTCCTGGACGAGGACGGGTTCCGCCTCGGCCAGCCGGCCCAGCAGGCTGCCGAAGACCGTTTCGGTGACCACCCGGGTCAGCTGATCGCCGTCGGCATCGCCGAGGTAGCAGTAGTGCTCGGCAACCAGCCATCCATCGCCGGTAAGTTGGTCGACCAGCTGCTGGCACGCCCAAGACTTGCCCTGTCCCGGTGGGCCCGTGACTAGCAGAACTCCTCCGTTGGCTGCCGCTGTCCCGGCCGCCTCTGCCAGGACGCCGACCGTGGCGGGCCTGGCCACTTCCAGGGCGCGGTCGACAGGGTTTGCGCGCACGACGGCGCCGAGGTCGCTGCGCAACTGGGCCTGGCGCAGTAGCTCGCGGGGTGTCACCTCGACACCGCGCTGCCGGGCGGAGCGAACCGTGCGGATCAGCGCCTCGGCGACGTCCACCGGTGAGCGTCCCTCGTTGGGGTAGATCCCCGCGCCGAGCTCGCCGCGTACCCGTTGGAGAAGAAGCTGTTCGGCCAGCCCCGGCTGCAGGAGGTCCGTCGTCATGGCCGGTGCGCCGACTTCCACCACCAGGTTCTCGCACAGCCATTCCAGGTCCTGTTTGGACACGGCCTTGTCACCGCTGGTCAGAAACCCGAAGACGTTACCCGCCTTGCGTCGGCCCCGCGCGGGCAGGTCGAACCCTCGCCAGAGGGCCTCCGCGTCGAACCGCAGGAGTGTGGTGTTCATCCCCGGCAGGAACGGCGCCTCGGAGGAGCGGGCGGGCACCATCACCGTGTTGAGTGCGTCGTCGCCCGGAGGTGCATTGCGCATCACGATGCGCAGCCGGTGGGCGGTGGCGCCCGCACCCGGTCCATCCCGGTCGGCGACGGCAGCCGCCACAAGGCGGTCCAGCCTCAGTCCGCGGTCGTCGGTCGTGAACGTGGTGTAGCCGAGGGGGTCTTCCTCGTCCGAGTGCTTGAACTGCGTCCGCTCACGGGATCCGTCCGCGTTGATCACTGTGAGGTCGTCGAAGCGGTCGTCCGTCACCAGCTTCTCGTCGACGTGGACTCTGGCGATCCCACCGAGCAGCAGGTCAACGACGCGGCCTGCCTCCATCAAGTCCTGGTACTCGTACCCGCGGTGCGCGGCAGTTAGATCACTCATGTCGGCAGCATTCTCCACCGTCAAACACCCTGCTTGGGCAGAAGTGGCCACACCGCGACGAGGGCTCCCGATCAGGTCCCCAGCGCGCCCTGACGATCCGCGAACGGGTGAACCCGGCGGGGGCCTCGAGACATCAACGGTGTGCAACAACCTTGCCGTGGCCGACGAAGCGGCGGGCAACGTACTTGTGGGTGGTGCAGGACCGGCCACGGCCTGGAGACGGAACTGCTCGGCCAGTTGTCGGCCCGTGCCGCTGTACGTGCATGAAGACTCGACGCCCAGTGATCCTGCAACGGCGATATGGAGTGGGTTTTCGGACACCCGTTTTCTATCCTGGCGTACTCGGAGAACGGGGGGCAAGGTGGGCAAGGGACGGAAGACGCCGGGACGGACCCCTCCTCAAAGGTTGGATCGACGACTCGCAGGTATGGACATGGCGAGCATGCAGGCCCTGCTCACGGCAGCGGGCGCCAGTCCCGGAACCCGGCACAGATGGGCGTCGGTCGGGTACCTCCTTCAGCAGCTGTTGGCTACGCCGTCAACCGGGCGGTCGTCCGCCAAGGCCGTGACCGTGGGCGGGCTACTGGATGCATGTCGCCGGGAGGCGCCTTGGCTAGAGGTTGTCCCGTAACCGGTGGGGCGGTTGGTGCGTTGGCTGGGCATGGGTGGGGTGATCTCAGCGGATGATCCGAAGTGGATCGAGCCGT
>NZ_JBITCM010000022.1:0-189123 GCF_044453205.1 Streptomyces sp. NPDC051738 | reverse complement strand
AACCGACGACACAGCCCTGCCCACCGAACTCACCGCATAGCCTCAAAACGAGATCACCGAGTGGCCGTCGATACACCACTCCAGCGGACGTGACCGCGGCTCCTGGTGCAACCAGGACGTCTTAGTCACTGGCAACCTCACAGTGCCAGACCTCACCGCCGAGCAGATTGCTCCGAAGTTCACCTACTACCCGCAGTACGCGGGATGACGCCCCGGCCACGCTCACCCTGGCAGGTCAAGTAACCGAGGCGCCTGGCTCCCAACCACTTGGAGAGGAGGGGAACATAGTGAAGAGGGTATACGCCGACGCCACGACGCCGGGGCCTGATCCGCCGCTCGAGCCTCCACCGGTTAGGGCCCAAAGTCAGCAGAACAAGCCCCGCTAAGGGGCCCTGAACCGGCCCCGGTCGTCCCCTGCCCCCGTGGGAGATGGCCGGGGCCTTCCCTTCTTCCGAAGCGCTGGCTGTCGTGGTAGCAGATCGCTGTCAGTAACAGCCCCCTGGCCCGTCGGTGGGCCCGGCCTGCGTAGACGCGGGATAGAGGCGGACCATCCCGATTCCCACGCGGACTGAGCCCAAAACCGACAGAAACCCTCTCAACAGGGCTCTAGAAGGCGCTGTTGTCGCAGCCCATGGTCGAGCCGATGTGCTTGCTCTGCCCACCGGCGTTGCCCTCGCCGTTGAGCGCGTTGCCCAGCAGCCCGTTGAGGATCCCGACCTGGCCGAGGACGTCGACGTTCAGGTCGTGCGACTTGCAGTTGGAGCTCTGCAGGACGCTGAAGCTGTCTCCACCCTTCTTTCCCTTGTCGCCGTGACCGTCGAGGCCCTGAGCGGTGGCCGTGCCGGCGCTCAGAAGTCCAACGCTGCCGAGGGCGACGACCACGACGGCAGCCTTGCGAAGCTTGTGCATCTGTCATCTCCGATGGAGTGAGGTGGGTGCGATCCGTGAGAGATCGACTTCGTACGGTCATCGGAGATTAAGATCAGAAGATTCAATATGTCTCGGTGACACACCGAGGTTCCCAGATTTCGTGGCGGTGCGGTCAGGCGAATGGCCGGATTCGATATCCTTGGGCAACTACATTTCTGGCATTGCCCGCCCTCATGGGTAGCAACCATTGATGTCTGTCACGCCGCTCGGGGCCTCGGGATCTCACAATCCCATCTCTATGAGTTGATCAAGCGTGACCAAGTTCCTTTTCGGGTGGTGGCCTTCGGTACCCGGTACCGGGTGATCACCGCTTCGTTGATCCGCTACTTGGAGGCAGAGTAGGGGAGCCGGTCGCCAATGGCTTCGGCGAGCCAAGGGGGGAGCGCCTGCTGTAGCGATCTGTTCAGTGCTTGGCACTCAGGTTAATTTCAGGGGGCTCACCGTAAGTAGGTGACCCAATGAGAGATTCCATCAAGAAGGTGGTCTTGCGGGACGGCACAGTGTGGTATCGCGTAACGAGCTCGCCCGTATTCGACACCAGTCCAAAACAGGCGAGTATGTCGCTCCGACCAAGCTGACTGTAAATGAGCTCTTGGATATCTGACTTCGGGCCGCAACGCGGGACGTTGAGGAGGCGACCTCCTCTAATTACGACAACGCGGTGCGTCCAGTGCGTAACCACCTTGGGTACAAGCGCGTGCAGCAGCTGACCGAGGAGGATGTCGAGGAGTTCGTCGACTGGCTCGTCACGAGTGGACGCCGGCGAGGTGGGAAGCCGGGCACTGGTTTGGGTGCCCGTTCAGTCCAGCTAACGCTCGGCCGTTTTCGCTCGGCGTTGCATTTGGCCGTTCGTCGGGGGTGGGTGGTCCGAAACGTTGCTGAGCACGTCCGAATATCGCGGGAGGCTCGCGCCAGGGCAGCCCAGAACGCGCCGGAGCGTCGTCCCTGGGACGAGTCCTAGGTGAAGGCTTTCATCGAGGTGAGTAAGGATCACCGGCTGTTTGGCCCGATGCTCCTCACCCCTTATTGCGGAGCGTCCCGCAGAAGTATGTGGCGCCCGCTGGAGAGAGGACGTCGACCTCGAAGGTTCGGGGATTATTGCCGTAGGCAATACTCGGACCGTCCTTTACGACCGAAGCCTTGAGCTGGGTCTACGAAACAAGGTCGTTGAGAAGCAGCCCAAGACTCTCAATGGAAAGCGAGTCCTGCCGCTACCCACGCCCGTTCATGGCGCGCTTGTCAACCTCCGTGCTCTCCAGGCGACGGAGAAGGAGCAAGCAGGCGAAGCCTACGAGGACTCGGGTTATGTGTTTGTTGACGAGTTGGGGCGCCCGTTAAAGACGGACAAGCTTCGACGTGAGGCCGAGAAGCTGATGGAGGCAGCTGGCGTCCGTCGAGTTCGTCTCTACGACGCGCGCCATGCCTGCCTGTCCTGGATGGCTAACACCTGTCCTGGATGGCTAACAACGGGGTCCCTGACACGGTGGTCTCGGCCTGGGCCGGGCACAGCGACCTGTCCTTCACCAAGCGGGTCTATGTTCACCCCGACCCGCAGAGCCTTAAGGCAGGCTCGGAGAAGCTGAGTGAGCTGCTCGGGTAGCCGCCTGTCGGCCCCGGGCGCCGGGGCACGATGCGGTGTATCCAGGACATATGGCCTCGCCACGACTCCGCAAAGATCACGGTTTGTCAGCGGAGCCACGTCATGCGCTGCTGGCGGTACCGATCGCGCTGATCGCGATTGTCACGGTACTCGACATACTGGCTCCGCCCAGCGTCCACCTTGGGCCCTTCCTCGTCGCCGCACCCGCTGTCACAGCGTCTTTCGCCGGGCCTTGGACGACCGGATGCGTCGGCGCGCTCGCCGTTCTGGCGCAGGCCGTGGTTGCCGTGGTGCGCACCAGTCTGACTGATCTGAACCACACCGTGCAGCTCATCACTTTGATCCTGATCTCAGGGTTCGTGACCTTCTTTGCCTACCGGCGAGAACGTCACGAAATGGAACTGACCCAGCTGCGCTCGGTGGCGACGGCAGCACAAGAGGTGGTGCTCAAACCGCTCCCCCATAGGATCGGACCTTTGCGCATCGCCTCCGTTTACCTGGCCGCAGAAACCGAGGCACAGATCGGCGGGGACCTCTATGCCGCCGCTCGCACGGCCCAAGGAACCCGGATCGTCATCGGCGATGTCAGGGGCAAGGGCCTTGAGGCAGTTGGGGATGCCGCCCTCCTTCTCGGCGCATTTCGGGGCGCAGCCCACCGGCAGGCCGACCTGCCGGCGCTGGTCACCTTTCTGGAGGGAACCGTCTCTTCGGACCTGGACGACCCCGCAGCTCCCGGAGACGAGACCGAGGATCGCGGCGAGGCATTCATCACCGCCGCTGTTCTGGACGTCCCGGACGACGAGCCGGTCCTTCACCTGATCAACTGTGGGCATCCCCCGCCCCTGCTGTTGCGCGGCGGCCAGGTCGGCCTGCTCGAAGTACGCCACCCAGCACCACCTCTGGGCCTCACCGAGTTCGTGGAAACCGACCTCTCCGCGGAAACGTTCGCCTTCGAGCCCGGCGACATCGCCCTTCTCTACACGGACGGTGTCATCGAGGCCCGCGACCGGGACGGCACGTTCTACCCCCTTGTGGAACGGGTGGTCAGCAAGTCCGGCAAAGGTCCCGACGCTCTCCTGGCCCACCTGTGCAAGGACCTGTTGCGCCACGCCGGCGGCCATCTGGATGACGACGCCGCCATGGTGGCGATCGAGCGCATGCCGGGGTCATCCCGACCCGCAGAGCCTCAAGGCAGACTCGACGAAACTGAGTGAGCTGCTCGGCTGAGGACGTTAGCAAGCTCGTCTGCGACCGGTAGTCGTCTCGGTGGGCGTACCTGGCTGATAACTCGTAGGTTGGAGATGAATGCGGTCGCGCTCGTAAAGATCGGCAGGGTACGCGCGTGACGACAGCGGAGATCGATTTCGAGGAGCTGTTCGACGCCGCACCGAACCCGTACTTGGTGCTGGACGCCGACCTGGTGATCCGCTACGCCAACCGGGCCTACCTCCAGGTCACCGGCAGAACCCGCGACGAACTGGCCGGGCAGTACATCCTGGAGGCGTTCCCGGACACTCCTGCCGCGCCGGACGCGGCGCGTGACTTCGGTGCCTCACTCCAGCGCGTGCTGGACTCCCGCGAGCCCGATGTGGTGGCACCAAAGCGATTCGACATTCCCGTTGCCGGCCGCCCAGGTGAACTCGAGGAGCGGTGGTGGTGCGGGATGTCCAGCCCAGTCCTGGGGCCGGACGGCACGGTGAAGTGGATCATCGCGCGGGCCGACGACGTCACCGAGTTCATGCACTCCCCCGTCATCCGTGAGCTCACCCCACCGCTGAGCACGCAAGCAACACGGATCGCTGCCCAGGTGTACGCCCGGTCTCACGATCTGGAACTGCTGAACGAGCAGCTACGCCATGCGCATGCCCGCGAGCGCGAAATCGCCGTCGCCCTGCAGGAGGTCATGCTTCGCTCGCCCGACTTGGCCGGGCACCGGGACATCGCCGTGCGCTACCTGCCGGCCCTCGGATCACTCAACGTGTGCGGCGACTGGTACGACGTGGTCGATCTGCCGCCCGACCGCTACTCCATCGCTATCGGGGACGTTGTCGGCCACGGTCTTGAGGCCGCCGCCGTCATGGGCATGCTGCGCAGCGCCCTGAGCGCAGCCATCCGGGCCGTTCCCAGTCCCGCACAGGCCCTGGAGGTACTGGGCCTGTACGCCCGAGCGGTCGACGGCGCGCTGGCCACCACCGTGGCCAAAGTGCTCATCGACCCTCGCACCCGACTGATCATCTACAGCAACGCCGGCCACCCACCGCCGGTACTGCTCCGTCCAGACGGCAGTTGGCAGCTGCTGGACCAGGCCACTGACCCGCCGCTGGGTGTCCGGCAAGATCATGTCCCGCGCCCTCAGGCGGGCCTGTCCTACACGCGGGGGGACACCCTCGTGCTCTACACCGACGGGCTCATCGAACGCCGCGGCGAAGACATCGATATCGGCCTGGTCCGGCTGACCGATGCCCTCGCCCAGCGCAGCACCCTTCCGGTGGAAGAACTCGCCGACGCACTGCTGGACCACCTGGGCGTCACCGGCGGCAGCCAGGACGATATCGCCCTGGTCATCGTCCGCCTGTGACCGTTTCCATCCGTGGGTGAGAAATTGTGAGACGAGAGCCCGGAAACGATCGAGGGCCTCGTCTCACATGATGTGATCCAAGGCCCTGACCTGCGACTACGGAGCGAACTCCAGTCGGGACGACAGGATTTGAACCTGCGACCCCTTGACCCCCAGTCAAGTGCGCTACCAAGCTGCGCCACGTCCCGGTGCGTCTCGCGCGGTGAACCGCGTGATCATGCAGGTCAACCCTACCTCATACGCGCCCACCCCTGACCTGCCGCGCCCCGCCCTACCCCTTGACCCATAATTGCCGCCACCTATAATTGCCTAACTCAATCGAATTACTGTCGGGCAGGCCCACGGGTCGCCGCGACCGAACGGAGCCACATGTCCCTCCTGGCCCGGCCCACGGTGGCCACCTTCGTCGCCAAGGCCATGCAACGGGTGACCGTCATGGCGGACCGCCGCTCCGGCGGCCGTGGCTCCGCCTCCGCCTCGCATGCCCGGTTCCCCGAATTCCCGCGCAGGACGAGGGAGTTGACGATCCCCACGTCGGTGGCACCGGCCCGGGCCACCGTGTACCTGCCCGCGAGCGACGAGCCCGCTCCCCCGGTGCACGTCAACTTCCACGGCGGCGGCTACGTCATGTCGCTGACCGAACTGGACGACCCGCTGTGCCGGTTCCTCGCCGCCGAGGCGGGGGCGGTCGTGATCAACGTGGACTACGTCGTCGCGCCGCAGCATCCGTTCCCGGCGCCGCCCCGGCAGGCGTACGAGATCGTCCGATGGGTCGCGGAGCACGGCGTCGAGCAGGGCTGGGACGGCAAGCGGCTCACCGTGGGCGGGCAGAGCGCGGGCGGCGGACTGGCGGCGGCCGTGGCGCGGCAGGCGCTCGAAGAGGGCGGGCCCTCGATCGCGCTCCAGGTGCTGCACTATCCGCCGCTGGACCTCGCTACCGGCGCCCGGGACAAGCGCGCCGCCATCGCCAAGCCGATGCTGCGGCCCTGGATGGCCGACGTCTTCGACACGTCGTACGTCCCTGACGTGCGGCAGCGTCTCGACCGGCTCGTGTCCCCCGCACACCCCTCGGACACCGCGGATCTGAAGGGCATCGCCCCGGCCCTGCTGGTCACCGCCGAGTACGACCTGCTCCGCGCCGAGGGCGCGCGCTATGCCGAGCGGCTTCGGGACGCCGGCGCGCTGGTCGAGCACCATGACGTGCGCGGCGCCGATCACGGGTACGACGGGAAGGACGACGTACGGGCGCGGGAGGTCTACGCGATCATCGCCCGGCATATACGGGAGGCTACGGGCCGCCAACTCCCCTGACAGCCTGGACCGTCAGGAGCCTCGGCCGCCAAGACACCGACCAGCCCCGCCGGTTGGCGACCCCGCACCCCGATCACTGCTCGTCCGGGCTTGCGGCACCCACACTCACCGAGACCGGCGGAGCAGCCGAGTACATGTCCGGCGAGGGGCAGGAAGTTCGACCCGTCGGGCCGGGCGTCATCGTGGTCCTGGTGCCCCTGCCCGGACTCCCAGACCTCCCCACGATGAATCCCGCCATCAGCAGGGCCACGACCACCACCACCCACCACGGCAGGTGGGCTGTGGCCATGTACCCGACGACGGCCACCAACGCGAGAAGTGCCGTCATATCCCTGATCCCCCTCAACTTTTCCACTCCCCTGCCCCGGGCGCACCGAGGACCGCCCGCGTCACAGCAGGCATATGACGCAACAATACGCGAGACCGTCGTATAACCCAGTTCGGCTCATCAGTACATATGACGGACGCCAATCGGTCTGCGCGCAGCGCACGTTCAACACACGCTCGGCGCGCGCTCGGCACGCGGTCAATGCGCGCTCGGTGCACACTCAGTGCGCGCCGATCAACTCCCGCTCACCGCCACTGCGGTCCGCCCGCTTCCCGCCGCGACACGCCGCCACCCCGATGAAGACCATCGACGACAGACCGGCGAGGGCGAAGGCCGTGAAGCCCCAGTCCCCCTGGTTCGCGGCGAGCAACTGGCCGCCGAGCCACGGGCCGAAGACGGCGCCGAAGCGTCCCATGCCCGAAGTCCAGCCGACGGCGGTGGCGCGGTTCTCGGGGCGGGAGCGGATCGAGACCGTCGCGTAGATCATGGTCTGGGCGCTGTTCAGGAACACCCCGGTGAGGAACACCACGGTGAAGGTGAGTGCCAGCGGCATGTGGACGCTGAGCAGGAAGACCCCGGCGGCGGTCAGCGCGAACCAGATCGCCGAGATCCGGGGAGCGCCGAAGCGATCGGAGGCGCGTCCGGCGACCAGCATGCCGACGATGCCGCCGAGGTTGAACAGAACCACGAAGGTCAGCGCCGAGCCGAGGTTGTAGCCCTCGCTGCGCATCAGGGTGGGGAGCCAGGTGGCGACGCCGTAGACGAGGAGCAGACCGCCGAAGGAGGCCAGCCAGTACAGGAGCGTCTGGGTCCACTCGCCGGCGCGGAAGAGGTTGGCCAGGGAGTGCCAACGGTCGGAGCTCGCCTGCTTGTCGGCCGGGGCGGCGGGCAGTTCGACGTCGTAGCGCCGGGCCAGCTCGCCGGCCTCCTCGCCGCGCCCCTTGGCCACCAGGAAGCTCAGTGACTCCGGCAGGAACCGGGCCAGAACCGGCACGAAGAGCAGCGGGAGCACACAGAACCAGAACGCGGCCCGCCAGCCCAGGGGTTCGACGACCCACAGGGCGACGTAGGCGGAGAGGATGCCGCCCGCGTGGTGGGCGGTCATCAGCATGCCGATGGTGAGGGCGCCACGGCCTCGTGGGGCGTAGTCGGAGACCATGCTGATCGCGGTGGGCAGCAGGCCGCCGAGGCCGATTCCGGCGAGTGTGCGGCCGAGGCCGAACACCGCGACGCTGCCCGCCAGCGCACACAGCCCGGAGGCCAGCGAGAAGAGCGTGACGCAGGCGACCATCAGCTTCTTGCGGCTGATCCGGTCGGCGACGGTCCCGGCGGCCAGGGCGCCGACCAGCATGCCGAAGGTGGCGTAACTGCCCAGGTCACCGGCCTGGTCGGGGGTGATCCCCAGGGACTTCTCCGCCAGCATGTGGGGCAGTACCGAGCCGTAGATGAACATGTCCAGGCCGTCGAAGAGGACAGCCAGCCAGCACAGGCCGACGGCGAGCACGGCCAGTCTGCTGCCACGCCCAAATCGAGTGAATCGAGTGAATGGGGAGGGGGAGGAGGACATCTTCGTTTTCCTCTCGTGCGTTTGTGCGCCAGACGCTAAGGAGCCGACCCAATCACGTCAACAGTTTTGTCAACAATCTCAGCGACAATCCAGGGATGATCCGGGAATGGCCGGCTCCGGGCGTCGGAAGGTGAGGGCGGGTCGCGTCAGGCGACCGGCGGTGTCCCGTGCGTGTGGAAGGACGCGATCGTCTTCAGGCCCCACGCCTGCCCCTTGGCCCGCTCGGCCTCGGTCCAGGTGATCAGCGGCCAGTCCGGGGCCAGCACGAGGCGCGTGAGCGGGTTGCACAGCTCGATGCGGTTGCCGCCGGGCTCGTAGACGTACAGGAAGAACGTCTGCTGGATGGCGTGCTTGTGCGGGCCCGTCTCGATGAACACGCCCGTGTCGATGGCGAGATCGGCGGCGCGCAGGATGTCCTCGCGGGTGTCGGTCGCGAAGGCGATGTGGTGCAGCCGGCCGGTGGAGCCGGTCCAGTCCGAGGTGTAGACGACGTCGTACGACTTGTCGGTGAAGGTCAGCCAACGGGCCGCGATCTTCCCGGAGTTCAGCTGGATCTGCTCGGTGGGCCGGGCTCCCAGCACCCGCTCCTGGAACTCCGCGTTGGCGAGCACGTCCGCGGCGAGGAAGTTCACGTGGTCCAGGCGCCGCACTCCCACGCCCCGGTCGGGCTTGGCCTGCGGCTGGTTCTTCAGCGCCGGCCGCAGCGCCTCTGGCGCCTGGTAGTACTCGCTCTCCCAGTACAGGGCGTGCTCGTGCCCGTCGGGGTCGGTGGTGAGGTAAAGCTTGCCGATGCCGGGCTCGTCCTCGACCCATGTGCCGGAGCCGCCCGCAGCCTCGATGGCCTTGATACGGCGGTGAAGTGCCTCCTCGCTGGATGTGCGCAGGGCGAGCCTGCCGAGGCCGGGCTGTGCGCGGGCCGTGAGGACCAGGCTGTGGTGCTCGTAGTCGTCGAAGGTCCGCAGGTAGACGGTGTCGCCTTCCCGGCCGTTGACGGTGAGCCCGAGATAATCGGTGAAGAAGGCGACGCTGGCGTCCAGGTCCGGGGTGAACAGCTGGGCGTGGCCGATGTGGGCGATGTCGCCGAGCGGCGGGGTCATCGAGGGTCTCCAGATGAGTGTGCGGGGGTCGGGGCCGTCTCGGCGGGCCGGGGGAAGACGGTGCCGTCGAAGATCTTGCGGGCCGTGCGGACGACGGCGGTGCGGTGGGCGGTGGGCAGGCCGTCGGGGGCGGTGGTGAGGCTGCTTTCGATGTCCAGGAACCCTGTGGGGTGTTCGATGCGGATACGGTCGTCCCGGACGGGCAGCTGCGCGAGTCCCGCGCCGACGCCGCCCTCGATGCGCAGCCCGGCGGCGACGCTCGCCGCGCCGAGCACGCCGATCGACGTGTGGCAGCGGACCGGGATGAAGGTGCGGGTGGTGATCGCGCCGCCGTGGCGGGGCGGGGCGAGGAGTGTGAGCTTGGGGACGGTGACCTCCGAGACGTCACCGAGGCCCATCAACTCCCCTGCTGCCAACCGGAGTTCGCTCAGACGCTCGGCGAGCGCCAGGTCCTCTTCCAGCTCCTTGGGCGTCTCGTAGCCGGTGACCTTGAGCGCGGGGGCCTGGACGAGGACGGTCGGCATGCCGTTGTCCACGCAGGTCACCGGGATGCCGTCGATCTCGTTGCGGACGTTGCCGGTGGGCAGCAACTTCCCCGCACCGGGCGGAAATTCGATCACCACGGGGGCTGCCGTGCCGGGTACGCCCGAGATCTCGGCGTCCCCCGTGTAGTCGACGCGGCCGTCCGGGGTCGGGAAGGTCGCCGTGGCGAAGTCGCCGGTGTTGACCATGCGGATGCGTACAGAGGTCCGCTCCTCCCCCGCCGGGACGAGACCGCGCTCGACGGCGAACGGTCCGACGCCCGCGAGGATGTTCCCGCAGTTCTGACGGGCACTCACTTCAGACTTGTCGACGGCCACTTGGAGGAAGAGGTAGTCGACATCCGCCCTGGCGTCCGAGGAGGGCGAGACCACGGCGACCTTGCTCGTGAGCGGGTGCGCGCCGCCCAGGCCGTCGATCTGCCGCTCGTCGGGGCTGCCCATGATGCGCAGCAGCAGTTCGTCGCGGGCGCCTGGGTCCGTGGGCAGGTCCGTGGCCAGGAAGTAGGCGCCCTTGGAGGTGCCGCCGCGCATCAGCATGCAGCGGACCTCCATCGGCCCGGTCACGGCTGCGCCTCCTCGCGGACGTACTCGTCGTAGGACTTGTACGTCACACCGAGCCGTACGAGTGTCTCCCGCAACCCGTAGCGGTCCAGGCCGAGTTGGCCGACGAGGAAGGCGGCGCGGGTCGCGGCCTCCTTGGCCTCGCGGGCCTCGGCCTTCGTCACCGCCTCCCGGGCCCGCTCGCGGGGTACGACCACGACGCCGTCGTCGTCGGCGAGGATCACGTCACCGGGGCGGACGACCTGGCCGTCGATGGCGATCGGCACGTTCACCGAGCCGCCGGTGGCCTTGACCGTGCCCTGCGAGGACACCGCCCGCGACCAGGCGGCGAAGCCCATGTCGCGCAGCTCCTGGGTGTCGCGGATGCCCGTGTTGAGCACGACACCGCGCACACCGCGCTGCTGGAGGGCGGTCGCGAACAGCTCTCCGAACAGACCGTCCGTGCAGGGCGAGGTGGTGGTGACGACCAGGATGTCGCCCTCGCCGCACTGCTCCACGGCGGCGTGGATCATGAGGTTGTCGCCGGGCCAGCTCAACACCGTGACGGCCGTACCCGCGACCCGTACGCCCTGCTGGACGGGACGAATCGTCGTCCCCAGCAAGCCGGTTCGGCCCATCGCCTCGCTCACCGTCGCCACGCCGAAGCCGGCCAGCGCGTCGACGTCCTTCAGCTCCGCCTTCGGCGGGTCGGTGACGATCACGCCGCTCATGCCAGCTCCTTCGCGATCTGCGGGAAGGGGCGCATGAACGCCTCGGCCATGGTCTTGTGGGCCAGCCCCAGGTTGGGTCCGGCGTTGCGCTTGAGCTGGACTCCGCGGCGTACCGCGAGGTCGGTGTAGTAGTCCCAGAGGTGCTGCTGGGCGCCGAGGCACTCCATGGCCTTGCGCTTGGTCTGCCACACCTCGGTGATGTCGAGCAGGACCTCGGGCCTGAAGCCGCTCATCTCGGGCTGGTGCGGCTCGAAGTAGAAGACCGGCGGGGCTCCGATGATGTCGCCGTCGCCGGGGTAGCCGATGGCCTGCGCGAGGATCCGGGCCTGGAGGGCCATGCGGTTGGCCGCCGGGTGGTCGCCGTTGTACGGGTCCTCGGTCGGGTGGGTGAGGACGACGTCCGGCTGGGTCTCGCGGTAGACCGCCACGAGCTGGTCGGTCAGCTCGGCGCCGGCGACCAGCGGGTAGTCGCCGGCGTCGAAGAAGCGGACCTCGGCGCCGAGGGTGGCGGCCGCACGTTCGGCCTCGTCCCGGCGTATCGCCTTGATCTCGTCGAGCTTCTTCCCCTCGCGCCAGGCTTTGGCGGACTCGCCGCGCTCGCCGAAGGTCAGGCAGGCGATGGTGACCTTCTCGCCCCGGGAGGCGGCCAGGGCGATGGCTCCGCCCGCCCGCCACACGAAGTCCCCGGCGTGCGCGGTGATCACGAGGGTCGAACGTGGTGGTTCGGCGGGCGCGTTGGCGTGCGTCATTGCTGGTTCTCCTTGAGTGACAGGTGTGCGCCCGCCTCGTACGGTCACTCGCGCGGTGCCGCCTGCGGCTCAGCCGCTCAGCGCCTCGATCACGCTGGTGAGGTGGGCGCGGACGGCCGCCTCGGCCGCCTGCGGGTCCCTGGCCCCGATCGCCTCGATCATCGCCAGATGCTCGTTCAGGGAGTGCTGCGGACGGCCCGGCCTCAGCGCCAACTGGAAGCGGTGGCGGACCAGTTGCGCGTTGAGCCGCTCCAGCAGCTCCACGGCCGTACGCTGGCCGGAGAACTCCTGGATCCTGGCGTGCAGTTCCTGGTTGAGCTCGGAGTACGTCATCGGCTCGCCGTCGGCCACGGCCTTGGTCATGGCCGTGCCCAGGTCAGCGAGTTGGGCCAGCTGCTCGTCACTGGACGTGACGGCGGCCTTGGCCGCGCAGAGCCCTTCCAGGACCATGCGGCACTCGGTGATGGCGACCGCTTCCTCCACGCTCACCACCCGCACCCGCGAACCGCGGTTGCGGATCCGCTCGACCAGGCCCTGGGCCTCCAGGTCGATGAGTGCCGCGCGGATGCTGGCCCGTGTCACACCGAACTGCTCGGCGAGTTCGTTCTCCACCAGCCGCTGCGCCGGTGCCATCTCGCCGTGCAGGATCGCCTGCCGCAGCTGCGCGAGCGCGTGCTGCTTGGCCTGCTCCCCGGTGCTCGGACGGGCTTCTTTCGGCATGTGCCCTCCCTGAGTGAGTGCCTGTCGAACGTAAATCTAGCCAAACATAATTGTCAACAATTTTGTCGGCCGAATCTCCGGAGGAGTCGGCTGAATCTCCGGAGGAACGGACGGGGACGGACCTCTCGCCCACGCGAAAGCCGCTCGCCCCCGCCGGGTCGGCAGGGAGCGAGCGGCTCGTGACCGTGTCGGCGTCAGCCGATCTTCAGCTGGTCCGTGCCGTGCCCGATGTGCGCGACCACGAGCCCGGTTCCGGAGACCTCCGCGTACTCGGCGGTGTGGTAGCGCAGGACTTCGCCGGCCTGCGCGCCCTGCCGGGCCTCGACCGTCCAGCGCAGCTCGTGGAAGAAGAACCAGTCGTCGAAGTGCAGGGCGACGACGTCGATCTCGCGGACGGTGTAGTGGGCGTAGAAGTCCGCGAGGTGGGAGCGCAGGTCGTCCTTGGTGTGCAGTTCCACCAGGGTGCCGGTGTGCGCCACATAGTCCCGGACCCCGGTCTGGATCTCGGGGTGTGCCAGCTCGACGATCGTGTCGACGTCCCCGGCGCGGTACGCGTCGAGAAGCCTCCCGTGCAGCCCCGCCACGGCGAACCGGCTCGCCAGCACCCCGTCGGCGGCATCGCCCGGCAGGACGCTCTGCTGGGTCCGGCCCCAGAAGAGCTCCCCGGTGATGCCCTCGGAGCCCATGGTCGGGAACAGCGTGATGACCGGACGCTCGCTCTCCGCACCGGTCGCCTTCGCCCGTCCGCGTCCCACCCCGCTGACGAAGCTGTACCAGGAGGCGTGCAGTTCGAAGACGGGGCGGATGGCCACCACCGCGGAGAAGCGGTGCATGCTGCGGTAGGTGTCGGCGATGTCGTCGTACGTCGTGACGATGCGCTGCGTGGGGAGTTCCTTGCCCTCCTCCACACTGGGGCTGATGGTGTACGCGTACGGTCCGCTGGGGGCCAGCGTCGCCAGGATGTCGTCGACGACATCGACGTACTCGGCCTCCACATGCCGCCACGTCGTCGCCGCGGAACTCACCCGCAGGTCCGACGCGCTGAGCAACTCCTCGGTCTTCGCCCGGTCCTTCACGGTCGTCTCTCCTCGCCCGATGTTTCCGTGGGGCGGCCGCCCCACCGGGGCTCATCGAAGCGAACCCGGCCGACCTCTCCCGGACAGCCGACTGACATCAACCGGACGTGGTGGACGTCACACCGGATCGGTGGCCGCGGGAGCCGCCGTCGTTCCGCGGATCTCCAGTGCCGGAACCGCGAGATGGACCTCGCCCGCTCCCCCGCCTCCCTCGAACCGGTCGAGCAGACAGCGGGCCGCCCGGCGGCCGACCTCGTGGCTGGTGTTGTCGACCGTGGTGAGCCACACATGGCGCAGGCGGGCGATGCTCGTGTTGTCGTAGCCGACGACGGACAGGTCGCGTGGGACGCGCAGCCCCAGCTCCTCGGCTGCGGAGAGCGCGCCGATGGCCGTGATGTCGTTGACGGCGAAGACGGCCGTGGGCCGCTCGGGGCGGCTGAGCAGCCGGACGGTGGTGCGGTAGCCGCCCTCCTCGGTCATGTCGCTGGGCTCGACCACCGCCTGGTCCGCGAGGCCGTGCTCCCGCAACGTCGCCTCGAAGCTGCGCCGGCGCAGCTCGCCCACCGCCCCGTATCCCGCGATGTGCGCGATGCGCCGGTGTCCGAGGCCGATGAGGTGCTCGGCGACCAGGCGGGCGCCCCGCTCGTCGTCGCCCGCCACGACGTCGACGCCGGGCGGCACCGGCTCGCGGGCGGCGGCCACCACGACCGGCATCCGCTCGACCACCGTGCCGAGCGCGGCCGGGTCGGGCAGCGTGCCGACCACGACCAGGCCGTCGACCCGCAGGTCCAGCAGCGGGCCCGCCGGGTCCTGGCCACTGCGGCGGTTGAGGCGGGCGTCGGCGAGCAGCATGTGCAGGCCGTTGTCGTGCAGCAGCGAGTTGAGGCCGTCGAGCATGTCGACGAACCAGGGGTTGCGCAGGTCGTTCAGGAGGACGCCCACGGTGCGGGTGCGCCGCTCGCTGAGGCTGCGCGCGGCGGTGTTGGGCCGGTAGCCGAGTTCGCGTACGGCCCGCAGGACGGCGTCCCGTCTCTCCGGGCGCACCTGGTCGGAGCCGCGCAGCACCAGCGAGACCAGCGACTTGGAGACGCCGGCCCGGTCGGCCACGTCGCGGATCGTCGGCGGTCTCATGGGATGGACCGTTCCACGGCCCTGTGGGACTTGTCAAAGAGTTGACATCGAGCGGATACGGCCCCCAGTGTGGCCTGGACAGAAAATGGACCGGTCCAAAGAGGGGCTGTCATGGTGGATTCGCTCGGTGTCGCCGTCGTCGGGTTCGGCTGGATGGGCCGGGTGCACACCCAGGCGTACGCGCGCCTGCCGCACCACTTCCCGCACCTGCCCCTGCGTCCGCGGCTGGTGACGGTCGCCGAGGAGGTGCCGGGCCGGGCCGAGGAGGCCGCCGCGCAGTTCGGGTTCGCCGCCACGACCCGCGACTGGCGGGACATCGCCGCCGACCCGCGCGTCCAGGCCGTCTCCATCACCGCCCCGAACTTCCTGCACCGCGAGATCGGCGTCGCGATGGCCGAGGCCGGCAAGCACATCTGGATCGAGAAGCCGGTGGGCCTGACGGCCGGCGACGCCCAGGCGGTCGCCGACGCCGTCGCCAAGGCCGGCGTCCAGGGCGCGGTCGGCTTCAACTACCGCAACGCGCCCGCCGTCGAGGCCGCCCGCGAGCTGATCTCCTCCGGTGGGATCGGCACCGTCACCCACGTCCGCGTCCGTCTCTTCAGCGACTACGCCGCCCACCCCGACGGTGCCCTGACCTGGCGCTACGAGAAGGAGCGCGGCGGCAGCGGCGTGCTGGGCGACCTCGCCTCGCACGGCGCCGACCTGGCCCGGTACCTGCTCGGCGACATCACCTCCTTGACCGCCGACACGGCCGTCTTCATCCCCGAGCGTGCCCGCCCGACCGGCGCCACCGCCGGGCACAGCCTGGCCACCGGCGGCGAGCTCGGCCCGGTCGAGAACGAGGACTACGTCAACTGCCTGCTGCGCTTCGCCTCGGGCGCCCGCGGTGTCCTGGAGGCGTGCCGGGTCTCGGTCGGCGAGCAGAACAACTACGGCTTCGAGGTGCACGGCACCAAGGGCGCCGTCTTCTGGGACTTCCGCCGCATGAACGAGCTCGGCGTCAGCCGCGGCACGGCCTATCAGGACCAGCCCGTCAGCACGGTCTACGTCGGCCCGGGCGACGGCGAGTTCGGCGCCTTCCAGCCGGGCGCGGCGAACGCCATGGGCTACGACGACCTCAAGGTCATCGAGGCCTACCGCTTCCTGCGCTCGGTCGCCGAGGGCGCCGCGCACGGGGCCACCCTCCAGGACGCCGTGCGCAGCGCCGCCGTGCTGGACGCGATGGTGCGGTCGGCGCAGAGCGGCGCGTGGGTGGAGGTGGACGCGGGGGCGTGACGGCCGGCGTCAACGCGCCCGGCCCGCCCGCAGACCCAGGGCCACCTTGATCGGGGCCATCGCGACCCAGAGCCACATGGCCGAGGCGCCGACGACCAGGGCGAGCGGGACGCTGGCGAGGAACATCACCACCGTCACCGCGAGGTCGAGCGCGAAGAGCCGGAAGCCCCCGGCCGGCTTCGCCTCACTGCGCAGCCAGGGACGCCGGATCAGGACGAGGAGCAGCGCGAGATGGGCCGCGCCGAGGGCGGCGACCGCCGCCGCGTAGATGGCGACCGACTCGGGCTCTGTGCCGTACTCGGAGAGGAGCTTGGTGGGGAAGGGCAGGAGGGCCGCGATGCTCAGCCCCGCGATGGACAGCGTGATCACCTGCCCGTCGATCTCCCGGACGAAGCCGAAGATCCGCCGGTGTTCACGCCAGAAGACGCCGAGCACCAACACGCTGAGCGCGTATCCGCCGAGATTCGGGATCAGTTCGTGCAGGGCGTCGTCGTACCGGTCCGAGCCCAGCCCCCGTGGCACATAGAAGTCCAGTACGAGCAGCGTGAGTGCGATGGCGAACACGCCGTCGGCGAGCGCCACCAACCGTTCGGGCCCGCCGTCCGGCTTCGATTTCCACATGCGCACGACGGTAGGAGCCGGGGCGCGTCGAGCGGGCGTACACGCCAGGCGCGGGCCCTCGATCGTCACCCGATGGGCGTGGGCATGTTGTACGGGGTCACCACCTGGATCGCCGACGGCAGGGTGGGCCCCGCGGGCGGCAGCGCGCCGTGGGCGCGCATGACGATGTGGCAGGCCTCGCGCATGTCCTGGCGCAGGTCGTGGTGGAGTACGGCGGACAGCCGGTGCTCGCGCAGCAGGCGGGTGTTGTCGTGGTCGAGGTCGTGCGCGACGAACACCGCGCACGCGCGGCCCAGGTCCTCGAAGGCGCGCAGCGTGGCGATGTTGCCTCCGCCGATCGAGTAGACCGCGCGGATCTCCGGGTCGCGCTCCAGGGCGGCGCGCACAAGGTCGTACTGCGTGGCGTCCAGGCCCTGTCCCCCGGCCAGTTCGACGAGCGTGCGCTCGGGGTGCCGGGCGCGCATCGCGCTGCGGAAGCCCATCTCGCGCTCCTCCTCGTTGCGGAAGAACCCGCTGCTGAGGCTGGTGAGGACATGACCGGGGCGGTCGCCGAGCCACTGGCCCATGAGGTACGCGGCCGTGGCCCCGGCGGCCCGGTTGTCGCTGCCGACGTAGGCGAGGCGGGGCGTGGACGGCAGGTCGGTCACCAGGGTCACCACCGGTATGCCCGCCTCGGCGAGCCGCACGACGGCCGCGGTGACCTCGGGGACGTCCGGCGCCTTGAGGATCACCCCCTGAGATCCGCGCCGGGCGATCCGGTCCAGGGTCCGCGTCAGCTCCTCCACCGGGCCGGTCTCCCGGAAGTGGAACCGCGAGCGCACGACGGCCGGATGCAGGCCCGGCAGCTCGGCCTCCAGGGCGGCCCGGACGGCGGTGGAGAACCGCTCCGGCGTCTGCATCACGATGTCGATCATGAAGGTACGGCCCACCAGCCGGACCTGGGTGCGCTGCCGGTCCAGGTCGGCGATGGCCTGCTGGACCTCCCGCGCGGTGCTCTCGCGCACCCCTCCCCTGCCGTTCAGGACCCGGTCGACGGTGGCCTCGCTGAGGCCCGCCTGACGTGCGATCTCCCGGATGGGGAAGGGGTGGCCCATGCGGTTGCTCCCGAAGCGATTCTTGAGGGGTTTTTGATGGTCGCGTGCCGGTTGTTCGAGGGGATTGTCATGACAAGAATGGCAGCGCTGAGTCGCACCTGTCACCGAGAGGACGCCGATGTCCGACACCTCCGCCGTACAACGCCCCGCGTGGCTGTCCGAGCAGGACTGCGACCTCGCCGCCTTCCGTGAACTCGTCGAGCGGACCACCGACCTCGCCGACTACCCGTACGCCTCCTCCGTGGAGCAGGGCGTCCTGGTCTACGACAGCGACCGCCTGCGCAAGGCCGACGACCCGCGTGCGGTGCGCGCCGAACTGGTCCGCGCCCTCACCGACGGACCGGGCATCGCGGTCTTCGAGGGCGCCTTCCCGGACCCGGAGATCGTCGACCGGCTCAGCTCCGTGTTCGACGCCCTGATCGCCGAGCAGCGCGCCGCGGGCGTGAACGCCGGGGACCACTTCGCCAAGCCGGGCGCCAACGACCGGGTCTGGAACGCGCTGGAGAAGGCCGCCCTCTACGACCCCGAGGCGTTCGCCGACTACTACGCCAACGACATCCTGGCGCTCGTCTCGGCCGCCTGGCTCGGCCCCGGCTACCAGGTGACCTCGCAGGTCAACGTGGTCAACCCCGGCGGCGCCGCCCAGACCGCGCACCGCGACTACCACCTGGGCTTCCTCACCAACGAGGTCGCGGCCGCCTACCCGGCCCACGTCCACCTCCTCTCCCCCGTGCTCACCCTCCAGGGCGCCGTCGCGCACTGCGACATGCCGGTGGGGTCCGGGCCGACGATGTACCTGCCGTACTCGCAGACGTACGAACCCGGCTACCTGGCCTGGCGACTGCCCGAGTTCCAGGCGTACTTCGACGCCCGCCACATCCAGCTCCCCCTCGCCAAGGGCGACGCGGCCTTCTTCAACCCGGCGCTGTTCCACGCGGCCGGCACCAACCGGTCGGCAGACATCCGGCGCATGGCGAACCTGCTCCAGGTGTCCTCCGCGTTCGGGCGGGCGATGGAGACGGTGGACCGCGAGGCGGTGGCCAACGCCGTCTTCCCCGTACTGCTCAAGCGGCGGAGCGAGGGTGTCGACCAGGCACGGCTGGAGCATGTGATCGCCGCGAGCGCCGAGGGGTACCCCTTCCCCACGAACCTCGACAGCGATCCGCCGGTGGACGGGCTGGCCCCGCCCTCACAGGCGGACCTCGTACGGCGCGCGCTGCGCGAGGCATGGACTCCCGAGGCTCTGCGGAACGAGCTGCGGGTCGGCGCCGAGCGGCGCCAGAGCTGAAAGGACCCGGAACACCCATGGGACTTCTCGACGACAAGGTCGTCCTCGTCAACGGCGGCAGCCAGGGCGTGGGCGCCGCCATCGCGCGGGCGGCCGTCCGCGAGGGGGCGGTCGTGGCCGTCACCGGGCGGCGCACCGAACCCGGTGAGGCACTGGTGGCCGAGCTGGCCGCCGCCGGGGGCAAGGCCATGTTCGTACGGGCCGACCTCGCCGACGCCGACCAGGCGAAGGCGTCCGTCGCCGAGGTCGTCGACGCGTACGGGCGGATCGACTGCCTGGTCAACTCGGCGGGGCTGACGTCCCGGGGCACGCTGCTCGACACCACGCCCGAGCTGTTCGACCAGCACATCGCGATCAACCTCAAGGCGCCGTTCTTCGCCATGCAGGCCGCCGTGACGGACATGGTGGCGCGCCAGGCGCCCGGCACGATCGTCAACATCATCACGTCCTCGGCACACGGCGGACAGCCGTTCCTCGCGCCGTACGTCTCCGCCAAGGCCGGCCTCATCGGCCTGACCCGCAACGCGGCGCACGCGCACCGCTGGGACCGGGTCCGGATCAACGGCCTGAACATCGGCTGGACGGCGACCGAGGGCGAGGACGCGACGCAGAAGGCCTTCCACGGTGCCGGGGACGACTGGCGGGAGTCGGCTGCGGCCGGACTGCCGATGGGCAAGCTGGGCCAGCCCGATGAGATCGCCGACTTCGTGGTGTTCCTGCTGTCGGACCGGTCCGGGGTAGTCACTGGCTCGGTGATCGACTGGGACCAGAACGTACTCGGCGGACTCGACTAGATCTTCGTAAGCCCTCGAACCTCTCTTCTCGCAAGCCTCGTACTCAAGAAAGCTGAACCATGCGTATCGGAATCCTCGGCCTCGGCCGCATCGGCGCCTTCCACGCCGAGACCCTCTCCGGACTCGACGCGGTCGACTCCCTCGTCGTCACCGACCCGTTCGCGGACGCCGCCAAGGCCGCCGCGGAGCGGTTCGGCGCCGAGGTCGTGGACTCGCCCGAGGCCCTGCTGGCCGCGGGCGTGGACGGCATCGTCGTCGCCGCCGCGACCGACGCCCACCCGGCGCTGATCCTGGCCGGCGTCGAGGCGGGCATCCCCGTCTTCTGCGAGAAGCCCGTCGCCAAGACCATGAGCGAGGGTGTCCAGGTCCTCAAGGCCGTCCAGGGCACCGACGTACCGATCCAGATCGGCTACAACCGCCGCTTCGACACCGGCTTCGTCAACGCACGCGCCGCCGTGCAGGCCGGTGAGCTCGGCAAGCTGCACACCGTGCGGTCGACCACGCTGGACCCGGCGCCCCCGCCGGCCGCGTACATCGCCGCCTCCGGTGGCATCTTCCGGGACTGTTCGGTGCACGACTTCGACATCATCCGCTGGGTGACCGGCCGCGAGGTCACCGAGGTGTACGCCGTCGGCGGCAACAGGGGCGCCGACTTCATCAAGGCGGCGGGCGACGCCGACACCACCGGCGCGATCCTCACGCTGGACGACGGCACGATCGCCGTGGTCTCCAACTCCCGCCACAACGCCCGGGGTTACGACGTCCGCATGGAGATCCACGGCTTCGAGGACTCCATCGCGGTCGGCCTGGAGGACAAGCTGCCGCTGCGCTCGGTCGAGCCCGGCGTGACCTTCCCCGCCGGCACCCCGCACGACTTCTTCATGGACCGCTTCACCGCGGCCTACCGCGCCGAACTCACCGCGTTCACCGAGGTCGTCGCGGGTACCCGGCCCTCCCCGTGCACGATCGAGGACGCCTTGGAAGCCGGCTGGATCGCCGACGCGTGCACCCTGTCCCTGCACGAGCACCGTCCGGTGACGATCGAGGAGGTTCGGCAGGGATGAACGATTCGGGCCGGGAACCGCTGCGCATAGGAGTACTGGGCGCGGCACGCATCACCGAGCTCTCCCTCGTCGGTCCGGCCCGGACGACCGGCCACCGCCTCGTCGCGGTGGCCGCGCGCGACCGGTCCCGCGCCGAGGCGTTCGCCGACGAGCACGACGTCGAGCGGGTGGTGGACTCGTACGCCGATCTGCTCGCCGACCCCGAGGTGGAGCTCGTCTACAACCCGCTCGCCAACGGCCTGCACGGGCCGTGGAACCTCGCGGCGCTCGCGGCCGGGAAGCATGTGCTGTCGGAGAAGCCGTCGGCGAGCAACGCCGAGGAGGCGGCCGAGGTGCGGGAGGCCGCGGCGAAGGCCGGGACGGTCTTCATGGAGGCCTTCCACTACCTCTTCCACCCGGTCACCCGGCGCCTGCACGAGATCGTTGGGAGCGGTGAACTGGGCGAGCTTCAGCGGGTGGAGACGCTGGTCGCCATTCCGGCGCCCGGCGACTTGGACCCGCGCTGGTCGCTGCCCCTCGCGGGCGGCGCGCTGATGGACCTCGGCTGCTACAGCCTGCACGCGGTGCGGACGCTCGCACCCTGGGCGGGCGGTGCTCCGCGGCTCGTCTCCGCGCGGGGCGGGGAGCGGGCGGGTGCGCCGGGCGTCGACGAGTGGCTGGACGCCGAGCTGGAGTTCCCCGGCGGAGCGACCGCGTCGGCGCGCTGCCACATGGCGTACGACGAGCTGGAGATGAGCTGCCGGATCGTCGGCTCGGCGGGCGAGGTGCTCGCGCCGAACTTCGTGCTGCCGCACCGCGACGACCGGGTGGTAGTGCGCACGGCGGACGGGGAGCGGACGGAGCGGCTGGGCACGCGCTCGTCGTACACCTACCAGTTGGAGGCGCTCGCCGCCCACATACGTCGGGACGCCCCGCTCCCGCTGGACGCGGACGACGCGCTGGCGACGATGCGGCTGATCGACGAGGCCTATCGCGCGGCGGGGTTCGAGCCGCGACCGCGTACGGCGCTCGCGGGCTGAGGGCGGAGCACGAAGAAGGGCCGGGGGAGGCTCCCCCGGCCCTTCAGTTCGCCTCGGTTCGTCGTCAGACGTAGAGCGCCGGCCGGTCCACCAGGTCCACCGCGACCCGGCCGCCGTCCTCCAACGACCGTACGCCCGCCTCGCAGACCGCGGCCACGGCGTACCCGTCCCACGCGCTGGGCCCGGTGACCTCGCCGCGCCGGGTGGCGTCCACCCAGGCCTGGACCTCACGGTCGTAGGCGTCGGCGAACCGCTCGATGTAGTCCTGGGCGATGGTGCCGCCCCAGCGGCCGGCCGCGTTGGTGACCATGGCGTGGCCGTCGCCGACGCGTGCGGTGCCGCGCTCGCAGACGACCTCGGCCTGGACCTGGTAGCCGAAGCCGCAGTTGACGAAGATCTCGACGTCGACGATCGCGCCGCCGTCGGTCTCGAAGAGCACGAGCTGCGGGTCCCGGATGCCGTCCGGCGCGTTCCCGGAGGGCGTCGGCGTCAGCACGGTGACGGCCGTGATCTCGTGGCCGAGCAGCCAGCGGGTCACGTCCATCTCGTGCGTCACGGAGTCGTTGATGAGCATCTCGCTGGTCCAGCCGGGCGGGCTGGCCACGTTGCGGTGCCGGTTGTGCAGCATGAGGGGGCTGCCCAACTGGCCCGTCTCCAGCACGGCCTTGAGCTTCATGTACTCGGCGTCGTAGCGCCGCATGAAGCCGACCTGGACCCTGCGGTGGCCGAGCCGCTGCTCGGCCTCCAGGACGCGCAGCGCGGACGCGGCGTCCGGGGTGAGGGGTTTCTCGCACAGCACCGGCAGATCGTGCTCGAAGGCCGCGAGGAGCGCCGCCTCGTGGGCGGGGCCGGGGGACGCGACGATCACCGCGTCGACGTCGGCCACCGCCATCGCCGCGGCCGGGTCGGTGTGGGCGGTGCAGCCGTCGACGCGGGCGGCGACCGATTTGGCGCGCTCCGCATCGACGTCCACGACTGCGGTCACCCGTGCCCCGCTGGTGACCTCCTGGATGCGGCGCACATGGTCCGCACCCATCTTTCCGGTACCGATGACAGCGACTCCGAGCGTTTCCGGACGCTGGGTCATGACGATCGGCCGTCCTTTCGGGTCGTCAGGCGCCGCAGGACCTCAGGAACTTGCGGGTACGCACCGCGATGGGCAGCGGCTTGTCCGGCTCGCAGGGGTACATGTCCTGCTCGACGATCGCGAACAGATCCACGTTCAGCTTCTGCGCGGCCTCCAGCACCGGCCCCAACTCCGGTACGCCGGACGGGGGTTCGCACATCACGCCGCGCTGGACCGCCGGCCCGAACGGCACCTCGTTCTTGACGACGTCGGCGAGGATCTCCGGGTCGACCTGCTTGAGGTGCAGATAGCCGATGCGCTCGCCGTAGGTCTCGATCAGCTTGACGCTGTCGCCGCCGCAGTAGGCGTAGTGACCCGTGTCGAGGCAGAGGTTGACCAGCTCGGAGTCGGTCGAGTCGAGGAAGCGCTCGACGTGCGCCTCGGTGTCGATGTGGGTGTCGGCGTGCGGGTGCACGACGATGTCGAGGCCGTACGCCTCCTTCACCTCGTGCCCGAGCCGCTCCATGCCCTTGGTCAGGTGGGCCCACTGCTCGCCGGTGAGCTCCGGCGGCTCCAGGATCTCGGCGGTCTTGTCGTCCCGCCAGAAGGAGGGGATCACCACCAGGTGCTTCGCGCCCATCGCCTGGGTGAGCGCGGCGACCTGGCCGACGTGCTCCCAGGTGGACTCCCAGACGGAGGGGCCGCGGTGCAGGCCGGTGAAGACGGTGCCCGCGGAGACCTTCAGGTTCCGCTTGTTCACCTCGTCGGTGAGGCGGGCCGGGTCGGTCGGCAGATAGCCGTACGGGCCCAGCTCGATCCACGGGTATCCGGCCTCGGCGACCTCGTCCAGGAAGCGTTCCCAGGGCACCTGTACGGGGTCGTCGGGGAACCAGACGCCCCAGGAGTCCGGGGCGGAGCCGACCCGGATGCGGTCCAGCACAGGGGGCATGTCAGGACTTCCCTTCGGGTGCGGTCGCCACGGGGGCGGTGAGGTCTTCCTCTTCCGGGAGCTCTTCGACGTCCACGCCCCGCACCTGGCTCAACTCGTGCTTGAGGGCGGCGAGTTCGGTGCCGCCGGCCATGTGGTTGGTGAGCTCTTCGAGGCTGACCTCGTCGCGGGAGGCGTTCAGCTCCATGGTGCCGAGGCGCAGGACGCTGAAGTGGTCGCCGACCATGTAGGCGTGGTGCGGGTTGTGGGTGATGAAGATGACGCCGAGGCCGCGGTCGCGGGCGGCGGCGATGTACTTCAGCACGACACCGGACTGCTTGACGCCCAGCGCGGCGGTCGGCTCGTCCAGGATGAGGACGCGGGCGCCGAAGTAGACGGCGCGGGCGATCGCCACACACTGGCGCTGACCGCCGGAGAGCGTCCCGATGGGCTGCTCCATGTCATCGAGGACGATGCCCATGTTGCGCAGCTCCTGGTCGGCCGTCTTCTTCATCTTCTCGATGTCGAGACGGCGGACCGGCCAGGGGCCCTTGGTCATCTCGGAGCCGAGGAAGAAGTTCCGCCACACCGGCATCAGCGGGACCACGGCGAGGTCCTGGTAGACCGTGGCGATACCGGCGTCGAGGGCCTCACGCGGGGTGGAGAACCGCACGGGGGCGTTGTCGACGAGGAACTCGCCCTCGGTGTGCTGGTGCAGACCCGAGATGATTTTGATGAGCGTCGACTTGCCGGCGCCGTTGTCGCCGAGCACACAGGTGACCTGACTGGGGAACACCTTCAGGTCGACGCCGTGCAGGGCGCGGATGTTGCCGTAGGACTTGCCTGCGCCGCGGAGTTCGACGATCGGGCCGTCCTTCTCCGGAGCCTTGTCGGCGATGACGGCACCATGGGTGCCGGTCTTCTCGGTGGATGTCATGTCGGTCACCTCCTGGTCGCCGTGCGGCTGACCCACAGATTGATCAGGACGGCGCCGAGCAGCATCACGCCGAGGAACGCCTTGAACCAGTCGGGGTTCCAGCCGGCGTAGACGATGCCCTGCTGCACCATGCCGAACATGAACGCGCCGAAGACCGGGCCGATCGCCGAACCGGCACCACCGGTCAGCAGACAGCCGCCGATGACCGCCGCGGCGATGTAGATCAGCTCCTGGCCGACGCCCTCACCGGACTGCACGGTGTTGAACGAGAACAGCTGGTGCATACCGACGAACCAGGCGCCGAAGCCGACCAGCATGAACAGCGAGATCTTCGTGAAGGTCACCGGGACACCGACCGCGCGGGCGGACTGCTGGTTGCCGCCGACCGCGAAGATCCAGTTGCCGTACTTCGTGCGCAGCAGCACCCAGGTGGCGATGGCCGCGAAGACCAGCCACCACACCACCGTGATCTTCACGTTGACCCCGCCGACGTCGAAGGACGAGGCAAAGAGCGCCTTGGCCTGGTCGAAGCCGTCCATGTCGCTGATGTCGTCGGTGGCGACGTTGCTGGTGACCAGCTTGGTCACCGCGAGGTTCACGCCCTGCAGGATCAGGAAGGTGCCCAGGGTGACCAGGAAGCTCGGCAGTCCGGTCTTCACCAGGAGCCAGCCGTTGAACAGGCCGACCGCCAGGGACACGACCAGGGCGGCGATCACACCGACCCACACGTTCATCGTCAGCTGGTAGCTGAGCATGCTCGCCGTCAGCGCCGAGGTGATCACCGCGACACCGGCCGACAGGTCGAACTCGCCGCCGATCATCAGCAGCGCCACCGGCAGCGCCATGATCCCGATCGTCGACGACTGGTAGAGGATGTTGGCCATCGAGCTGCCGTCACGCACCGGCGGCGCCGTGATCAGGAAGAAGATCAGCACCGCCACCGCGCCGAGGAAGACTCCGACCTCGGGCCGGGCCAACAACCTGAGCGCCAGCGGGCGTTCGGCCGTGCGCCCGTCCTTCGCCTTGCCGGGGCCGGGGGCCGGCGGTGTGGTCACCGCCGGCTCAGCCTGTTGGGTCATGCTCATCACCGAGTGCCCTTCGCGGCGTACTTTTCGATCGTCTCGACGTTCGTCTTGTCGACGAAGGCCGGGCCGGTCAGCACCGGCTGCTCGCCGCCGCCCATGTAGTTGCCGTTGTTCTTGTAGAGCCACAGGGAGTCGATCGCCAGGTAGCCCTGCAGGTAGGGCTGCTGGTCGACGGCGAACTCGATGTCGCCCTTGCTGATCGCCCCGGTCAGCTGCTTGTTGAGGTCGAAGGTGGCGACCTTCGCCTTGCTGCCGGCGTCACCGATCGACTGCACCGCCGTCAGCGCGAACGGGGCGCCGAGGGTGACGACGTAGTCGAGGCCACTGTCCTGCTTGAGCTTGGCCGTGATCGTCGACTGCACGGACGGCATGTCGGTGCCGTTGACGTTCAGGTTCTCGACGTCGCCCTCGAAGGTCTTCTTCACACCCGCGCAGCGCTGCTCCAGGCCGATGTTGCCCTGCTCCTGGACGACACAGACGGCCTTCTTGGCGCCCGCCTCGTTCAGCCGCTTGCCGAGCGCCTCGCCCGCCACGTTCTCGTCCTGGCCGAAGAACTCCATCAGGCCGAGCTTCTGCCAGTCGCTGACACCGGAGTTGAGACCGACGACCGGTATGCCGGCGGTCTTCGCCTTCTTCACGACGTCCTTCATGGCGTCCGGCTTGGCGAGGGTGATCGCGATGCCGTCGACCTTCTGGTCGATCGCGTTCTGGACCAGGTTGGCCTGGGTGCCCGCGTTCGGGTCGTTGGAGTAGATCAGCTCGACGTTGTCCTTCGCGGCGGCGGCCTCGGCGCCCTTGCGGACGATGTCCCAGAAGGTGTCACCGGCCGCCTGGTGCGTGACCAGGGCGACCTTCATACGGGGCGTGTCGGCCTTGCCGGCGGAGGCGCCCTCCGCGCTCTCCTCAGACTTCTTGCCGCCGGAGCTGCTGGAGCATCCTGCGAGCGTCAGCGCTGCCGCTGCGGCCACGGCCACTACGGGGGCCAACCTGCGGGAGCGAGAGTAAGAGCGGTCCATCTTTCCAGCACCTCACTGTGCGACGGGGTGTTGCGACGGGGAAAGGGACGATCACTGGGATCGATGGCCCGGACCAGTGGGAGAAGCCCGGGTCGTGTGCCGTGGAGCACGGCGGTTTCGCTTGGACGGGATCCAAGTCCCTGGATGCGCGCGCTGTCAATACTTTGTTAAGACATCATTTCACAAGCAGGTCCGAATGTAAGTACAAACTATTGACAGCGTCGGCCTCCACGTCCTACACCTGGGAGGCGGCAGGCCCCCTGGGGGCCCCACCCCCAGCCCAGCTCTAGGAGCGTTGCGCATGGCCGAGTCAGCCAAGCCCTTCGACTTGATCACGATGGGAAGGATAGGAGTCGATCTCTACCCCCTGCAGTCTGGCCTACCTTTGACGCAGGTGGAGACGTTCGGCAAATTCCTCGGAGGCTCGGCCGCCAACGTCGCCGTAGCCGCCGCCCGGCTCGGCCGGACCACGGCAGTGATCACCCGCACCGGGGACGATCCCTTCGGCGCCTACCTGCACGAAGCCCTCAAGGACTTCGGCGTCGACGACCGCTGGGTGACGCCCGTCGCGGCGTACCCGACGCCGGTGACCTTCTGCGAGATCTTCCCGCCGGACGACTTCCCGCTGTACTTCTACCGGCAGCCTAAGGCGCCTGACCTGGAGATACACTCCGACGAGCTGGACTACTGGGCCATCCGATCGGCCCGCGTCTTCTGGATCACCGGCACCGGCCTGAGCGAGGAGCCGAGCCGGTCCGCCACCCTCGCCGCCCTCAAGGCGCGCGACAAGGCGGGCACCACGGTCTTCGACCTCGACTGGCGCCCGATGTTCTGGCGCGACCCCGAGGAGGCCCGCCCGTACTACGCGGAGGCGCTGCGGCACGCGACCGTCGCGGTCGGCAACCTCGACGAGTGCGAGGTCGCCACCGGGGTCCGCGAGCCGCGTGCCTGCGCCGAGGCGCTGCTCGCGGCCGGTGTGGAGCTCGCGGTCGTCAAGCAGGGTCCCAAGGGCGTGCTGGCGGTCCACCGCGACGGCACGGAGGCCGAGGTGCCGCCGGTGCCGGTCGAGGTGGCCAACGGTCTCGGCGCGGGCGATGCCTTCGGCGGCTCGCTGGTCCACGGACTGCTGGCCGGCTGGAATCTGGCCGAAACCATGCGGTACGCCAACGCCGCCGGGGCCCTCGTCGCCTCCCGCCTGGCCTGCTCCTCCGCGATGCCCACCGAGTCCGAGGTCGAGGAACTCCTCGCGCAGAAGTCGTGACGGCCGGCTGAGCCACCCCTGAAACGGAGTTTCCCTTGAGTATCACCATCCCCGACCTCACCGCGATCAGAGCCCGGCACCCCGAGGCGATCGCCGAGGCCGCGGCCCGCCGGGTGCGCCGCCCGCTGATCGGCGACAGCGGCCGCCTGATGATCGTGGCCGCCGACCATCCGGCCCGCGGCGCGATGGGCGTCGGTGACCGCCGTCTGGCGATGGCCGACCGGGCCGATCTGCTGGAACGTCTCTGCATAGCGCTGTCGCGGCCCGGCGTGGACGGAGTGCTGGCCACCGCCGACATTCTGGAGGACCTGCTGCTCCTCGGCGTCCTCGACGACAAGGTTGTCATGGGCTCCATGAACCGCGGGGGCCTGGCCGGGGCGTCCTTCGAGATGGACGACCGCTTCACCGGCCACCGCGCCGAGGACATCGCCCGGCTGCGCTTCGACGCGGGCAAGCTGCTGGTCCGGATCGACTACGACGACCCGGGCTCGCTGACCACCCTGGAGTCCACGGCCCGCGCCATCGACGCCATGGCCGCGCTCCGGCTCCCGTTGTTCGTCGAGCCGTTCATCTCCCGGCGGATCGACGGCAAGGTGCGCAACGACCTGTCCGCCGAGGCCGTCACCAAGTCGATCGCCATCGCGTCGGGCCTGGGCGGCACCTCGGCGTACACATGGCTGAAACTGCCCGTCACCCATGACCCCGACGACATGGCCGAGGTTCTTCAGACGTCCACGCTGCCCGTCGTCCTGCTGGGCGGCGAGGTCGGGGGGTCCGCTGAAGAACAAGCAGGCGCGTACGAGCGCTGGCGCAAGGCGCTCCAGCTGCCCACCGTCCAGGGCATGGTCGTCGGCCGTTCGCTGCTCTACCCGGCCGAGGGCAGCGTGGAGACGGCGGTGGACACGGCCGTCGGCCTGTTGTGACACGGAGGAACACGATGACGTATCACCTTCCCGCGGGAAAGGCGCTCGGCGGACCGTACGTCGTGGACGTCACGCCCGAGAAGGCCGGCTGGGGCTACTCCAGCCTGAAGGTCCTGGAGCTGCCGCCCGGCGGCTCGCACACCTTCGACACCGGCGACAGCGAGTGGATCGTGCTGTCGCTGAACGGCGGCTGCACGGTCGAGACGACCGACGACTTCGGCCACGACACCTTCCGCCTCACCGGCCGTGACAGCGTGTTCAGCGGGGTGAGCGACTTCGCGTATGTGCCGCGCGACGCCCGTACGACCGTCTCGTCCACCGATGGCGGACGGTTCGCCCTGACCGGCGCGCACTGCGGCAGGCGGCTGCCCGCCCGCTACGGGCCGGCGTCGTCGGTGCCGGTGGAGCTGCGCGGCACGGGCAACAGCAGCCGCCAGGTGAACAACTTCGGCGCGGCCGGGGTCTTCGAGTGCGACAAGCTCATCGCGGTCGAGGTCATCACGCCGGGCGGCAACTGGTCGTCCTTCCCGCCGCACAAGCACGACGAGCACCGCCCCGGTGAGGAGTCGGTGCTGGAGGAGATCTACTACTTCGAGTTCGCCGACCACGAGGGCACCCCCGGCCTCGGCTACCAGCGCGTCTCCCCGTCCGGACACGGCCGGAACACCGACGTCCTGGCGGAGGTCCGCGGCGGTGACGTCGTCCTGATCCCCGACGGCTGGCACGGGCCCTCCATGGCGGTGCCCGGCCACCACATGTACTACCTCAACGTCATGGCGGGTCCCGAGGCCGAGCGCTCCTGGCTGATCTGCGACCACCCCGATCACGCCTGGGTCCGCGGCACCTGGCCGGACCAGCCCGTCGACCCCCGTCTGCCCCTCTACACCGCTCCGTCCCAGTGAGGTCCCCGATGAGCCCATCCACCGTCCGCCTGACCGTCGCCCAGGCGCTGGTGCGGTTCCTGTCCGTCCAGTACACCGAGCGCGACGGCGTACGGCACCGGCTGGTCGCCGGCACCTGGGGCATCTTCGGCCACGGCAACGTGGCGGGCATCGGCCAGGCCCTGCTCCAGGCGGGCGAGGACGTCATGCCGTACCACCAGGGCCGCAACGAGCAGTCCATGGTGCACGCGGCCGTCGGCTACGCCCGCCAGCTCAACCGCCTGTCCGCGCAGGCGGTGACGACGTCGATCGGTCCGGGCGCCACGAACCTGGTGACCGGAGCGGCCCTTGCGACGATCAACCGCCTGCCCGTCCTTCTGCTCCCCGGCGACTACTTCGCCTCGCACGCGCCCGACCCGCTGCTCCAGCAGCTGGAGCACCCGACCGAGGCGGACGTGTCGGTCAACGACACCCTGCGCCCGGTCTCCCGGTACTTCGACCGCATCACCCGCCCCGAGGCCCTGATCCCGTCCGCGCTGAACGCCATGCGCGTGCTGGCCGACCCGGCCGAGACCGGCGCGGTCACGCTGGCCCTCCCCCAGGACGTCCAGGCGGAGGCGTACGACTGGCCCGAGGAGTTCTTCGCCGAGCGCGTCTGGTACGTACGGCGTCCCGCGCCCGACCCGGTCGAGCTGGCGGCGGCCGTCGAGGCGATCCGGGCCGCCGAGCGCCCGTTGATCGTCGCGGGCGGCGGCGTCCACCACAGCGAGGCAGAGGCGGCGCTGAAGGCCTTCGTGGAGGCCACCGGCATCCCGGTCTCCTCCACCCAGGCGGGCAAGGGCTCGCTGCGCTACGACCACCCCGCCGACCTCGGCGGCATCGGCCACACCGGCACGTCGGTCAGCGATGACATCGCCCGCGCCGCCGACCTGGTGATCGGCGTGGGGACGAGATACACCGACTTCACCACCGCCTCCGGCACCCTCTTCCAGAACCCGGACGTGCGCTTCCTGAACCTCAACATCACGGGCTTCGACGCGCACAAGCTGGCGGCGCGGACGCTGGTCTGTGACGCGCGGGCGGGGCTCACGGCCCTGACGGAGGCGCTGTCCGGCCACCGCGTCGATGCCGCGTACGAGACCGAGTACCGGGCCGGCAAGGAGCGCTGGGACGCGGTCGTCGAGGCCGCCTACCGTGCCGACGACGAGAGCGCCGTACCGACGCAGACCCAGGTGCTGGGCGCGCTGGACGCGGTGGTCGGCGACGACGACGTGGTGATCAACGCGGCCGGTTCGCTCCCCGGCGACCTGCACAAGCTGTGGCGCTCCCGCTCCCCGCGCCAGTACCACCTGGAGTACGGCTACTCCTGCATGGGCTACGAGATCCCGGCCGGGATCGGCATCCAGCAGGCCGCCCCGGACACGGCCGTGTGGTCGCTGGTCGGCGACGGCACCTACCTGATGATGCCGACGGAGATCGTCACCGCGGTCCAGGAGGGCCTGCCGGTCAACATCGTCCTGATCCAGAACCACGGCTACGCCTCCATCGGCGGGCTGTCGGCCGAGACCGGCGCCGAGCGCTTCGGCACCGACTACCGCTACCGGGCCGCCGACGGCACCTTCACCGGCGCCCCGCTCCCGGTCGACCTCGCCGCCAACGCGGCCAGCCTCGGCATGGACGTACTGCGCGCCAAGACGGTGGGCGAGCTGCGCGAGGCGCTGGCCACGGCCCGCGCCTCCGACCGGCCGACCTGCGTGTACGTCGAGACGGACATCATGAACCCGAGCTCCCCCGGCCCCGAGGCCTGGTGGGACGTGCCCGTCGCCGAGGTCGCCTCCCGCGAGGCCGCCGTCGAGGCCCGCGAACGCTACGACCGGCACGTCGCCGGACGCCGCCACCACCTCTGATCGCCACCACCTCTGATCGCCGTCACCTCCTCTCAACTCCCCGCATACGAAAGGCTTTTCGCACCATGAAGACCCTCACCCACTGGATCGACGGCAAGCCCGCCGAGAGCACCTCCGGCCGCTTCGGCGCCGTCTACAACCCGGCCACCGGCGCCCAGGAGAAGCAGGTCGCCTTCGCGTCCGTCGACGAGGTGGACGCCGCCGTCGCCTCCGCCAAGGCCGCGTTCGAGAGCTGGGGTCAGTCCTCCCTGGCCAAGCGCACCGCGATCCTCTTCAAGTACCGCGAGCTGCTGGACGCCCACCGCGACGAGATCGCCGAGCTGATCACCGCCGAGCACGGCAAGGTGCACTCCGACGCGCTCGGCGAGGTCGCGCGCGGTCTGGAGATCGTCGAGCTGGCCTGCGGGATCAGCGTGCAGCTGAAGGGCGAGCTGTCGACGCAGGTCTCGACCCGTGTGGACGTGGCCTCGATCCGGCAGCCGCTGGGTGTGGTCGCCGGCATCACACCGTTCAACTTCCCGGCCATGGTGCCGATGTGGATGTTCCCGCTGGCCATCGCGTGCGGCAACACCTTCGTGCTCAAGCCGTCCGAGAAGGACCCGTCGGCCTCCCTGAAGCTCGCCGAGCTGGCCACCGAGGCCGGGCTGCCCGAGGGTGTGCTGAACGTCGTGCAGGGTGACAAGGTGGCCGTGGACCGGCTCCTGGAGCACCCGGACATCGAGGCGGTGTCCTTCGTCGGCTCGACGCCGATCGCGAAGTACATCCAGCTCAAGGCAGTTGAGCACGGCAAGCGTGTGCAGGCCCTCGGCGGCGCCAAGAACCACATGCTGGTCCTGCCCGACGCCGACCTCGACTTCGCCGCCGACCAGGCGATCAACGCCGCGTACGGCTCGGCGGGCGAGCGCTGCATGGCCGTGTCGGTCGTGGTCGCGGTCGGTGACACGGGCGACGCGCTGGTCGGCAAGATCGCCGAGCGGGCGAAGAACCTGCGCATCGGCCCCGGCAACGACCCGGCCTCCGAGATGGGCCCGCTGATCACGCGCGAGCACCGCGACAAGGTGGCCTCGTACGTGGCGAGCGCCGCCGAGCAGGGCGCCGAGGTCGTCGTCGACGGCACCGGCTACTCGGTCGACGGCCACGAGGACGGCTTCTTCATCGGTGTCTCGCTGCTGGACCGGGTGCCGCTGACCGCGGACGCGTACCGGGACGAGATCTTCGGCCCCGTGCTGGCCGTGGTGCGCGCGGAGACGTACGACGAGGCCATCAAGCTGATCAACGACTCCCGTTGGGGCAACGGCACCGCGATCTTCACCCGGGACGGCGGCGCCGCCCGCCGCTTCCAGCTGGAGGTCAAGGCGGGCATGGTCGGCGTGAACGTGCCGATCCCGGTGCCGGTCGGCTACCACTCCTTCGGTGGCTGGAAGGACTCGCTCTTCGGCGACCTGCACATCTACGGCAACGACGGCATCGCCTTCTACACCCAGGGGAAGGTGATCACCACGCGCTGGCCGGACCCGTCCGACGGTGGCATCAACCTCGGGTTCCCCAGCAACTCCTGACACACCATCAGTAGGGACTGACCAGAAGGAGGGACCCATGGCGAAGACCCGCGGCTCCGCACGCGCCGTGTCCGCCTCAGCGCTGGACTCGCTGGACTTCGCCCTGGACCGGGGCAGTCCGGTGCCGCTGTACTACCAGCTCGCTCAGCAGCTGGAGGCGGCGATCGAGCACGGGGTTCTCGCTCCGGGCAACCTCCTGGGCAACGAGGTCGACCTGTCGGTGCGGCTGGGCCTGTCCCGGCCCACCGTCCGGCAGGCGATCCAGTCGCTCGTCGACAAGGGGCTGCTGGTCCGGCGGCGCGGGGTGGGCACCCAGGTGGTGCACAGCCAGGTGAAGCGCGGTCTGGAGCTCAGCAGCCTCTACGACGACCTGGAGTCGGCCGGGCAGGGCCCGACCACGCAGGTCGTCCGCAACGAGCGCGTCCCGGCGACCGCCGATGTCGCCGCCGCGCTCGGCATCGCGGAGGGCGCGGAGGTCACGCTCCTGGAGCGGCTGCGCTGCACGCACGGCCAGCCCGTGGCCATCCTGTGCAACTACCTGCCCGCCAGCCTGCTCGACCTCGGCACTGCGCGGCTGGAGTCGACCGGCCTGTACCGGATGATGCGCGCCGCCGGCATCACCCTGCACAGCGCCCGCCAGACCATCGGCGCCCGCTGCGCCACCGCCGAGGAGGCCGAGCGCCTCGACGAGAAGGAGGGCGCAGCGCTGCTGACCATGCAGCGCACGGCGTACGACGACACCGGCCGGCCGGTCGAGTACGGCACCCACATCTACCGCGCGTCCCGGTACGCGTTCGACTTCCAGCTGCTGGTCAGGACCTGAGCCGCCTGCTCGTGCTCACGGCTTGAGGCTCGCGGTGAACGGCGTGACCGGCCGCGGCAGGCGTTCGCCGTCCAGGGCGATGTCCACGGCCTCGTTGTAGAAGGCCAGGAGCCCTTTGACGGGGGCCACCGCGGGCAGCGGTTCGGCGTAGCTCCAGAGGATGTTGTGCGGGACGTCGCCCTCGCCGCTCCAGTTCCAGTACTGGGCCGTGCCCTTGTACGGGCAGCCGGTGCTGTGGTCGGTGGCCTCGAACAGGTCGAGGCGGACGTCCTCGCGGGGCACGTAGTACCGGGTCGGCAGCCCGGTCTCGAACAGCAGCACCGGGCGGTGGGTGTCCGCGACGAAGGTGCCGCCGATCTCGATCTGGACATGGCGGCTGCTGGGCATGGCGTCCACCCGTTTGTGCGGGTCGCGCGGGTGGATGAAGATCTCTTCCTCCTCCTCGTACCAGTGGTCGAGGCCACTCCCCCAGCGCAGGAACCACGCGAAGGCGATGTGGTCCGCGAGATCCGCGGCGGGGAACGTCCACGCCGCGTTCTCCACCAGCCCTCCGCCGGCTTCGAGGTCGTAGAAGATCTGCGATCCGGTGTGCCTGCCGGTCTGCGGGTTCTCGGCCGGGCGGAGGAGATCCGTGCGGACCTCCTCACGCGGGAACGCGTAGCAGGGCACGGGCAGATCGGGTTCCCAGACCAGGAGAGGGTGCCGGCTGTCGACAACGGTGATGTCGCCCTTGCGGCCACGCACCCAGCGCTCGCTGGGCTCCCAGAGGAGGCCTTCCGGGGTCGTACGGACGTTGCGCTCGTTGGGAAACAGAGGCATGGCCCACTCTCCTTCGGCTCCTCTTCGGAGCGTACTCCCGGAGCGTTCAGTGGGCCGCGTCGAGCCGGGCCCGCTGCTCCGGGGTCAGCTCCAGGTCCACGGCGGCCAGGTTCTCCTCCAGCTGGGCCACGGACGACGCCCCGGCCAGCGGGACGATCGGCAGCTCACCGCCGATCTGCCAGGCCAGGACGACTTGGTTGACCGTCGCCCCGGTCTCCCGGGCGACCTCACGCAGGGCCCTCAGGCGGGCCGGGGTGCCCGGGTGGTCGAAGTCCTGGGGCAGCCGGTCGGGGTACGTGTAGGCACCCTTGAGCAGCGGCGAGTAGGCGACCAGGGTCAGGGCGGGATCGGCGCGCAGATAGCTCAGCAGTTCCGGGCCGGCGTGGCCGAGGCTGCCGTCGGGGAACAGGCCCTCCGGGACGTCGATGCGGGGCCGCAGGTGGGTGTGGGCGTATTGGAGCACCTCGTAGCCGGGGAGGCCCGCCGCAGCGGCGAGGGCGCGCGCCCGCTCGACGCGCCAGATCGCGTGGTTGCTGGCACCGAGGAGGCCGACGGTGCCCTCGGCGACCAGCTCGGCGAACCCCTCGACGGTCTCCTCCAGCGGAACCCTCCGGTCCTCGATGTGGGCGTAGAGCAGGTCCAGCTTCGCCACGCCGAGCCGGTCGCGGCTGCGCTCGGCGGACTCGCGGATCACCTTCGCCGACAGGCCCTCCGCGTTGTCGATGTAGCCGGTGCCGGGGGCCAGCGGCCTGGCCCCGAGCTTGGTCGCGAAGACGATCTCGTTCCCCACGCCACGGCTGCGCCGCCACCGCCCCAGCAGTTCCTCGCTCTGGCCGCCCTGACCGCCGTCGATCCAGAAGGCGTAGTTGTCGGACGTGTCGATGAAGTTCCCGCCGGCCTCGACATAGCGGTCGAGTACGGCGAAGGAGGTCTCTTCGTCGGTCTGCGAGCCGAACAGCATCGCGCCGAGCGCGAGCACGCTGACCTCGCGGCGGTTCTTCGGGTCGGTGCCGATGGTGCGGTACTTCATGGCCGGGTCCCCTCCCGTTCGCGCACCCCGATCTGGGGGCACGAACGGGAGTGTTCATGCTGAAGCGCACTTCAAGTCAAGTCAGTGCGCGGCGGATTCGGGCGTCAGGACGCGAACGGCCCCTCCAGCGCGGCCCATTGCAGCAGCATGATGGTCTTGGCGTCGGCGATCTCCCCGGACCTGATCATCTCCAGGGCCCGCCGGAAGGGCAGTTCGAGGATCTCGATGTCCTCGCCCTCCTCGTCGAGGCCGCCGCCCTCGTGGGTGTGGGTCGAGGGGCCGTAGGCGGCGGCGTAGAAGCTGACGCGTTCGGTGACCGAGCCCGGGCTCATATAGACGTCGAAGACGTGCTGGACCTCGCCGATGGTGTGCCCGGTCTCCTCCACCACCTCGCGCCGCACCGCGATCTCCGGGTGCTCGTCATCGTCGTCGAGCAGTCCGCCCGGCGTCTCGACGAGCATGCCGTCGGGGTGCCCGTTGACGTACACCGGGAAGCGGAACTGGCGGGTGAGCAGGACGGTTTCGCGTTCCGCGTCGTACAGCAGCATGGTCGCGCCGTTGCCCCGGTCGTGGGTCTCGCGCTGCTGGGTGTGCCAGGTGCCGTCGGCGTGCTGAAGGTCGAAGGTGGTCGCGCGCTCGACGTACCAGTGGCTGGAGAGCAGCGTCACGTCCCGCACCTTGACGCGGGGATTGCCGGTCAGGTCCCGGCCGGCCTGGTCGAGCCCGGTGCGGCCACGGCGGTCGGGGGTGTCGAGGCCGGCGGTCATCGGGCACCGGCCCGGTGGATGAGCGAGTTGGTCATGGCCTGCTTCTACCATTTCGGGGCGCGGGGCGTCGCGGAAGAGTGGTCGTAGGGCGACGGTACGGGCCAGGTACGCCGCGGCCCGGCAAGGCCGGTGAACACCCGCATGAAGAAAGGCCTGGCCGCCCGTTAGGCAGATCCACGGCAGCGCCCGACTGGCCCAGTCCCTGCCGGCCGCCGCGCTCATCGACATGCTGCGGCTCGTGATCACCCCGGTCGTGGGGGGGGGCCAGGGCCGACGCCTGTTCCCCGACGGCGGCGCACCGGCCGGCCTGCGGCTCACCGCCTGAGGGTGAGGCACGGGGACCATTCGGACGCCCACCCGCGTGCCAGGGCCCGTGTGGTGGTCCGCTGGGTATGGCCCCGGAGAGCCCGGACGGCCCAGGCGAAGGAGACGGCGGCATGTTCGGACAGTCGAAGGCATTCAGCGGCTTCTCGGTCGACGACCTCGGCAAGGCTCGTGAGTTCTACGGCGAGACCCTCGGCCTCGCGGTGGAGGAGACCGGGCAGGGCGACATGAGGCTGCTCACGATCAAGCTGGGCAGCGGCGCAAGCGTCTTCGTCTACCCCAAGGACAACCACACCCCCGCGAGCTTCACCATCCTGAACTTCCCCGTGGACGACATCGAGGCGGCCGTCGACGGGCTGGCGCAGCGGGGCGTGCGCATGGAGCGCTATCCGGAGTTCGAGGCCGACGCCAAGGGCATCGTCCGGGGCCCCGAGGGACCGGCGGGGATCGCCTGGTTCACGGACCCGGCGGGCAACGTTCTGTCCGTGCTCCAGGAGAACTGAGCCCGATCCCGCTGGGCGGCGAGCGTGGCCCAAGGGGGCGGGACGGTCGCATACTGGCCTCATGGGCGCGCCTACCAGTCGGGAATCCGAGCCGCCCGGGGACGTCCGCGAGTTCGTCAGAGCCGCGCCGCACCTGGACGGCATGGTGGTCTCCGCGGTCGGCTACCGATCCACCGGCATGCGACCCGCCCTCCACCGGGGCCTGCCCTCCCCGTACCTGACGCTCATCTTCTCCTTCGACGGCCCTGTGGTCAGTGGCAGCACCCCCGAGCAGGCACACGGGACGGACGCCGTGCGGACGGACATCGTGGTGGGCGGGCTGCATCAGCGTCCGGCGTATGTGCTGCAGCCCGAGCACGAGGCGGGCATCCAGCTGTCCGTGCATCCCCTGGCGGCCCGGAGGCTGCTCGGCATGCCCGCCGGGGAGCTCACCGAACAGCTCGTCACCTCGGGCACGGACGTCCTGGGACGGGACGCATCCGAGATCCACGAACGGCTGTGCGGACAGGGACGATGGAGCGAGCGCTTCGCTCTCGTGACCGACTACCTCCAGCGACGCGCGGCAACGGCCGGGCGCACCGCCGAGGTACGGCCCGAAGTCGCCGAGGCCTGGGCCTGGCTCGCCCGGCATCGGGGCGCGGGCACCCTCGACGGGCTGGCCGCCCACGTGGCACTGAGCCCGCGCCGCCTGACCACCGTCTTCCGGGCCGAGACCGGCCTCAGCCCGAAACAGGCCGCCCGGCTGATGCGGTTCCAGCACGCACGCGGCGCCGTCGTCCGGGCCGTCACCGCGGGCCACCCGCCGGACCTGGCACGGGTGGCCGCCGAGTGCGGCTACTACGACCACTCACACCTGGTGCGGGACTTCCGGCAGTACACCGATCTGAGCCCCACCGGCTGGCTGACCGAAGAGTGCCGGAATATCCAAGCGGGCGGCCACCGCAACGGCGAAGAGTATGAGCCATGAACCCCACCACGAACACCACGGACGCAACAGACACCAAGAACACAACGGACACCCCACAGACCCGGTGCGCACCCAGGGTCTGGCCCGCCCTCCAGGCCCACGACGCGCCCGCGCTGATCGACTTCCTCGTCGGCACCGTCGGCTTCCTGCGCACCGCCGTCTACCAGGACGGCGACCTTGTCGCGCACGCCCAGCTCGACTGGCCCGAGGGCGGCGGGATCATGCTCGGGTCGCACAAACCGGGCAGCGAGTCGTGGTCTCTCCAACCGGGCACCTTCGGGGCGTACGTCGTCACCGAACACGTCGACGATCTCCACCGGCGCCTGAAGGACGCGGGCGTGAAGATCATCCGCGAGATCGAGGACCAGCCCTACGGCAGCCGGGAGTTCGCCATCGCCGACCCGGAGGGCAACAAGTGGTCCTTCGGCACCTATCCCGGCGAACCCCGCCGGGCCGACTGAGGCCGTTTCACGCGAGGGTCCAGTTCACGCGAGGGTCCAGGACAGGCCGTCCGCGGCGACGGCGAGCCCTTCGGGGGCGGTCGGCGCCGGGTCGTCGAGCGGGCCACCGTAAAGGGCCTGTTCCTGGAGGTCGTTGCCGGTGCGGAAGGTCTCGCCGACGACCCTGGCCGACAGCAGCCAGGTTGACGCGGTCGTCCGCGGTCGCCAACCGGCCCACCGCACCGTCCAGTTCGGCCGCCGCGGCGCGCCAGTGGTCGCCGAGTTGCTCGGGACCCACGACCGCCCGGTCACCGGACGGCGGCCCTGGGCGTCCCGCAGGTGCCGGACGTGTAGAGCAGCCACGCGGGCTCGTCCAGCCCGAGGTCGTCGCGAGGTGCCGACGGGTGCCAGGCGGCGAGATCCTCGAAGCGGCCGACGCCGTCCGGTGTCGTACCCTCGCCGGTCACCACCAGGCGGGACGCCCGCCCGGCGGTCAACCGGGCGATCCGCGGCAGTCGCCGCCGGTCGGTGACGATGACGGACGGATCGCAATCGGCCAGCAGCGCCGCGAGCTCGGCGTCGGTGCCGCGCGGACTCAGCGGCACCCCGACCGCGGCGGCCCGCACCGTGGCCAGCAGGCCTTCGACCAGTTCCACGCAGTTGTCCAGGCAGAACGCCACGCGATCGCCGCGCCCGACACCGAGTCCGACCACCAACCCGGCACTCCGGCGCTCCAGTTCGGCCCAGCTCACACCGCGCCGGTCGTCCTCGACCGCTGCCCGTGCCCCCATGGAGCCTCCCACCCGTCGAGCGCACGGGAACGGCGGACACGGCAACGGCGAACACGGGAGCGGTGGGAAAGGCCCACACACAGAAAGGGCCCTCACAGGCTGCTGCCTGCGAAGACCCTTCGCACCGTCGGGACGACAGGATTTGAACCTGCGACCCCTTGACCCCCAGTCAAGTGCGCTACCAAGCTGCGCCACGTCCCGGTGCGTCTCGCGCGGTGAACCGCGTGATCGCGCAAACAGCACTTTACCCCACGTCGGGGGCCGCTTCGCAGAGGGCCCGGGCAGGGCGGGACAATCGACGTATGGGCAGTACATCCTCAGGCAGGCAGGCCGACGCGCGGGACCGGGACAACGAGGGGCGGGCACGCAACGCCCGACCGCGGGACGGGCTCGGGCGACCCCTGCCCTACGGCGCGGAGGGTGTGGAGCGGCAGCCCGAGGGTGTCGTACGCACCCCCGAGCAGAGCGTCGCGGAGGCACAGGAGCTGCTCGACGCGGGGAAGCCCTTCCACGCACACGAGGTCTTCGAGGACGCCTGGAAGACGGGGCCCGATGAGGAGCGGGCCCTGTGGCGGGGCCTCGCGCAGCTCGCGGTGGGCCTCACCCACGCGGCCCGGGGCAATGTGACGGGCGGGGCGCGGCTGCTGCGGCGCGGGGCCGGGGCGGTCGAGGAGTGGGCGTCGGCGTCGGGGCGCGCGCAGCCGTACGGGATGGACCTGGGCGGGCTCGCCGGGTGGGCTCGGTCGGTCGCGGGGGACGTGGAGCGGGACGCCGAGGCCGTGGACGCGAGGGCACGGGCGCCGCGGCTGCGGGGGTGAGGGCGGACGCGGCCCCGACCTCGGCCTGACCCTGGCCTCGGCCCCGACCCCGACCCCGACCCGGATCCTGGCCCTGGCCTGGCACTGGCCCCGAGGGAGCGGCCTGGCACTCGCAAACGTGCCCCGGCCTCGGACGCGATGCCCGCGTTGTCAGTGGCGTGCGGCAGACTCGGGGTGTGCGAAAGATTCATGTCATCGGTATCGGAGCGGGCGACCCCGAGCAGCTGACGCTGCAGGCGGTCAGGGCGCTGCGGAGTACGGACGTCTTCTTCATCCTCGACAAGGGCGAGGTGAAGGCGGACCTCACGCAGCTGCGCCGGGACATGCTGGACGCGCACATACCGGACGGGACGTATCGGATCGTGGAGGCGCGGGACCCGGAGCGGGACCGGTCCGCGGGCGGTGCCGCCTACTCCCCCGCCGTCGGGGACTGGCGCAGTGCCCGCGCCGTGATCTACGAGCGGATGATCGCCGAGGAACTGGGCGAGGACGAGACGGGCGCGTTCCTGGTGTGGGGTGATCCCGCGCTGTACGACAGCACGCTCGGGATCCTGGAGGAGGTCCTGGACAAGGGCGCGGTCGCCTTCGATTACGACGTCGTGCCCGGCATCAGCAGTGTCTCCGCGCTCGTCGCCCGGCATCGGACGGGGCTCAACCGGATCGCCCGGCCGGTGCAGATCACGACCGGACGGCGACTGGCCGAGGGCTTCCCCGAGGGCGTGGACGACGTGGTCGTGATGCTCGACGCCCATCAGACCTTCCGGCGGTACGCCGACCAGGACATCGACATCTACTGGGGTGCGTACATCGGCACGCCGGACGAGATCCTCGCCTCGGGCCCGATCGCCGAGGCCGCGCCCCGGATCGAGCGGCTGCGTGCCGAGGCGCGTGAGCGCAAGGGCTGGATCATGGACACGTATCTGCTGCGCAGGAACCCCAAGGAGCAGTAAGGAACCCGAGGGAGCCGTAAGGAGCGGTAGGGACGCGTCCCTGGGTGGGCGCAACCGTGCGGCACCCGAGCGAACCGTTCCCGCATGCGTCGCCACCGCACCGCTGTGATCGTGGGGCCGTGACGCTCGCCGAGGAATCCGCCCCGCCCGCCGCCTCCCAGCCACCCGTGCTGGACAAGCGTCGCCGCAATGTCGTCTTCGTGACGATCATGCTGGGGATGCTGCTCGCGGCCCTCGACCAGACGATCGTGGGCACGGCTCTGCCGACGATCGTGTCGGACCTGGGCGGCGCCGAGCACATGTCGTGGGTGGTGACGTCGTACCTGCTCGCGGAGACCGTCGCGACGGTCCTGGTCGGCAAGTTCGGCGACATGTTCGGCCGCAAGGTGGTCTTCCAGGTCTCCGCGATCGTGTTCATCACGGGCTCGTTCCTGTGCGGTCTGGCCTCCAACATGACGCTGCTGATCGTCTGGCGGGCGATGCAGGGGGTCGGGGCCGGCGGTCTGATGGTGACGGCGATGGCGTTGATCGCGGACGTCATCCCGCTCCGGGAGCGCGGCAAGTACCAGGGCGCGATCGGCGCGGTGTCCGGTGTGGCGACGGTGATCGGGCCGCTCCTGGGCGGGCTGTTCACCGACCATCTCACCTGGCGCTGGGCGTTCTACGTCAATGTCCCGATCGCGATCATCGTCGTCATCGCGGCCGCCCGGACCATCCCCGTGGTCAAGTCGGCCGCCCGGCCCATCATCGACTATCTGGGCATCGGGCTGGTCGCGGTCGGCGCCAGCGCGCTGATTCTGGCGACCAGTTGGGGTGGCAACGAGTACGCCTGGGGCTCCGGCGTCATCGTCGGTCTGTTCGTCGGCGGTGCGATCGCGCTCGGCCTGTTCTGCTGGGCGGAGACACGGGCGGCCGAACCGATGCTGCCCATGCGGCTGTTCGCCAACCCGGTCTTCACCGTCTGCTCCGTGCTCAGCTTCATCGTCGGCTTCGCCATGCTCGGGGCGATGACGTATCTGCCGACCTATCTGCAGTACGTCGACGGCGACTCGGCCACGATCTCGGGCGTGCGGACGCTGCCGATGGTGGTGGGGCTGCTCATCGCGTCGGTGTTCAGCGGCAACGTGGTCAGCAAGACCGGCACGTACCGGGTCTTCCCGATCGTCGGCTCTGTGGTGATGGCGGTCGGGCTGTACCTGATGTCCCTCATGGGGCCGCCGTCCAACGCCTGGCTGGAGTCGCTGTACATGTTCGTGTTCGGCACGGGCATCGGCCTGTGCATGCAGGTCCTGACGATCGCCGTGCAGAACACCGTCGTCTACGCCGACCTGGGGACCGCGACCTCCGGGGTCACCTTCTTCCGTACGCTGGGCAGTTCGTTCGGCACGGCCGTCTTCGGCACGATCTACACCAACACGCTCGCCCCCAACCTGACCGCGGCCGTCGCGGAAGCCGCACGCACAGGCACCGGCGTCGATCCGGCTGCCGTCTCCCGGGCCGCGACCAGCCCCGAGGGCCTGCACGCGCTCCCGTCGGACGTCGCCGCCCCGATCGTCGAGGCCTACGCCCACACGCTCCAGACCGTCTTCCTGTGGACGGTGCCGGTCGCGGCGGTCGGCTTCGTGGTCTCCCTGTTCCTCAAACAGGTGCCGCTGCGCGACAGCGCGCGCATGGGGTCCACCGACATGGGCGACGGGTTCGCCTCACCGCACGACGCCCACGCCCAGCGGGTGCTGGAGACGTCCGTCGGGAAGATCATCGGCGGCCTGGGGGCCGACACCGCCCGCCGCATCATCGCCGACTCCGACACCGGCCTCGACGTGGCCGGCGCCTGGGCGGAGTTCCAGGTCGAGCTGCTGACGCGCCTGGTCGGCCACGCGAACCTCGGCATGATCGCGGCGCGCCGCCGCATGCCCCCGGAAGTACTCCTGCCGATCTTCGACCGCATGGTCGACGAGGGCTACCTCACCCGCGACGGCTCCCTCCTCTCCCACACCGCGGCGGGCGCCCAGGAGGCCGAGGTCATCGGCAGGGCGTGGGGCGCCTGGCTCGAACAACGGGTGCACGACGACATCGGCAGCCCTCCCTGCACGGACCTGCGCGCCGCGGTCCACACGATCGCCAAACGCCTGCTGATCGAGGACCTGACCGAGGGGCTGCCCGGCCGGGCGAAGGAGCCGGCGCTGAGCGAGTCGCGCTGAAACCCGGGTGCGCCGCGGGGCGGTCCGCTGTGATACTCGCGGCATGTCTGCCGAGCCGGTGCGATTCCGCGATCCCCTCAGCGAGTTGTACGAGTTCGCCGACTCGATGCTGGTGCGCTGCCCGCGCTGCGATGGCATGGCTCACTACGACATGCGGCCCGCCGACGCTCCGGACGCCCACGGCGCGTCGTACTCGCGACGGCGTCTCGTCTGCGGGTCCTGCGGCCTTGCGCGGGACTCGTCGCGCGGCGAGGGACGGTGTGTCCACCCGGTTCTGTGGCTCCGGACCGAGACCAGGCACGGAGAGGTGTGGGCCTACAACCTCGAACATCTGGACCTGCTCAGGCGGTTCGTGGCCGCATCGCTGCGGGAGCGGCGGCCCTGACGAGCACGGTCGGAAGATGACCTACGTCGCCCGTCTGCCCGCCTGGATCAAGCAGGCGAAGAACCGCGACGAGGTTCTGCGCGCCATCGACCGCATCCGCGCCTCGGTCGTCACACGCTGAGGCCGAGCTGCCCCCGAGAGAGACGTCGTGGCGAGTCCGAACGCCGTCTCCGAACGCCGTCTCCGGCGAACACTATGAACACAACGATCAGATCGTGGTTCCTCCCCCCGTCGCTCCCTAGCATCGCGGCGCACGGCTCGACGACGCGCCGACGAGGACGAGGAGCAGCGTCTTGGACTGGACGAGAACGCACGCAGTGATCCGCAGGTCTGTTTCACCGGCTCCTCAGCGGCGTACGGCGCTGGCAGCCGTGCTGGCCGGGGTCCTCGCCGTCGGCTTCCTCGTCGGTGCCTCGAACGCCCGAGGTGAGTCGAGACCGGCGGGGGGACCGGCGCCTGCCGAATGTCCCGCCGATCTGGTCGGTCAGGCCAGTTGCTACAGCGGCCTCGACGCCAACGGCGCCTACTACGCGATAGCCGTGCCCGACGACTGGAACCGTTCCCTCGTCGTGCACGCCCACGGCGGGCCCGATCTCGGTGCGGGCTCCGATCCCGCCCGCAGCCTCGACGACCTGGGCCGCTGGTCGGTGATGGTGAAGGAGGGCTACGCCTGGGCGGGCTCGTCGTACCGCCGCGGCGGCTACGGGACGCGGATGGCCGCCGCCGACACCGAGAGCGTGCGCCGGCTGTTCGTCGCGGAGTTCGGCGAGCCGCGGCGGACGTATGCGCACGGCCAGTCGTGGGGCGGGAACGTCGCCGCGAAGGTCGTCGAGACCTACGGCGGGCGGCGCGGGGCGTACGACGGGGCGCTGCTCACCAACGGCGTCCTCGCCGGTGGCTCGCGGGGCTACGACTACCGCGTCGACCTGCGCGTCGTCTACCAGTACTACTGCGGCAACCACCCTCGTCCGACCGAGCCGCAGTACCCGCTGTGGCAGGGGCTGCGGGCCGGCTCGACCATGACGGCCGCCGGACTGCGCGCCCGGTTGCAGGAGTGCACCGGTTACGCGTCGGCGCCCGAGGAGCGGACCGCGCCGCAGCAGCGCAACCTCGACGACATCCTGGCGGTCACGAGGATCCCGGAGCGACGCTGGAGTCGCATCTGCGGTTCGCGACCTTCACGTTCCGGGACATCGTGCACGACCGCCTCGGGGGCCGGAACCCGTTCGGCAACCGGGGCGTCCGGTACTCCGGGTCGCACGACGACGAGGCGCTCAACGCCGGTGTCGAGCGGTTCGCCGCGGACCCGACGGCCGTACGGGATCTGTCCTACGACAGCGATCTCACCGGCAAGGTCCCGGTGCTGACGCTGCACGCGATCGACGATCCGACGGCGTTCGTGGAGCACGAGGCGGCGTACCGGGCCACGTTGCGCGGGGCCGGTCGGGCGGGGCACCTGGTGCAGACGTTCACTCGGGAGCGCGAGCACAGTGAGCTGAGCGATGCCGAGTACGCCGCGTCCGTCGCCGCCCTGGACACGTGGGTGCGCAAGGGGAAGAAGCCCACGGCGACGTCGGTGGCCGCGTCGTGCGGCGGATTCGACGAGACGTACGGCACCGGCTGCTTCTACGACGCCGGCTTCCGCCCGGGTCCGTACGCCTCACGCGTCGAGCCGCGGCCGGGCGGGCTGCGATGGCCGGCCATGACGGCAGGTCAGGAGCGGGCATGGAGCGGGATCGAGGGTGTCGGGATCGCTCCCTGAGCGAGGTCGGCCGGACCGGTCTATCGTCCTGGCATGGGATCCGTGCGTGCCCTCCTCATCGACATCGACGGGGTCCTCACCGTCTCGTGGCGGCCGCTGCCCGGGGCGGTCGAGGCGCTGCGGGAGATCCGCGCGGCCGGTCTCGGTGTCGCGCTGGTGACGAACACGACGTCGCGGACGCGGGCGTCGATCGCCCGGGTGCTGGCGGAGGCGGGGTTCCCGGTGTCCGCCGAGGACATCCTGACCGCGCCCGCCGTCACCGCCGCGTATCTCGCCGAGCACTGTCCGGGCGCGCGGTGTGCGCTGCTGAACAGCGGGGACATCGGGGAGGATCTGGGCGGGGTGACCGTGGTCGGTGAGGACGAGGGCGACGACGCCGTCGCGGACGTCGTGGTCGTCGGGGGTGCCGGGCCCGAGTTCGACTACGCGGCGCTCAACCAGGCCTTCGGGCAGGTGCAGCGCGGGGCGCGGCTGGTGGCCATGCACCGGAATCTGTACTGGCGGACGGACGAGGGGTTGCAGCTCGACACCGGCGCGTTCCTGGTCGGTCTGGAGAAGGCCGCGCGGGTAGAGGCGGAGATCACGGGGAAGCCTTCGGCCGCGTTCTTCGAGGCGGCACTGGCTCATGTGGGGGTCGGTGCACGGGAGGCGGTGATGGTCGGTGACGACATCGAGTCGGACGTGCTGGCCGCCCAGCGGGCCGGGGTCACGGGGGTGCTCGTCAGGACCGGGAAGTACCTGCCCGAGACCCATCGGGCGGCGAGCGGCACGCCCGACCATGTGATCGACTCATTCGCCGATCTGCCGACGCTGCTGGGGGACCTGCGGGAATCAGCGCAGCAGTAGCTGCAGGCCGCCCACGACCGTCGCCGCGATGACGAGCTGCTCGAACAGCCGCTGGTTGATCCGGTCCACGGCCCATCTTCCGATCAGCGCACCGGGTACGACGAAGATCACGAGGGCGGCGTCGAGCAGGAGCGAGGGGCCGTCGATGAGGCCAAGACCGGCGCTGAAGGGCACCTTGGAGACGTTGACGATCAGGAAGAAGAAGGCGGAGGTACCCAGGAAGCCGAGCTTGCGGAAGCCGGCCGACAGCAGGTACATCGACATCACGGGGCCGCCCGCGTTGGCGACCATCGTGGTGAAGCCGCCGAGGACGCCGTAGGAGCGGGCCTTGACCCGGCCTGTGCGGGTGCCGACCGCGTCCGGTTCCGCCTCCTTCTCGGCCGTGCGGCGGCGCCACACCGTCACGGCCGCCATCATCAGCAGGATCGCGCCGATCGACGTACGGACGATCCCGTCGTCCGCCCACACCAGGAACAGCGTGCCGAAGACGACGCCGGCCGCGACCGCGGGGAACAGCCGCCACAGCGTGGGCCAGTGGGCGTGCCGTCGGTAGGTGAGGACGGCGAGCACGTCACCGGCGATCAGGATCGGCAGGAGGACGCCGGTGGAGGCGCGGGCGGGCAGTACGGCGGCGAAGATCGCCAGGCTGACCGTGTTGGCCCCGCTCACGGCCGTCTTGGAGAAGCCGACGAGCAGGGCCGCGAAGGCGAGCGCGGCGAATTCCCAGCCTGTTATGTGCCAGAGGTTCATCGTGTCCATGCGGAGACCGATGGTATGTGCAGACAACAGGTACTGGTAAGGACCGTCTCGCCAGTCGGGAGTGCTAGTGCCGCTCCACCAGCACCGCGCTCCCCTGCCCCACCCCCACACACATGGTGGCCAGTCCCCGCTCCGCCCCCGTCCGCCGCATCCGATGCAGCAACGTCGTGAGGATCCGTGCGCCCGAGCAGCCCAGTGGATGCCCCAGTGCGATCGCGCCGCCGCTCGCGTTGACCAGGTCGGGATCGATGCCGAGCTGGTCCACGCACGCGAGTGCCTGTGCGGCGAACGCCTCGTTGAACTCGGCCTCCTGGAGGTCGGCGATCGTCCAGTCGGCGCGGGCGAGGACCTTGCGGGTGGCGGGGACCGGGCCGATGCCCATGACGTCGGGGTGGACACCGGCCGAGGCCCCGGCGACGTAGCGGCCGAGGGACTCCAGGCCCAGTTCGTTCAGGGCCTCCTCGCTGACCAGGAGCAGTCCGGCCGCACCGTCGTTCATCGGTGAGGCGTTGCCCGCGGTGACGGTGCCGCCTGCGCGGAACACCGGTTTCAGCCGGGACAGCTTCTCGTACGACGTGTCCTCGCGGACGCATTCGTCGCTGTCGACCAGCACCCCGTCGGGGCGCCGCACCGGCAGGATCTCGTCGTCGAAGTGGCCGTATTTGCGGGCGTCGGCGGCCCGTTGGTGGCTGCGCAGCGCGAACTCGTCCTGCCGCTCGCGCGGGACGCCGTACCGCTCGGCGACCTCCTCGGCCGTCTCGCCCATGGCCAGCAGCCCGTGCAGTTCCTTCATCGCCGGGTTGACCAGGCGCCAGCCGAGCCGGGTGTCGACGGTCTCGATGCGGTGGGGCAGCGCCTCGTCGGGGCGGGGCAGGACGAAGGGGGCGCGGCTCATCGACTCGGAACCGCCGGCGAGCACGATGTCGGCCTCGCCGGCCGCGATGGTACGGGCCGCGGTCGTCACCGCCTCCAGTCCGGACGCGCACAGGCGGTTCACCGTGGCGCCGGGGACCGACTCGGGCAGTCCGGCCAGCAGCGCGGCCATGCGGGCGACGTTGCGGTTGTCCTCGCCGGCCTGGTTGGCGGCGCCCCAGTACACGTCGTCGATGCGCGCCGGATCCAGCGCGGGCACATCCGCGACGAGGCCCCGGATCACGGTCGCGGCGAGGTCGTCGGGCCGTACCGACGACAGCGCTCCGCGGAGTTTGCCGATGGGGGTGCGGCGGGCGGCCGCGAAGTGGACGGGACGCACGACAGGTCTCCTGACCGGGCAGTTTCGAATCGGCGCCCGTGGATCGGCGCCTCTGAATCAGCACACCACTATCTGAATCAGCACACCATTAATTAGCACCGCTAGTTTTGGACTATAGACCGACCCACAGCACCCTGGGAAGATCCCGGGAACCCCGCCCAAGCAGCCGGAGGAGACGAGGAGCCATGACCGACGCCCGCGAGCACGTCCTCGAAGGAAGCCGGGGTTCGATCGCCGTCCGCGAATGGCCGCATCCCCGGCCCCGGTACCTCGCGCTGGTGATCCATGGCTACGGAGAGCACGCCGGCCGGTACGCCGAGGTCGCGCGTGCCCTGGTCGCGCACGGTGCGGCCGTGTTCGGGCCCGATCACCTGGGGCACGGAAGGTCGGCGGGCGAGCGGGTGGTGATCGAGGACTTCGAGGACGTGGTCGCCGATGTGCACGCCGTCGCCGCACTGGCCCGGGCCGCGCATCCGGGCGTACCGGTCGTCATGATCGGGCACTCCATGGGCGGTCTGATCGCGGCCCGGTATACACAGCTCCACGGCGACACGCTCACCGCCCTGGTGCTGTCCGGGCCCGTGATCGGCGACTGGGAACTGCCCCGGCGGCTGCTCGCCCTCGACGCGATCCCCGACACCCCCATCAGCCCGGCCGCCCTCTCCCGCGACCCCGAGGCGGGCGCGGCGTACGCGGCGGATCCGCTGGTCTGGCACGGCCCGATGAAGCGGCCGACGGTGGAGGCGTTCGCGCGGATGCTGGACACCGTGTCCAAGGACGGCGGCATCGGGCGGGTGCCGCTGCTGTGGCTGCACGGCGACGGTGATCGCCTGGTCCCACTGCTCGGCAGTCGCACCGGCATCGAGGAGTTGCGCGGGGAGGAGCTGACCGAGCGCGTGTATGCGGGTGCCCGGCACGAGGTGTTCCACGAGACGAACAAGGCGGACGTGTTCGCGGACGTCATCCGCTTCCTGGACGGCGTGCTCGCACAGTGAGACGCGTCGCGTTTGCCCCGGTTCGCCCTGGGCACCCGCGCCGGCGTGGAGCAAGCAGCCAGAAGGAGGAGCTCGGTATGACTGTCATCAAGAGCACGCTCCCCGAGTCGGCCCGCCGGGTGGCCGGAGACGCCTTGCAGAGCACTCTCGTCGATCTTCTCGGGCTCTCACTGATCGGGAAGCAGGCGCACTGGAACATCGTGGGCCCGCGCTTCCGCTCGATCCACCTCCAACTCGACGACGTGGTGTCGGTGGCCCGCACGTTCGCAGACACGGTCGCGGAGCGCTCCGCCGCGCTCGGCGTCCCGCCCGACGGCCGGCCGGAGACCATCGCCGCCGCCTACACGCTGCCCGGCCCCAAGGAGGGCTGGGTGCGCGACACCGAGGTCGTCCAGCTGATCGTGGACACGCTGGAGACGGCCATCGGACGGCTGCGCGAACGCATCGAGGCGACCGCCGAGCCCGACCCGGTGACGCAGGACCTGCTGATCGGGATCACCAGCGAGCTGGAGAAGCAGCGCTGGATGTTCGACGCGGAGAACTGGCCGCGCGGCGAGTGAACAGGAGGCGTGTCGGCGCGGGGCTCGCTCGGCGAGGCGGTCGGGGAGAAGATCTCGCCGTACGCGAGGGCAGGGCCTCAAGCGCTGACCCTCGCCTCCCTGCCCACACCCCACTCACACCTGCCTGCCTCGCGCCCCCGCTCACACCTCCCTGACCCACTCCCCCCGCTCAGCCGAGCAACCACCCACCGTCCACGGCGAGTTCGACCGCGTTGACGGACCGGTTGCGCAGCAGGAAGTCCACCGCGTCCACGACGTCCGCCATCGTGGCGAGCCGTCCGATGGGCGTCCTGGCGCGCAATCCCGCCAGCACCTCCTCGGGCCTGCCCGCCCAGTGCGGACTGTCGCCCACGACCCCGGGATGCACGGCGTTGACCCGCACGGGCGCCAACTCGACGGCGAGGGTGTTCACCAGACCGCGCACCCCCGCGTTGACGGTCGCGACTGTCGTCGCCCCGGGGTAGGGGCGCTCCTTGGCCTGACCGCCGAACAGCACGATCGCGCTGTCGTCGTGCAGCCGGGGCCGCAGAGCATGCACGACCTCGGTGTAGCCGACGAGCTTGACGGTGACGAGTCGCAAGGCGGCGTCGATGTCGTACTCGGCGACCCGGTTCTCGTCCCGTGAGATGCCCGCGATCACCAGGTGGTCCACCCGCCCGACCCCGGCCAGCGCGCCGGCGATCTCATGAGGCCGCGAGAGGTCCAGGGCGATGCCCTGCGCGGCGCCGACCTCCTTCGCCACCGTGTCGGCGCGATGCGCGTCCCGGCCCGTGAGCACCACCTCGTCGCCCCGCCCCGCGCGCAGGCGGGCGAACTCGCGGCCGATCCCGGACGTCCCGCCGACGACCACCACACTGCTCATGACTCCAGGGCCTCCCTCAGGTACTCCCAGTCCCTCGTGAACCGGTAGGAGTGGCGCGGCGGCGGCTGCGGTGCCTGGGTCTCCAGCCAACGCACCGGCCCCTGACCCGCGTTGGCGAATCCGTGCACGCATCCCGCCCCCGCCCAGGCGACGTCACCGGGCACAAGCCGATACCGCTCACCGTCGAAGGTGGCGTCCACGACGCCCGCCAGGATCAGGTACGTCTCCTCGAAGGGGTGATCGTGCGTGCCCGCGACGCCGTCGGGGGCGTACTGCACCATGAACATCGTCGAGGCGACCGCGCCGAGGTCGCTGTCGACCATCATCTTCACGGTGATCCCGCTGTACACGAGCAGCGCGGTGCGCATGCTCGCCGACACCGCGAGCAGGTCCTGCGACTGCTTGCCGGGGTCCATCTGTGCCGGTTCGAAGTGGCCGAAGGACCGGGTGCGCGGGTCGCGGACGTCGATGCGGACGGGGTCGCGCTCGGGCAGCGCCGGCACGGCTTGGGTGTCGTGCCCGTAGCGGGCGCGCGGCACCGGCGCGAGCATGTCGGCCCAGCGCCCGCCCGTGTCCCCGGTGCCGCGCCAGGCGTGCGGGACGCCGGTCGGGAGGAGGCCGTAGTCCCCCTCTTCGAGGAGGTACGACCCCTCGGGCACGTCGAGGATCACGGCCCCGTCGAGCACCTGGAGGCTCTCCTCGTACGAGTGCACATGCGCGGCGACCCGGCCGTCGGGCCGGATCTCGCACAGGCCGAAGCCGGTGTGGACGCTGCCGTCGCTTTCGCCCACCAACTCCCGCCGCCGATGGCCCAGTTCGTCGTACGGCGGCTTCGGGACGTCGGCGGCCCGGCGCACCAGGTGTCGGGTCATGCGGCGCTCTTCGCCTCCTTCGCGGCCAGCAGCCGGTCGCGGGACTCCTGGACCAGCCGCAGGGCCCGGTCGACGTCGGCCAGCAGCCTGCCGTCGCGCTTGCGGATCACTCCGTCGACGATGACCGTGTCGACGTTGGAGACGTCCGCGGACAGCGTCACCGCGGCCGCCGCATCGTGTACCGGAGCGACGTTGAGGGCGGTGGCGTCGATGGCGACGACGTCGGCGCGCTTGCCGGGGGTGAGGGAGCCGGTGCGGTCCTCCAGACCCGCGACGTGTGCGCCGTTGCGCGTCGCGATCGCCAGCATCTGACGTGCCGTCAACATGGTGTCGGGAACGGGGAGATTGGCTTTCCAGCAGTCCGCGTTGACCCGGGCCCGCTCGGCGCCGAAGGCCGCGCGGATCTGGGTGAACATGTCGCCGGGTACGGTGGTGACGACGTCGATGCTGAGCGACGGCCGCAGTCCGAACTCGATGGCCTTCATCACGGGTGGCCAGCCGTGCCCCATCTGCGCCTCGACCTGCGGCGCGATCGACACCGTACCGCCGCTGTCGGCGACCATCTGCCACTCCTCCTCGCTCAAGTAGCAGCAGTGGATGTAGGTGGTGTCGGCGCCGAGGAGCCCCAGGTCGTTCAGCTGCTTGACCATGCCGAAGCGGCCCGCCAGCCGGCCCATCGCCACATGCACCGTGATCGGGATGTCCAGCTCACGGGCGAGGGCCCACTCGGCGGTGACGACGTCGCCCAGGCAGAAGCCGGGGCCGCGAGTGGCCAGCGCCATGGTCAGCAGGCCGTCGTCGGAGGAGAAGTGGGTGCCGCGGATCCGTCGTACGTCGTCGCCCGGGATCGCGATCTTGCTCTCGAACCAGTAGTCGGCGAGCGAGGTGTTGGCGCTGCCGTACGCGTACTGGGCGCGGATACCGGCCTCCGTGAGGCCCTGGATCGCGGCGTCCGGATGCGCCGGCGTGTTGTTGATGTGCGACCAGTCGACGAGGGTGGTGATGCCGGCGTTCAGGCACTCCAGCGAGCCCGCGAGGTTGGCCGCGTACACGTCCTCCGGGGTGTACAGCGGTGCAAAGGTGTCGAGGATGTCGACGAAGTAGTCGTCCAGGGTGGCGTCGGGGGCGACGTTCCGGATGGACGCCTCCCAGGTGTGGCGGTGGGTGTCGACGAAGCCGGGGATCACGATCCGGCCGGTCATGTCGAGCACGTCCGCGTCGGCGCTGATCTCGCGCTCCACGGAGGCGATCCTGCCGTCCTCGATGAGGACGTCGCCCTGGGGCAGCTCCCCGATACCGGGGTCCATCGACAGCACATGACCGCCGCGCAGGAGTATCCGATTGCTCATCGCCCTTCCTCCCATGGGGTGTTCAGTAGGCGGCGAGTCCACGTACGGCCGCCACGACCTTGTCGACGGTGGGGATCACGCGCTCCTCCAGTGCGTCGGCGAACGGCAGCGGGACGCACTCCCCCGCCACCCGCCTGAGGGGTGCGTCCAGCAGGCCGAACCCCTCGTCGGCGACGACCGAGACGAGCGTGGCGCCCCAGCCGCCCTGGTACGGGTTCTCCTCGACGGTGACGAGCCGCGAGGTCCGCCCGAGCGAGGCCAGCACGGTGGTGACGTCCAGCGGCACCAGGCAGCGCAGATCGACGACCTCCGCCTCGATGCCCTCACCGGACAGCAGCTCGGCGGCCTTCAGCGCCACCGGCACCATCGAGGCGAGCGCGACGAGGGTGACGTCGGCGCCCTCGCGGACGACGGCGGCACGGCCCAGCTCGACGACGTGGTCCCCGGGCGGAGACGCGCCCTTGGAGGCGAGGAGCCCCTTGTGCTCGAAGAAGACGACCGGGTCGTCGCTGCGAATCGCCGCCGCCATCATGCCGATCACGTCGGCGGGGGTCGCCGGTGCGGCGATCTTCAGCCCGGGGATCGTGAACGCCCAGTTCTCGGTGGCCTGCGAGTGCTGGGCGCCGAAGCCGAGCCCGCCGCCGTTGGCGGTGCGCACCACGAGCGGGACGGTGACCTGACCGCCCGTCATGTACCGCACCTTGGGGATCTCGTTGGCGAGGTAGTCCCAGCAACAGGCCAGGAAGTCGGAGAACATGATCTCGGCGACGGGCCGCATCCCGGTCATCGCCGCGCCCATCGCGGCCCCCACGATGGCCTGTTCGGAGATGGGCGTGTCCCACACCCGCTCGGGCCCGAACTCCTTGAACAGCCCCACGGTCGTCTTGAACACCCCACCGGCCTCGCCGATGTCCTCGCCCAGGCACACCACGGACGGATCGCGCCGCATCTCCCGCGCGATGCCCTCGGCGACCGCGTCCCGGTAGCTGATCACGTCCGCCACGCCGCACCTCCGTCCGCCCATACGTCGGTCATCGCCTCGTCCGGATCGGGCGGCGGCGCGGCCTTCGCGGCCTCAACGGCTTTCAGTACGACGGTCGTCGCGCGCTCGTCCGCCTCCCTGACGACGGCCTCGGGCACCCCCGACTCGATCAGCCGCCCGCGTGCCAGGTCCAACGGGTCGTGCTTCAGCCAGCGTTCGACCTCCTCGGCCGGACGGTAGGTCGCCGGATCGGCGCGGCTGTGTCCGAAGTGGCGGTAGGTCCGCGCCTCCAGCAGTGCGGGCCCGTCTCCTGCCCGGGCCCGCGCCGCGAGGCGGGCCACCGCCTCCTCGACGACGACCACGTCGTTGCCGTCCACGACCTCGCCCGGGATGCCGTACGACGGCGCCCGGTCGGCCGCGGGCCGGGCCACCGCCGTGACGTCGGCGATCGGCGTGTACTCCATGTACAGGTTGTTCTCGCAGACGAACAGCACCGGCAGCTTCCATACGGCGGCCAGGTTGAGCGCCTCGTGGAAGGCGCCGATGTTGGTGGCGCCGTCGCCGAAGAAGGCGACCGCGATCTGGTCGGTGCCGCGCAGCCTGGCCGACCAGGCGGCCCCCGCCGCCATGGGGAGGTGTGCGCCGACGATGGCGTAGGAGCCGAGCATGCCGGTGGACGCCTTGGTCAGGTGCATGGAGCCGCCCTTGGCCTTGCACAACCCCGTTGCCCGGCTCATGAGTTCGGCCAGGCACTCCTCGGGGGACGCGCCCCGCGCCATGGCGTGGTGGTGGCCGCGGTAGGTGGCGAAGACGTAGTCGTCGGGGCGCAGGGCGGCGCTCGCGCCGACGGCGATGGCCTCGTGTCCGGCGGCGAGATGCGTCGTGCCCTTGACCAGGCCCTGGAGGAACAGGTCGTGGGCGGCCTTCTCCGTACGGCGGATGACGGTCATCTGCTCGTAGGCGGCGAGGAGTTCGGCCGGTTCCATCAGCGTGCCCCGTTGTCGCGGGGGGTGTTGCGGGATGTGTTGAGGTGGGACTGCGCTTCGCGCCGGGTGTTGAGTTCGCCGCCGACCGTCCAGTACTTGCGGCCCGCCACCAGCAGTTCCTCCGCCGGGAACTTGGTGATGACCTCGCAGCCGTCGGCGGTGACGACCAGTTCCTCCTCGATCCGGGCGGCGGACCAGCCGTCGGCGGCGGGCCAGTAGGTCTCCAGGGCGAACACCATGCCCTCTTCGAGGACTTCGGGGTGGTCGAGGGAGACCAGTCGGCTGAAGATCGGCTTCTCCCAGATCGACAGGCCGACTCCATGGCCGTACTGCAACGCGAAGGCGGCCGTCTCGTCGGCGAAGCCGAACTCCTCGGCGCGCGGCCAGACCTGGACGATGTCGGCGGTGGTGGCACCGGGACGGACGAGGTCGATGGCCTGGTCCATGTACTCGCGGCAGCGGACATACGCGTCGCGCTGGGCGCCGGAGGCGCTGCCGACCGCGAAGGTGCGGTAGTAGCAGGTGCGGTAGCCGAGGTGGCTGTGCAGGATGTCGAAGAAGGCGGGGTCGCCGGGGCGGATCAGGCGGTCGCTGTAGACATGCGGGTGCGGTGAACAGCGTTCGCCGGAGATCGCGTTGACGCCCTCGACGTACTCGCTGCCGAGGTCGTACAGCACCTTGCTGACCACCCCGACGCACTCGTTCTCGCGCACGCCGGGGCGCAGATAGCCGTACAGCTCCTCGTACGCGGCGTCGACCATCGCGCAGGCCTGGGTGAGCAGGGAGATCTCGTCCGGGGTCTTGATGCGGCGGGCCTCCAGGAAGACCTGCTGGCCGTCGACGACGTCGATGCCCTCGGCGCGCAGGGCGGTGAGGATCGGCATCTCGGCCACGTCGATGCCGAGCGGCTCGCCGGCCAGGCCGTGGGCGCCCAGTTCGGTGACGATCTTCGCGGCGACGTCCTCGGCTATACCTGCGTCGGGGTGGAAGGCGCCGCGGAGTGTGGAGATGCCGGCGCGGGCTCCGGTGGGCGGGCCCTCCTTGCCGTCGCTGTAGTCGAGCCACGGGTTGTAGAGCTGGTGGTGGCGGGCGGCGGAGCCGAAGTCCCAGACGATCGGTTCGGCGCCGCGCACCAGCAGGGCGAAGCGGATCAGCTTGTCCATCGCCCAGGTGCCGATGTGCGTGGCGGTCATGTAGCGGATGTTGGCGAAGTCGAAGCTGAGCACCGCGCCCAGCTCGGAGCGGTTCAGGGTCTCGTTGAGGCGGGCCAGCCGCTGTCTGCGCAGCCGGTCCAGGTCGACGCGCTCTTCCCAGTCGACGGCATTGGGTCCGAATGTGCGGATCGCCATGGCGACCACCCCCACCTCGGAGTGAACGTCCGCGCGCCGCGAGTGTCAAGTGCCACTGAACACGCACCAGACACCGACGGCCGGTACAGCACCATCATTGCGGTAGCGGTGCGGGGTCGTCGACTCGAAGCAGACCGCGTCGCCGGGGCGCAGTGTGTGCTCGTCGAAACCCAGGGTGAGGATCAGTTCGCCCGAGGTCAGATAGCCGTACTCGGTGCCCGTGTGGCGCATGAGGCCGCCGGAGCTGGAAGAGGCACCGCCGGGTCGGTACGTCACCAGCAGGAAGTCCACGTCGGTGCCGGGGACATGGCCGAGACGCTCCCATACGACACCCGAGTCCAGCTCCAGCACCTCCCGCTCGCCCGGCGTCACCAGCGGGCCGATGCGGCGGCCGGGGTCGGCGGCGAAGGCGGCCAGGGCGTGCATGACGGTGCCGGGGAGTGTGCCGGGCGGCGTGCCGGATGCCGTAGTCGCCGGGGACACGGCAGCGGACTCGCCCGCGTCGAAGAGGGACTCGACGGAGATGCCGAGGGCCGTCGTGATGGCGTACAGGGTGCTGACCGAGGGCTGGCTCTTGCCGTTCTCGATCTGCGAGACGAGGCTCGCCGACATGCCGATCTCACGGGCGAGCGCCCGCAGGCTCGTCCCACGTTCCAGGCGCGCCTGCCGGATGCGCGCACCGACGGGCGGAACGGCGGCGGGTGGCATGGGCGGCTCCTTTCGGCAGGCCGGGCAGGGAACGGGCAGGTATCAGGGTGCGTTCGCTCTCGTTCGCTCTCATTGAACAGTAGGTGAGGCTGCGCAGTATCACGGCCCTCAAGGCTTCCCCACGGGAAACACCGCCCGCACCTCCCACCCCACCGCGCCCCGCGGCCCGGCGTGCAGTTCGCCGCCCAGTGCGGTCACCCGCTCCTTCAGGCCCACGAGGCCGAAGCCGCCGCCGTGCGCGGCCACAGGGAGCTGAGTGCCGCCCCGGCCGTCGTCGGCCACCGACACGTCCAGACGACCGGCATCGTCCCGCAGGCGGACCTCGATGTGGGAGGCGTCGGCCGCGTGGCGGCGGATGTTGGTCAGCGCCTCCTGGACGACGCGGAAGGCCGCGGCCTGCACCTCGTGGGGCAGATCGTCGGAGACGGCGGCGTCACGGCGCAGGGTGACCCGCTGGACCGGGCTCGCGAAGCCGTCCGCCAGTTCTGCGATGCCCGCCAGGTCGCCGACCGGGCGGCGGTCGGCCGCCTCGTCCCCGGTGTCCCGCAGCACACCGACGGTGCGGCGCATCGAGGCGAGGGCCTCGGTGGCGGCGCGCTCTATGCCGGCCAGGACCGGGTCGAGCTCCTGCGGCTGGGTCTGCGCCATCATGCGGGCCATCTGTGTCTGCACGAGGATCCCGGTGACATGGTGGGCGACGAAGTCGTGCAGGTCGGCTGCGATGGCGACGCGTTCGGCGCGCCGGGTCTCGCTGACGGCGAGCGTCCGCCGGTAGTCCATGGTGCGCAGGTACACGGCGAGCCCGACGAAGATGCCCATCAGCACCAGGCCGACCAGCATGAAGGCCTGCGCGTCCCCGGCCACCGACCGGGCGTACCGCACCGGCAGCAGGAGCAGGGCGACCGCGTCTAGGACGCCGCAGATCACGGCCCAGCGCGGCGGGCAGTGCCGTACCGCGATGAACAGCAGGCACAGCAGGATCACGACCTCGCCGGGACCGAACAGGTTCTTCGCCCCGGCCAGCAGGGAGCCCGCCGTGTACAGGATCGAGGCGAGGGCGGGCACGGCGGTGCGCACCTGCGGTGTGAGCCACTCGGGCCGTCGCTCGTCCGGCCACAGCACGGCGGCGAGGCCCACCAGCAGGACGGCCAGGGTCGGCCAGACGGGGCTCGCCGTCGGCGGGACGCTCGTCCCGTCGGACCCCGCGTACAGGACGTCGACGACACAGGCGGCGAGCAGGAGCCCGACGGCGAAGCCACGGGCGCAGCCCCGGGGAGAAGCAGACTTCATGCCGATCACGGTAGGCGAGGCCGCGCGGGGCGGTATCGGCCGTTCGGCCGAGGGGAGCGTCACCGGCTCCGGCCTTATGGCCGAGGCGAGCGCCCGGTCTCGCGGGCGAGGGTGGTGACGCATCCTCACCACGGACATCTGGAGCATCCGATGCAGCGCAACAAGTTCCTCGTCGGCGGCGTCGGCGGCGTGACCGCCGTGGTCGCGCTGGGCGGCCTCGGCACGTATCTGTTCGCCGGTACCGAGTCGACGACCGGCCTGGACGGGCACAGCACGGCATCGGTGGACGGCCACCGGGCACTCGCGGCGAACATCGTCGCGGCCCGCACGCAGAGCAAGTATCACCCGCTGCCCTGGGTCGGCGCGCAGGTCTCCGGCGTCACCTGCCCGACCGGCCTCAAGGCCGTGGCCGGCGCGTCCATCACCTGCACCGGCAGGAAGAACGACAGCGAGGTCGTCCGCATACCCGTCCGTGTGACCAAGGCCGACGCCAGAAGCGTCACCTGGAAGTTCGAGCGCTGAGAAGGGGCGACGACAAGACCATGAGCACCGTCCTGGCCGGACACGGCCTCGTCAAGAAGTACGGCTCCACCACGGCCCTGGCCGGGGTGGACGTGGAGGTCCGCGAGCGCGACTCGCTGGCGATCATGGGCCCGTCGGGGTCCGGCAAGTCGACCCTGCTGCACACCCTCGCCGGGATCATCCGGCCCGACGGCGGCCAGGTGCTGCTGCGGGGCGAGCGAATCGACAGGCTCGGCGAGAACAAGCTGAGCGACCTGCGCCGTAAGCGATTCGGGTTCGTGTTCCAGTTCGGCCAGTTGCTGCCGGAGCTGCCCGCCGAGGAGAACGTCGCCCTGCCTCTGATGCTGGAGGGCATACCCCGCAGGCAGGCCGTCGCCCGCGCCCGCCGCTGGTTCGCGCCGCTGGGCCTGGAGAGCCTGGAGCAGCGCCGCCCCGGACAGCTCTCCGGAGGCCAGGCCCAGCGCGTCGCCATCGCCCGCGCGCTGGTCGCCGAACCGGACGTGGTCTTCGCCGACGAGCCCACCGGCGCCCTTGACCAGCGCACCAGCGAGGAGGTGGTCCGGCTGCTGACCTCGGTCACCCGTGCCTCCGGCGCCGCACTGGTGATGGTCACCCACGACGCCGACGTCGCCGCCCACTGCGACCGAGTCCTCCAGGTCCGCGACGGCCGGATCAACAACTACAGCCAGTACACGGTCGCCTGACCACGCGATCGACAGCCAGTTCACGGTCGCCTGACCGCGCAACCGACAGCCACTAAACGGTCGCCCGACCGCGCAACCGACAGCCAGTCCACGGTCGCCCGACCGCGCAACCACCCCCGGAGACCTGCCCATGCGTTCCCCCGTCCTGCCCCTGACCTGGCATCTCGCCAGGTCCGCCGGCCGCCGCGGCCTGCAGAGCCAGCTGCTCGCGGCCGGTGCCGCCGCTGTCGGCGCGTTCGTGATGCTGGTGATGATCGCCGCCACCGTCGGCTCGGACGTCCGCGCCGACCGCACGGCCTGGCGCACGCCCGACGCCGTCTCGGCCCAGCAGGCCACCGCCGTCCAGGCGCTCGCCACGACGTACGTCCGCCATGAGCCCGTCACCGTCGTGTCGCTGGCCCAGCTGCCCGGCCGCAGGGCGACCCCGGCCCCGCCCGGGATGAGCGCGTTCCCGAAGAAGGGAGAGGTGTACGTCTCCCCCGCACTCGCCGAGCTGATGCGGAAGCTGCCGCCGGGTCAACTGGCCGACCGCTTCCCGAAGGTGACGTCGTACGGCACGCTCGGCGCCGCCGGGCTCGCCTCCCCCGACGAACTCGTCGCCGTGATCGGGCGGGCTCCTGGTGACCCGGCTGTCTCGAAGGCGGCGGAGGGCGGTGCCACCTGGTTCGACCTGGGGCAGGCGGCGCGCGCCGACATCTCCGGGTTCTCCGGAGGCAAGGCGAGCCTGTTCACCGCCATGGACCAGGGTGGTGCCCTGCTGGGCGTGGTGCTGCTGGCGATGCCCGTCGTCGTGCTCTCCTCCGCCGCCGGACGGCTCGGCGCGGCCCGGCGCGAACAGCGGCTCGCCGCACTGCGGTTGGCGGGAGCGACCCCACGCCAGATCCTCGCCATGACCGGCGTCGAGGCCGCGGTGGTCGGCGCGGCCGGGGCACTGACGGGGGCGCTCGCCTACGTGGCGTCGCTGCCCGCCCTGGCGGAGGTGCCGTACGGCCTCGGGGCCTGGTACCCGAGCCAGCTGTGGGTGGGTCTGCCCTGGCTCGCGGCCGTGGTGGCGGGGGTCACCGCGCTCCTCACGGTCAGCGCGGTGACGATGCTGCGCCAGGTGGCGACCTCGCCGCTGGGGGTCGCCCAGCAGGCGAACCCGCGCCGCACCCGCTGGATCCGGCTCGCGCTGTTCGCGGCGGCGCTGCTCGTCATCATGCAGTTCTCCGGGGGCGGCATGTCGAACCGCACGGCGCTCGCTCTGCTCCTGCTCTTCTACGGCGCGTTCTGGCTGTTCGGGCCGTGGGCCGTCGACCGGCTGGGCAGGCTGGCGGGCCACTTCGCGCGCCGCCCCGCGACCCTGCTGGCCGCTCGTCGGCTCAGCGACGACCCTCGCGGTGCCTGGCGCACCGTCAGCGGTCTGGTGCTCGCCGGGTTCGCGGCCGGGTTCTTCACGGTCAGCCAACTGGGCGCCGAGACCTCGCAGTACCGCGACCAGGTCGCGATCGCCACCACGACCGCGGCCCACGCCCGGCAGACCGCCACCGAGGCCCGTACGCTGCTCGACCGCGGTGGCGTCGACGCCACCGTCACTGTCGGGAAGAAGGACGACTACGACAATCTGCTGGGCGGCGAGCCGGGCGTGATCGTCCGGGTCACCGAAGGATCTTCGGAAGGGGCCGGGGCTTCCGCCGGATCCGGGACATCCGGTGGATCCGCGGCGTCCGGTGGATCCGCGGCGCCCGGCGACTCCGCGCGAATCGACTCCGCCGTCACCGCCGTCACACCCGCCGCGTCGGGAACGCCGCTGTACTCCCAGGACTACGCGCAGGCCAACGACCGCACGGCCATCGCCCGCTTCTCCGACGTCAGTACCGCCACCCTGGCGTTGAGCTTCGTGGTCGCGACCGCCTCGGCCGGCCTGACCGCCGCCGCGAACGTCCTGGACCGGCGCCGGGTGTACGGGCTGCTGCGGCTGGCCGGAACTCCGCTGAAGGTGCTGGACCGGGCCCGGATCCGCGAGACGGTCCTCCCGCTGGTCGTGCTTGCCGGCGGCACCACCGCGATGGGCGTCTACGGCTCCTACCGCCTCAACCAGGCCTTCGACACCACCATCAACACCGCCGGCGCCCTGCAACTGGCCGCCTGCGTGGTCATCGGCGCGCTGGCCATGTTCGCGGCGATCAGCGGCAGCAGACCGCTGCTGCGCAAGGTCACGGCCGATCCCGCACAGACGGCGGACTGACCGTGGACCGCAGTCACCCGGGGGCCGCGTCCCTGGGGCATGATCGAGCCATGACCACCCCACCCCCGTCCGGGGCGCCCATCCGCGTCCTCATCGCCGACGACCAGGAGATGGTCCGCACCGGCTTCCGTTTCTTCCTCGACGCCCAGCCCGACATCACCGTCGTCGCCGAGGCCGCCGACGGCGAGGAGGCGGTGGCACTGGCCCGGCGGGAGCGGCCGGACGTCTGTCTGCTGGACATCCGGATGCCGAAGCTGGACGGGCTGGAGGCGACCCGGCTGCTGGCGGGGCCCGAGGTGGCCGACCCGATGCGGGTGGTCGTGGTGACCACGTTCGACCTCGACGAGTACGTGTACGGGGCGCTGCGCGGCGGCGCGTGCGGGTTCCTGCTGAAGGACTCGGGGCCCGCCCTTCTCGCGGAGGCGGTCCGCGCCGCCGCGGCCGGCGACTCGCTGGTCTCGCCGTCGGTCACGGTCCGGCTGCTCAAGCACGTCACCGCTCCGCAGTCCGAGCAGGCCCCCGCCGCCCCGGCGAGGCCCGCGCAGCTCACCGAACCGCTGACCGACCGCGAACTCGACGTCGTCCGCCTGGTCGCCCTCGGCCGCACGAATGCCGAGATCGCCGCCGAGCTGTATGTCTCCCTGTCCACGGTCAAGACACACCTGTCCAGCGTCCAGCTCAAACTGGCGGCCCGCAACCGCGTCGAGATCGCGGCCTGGGCCTGGCAGAACGGGCACGCGCGGCCCGGCGCGTGACAGTGGCTCCGAGGCGACGGCACTGCGGGCGGCGCTGCGGGCGGCGCTCACTCGAACGGTCCGCCGCCGCTGGTGGGCCGTCGGCCGCGGTGGTGCGCTGAGGGCACGCGTCACGTTCTCAGGAGGCACTCCCGATGATCCGTCGTACGTCCCGGCTCGCCCGTGTTCTCTCCTCGGCCCTGGCGGCGGGCGCTCTGCTGACCACCGCCGCCTGCTCGGACGACGGCGACAAGGACGGGGCACGGGACTCGGGCGTCACCGCGTCGCCCGCCGCCAGGAAGCAGCCGACCCCCTCGCCCACGGCCACCCTCACCGAGTCCGGCGCGCAGACCGCGCTGATCACCGCGGCGGACATCGAGGACGACTGGACGCAGGTCAAGGACACCGAGGCCGAGAACTGGCACGACTCCCTGCTCATCGGCACGGTCGACGTCTCCGACTTCCTCACCGCCAAGGCCGACGCCGCCGACTGCCAGCGGCTCATGGACTCGCTCTACGACGACGACCTGCTGGGCAAGCCGTCGGGGGCCAACGCGCTGCGCGGTTTCACACAGGACGACTCGCGTCTGCTGTACCAGGTCGCCTCCTACGACCGGAGCGACCCGCAGGACTCCTTGAACTGGATGGCGAAGCTGCCGGACGAGTGCGACCAGTTCACGATGACCGAGAACGGCGAGGAGCGCACCGTCCAGGTGATCGAGACCTCGCTGCCGAAGGTGGGCGACGCCCGGCAGGGCCTGCGGGTGACGGTGCAGGGCACGACCGACGGCGAGGGGGCCACGCTCACCCTGGACGTCGCCGCCGTACGCGTCGGCAACGACGCGATCACCGTCACGGCGGGCGGCCTCGACGGGGACGAGCACGACTCCGTCGAGCAGGCGGTGAAGCTGGGCACCCAGCGCCTCCAGGACGTCCTGGCCGGGAAGTCGCCGGCCGCGTCCCCCAGCGAGATCGAGTGACGGATCCGCGGCAGCTCTCCCGCCGCACGCCAACGGCCGTACCGGCTCTGCCGAATCCCGGGACAACGTGATCAACGGAGCGGCACAATGGCGGCGATGGCCGGTTTCGGTCGTGCGTGCGTGCGAGGAGAGGAACGAGTCGTGAGCGATGGCCACACCCCGGCGGGCGGGTCGGCGAAGCTGAACACCGGTGTGGCGCACAACGCGCGCGTGTGGAACTACTGGATCGGTGGCAAGGACAACTACGAGGTCGACCAGCAGGTCGGCGAGCAGGTCGCCGGGATGTTCCCGATCATCCGGGACATCGCCCGCGCGGACCGTGAGTTCCTCGGCCGGGCGGTGCGGTTCGTGGCCGAGGAGCGCGGCATACGGCAGTTCCTGGACATCGGAACCGGGCTGCCCACGGCGGAGAACACCCATGAGATCGCCCAGCTCGTCGCGCCCGACTCACGCATCGTGTACGTCGACAACGACCCGATCGTGCTCGTGCACGCCCGCACCCTGCTGACCGGCACCCACGAGGGCGTCACCGCCTACATCGACGCCGATGTGCACGACCCGGACGCCATCGTCGAGCGCGCCGGGCAGACCCTGGACTTCACCGAGCCGGTCGCGGTGATGATGCTGGGCATCCTCAACTTCGTGCTGGACTACGACAAGGCCCGCGACATCGTGCGGCGCGTCCTGGCCGCGGTCCCCTCCGGCAGCCTCCTGGTGCTGACCCACCCGACCTTCGACTCCGAGCTCGGCGGCGAGGGCCAGATCCCGGCGATGAAGTTCTGGAACGAGAACGCCACGCCGCCGATCACGGCCCGCAGCGGCGCCGACATCGCCGCGTTCTTCGAGGGTCTTGAGCTGCTGGAGCCGGGGATGGTGTCCTGCTCGCAGTGGCGCGCCGCCGACTCTCCCGCTGCGGTGCCGCAGTACGGCGCGGTGGCCGTGAAACCCTGACGCCCAGCAGGGACCGCACGACCCGAACCGGACCGGACCGAACCGGAGCGAACCGGCGCGGACAGACCGGCGCGGACCGGCCGAGCTCGTCGAGGAGACCGTATGACCACCCTTGCCGACCCCGTCCCGGGCGGGCGTCCCGGTGATGTCGAGCGGGCCGGCGCGCTGAGCGGCGAACTGTCCGGGCGGGGTGTGCACGGGATCGTGCTGGCCTACGTCGACACGGCGGGCGTGGGCCGGGTGAAGACGATCCCGACGGCGAAGCTCGCGTCGGCGGCGGCCTGGGGCGTCGGGATGTCGCCGGTGTTCGACACCTTCCTGGCGGGCGACTCCATCGTCACGACCGACGTCCTCGGCTCCCCCGACGGCGATCTGCGTCTCTACCCCCACCTGGACCACCTGGTGGAGCTGGCCGGGCAGCCCGGCTGGGCGTGGGTGCCGGTCGACCGGATCACCCAGGAGGGCGAGCGGCATCCCGGGTGCAGCCGTACCTTCCTGCGGCGGACGGTCCGGGAGGCCGCCGAGCGCCACGGCATCACCTTCAGGGCGAGCATCGAGATCGAGTGGGCCGTCGCCCAACCGCCGGGCGCCGACGGCGCGTTCGTGCCGGCGGTCACGGGTCCGGCGTACGGCGCCACCCGCCAGGTCGAGTTGAGCGACTGCACGGCCGAGCTGCTCGCGGCGCTCGCGCGGCAGGGCGTGGAGGTCGACCAGCTCCATCCCGAGTACGCGGCCGGGCAGTTCGAGCTGTCGGTGGCCGCGCTGGACCCGGTGGCGGCGGCCGACCGCAGCGTGCTGGTCCGACAGACGATCCGCGCGGTGGCGCAACGCCACGGGCTCGCGGTGTCCTTCGCACCGGCGGTCTTCGGCCAGGGCGTCGGCAACGGCGGCCATGTCCACCTCTCCGCCTGGCGCGACGGCGTCAACCTGCACGCGGGCGGTGACCGCCGCCACGGCATGTGGCCCGACGCCGAGTCCTTCGCGGCCGGCGTCCTCACCCATCTCCCCGCCCTCACGGCGGTCACGGCACCGAGCCCGGCGAGCTACCTGCGGCTCAGACCCTCGCAGTGGGCCGGGGTGTTCACCGCGTGGGGCCGGGAGACACGGGAGGCGGGACTGCGCGTCGTCACCGGCACGGCGGGCCACCGCGACCAGGCCGCCAACCTGGAGGTCAAACCGGTGGACCTGGCCGCCAACCCGTATCTCGCGCTCGGCTGTCTGATCGCCGCCGGGCTGGACGGAGTGACGTCGGGCGCGCGGTTGCCCGAGGAGATCACCGGTGATCCGGCGCAGCTCGCTGCGCAGGTCGCGGCAGCCAGGGGCGTCCGCCGCCTACCGGTCTCGCTGCGTGAGGCCGTCAGACACTTCCGTGCGGACGAGCCGTTGCGGGCCGCGCTGGGCCCGGTCCTCACCGACGCCGTGATCGCCGTACGAGAAGGCGAGCTCGATGCCGTCGCCGGACTGAACGACGATCAAGTGGCCGCGGCCTACCGCTGGAAGTACTGAGATGAGCGCCACCGGCCCGGTCCACGAGGCGCTCGCGGCGCTGCCGCTGGTGGACCATCACTGCCACGGGCTGGTCACCGCCGACCTGGACCGCGAGGGCTTCGAGTCGCTGCTCACCGAGGGCGAGCCCTGGCCCGGCTTCTCGCCCTTCGACACCCCGGCGGGCGTGGCCGTACGCCGCCACTGCGCGCCGCTGCTCGATCTGCCGCGCCATGCCTCCGCCGACGCCTACCTGTCCCGGCGCGCGGAACTGGGCCGGCGCGAGGTGAACCGCCGGTTCCTGACCGCCGCCGGAACCGAGGTGTTCTGCGTCGACACCGGGTACACCCCGCACCGCCTCACCACACCCGGCGAACTGGCGGAGACCGCCGGCGGGGCCGCGTACGAAGTCGTACGGCTGGAAGCGGTCGCCGAAGCGGTGGCGGCGCAGGGGGTCGAGCCGGAGGCGTATGCCACCGCCTTCCGCACGGCCGTCGAGGAGGCCGTACGGCGTCCGGGCGTGGTGGCCGTGAAGTCGGTCGCCGCGTATCGCACGGGCTTCGACCTGGACCCGGCGCGCCCGGCGGACATCCTCGTCACCGCGGCGGCCCGGGCCTGGCTGGCGGAGGGCGGCCGACTGGCCGATCCGGTCCTGGTACGGCACCTGCTGTGGACGGCGGTGGACCTCGGACTCCCCCTCCAGCTCCACACCGGATTCGGCGACAACGACATCCGGCTGCACCGGGTGGACCCGACCCATCTGACGGACTGGCTGCACCTCACCAAGGGCACCATCCCCGTCCTGCTGCTGCACTGCTGGCCGTACCAGCGCCAGGCCTCCTATCTGGCGGCGGTGTTCGAGCAGGTGTACCTGGACGTGGGCCTCACCCTGCACCACGTCGGCCCGGCCCGGTCCCGGGCGATCCTGGCCGAGGCCCTGGAGATCACCCCGTTCCGCAAGCTGCTGTACAGCTCGGACGCGTATGGTCTGGCCGAGTTCTACCGGCTCGGCGCCCTGGCGTTCCGCCGCGGCCTGGGCGACCTGCTCCAGGACCGGGTGGACGCCGACGAACTGAGCCTGCCGGACGCGCTGCGGATCGCGGCGTGGACGGCTGGCGACAACGCCCGCCGCCTCTATGGACTGCCCGCCCCCGACCCCGCCCCCTCCTCCACCGCTCCCGAATCCCGTCAGCCCCGCGACTGAGCGTTCGCAATTCCCGGAAAGTATGATCAAGCAATGTCTGACATGACCGAAACCACGCCCGGCTGGCTGTCCCCCGACGAGCTGGAGATGGCACGCGCCCGCATGCCGATCCTCTACGTCGAGGCCGTGCCCGTGCGCATCGACGACAGCGGAGAGGTCACCAGCATCGGCCTCCTGCTGCGCATCGGACCGGACGGTACGGTCAGCCGGACCCTGGTCTCCGGCCGCGTGCTGCACCACGAGCGTGTCCGCGACGCCCTGCTGCGCCACCTGGAGAAGGACCTCGGCCCGGTGGCGCTCCCCCGCGTCCCGACCTCCCTGCAGCCGTTCACCGTCGCGGAGTACTTCCCGACGCAGGGTGTCACGGCGTACCACGACCCGCGCCAGCACGCGGTCTCCCTCGCCTATGTCGTCCCGGTCAGCGGCGACTGCCGCCCCCGCCAGGACGCCCTCGACCTGGTGTGGTTCAGCCCGCAGGAGGCGCTGTCCCCGGCGGTGCAGAGCGAGATGCCGGGCGGGCACGGGGTGCTGCTGAAGCAGGCGCTGGCGCATGTGGGCTGCGTGATCTGACTTCGCATGGGCCTCAGGCGCGCACCCGACGCGGGTCGAAGAGGGCGATGGGATGGTCGGTCGTTCCTTCGATGGCCAGGTCGGCGAGAATCTCGCCGACCACCGGCACGAACTTGAAGCCGTGCCCGGAGAAGCCGCAGGCGACCGTGACGTTCGAGTGCTCGGGATGCCGGGCCAGGACGAAGTTCTCCCACGAAGTCACACGGGAGTGCTAACCCATTTCCGGCTCCATGCCCGGCCGTAGCGGCTCGTCGGTCTGCCGCACCGGCTCATGGACCGTCAGCCTGCCGTCGTCGATGCGCCAGAGCACATCCGCGCGCGCGGCGAGCTTGGGCTCGTCGGTGACGTAGATGACCGTGCCCGGATACTGCTCGAACAGGCGCTCCACCAGGCCGGAGGTGAGCGCCTCCTCCGGTGGGGCGTCGTCCAGCAACAGAACCCGGGGACCGCTGCGCAGCGCCCGGACCATCGCGACCTGGTAGCGCACGGCCATGGAGAGGCCGTGTCCGTTTTCGCCCACCCGGGTGCGCAGACCGTCGGGCAGCAGCTCGGCCAGGGCCTCGATGTGGTCCTCGTCCGCCCCGTCGGCCGCGTCCGGTGGTTCACCGTGCCGCAGGTTCTTGCCCACGCTGCCGCGGAGCAACGGCAGTTCGGGGCTGGTCAGCCTGATCACCCGCCATACCGATTCGGGGTCGTGCCGGGCCAGGTCCTGGCCGTCGAGCAGGATGGCGCCTGCGTCCGGTTTCTGCAGCCGCGCGATCAGGCGGAGGAGCAGTGACTTTCCCGCGCCCGGAGGTCCCTGCAGCACGATCCGCTGCCCGGGCAGGGCGACGGCCGATGCCTCCAGGACGCCGTCCACGCGCAGCTCCGCGAGTTCCAGGTGCCCGGGCCCTTTCGCGAGTGGCTCGGCTCCGCGTGGTCCGGCCAGCGGCGCCGGTGCCGCGAGGACCTCGGCGATGCGCCGCCGTGCGACGCGCGACCGCTGCCAGTGCTCCTGCACCCGGACCAGCGATATCAGGGGCGCGCCGAGGAAGTTCGCCACCGTCAGCAGCGAAGCGAGGGTCTCCCAGGTGGTGCCCGCCATCAGGCCCACGGTGACCACGATCAGCAGGATCCCGATGCCGCACGCCTCGGCCGTCGCCGACATCGCCCCGGTGAGCCGGGCTTGGCGCACCATGGCGCGACCGTACTCACGGCTGTGCCGCCGCATGACCCGGCGCTCCTGCGCGACCCGTCCGAGGGACTGTATGACGGCGGTGTGGGTGACCCGTTCGTTGACGAAGGCGGCGAGCCTGCCGTTGTGCCGTCTGGTGTCGCGCACGCGGTCGCCCAGCCGCTGTCCCAACAGGGCGACGGCCACGGCGGCGAGGAGGACCAGCGCCGCCGAAAGCGCTCCGATGCCCGGCGCGGTGACGGCCAGTACGACCAGCGCGCACGTCACGAACACCCCGTCCACCAGGATCGGTGCCACCCCTTTGCTCATCCACAGCCGCAGGGCGGAAGCGTCACCGGTGAAGCGGAGCACGGTCACGCCGACCGTGCGCCGGAACGGTCCCCCCGCCTCGCTTCGGGCGACGTGGTCGAAGAGACGCATTCTGACGCTGTGTACGTAGCTCTGGGCCAGCCGTTCCGCCAGCGGTTCGCCTGCCGCCTTGAGCAGCACGGTCGCGCAGGCCGACGTGACGAGTCCGACGGCCAGCGTGGTAGGCGCGTAACCGGCGACGTGCGTGTAGATGGCGCTGCGGTCCTTTCCGGACGCGATGCCCCCGTCGTGCGTGACGCGGTAGGCCGCGCCATGCACCAGGAGGGCGAAGGCGATCACACAGACCGCCTGCCCGAAACCCGCGAGCACCAACAGCAGCATCAGCCGGCGCCGCACACCGCCGAGTGTGTGCGGCATCCGGACGCGCTGCCGTCGGGTCGTGGTCACGCCACTGTTTCGGCCGTCAGGGGACCGCTGTAGTCCGCCAGTCGGCTGCGTTCCTGCGGTAGCCCGCTGTGGTCCGTCAGCCGGCCGGCGTCCTCCAGCCTCGGGGTGCCGTCTGCTGCGACGCGCCGTCCTGTGACGGCGCCCGCGAGCAGTTGCTCGGCGACGGACGGGTCGGACAGGGCGGCCGCCTTGTGCACCGGAACGTCCACGGCGGTCAGCGCTTCGGCCATGGCCAGCGGAGAGGACGTCAGCACCCCGCTCAGGGCCACGACGGGAAGTCCCTCCTCACGCAACTGCCGTACCCCTGCCACCGCGCTGATCGAGTCAGAGGCCGCGAACACGATGCTGTCCACGCCGGTGCGGAACTCCGGTGTCCGCATCAGTGCCGCCGTCTCCCGTTGCAGGAGCCCGTCCGCGACCTCCAGCACGATGGCGTCTGCCTGGTGACTCGTCAGATCCGTGATCGCGCTGCGCAGAATGCGGATCACCTGCGGCATCGGCTGCTGGTAGGTGGTGGGGAAACCCAGGTCGGTGAAGTCGATGACCCGCGCAGCGCCCGCGTCGGCCATCAGCGTCGGATCCCCGGGCGCGCCGGTGCCGGTCACCTTTGCCGCGCCGACCCGGCGGCCGGCCAGGCTGAGGCCACGGATGAGGGCGGCGGCCACGGTCGTCTTGCCCGCGTTCATCGAGGTGCCGAGGACGGCGATGGTACGCGGGCGCGGAGCGAGGACCGGCACCACGGGCCGGGCCAGGCGGGCGAGGTTGATGACGTCGCCGTGCTCGTCGGTCACCAGGCCCAAGGGCTCCAACTGGGTGGGGGATTTCATTCTGGAGTGGGAGGACACGACCCGTCCCGCTATGCCGCCTCCGGCGACCAGATCACAAGGTCCGAAGTCGTCGGGCACCTCTGCCTCGAATTGGTCGGGGGCGTAGCGGGCGCCATAGGCGACCACGATCGTGTCGCCGACGAACAGCCGATTCCTCTTTCCGTGTACCTGTCCGAGGAATCTGTGCTGGCCGACTTCCGTCACCCGGCACAACACCAGGTCACCCGCCCGTGGAGGCTCATCCGGCACGCTCAGGCCGAGTGTTCCTATATCTCCGTAGCCCAGCTCGACAAGACGGCGAGCGGTGTAGGAAACCTTCGCCACCTCAGTACCGCAAGAATTGAACCGCACGCTCTGCATGGATTTCTCCTTAGCCCGACGTCCCGCGGAGCACCAGCATCCGACGCGCTCGCAGAGTGCGCATTCCGATGCGTCATCAGGAGCAATCCAGAACTCCGAATGGACGACAGCCCTCTTGATTCGGCCCGCTGCCGGCCGAGGGGACAGTCCCACTCCTCCGGCAGCCCGGCCGCCGGTTCCGGCCGGACCACGGACGCACAAGAGACGCTTTCAGGTGGTCGAGATCGTCACGCGGTTGAGCCGGACAGCCGTCGGCGACAAGGCGATGGCGCCGACCGCGTCCTTCGACCGGTCGTCCGCCACCTCTCCGAAGATGGTGTACTGCCCGTTCAGATGGGGCGCCGGAGCAAGGGTGATGAAGAACTGGGAGCCGGTGCTGTCCCGGCCCAGATTCGCCATGGCCAGTTGGAACGGCCGCTCAAAGGAACGGTCCGGATGGATTTCGTCGGGTATCCGGTATCCGGCGCTGCCTTGCCCATTGCCCAGTCGATCGCCGCCCTGGACGACAAAGCCCGGCACACGGCGGTGGAAGACCGTGCCGTCGTAGAAACCGCCCTCTCCGGTGGCTCCGGTCAGGGGGTCGGTCCAGGTGCGGCTTCCGGTGGCCAGGCCCACGAAGTTGTCCGCGGTGTAGGGGGCTTCGTCGGGGCGCAGTTCGAGGTGGATGTCGCCGAGCTCGGTGTGCAGGACCGCGGCGAGGGATCGGTAGGTCCTCAAGGAGGAGGAGAAGGGACGGCGGGCAGGCGTCTGGCGAATCCGTATGGGGGAGTCGCGCAGCGGGTCGCTCAGGGGGGCGAACGCGCCCCGGTCGCCGCGATCGCCGCATCCGACCGTGCCCGGTGCGTTTGCGTGCAGGCCGGTTGCGCTCCATCCCGATGGGTCAGTACGGACCTCGGCCGGCGCGGCCGGGCGCGACCCGAGCCACATCGGATGGCCCTCCGCCGAGTCGAGGCGCTGTGCCTGCCACAGTTCCCGTACTTCGGCCGATGCGTGGGTCAGCAGGGTGTCGAGATCGGTCGCCGCTTGGGCGTCCAGCACCTCACGCATGGTCGTTGTGTCGTGGTACTTGTCGAAGAGCGAGCCGTTGTTGTGCTCCAGGGTGAAGCACTGGTCGACGAAGACCCGGTCGGGCAGCTCGTGCCGGACGTAGCGCCGCACCATGGCGGCCACCGGTGCCCACGCTTCTCCGCCGAACTCGACGCCCGGACCGGCGAATGCCTCCGTGGCGAGCTGCAGCGCCCGACCGTGGCCCATCTCGCGGCGCAGCCGTTGCCATGTGACACGGCTGTCGCCCTGGTTGATCTCCGTGATGAAGTCCGCCAGTTCCTGCGGATGGTGGTGCGTTCTGGCTCGTTCGTAGTGTCCGAGCTCGTTGCCGATCACGTTGTCCAGATGCCCCGCCAGCTCAGCGCACAGATGGGGCAGCCAGCGGAACAGCCGTGCTCTGGCCGTGCGGTCGCCCGCCGCGGTCAGCCATTCCAGCAGGTAGAAGTCGGCGGCGAGCGAGGAGGGGTCGACGGAGTCGACGAACCAGCGCGGGCTGTGTGCGGCGAGGTCCGCGGCCATCAGGGTCAGGGCCTCGGCGCGGTCGACGTCGCCGTCGAGGTATCGGGGCCAGTGCCGTTCGGCCACGGAATACAGGCGCGCGTAGCGCCACTTGGTGCCGAGTACGTCGGCACAGGGACGGTGGGCAGAGTCCACCGCGCGTACCAGATGGCCGGCGGTCATCTCCACGAGGATCTTGGTGAGGAGAACCCGCAGCCGGCGCTGGTACGGAGAGCTACCGGGCAGGCGGCGGACCAGCTCGGTGGACAGGTGGAAGTCGGGGACGGCCCCGGATTTCAGCTGCGCCCAGCCCAGCATGGTCAGGGCGGCGTCCGCGAGCGTCGATCCACGGAAGCGGCGGCAGTCGACGTAGACGCCCGTGGCCTTGCCCGCGTCGATCAGGAAGCCCGTGGCCGGCGGGGCGGGCGCGAGCGGCACGAGGTGGAGGTCCAGCGTCCGCTCGGTCTCGTTGGTGCCCAGAGCCGCGCAGAGCGGAGCCAGGTAACGCGGCGGGAGGAAGTCGTTGATCTCCGCAGTCGCCTGCTTGCGCAACTCCTCGAACTGGGGGAGTGCCTCGGCGAGGGTCGGCGCCGCGGCGGTCAGCGCGGTGGTGACGAGTTCCGTTCCGGGACGGAGGCGGTCGTCGTCGACGAGGGCGATGAGGTCCTCCGGTCGGCGGGCGGCGGCCAGGAACGCGGGCAGGCCGGAGCCGACGGTCCGCGCCCATGACCGCAGTCCGTCGAGGAACGGGTCCGTCTCCGGGGTGACCGGCCGGGGCAGGAAGTTGGGCTCCCAGGAGCCGGTGCGGCCGATCAGCTCGCGCTGCAGGGCGAGTGCGAGGTCGAGGGTGGTGCTGCGTTTCTGACGGAACTTCACATCGCTCCCCACAGTCCGCCCGTCTCGGTGAGCAGACCCGCTTTCCGCAACTCGGTCGTGATGCGCCGGCACCGCTCGTCGGTCAGTCCGGCGAACGCGGGCGCCTCCTTCGACAGTCGCAGCGAGTGCTCGGTGACGGTCTGCGCGCAGCGCCCGTCACTCAGGCCCCAGACCAGCGCCGCGTCGGGCTGCAGGCGGAAGTGCCGGCCGGCGGGCTGGACCAGCGTCACCATGTCGTCGTAGGCGCGCGGGAGGAACGCCGGGGACCTGCGCAGCGGACCGCTCCCCGCCGGCCAGGCGGGCCAGCGGGAGACGTCGACGCCCTGCCAGCCGAGGGTGGCCGTGGCGATCAGGCAGGTCTGGGCGAACGACGTCAGCGCGGTCAGGCCCGCAGAGGGGTCGACGGCCAGGGGGTCGTCCCGCAAGAGCCGTTGGAACTCCGGGAAGGGGAACCCGTCGGGGCCGCTGCGGGCGAGCTGCCGCCACACCCATTTCTCGCCGAAGTAGAGGTCCCCGCCTGCCGCAGCCAGCGCCTTCCCCGCGCACACGAGGGCGCGCCGACCGGCGAGCGCGGCCGCGTCCAGGTCGGACGGGTCGTCCGACTGGCGCAGTCCGAGGCAGTCCTCGGCCGCGAAGAACGCGGCGAGCATCCAGTGGTTCATGACCAGTCGGGAGAGCCGCAGAGGATGCTCGTCGAGTCGTTTGCGCAGCGCGGCCAGCGTGCCCGAGTCGGTCACGATGTCACCGGTGCGCAGCCGGACGGTCAGCGCGATCTCACGGTCCGACAGCGTCTGCCCCGCCGGGTCCGCGTGCGGTCCCGTGCCAAGGACTCGGTCGACGAGCGACTCCAGGGTGTCCGGGGAGAGATGCTGTACGTCGACACGGATGTCGTCGGCGAACATCTGCTGCCGTTTCTCTCCCGTCGGGGCGCCGACCAGATAGACGTCGATGTCGCTGGTGGCGCTGCCCAGCCCGACTGCCGAACTCCCGGCGAGGAACGCGGCGTCCGCGTGTGTCGACGCGGCCAGGCGGGATGCTATGCGCCTGCCCAGGCGCACCCTGTCCCGGGCCGATTCGACTGCTGTCATGCGCTCATCCCTCCTTGGCACGGGGCCACGACGGCTACCAGCCGGGGTTCTCCGGCAGCGCGAGCCCGAGGAACCTGCCGTCGTCCGACACCATCACGTCGGCGCGACAGCACTGTTCGAGAAAGGCCGTCACCTCGTCCTCGGAGACCGACACGTCCTGTGCCGCCAGCAGGCGGGCGATCGCCGCCGCTGAACGGGGCGCGTCTCCGCAGGCCTCGTAGGCCTCCGCCTTCCAGCCCGCGAGGACGGCCCGCTTGGGCTGGTCGGTCCTGCGGTCGATCAGCGTCAGCTTCCCGGGCAGCCGCTGGTAGACGAGACTGGGCTTCGACTCGGCGAAGCGGGTCCGCCATGTGGAGACGGCGGCGTTCAGCGCGGTGACCGTCTCGTGGGACACGGTGCCGGACGCCTCGTAGTCGAAGAAGTACGCGATCTTCTCGGGGTCCAACGAGGCCGGGTAGACATGGCCGTAGCTGGCCCGGGGCCGGACCTTGTCGATGGGGAAGGACGGGTCGGTGAAATAGGGGCTGAAGCGTTCCAGCCATATCCTTCCGCAGCCCCCGGGCGGCTGCAGATGGTGCAGAAGCGGGAGCAGGCGCAGCTGTTCGGCGTAGTCTTCCTCGGTCTCCCCCGGGAATCCCGCCAGGATGTTCCAGGCCACGTCGATCCCGTAGTAGCCGGCCCATTTCAGGAGCCGGATGTTGATCAGCTTGCTCGCGCCCTTGCGCATCAGTTGCAGCACATGAGTGCTGAGACTCTCGATGCCGGGCTGGATGCGGAGGATCCCGGCGCTTCTCAGGGTCGCAAGCTGCTCCCGGGTGAGATTGGCCTTCACCTCGAAGAAGAGGTTCACGTCCCAGTGCTCTTGGGCCAGCAGCGTGCAGAGCGACGAGAAGTACCTCATGTCCAGGATGTTGTCGACGGTGTCGACATGCACCACCGGGTAGTCGCGCAGCAGCGCGCTGAGCTCGGTGAACGCGCGCTCGCCGGACTTGGAGCGGTACGCCATGCCGAGCGCGTTGAGACCGCAGAAGGTGCAGTGGTGTTTCTGGCCCCACCAGCATCCCCGGGAGAACTCGACCGGCAGTCGTACCGGCGCCCGGCCGAGCAGCCGGGCGCGGTCGAAGCGCTCCAACCAGGCGAAGTAGTCCCGGTAGTCCGGGGTGGGAAGGTCGTCGAGGGCCTGCGGGCGCTGCGCGTCGGCGGCCTGCGGCGCGTGCGTGGTGGCATGCCGCAGGACGCCGGTGATCGGAGTGTCCGTGCCGTCGGCGATGTTCTTCAGCAGGGCGGGGAACACGATGTCGCCCTCGCCGGCCACCACGTAGTCGAGCCAGGGCAGCTTCCTCGCATACTCGGCGCCCATCTCCCCGTCGAAGTTGGCGCCTCCGTAGACCAGGGTCACACCGGGGTGGAATTCCTTGATCTTCCTCCCCAGTGCGAGGGACGCCGTGTTCTGCATGAACGTGGAGGTGAACCCGATGACGTCGTACTCCCCCACACCGGTTCGGCCGCGCATGCGGCGATCCAGTCCGGCAGCGTCTCGCGGCGCATCTCCACGAGGTCCTCGAGGCCTTTTCCGGTGAGCTCGTCCCAGATGGACTTCACTTCCGGATATTCGGCGAAGTAGTCGTCGTCCGGGGTCACTTCACCGAACGCGGCGTAGGAGAAGAGCCACTCCCCCATCAGGTGCAGCCGTTCCGAGGCGACGTTGGCGATGGTGTCGTAGGCCTTGCTGCCGAAGAAGGAGGCGAACTCGAGGTTGAGGTAGTGGCTGTCGCACTCGTGCCCGGCCTCGCGGGTGATCGACTGCAACAGTCCACACTGGATGGAGGGAGCATGGATGCGCGCCCAAGGCATGTTGACCAGGGCGACACGCAGAGCCTTGGCGGGCGGTGAAGCGGACGCCGCGTGGTCCGCCTCGGTCCGCACGGCCAGGGGCAGGCGGATGATGCTCATCGGTTTCCCCTCGGGTCTGGGCACATCAGTCACTCGAAGTCGTCGTGGCCGTGTCTGCTCGCGCGCCGGGCCTGGAGGAGGATCGACAGCGCGGCCAGGACGGTGAACCCGAGACCGGCGGCGACCTCCAGGCCCAGGTCGCCGAGCCACGGCCGGCCCTCCATCCCCGCGCGGACGGCGTCCAGGCCGTGCCGGGCCGGCAGCACCTGGCCGATCGCGTCCACCCATCCCACCCTGCCGGGCGGGACGATCGCGCCGCTGCACAGCATGACCAGGTAGGACAGGACGTTCGGGGCCACCACGTCGGCCCGTTTGCCGACCGTCATCGTCGCGCCGGCGAGCCCGAGCACGCTGAGCGTGAGCGCGATCAGCGCGTACACCCACGCCCAGGGCAGCAGTCGCAAGGCGAAGTCCGTCATTCCGAGCAGGGGCGCCGCGATCGCGCCCTGGACGACGAGGAGGACCCAGCCCATGACGGGGTAGGGCAGCACCCGGGCGATCTGGGTGACGGTGGGCGACAGCGCGCCGGTGCGGACCCGCGCGAAGGTGGCGTACTGCTTGTCCAGGACCGGCACGGCGACCACGCCGTTGACGTTGGTGCTGCTCAGCGCCAGCACCAGCGATCCCGCGAAGGCGTACTCGCGATGTCCGGGACCCGCGAGGACGCCCGCGAGCGTCGTGAAGAACAGGATCTGCAGGACCCCGCGCGGCAGGGTCGCGCCGAGCAGACCGGCGGGCGTCTGGAGCACCCGGTACTCCAGCCAGCCCATGCGGGCCGCCTCGGCCGACCGCCAGGCCAGGGAGGCGCGGGCCGGGGCTGCGGCGTGCGAGGGGGCGATGTCATGCAAGGTCAAGCGTCCCCTCCTTCCGGGACCTCTCGACGGACCGGCGGTAGGCGAAGCCCGCGGCGGAGAAGTAGGCGAGGGTCAACAGCATCGCGACGCCCAGTGGGGCGAGCGTGACGCCCCCGGTGCTCGCGTCGACCAGACAGTCCTTGATCCAGTGCAGGCTGAGCAGTTCGGGCGCCCAGCGCAGCCACTCGGGCAGCGCGTCCGTGGGGATGAGCAGTCCGCCCAGGGCGAAGACCGGGTACATCAGCGCGTGGGACCACACCAGCCCGTTGCGGGTCACCAGGAAGAGGCAGGACACCAGCGCTCCCAGAGCGGTGCCCGAGCACACCAGCACCACGAGCGACACGACGGCCCACGCCGGGTGTGACACGCTCAGCGGCAGTCCCAGCGCCGCCGCGGTGACGCCGGTGCTGAAGAGGATCGCGCCGACGCTGGTGACGGTGGCGCCCAGGCTCTTGCCCAGCAGCACCAGGTAGGGCGACCAGACTCCGGAGACGCAGCGGGCCAGGGTGCCGAAGGTGCGCTCGCGGCGCAGGACTCCTCCGCTCATCCACACCGTGGAGCCCCACAGCGCGGTCAGCATCACGGCCACGATGAGTTCGGCCGCGCCGTCGGAGCCGGGGCGGCCGGTCTCCACGGCGATGACCAGGAACACGGCGGGCAGCATCCCGGAGTTGACCAGCAGCAGGGGATTGCGTTGCATGGCCCGCTGCTCCATGCGGAACGCGGTCAGGAACATCCACGCGGCGCCCCTCACTTCACTCCACCGACCTGGCGGCCGTCGGCCAGGCGCGCGGCCACGTGCGAGTAGACGTCCTCCAGCCGCACCGGGTCGATGCGCACGTCCAGCACGCTGACGTGCGCCAGCGCCTGCTCCAGCAGGCCGAACGAGCCGACACTCCAGTCGCGGACGTGCAGCCGGAGGGTCCACGACTCGTCGGCCACCTCGACGCCGCCGACTGCGATGTCGGGGGACGACAGCGCGCCGCCGTCGGGTGGGCTGCCGGTGCCGCGCACGGTCACCGTGGCGGTGTAGCCGGCCTGCCGGGCGAACTCCTCGACCGGCAGGTCCGCCGCCAGAGTGCCGTCCGCGAGGATGATCACCCGGCTGGCGAGGCGTTCGATGTCGAGCAGATAGTGGCTCGTGAGCAGGACCGAGACTCCGGTGTCGCGCAGTCGGGCGACGGTGCCGCGCAGCCGTTCGGCCTCGACCGGGTCGAGGCCCACGGTCGGTTCGTCGAGCAGCAGGACGCGCGGCTCGGCGATCATGCCGATGGCGATGTGGAGGCGCTGGCGCATGCCCTTGGAGTACGTCTCCACCGCGCGGTCTGCCGCGCCGACCAGGCCGACCTCCTCCAGCGCGGCGTCCAGCTTCGCGCTCAGGCCGCGCCGGCCCACGCCGGCGAGCATGGCGAAGAACCGCAGGTTGTCGCGGCCGTTCAGCTTGGCGTAGAGGCCACGGTCGCCGCCCAGCACGACGCCGGTCATACGGCGTACCTCGCGCAGATCGCGGGTGACGTCGTGGCCGAAGATCCGGGCGGCACCGGCCGTGGGCAGCAGCAGGGTGGCGAGGATCTTGGTGAGGGTGGTCTTGCCCGCGCCGTTGCTGCCCAGCAGGCCCACGATCTCGCCGGCCCCCACCTGGAAACTGACGTCCCGCAAGGCCACGAGTTCGCGTCCGCGGTCGATGAAGGTACGGCCGAGCCGTTCCACGACGATCGCCGGCTCGCTCAACGCCCCGCCCCCGTCGGATGAACGTCCGCCGCTCCTTGTGCGACGGCGGCCCGCGCGGAGGCGAGTCTGGCCAGCGGGATCCGTGGCGGCGCGCACGAGACGTGGTCGAAGCCCGCCTCGGCGAAGAACCGCACGGCCGCCGCATCGGCCGCCTGCTCGCCGCAGACGCCGAGTGTGATGTCGGGGCGTACGGCCCGTGCCTCGGCGGCGACCTGGCGTGCCAGGGTCCCGACCGCCTCGACGTCCAGCCGGGCGAAGGGGGATTCGGCGAGGAGACCCATGTCCTGGTAGGCGGGCAGCAGGTGCTGTTCGGCGTCGTCGCGGGACAGGCCCCAGACAAGTGCGGTGAGGTCGTTGGTGCCCAGGGACAGGGAGTCCGCACGGCCGGCGATCGACCCGGCCAGCAGCGCGGCCCGCGGGGTCTCGATCATGGCGCCCAGCGAGATGCCCGCCTGGGCCCGGGAGGTTCCCAGGTGGGCGCAGACGTCGTCGAGCATGCCCCGGACGAAGTCCAGTTCCGCCGGCGCACTGACCATGGGGACCAGGAGTTCGGGCCGCGGGTCCCGGCCGGCGCGGCGCAACGCGAGGGTCGCTTCCACCAGCGCCTTGATCTGTACGGCCGTCAGCGCAGGGAGCAGGACTCCCAGCCGCACGCCGCGCACTCCCAGCATGGGGTTGTGCTCGTGCAGGCGGCGGGTGATGTCGAGGCGGTCCCGGTCGGCGGGTGCGCCCGTCGCCGCCGTGGTCAGGGAGAGTTCGGTCAGGTCGGGGAGGAACTCGTGGCGCGGGGGGTCGAGCAGACGGATCGTGACAGGCCGTCCGTCCATCGCGGCGAGTACGTCCGTGATCTCCGCCCGCAGGAGGGCGTGCACGGTGGCGAGGTCCTCCGTCATGTCAGGTCCGGGCCGGGCCATCAGGACCCGTTGGAGCATCTGATGGCGCTCGCCGAGGAACATGTGCTCGAGCCGGCACAGTCCCACCCCGTCGGCGCCCAGTGCCCGCCCGGCGGCGGCGTCCGCGCCGGTGTCGGCGTTCACCCGCACGGCGATGCCGGGCAGCCCGGACAGCGCCTCGTCCAGCCAGCCGGGCAGCTCCGGAGCGACCTGCGGTTCGGCGGTGGGCCCCGTGCGGCCGCCGAGGTGGATCACTCCGGCGTGGCCGTCCACCGTGACCAGGTCGCCGGCCCGGACGGTGTCGCCGTGCGTGGTGCGCAGGACCTTGGCGTCGGCGTCCAGGACACCGTCGACGAGGGCGGCGACGGCCGGCAGTCCCAGTCCGCGCGCCACGACCGCGGCGTGCGACGTCTGTCCGCCCCGCTCGGTGACGACGGCCGTCGCGGCCAGCAGGCCCGGAAGATCCTCCGGTCTCGACTCGGTGAGGACCAGCACCGGCTGCCCGCCGTTCGCCTGCGCGGCGACGGCGTCGGTCGCGCTGAAGACGACGGCGCCGGAGGCGATGCCGGGCGACACGCCCAGGCCGCGCGCCGCCACGGGCAGATCGAGGGATTGCGCCGCCCCGGAACGCGCCTGTTCGACGTCCAGCGGCTCCACCAGCGACACCGCCTGCGCGGGGGTCAGCCGGCCGCGTTCGTACCGGGTGGCCACAGCGTGCAGGAGAGCGGCACCGCGCAGGGAGGCTCGGGTGCTTGTGACGATGTGGGGCCTGCCCTCCTCGACCAGGAACTCCACCCTCGCCGGCCAGTCGAGTTCGGCCTCGGCGGCGTGGACCGCCTCCCTTACCTGCGGGCCCCAGGGCTGCGTGTCGATCAGTTCGGCGAGATCCGCGCCGCCCGCTGTCAGCAGCTGGGCTCCTGATCCTCCGGCAATGAAGGAGCCCGTCACGCCGGGCCGGCCGGTCGACGGATCGCAGGAGCAGGCGAGGCCGCTGCCTCCGTCGGGCCCGCACCACAGCGGTTGTCGCCCGAGCCCGAACTGGGCCGGACCGGTCTCGGCCCTCGTCAACACCCGTATCAGGGCGATCACTTGTTCGAGCGGGTCGTCCGGCAACGCGGCGCCGGGGTCCGCGACGGCCAGCGCGGAGGTCAGTTCCGCCCGGCGTGCCGCGGCGAAGCCTTCACCGGCGAGCCCTGCCAGCCACTGGTGGCCGGCAGGGCTCAGGCCTAGAAACGACAGACAGCTTCCCTTCAGGCAGGGAAGCCATGCTGTCAGGAAGACGGGGCGCTTCGCACTCCCGAGGCGACGGTCGGGATCGAGCGCGACGATCGCCTCATGAATGGTGTCGTCAGCGGCGTCGACCGGCAGCCACAGCACTGAATCAGCGGAAAAACCGACCGGTGGACGATCCATGACCACGCCCTGAATCCAATTTACCGGTTCACGAACTCCGGGCGGACACCGAGCAGGTACACACGGTCGTCCAGGTCAGCGGCATCCTCCGGGGTGATCGAAGAGAATTCCAGCTCGGCCAGGTCGGCGAGCTCCTCGACGTTCGAGTTGGTTTTGTCCATGTTCCGAAGCTAACAGCGGGCACTTCTGACCACAAGGTTAACTCCTGGTGTACGGAGGGAAGTTGACGAGATATCGACTCCCTGGAACGCACGGGACGTGTGGTTGTCGCTGCTCACCCGAGAACACCCCAGGATGCGCCGGCCGACATTTTCCGGCCAATTGCCGAAGGAATGCGCAGAGCCTCCGGACTATGCTCACGCGGGTGCGGATTACCAAGTACACCCATTCCTGTGTCCGGTTGGAGCACGACGGCGGTGGCACGCTGGTCATCGATCCCGGCGTCTGGAGCGAGCCCGAGGCACTCGCCGGCGCGGACGCGGTCCTGGTGACCCATGAGCACGACGATCACGTCGACGTGTTGCGGCTGAAGGGGCTGGGCGTGCCCGTCTACGCCCCCAAGTCGGCGCGGATCCCGGGCCTGGACTTCACCGGGGTCGTCCCCGGCGAGGAGTTCACCGCGGCAAGCTTCCGGGTGACCGCCCAGGGCGGGCGGCACGCGCGCATCTACGGCGGCCTCCCGGACTGCGCCAACCTCGGCTACCTCGTCGAGGACCGCGTCTACCACCCCGGGGACTCCCTGTACGGTCCCGACCGACCGGTGGAGACCCTGCTGGTCCCCCTGCAGGGGTCATGGATGAAGACGGACGAGGCCATCGACTTCGTCCGCGCCATCCAGCCGGAACGGGCCTACGGCATCCACGACGGGCAGATCAACGAGCGGGGCCTGGGCAGCCTCAACGGCTGGCTCGCCGACGAGTGCGGCGACTGCTACCGCTGGCTCCCGCCGGGCTCGTCCGCCCGATGACCGAGTCGTCCGCCCCCGTCCTGTTCACCGTCGCCGGTCCGCGGGGAGCGGGGCGTCTGAGCACCATGGTCCGGCCCCGCGGATACGGGCTCCTGGCCGCCGACATGGCGGCACTGCGCGGCGCCGGCGCCGACATCCTCGTCTGCGCCCTCCCCGACGCCGAGCGCGCCGAACTCGGGCTCACCGACGAGCCCCGCCTCGCCGAGGCAGCCGGGCTGCGGTTCGTTGCCCTGCCCATCCCCGACTTCACGGTCCCATCGATCCCCGTCGTGCTGCCGGCGCTGCGGGAGCTCGCCGCGGAGCTGCGGGCCGGCGCCCATGTCGTGGCGCACTGCCGCTGCGCCATCGGACGGTCCTCCCTGATCGCGGTCTCCCTGATGATCCTCCTGGACATCGCGCCGGAGGCCGCCTGGGCGGCCATGGAACGGGCCAGGGGGACGAGGGTGCCGGACACCGATGAGCAGCGCGCGTGGACGCTGGAGTTCTTCCGCCTCGTCGCCGCCGGTCGGCAGCACCCCGGTCGGCCCCGCGCGGCCGGGGTGCTGGAGCGTCCGTCCCCAGCGGACCCTCAGCATCCGTCGGCCCGGTGATCGCCGGTTCGGGCGCCGGTGCGGGCAGGTGGGCGTTCGTCCTGCCGGGCTGCGATGCGGGCCCACCGACGACTGTGCTGTGGAAGCCGCTGAGCGACTCCCCCAGCGCAGCCAACGGCCCACCCGCAGAAGGGCGTTCAGATGTATTCCGTCGCCGCGTCCAGCAGCCAGTCCGTCAGATAGCCGGCGAAGGACGAGCGGACCAGGACCCAGAAACCGGCCCTGGCCTCGTCCCGGGCGACCAGGACGACCTGGGCGCGGCCCAGGGTGGTCTGGGCGCAGCGTCCGGGGCCGAAGGCGCGTGGGTGCAGGTCCAGCGCGCAGCCGTGGGCCAGCAGGTCGCGGGCTCGGGGGCCGGCGACGAGGAGGGTGGTGCGCTGGGCGGAGACGTCGGTCACGGAGACGGGCTCGTCCCCGGCGGCGGTCCGGATCCGGGCCTCCAGCTCCCGCTCGCCGCCGGGCGGGCCCACCAGCAGCCATTCGTCCGGTCCGAGCCACAGCGCGGTCAACTCCCCCGCCCGGACTGCGGTGTTGGGTTCGAGGGGGAGTTGGAGGCCCAGGGCCAGCCCGACGGCGTCCGCCGCCGCGCCTTTGGCGTCGAGCCGTACGTTCACCTGGGTCAGGAAGGGGAGTTCGGCCAGCCGGACCGCGCCCCCGGAGCTGCGGGTGGCGGCGGCCAGGCGGCCGGCGGCGTCCGTCAGGGGGCTGCGGGGCGGGGCGGCAAGGGCGGTGTCAGCCATCGCGACGGGCTCCCTCGGGGTCGTAGAGGACGGGACCGGCGACGGTCACCGGGACCAGTCGCTCGCCCACGGGGGCGTACAGCCGCTCGCCGATGCGCTCCCGGCCGCCCTTGATCAGGGCGAGCGCGAACGTCCGGCCGAGGGCGGCGCTGCGGTAGCTGGAGGTGACATGGCCGAGCATCGGGACGGGCGGGGCCGGGAGCACGCTGTCGGCGACCAGCTGGGTGCCCTCGGGGAGGAGGTCGCCGCGGTCGTCGGGGAGCAGGCCCACCAGATGCTTGCGGTCGGCGCGGGCGGTGTCGGCACGGGCGAAGGAGCGCTTGCCGATGAAGTCGGGCTTCTTCTTCGACACCACCCAGCTCATGCCGAGGTCCTGCGGGGTGACGGTGCCGTCGGTGTCCTGGCCGATGATGGGGTAGCCCTTCTCGGCCCGCAGGACGTGCATGGTCTCGGTGCCGTACGGGGTGATGCCGTACGGGGCGCCGGCCTCGTACAGCGCCTCCCACAGGGTGAGGGCCTCCCACGGTGACACGTTGATCTCGTAGGCGAGTTCACCGGAGAAACTGATCCGGCAGACCCGGGCCTCGATGCCCGCGACGGTCGTCTCACGCCATGCCATGAATGGGAAGTCGTCGTTGGAGACGGCCAGTTGGGGCGCGAGTGAGCCGAGTACGTCGCGGGAGCGGGGGCCGACCAGGGCGACCGTGGCCCACTGCTCGGTCACGGACGTGCAGTGGACCTTCAGCTCGGGCCACTCCGTCTGCAGCCACTCCTCCATCCAGTCCAGTACGGCCGCCGCGTTGCCGGTCGTGGTGGTAACGAGGAAGCGGTCTTGGGCGAGGCGGATGACGGTGCCGTCGTCGAAGACCATGCCGTCCGGGCGGCACATCACGCCGTAGCGGATCATGCCGACCTTCAGGGTGCTCATCATGTTGGTGTAGAGGAGATCGAGGAAGGCGCCGGCGTCCGGGCCCTGGACGTCGATCTTGCCGAGGGTGGAGGCGTCCATGAAGGCGACGCCGTCGCGGGCGGCGGCGCACTCGCGCAGCACGGCGGTCTCCATGTCCTCGCCGCCTCGCGGGTAGTACCAAGGGCGCTTCCACTGGCCGACGTTCTCGAACAGGGCGCCGTGCCCGACGTGCCACTCGTGCAGGGCCGTCCTGCGGACCGGGTCGCTCAGCGCACCCCGGTCCCGGCCTGCGAGCGCGGCGAAGGAGACGGGGGTGTAGGGCGGGCGGAACGTGGTCGTGCCGAGCGCGGAGATGTCCACGCCGAGCAGTTCGGCCACGACGCCGCTGGCCAGGACCCCGGAGGTTTTGCCCTGGTCGTTGGCGGTGCCTGCGGTGGTGTAGCGCTTGGTGTGCTCCACCGAGCGCATGCCGGCGCCGGTCGCGCGGGCCAGGTCGTCGACGGTGACGTCGCGTTGGAGGTCGACGAAGCGGTGGGGGCCGACCGTGCCGGGGACGACGTAGACGTGCTGGGGCGGGGTGTGCGGCTGGGCGGCCACGGCGGGAAGGCGGGGCGCCTCGGAGGTGTAACCCTCGGCCTCGATCGCGCGGGCACCGGCCGCGGCGCCTTGTGCGAGCACTCCGGCCAGGTCGAATACGCCGCTCGCGGCGCCCGCGACCTCGACCGCCTGACGGCAGGTGTCGGGGACGAAGGAGCCCAGCGTCTCGTCGTGGCGCAGTGAGCCGCCCGCCTGGCTGAACAGGTGCGCCACCGGGTTCCAGCCGCCGGAGACCAGGAGCAGATCGGCGGCGAACTCCCGCTGCCCCGCCGACTCCCCGTACGGGGCGACGGTCACGGCGGTGACACGCGCGTCGCCTTCCGTGCCGGTGACGGCGTGCCCGGGCAGCACCTCGATGCCGGCCGCGCGAGCGCGGCGTGCCCACTCCCCCGGTTCGGGGCGGGTGTCGATGATCGCCGTGACGTCCACGCCCGCCGCGGCGAGGTCCAGTGCCGCGGCGTAGGCGCTGTCGTTGGTGGTGAAGACAACCGCGTGGCGGCCGGGCAGGACACCGTGGCGGTTGACGTAGGTGCGGGCGGCGGAGGCCAGCATCACGCCGGGGCGGTCGTTGTCCGCGAAGACCAGGGAGCGTTCGTGGGCGCCGGTGGCGAGGACGACTCGACGTGCGCGGATGCGCCAGACGCGCTCGCGGGAGACGTTGTCCGGGGCGTGTGCGCCGAGGTGGTTGGTGCGGCGTTCCACGGCGAGGAGGTGGTTGTCGTCGTAGTAGCCGAAGACGGTGGTGCGGCGCAGCACGCGTACGCCGGGGGCGGCTTCGAGGCGCGTACCGATCTCGTCCACCCAGTCGGGGAGTTCGCCGGTGCCGAGCAGGCTGCCGCCGGGTTCCGGCCGGTCGTCGGCGAGGATGACGCGGGCGCCGCTGTTGGCCGCCGCCGCTGCGGCCGCGAGGCCGGCCGGGCCGGCACCCACGACCAGGAGGTCGCAGTGGGCGTGTACGGCGTCGTAACGGGCGGGGTCGGGGGTGGTGGCGAGGCGGCCCTGGCCGGGGAGGCTGGTCGCGACCAGGCCGTCGTAGAGCTCGACGGTCGTCGCGGGGAGCATCGGCTCGGGGAAGGGGGCCTCGATCTGGACGACCGCGTTGGGCTCCTCGACGCCGGCGGAGAAGATGCCGCGGGGGCGGCCGAGTTTGATGCTGGTCGCTGCCGCGATGGTGCCGTTGGCGAGGAGGGCGGAGGCGAGGGTGTCGCCTCGGAGGCCCTGGTATTCGGTGCCGTCGAAGACGAAGGTGAGGGTCGTGTCTCGGTCCACTCGGCCTCGGGTGGGGTGGCGGAAGGGCTGGCCCGCGGCGGAGCCGCTGATGGATGCAGCGCCCCCGCCGCCCCTACCCGTCCCATCCTGAAGGGGCTCCGCCCCTTCTACCCCGCCAGGGGGCTCTGCCCCCTGGACCCCCGTCGGCCCCGAAAGGGCCTCGTCCTCAAACGCCGGACGGGCTGGATTCACCGGACGGGGCTCAACAGGTGGCGCCTGCTTCAGCTCCGTAAGAGCCGGGCGCGGCTCCCCCGCCCGGTACACCGCCAGGACCTCGTTCGTCGCCGTGTCCCGCACCGCGTTGAACCACCGGCGGCAACCCGCCGAGTGGTTCCAGCGCTCTGCGAACGGGCCCTTCGGGTTGTCGCGGAAGAACAGGTACCGGGCCCATTCCTCGTCGGTGAGGGCCGAAGGGGCCTCCGGGTACGGCACGTGGGCCTGGCCGCCGTAGTGGAACTCGGCCTCGTCGCGGGGCCCGCACCACGGGCAGGGGATGAGCAGCATGCATCGGCTCCCTAGTGGGCCACCGCGGCCGCGCCGTGCTCGTCGACGAGCGCGCCGGTGGTGAAACGGTCGAGCGAGAAGGGGGCGTTGAGGGGGTGGGGCGTGTCGTGGGCGATGGTGTGGGCGTAGACCCAGCCGACGCCCGGGGTGGCCTTGAACCCGCCGGTGCCCCAGCCGCAGTTGAGGTACAGGTTCTCGACCGGGGTGAGGCCGATGATCGGCGAGGCGTCGGGGCTGACGTCGACGATGCCGCCCCAGGTGCGCAGGACGTGGGCGCGGGCGAAGACGGGGAAGAGCTCCAGGGCCGCCGCCATCTGCTCCTCGATGATGTGGAAGGCACCGCGCTGGGTGTAGGAGTTGTACGCGTCGATGCCCGCGCCCATCACCAGCTCGCCCTTGTGCGCCTGGCTGACGTACACGTGGACCGCGTTGGACATGACCACCGTCGGGTGCACCGGCTCCAGCAGCTCCGACACCAGGGCCTGCAACGGGTGGCTCTGCAGCGGGAGTTCGATGCCGGCCATGGCGGCGAGGACCGAGGTGTGGCCGGCCGAGCAGAGGGCCACCTTGCCCGCCGCTATCGGGCCGAGCGTGGTCTGCACTCCGACCACCCTGCCGCCGACCACGTCCAGGCCCGTGACCTCGCAGTTCTGGATGATGTCGATCCCGGCGGCGTCGGCGGAGCGGGCCAGGCCCCAGGCGACGTGGTCGTGCTTGGCGATGCCCGCCCGGGGCTGGTAGGTGGCGCCCAGGACCGGATAGCGCACGTCCGGTGAGATGTTGACGATCGGGCAGACCTCCCGCACGCCCTCCGCGTCGAGCCATTCCGCGTCCACGCCGTTGAGGCGGTTCGCCTCCACGCGGCGCACGCTGTCGCGGACGTCCTGGAGGCTGTGGGCGAGGTTCAGCACGCCGCGCTGGGAGAAGAGGATCGGATAGTCGAGCTCCTCCGCGAGGCCCTCCCACAGCTTGAGCGCGTGCTCGTAGATGCCGGCGCTCTCGTCCCACAGGTAGTTGGAGCGGATGATCGTGGTGTTGCGGGCCATGTTGCCGCCCGCGAGCCAGCCCTTCTCCAGCACGGCCACGTTGGTGATGCCGTGGTTCTTCGCCAGATAGTGGGCGGTGGCCAGGCCGTGGCCGCCGCCACCGACGACGATCACGTCGTACGACCGCTTCGGCTCGGGCGTGCGCCACAGCCAGTCGGGGTGTTCGGGGAGTTCGGCGCCGGGGGTGCGGGGAGTCATCGGACGGCTCCGTCCTCGGGAAGGGGCAGGTTCATTCGGCGTTCGCGTTCCTCTCGGCGGCCTCGACGACGTTCGCGAGGAGCATCGCCCGTGTCATGGGTCCCACCCCTCCGGGCATCGGCGCGACCCACCCGGCGACCCGCTTCGCGTCCGGGTGCACATCGCCGACCAGCCCTTGGTCGGTGCGGGTGATGCCGACGTCCAGGACCGCCGCGCCGGGACGCAGCATGTCCTTGCCGATCAGACCGGGCGAGCCCGCCGCCGCGACGACGATGTCGGCCTCGCGGACATGCCAGGCCAGGCCCTTGGTCCCGGTGTGGCAGAGGGTGACGGTGGCGTTCTCGGACCTGCGGGTGAGCAGCAGTCCGATGGGCCGTCCGACCGTGATGCCCCGGCCGATCACACACACCCGCGCACCGGCGATCGGCACGTCGTACCGGCGCAGCAGTTCGACGATCCCGCGCGGGGTGCACGGCAGCGGCGCGTCGACACCGAGGACGAGCCGGCCGAGGTTGACGGGGTGCAGCCCGTCGGCGTCCTTGGCGGGGTCCATACGCGCCAGGACGGCGCCTGCGTCCAGGTGACGCGGGAGCGGCAGCTGCACGATGTAGCCGGTGCAGGCCGGATCGGCGTTCAGCTCGTCGACGACGTCCTCGACCTGCTGCTGAGTCGCGTCGGCGGGCAGCTCGCGCCGGAGGGAGGCGATACCCACCTGAGCACAGTCACGGTGCTTGCCGGCGACGTAGGCATGACTGCCGGGGTCGTCGCCGACGAGGACGGTGCCGAGCCCTGGCGGACGTCCATCTCCGGCGGTCAACTTGGCGACGCGCTCGGCGAGTTCACGGCGAATGTCACCGGCGGTCGTCTTGCCATCGAGGAGTTGTGCGGTCACCGACGGTACTCCTTCCTAGAGGCCCGAGCTGCAACACCGCTTTTAGGGGCGCGGGGAACTGCGCAACCAGCCCCCACACACCCGCAGCCGACCGACAACCCATCGCGGCACCCCCTACGAATCCCTCAGCCACGAAGACGCGACATCGTCGGATCGAACAACGGCTCCTCAGCCACCACAGCCGACACCCGCTGATCGAAGTAGCCGATCTCCAGCACCGTTCCAACGCTGGCGACCTCCGCCGGCAGCCACGCGTACGCGATCCCCTTACCGATCGTGTAGCCATACGCCGCACTGGTGACGTAGCCGACCGCCCGGTCACCGTCGTACACCGGCTCCTTGCCCATCACGACCGACCGCGGGTCATCGATCGTGAGGCAGCTCAGCCGACGCCGCACGTCACCCTTACGCCGCTCCAGCGCCGCCTTGCCGATGAAGTCCCCCTTGTCGAGCTTCACGGCGAAGCCCACGCCCGCCTCGTAGGGGTCGTGCTCGTAGGTCATGTCGGTGCCGAAGGAGCGGTACCCCTTCTCCAGGCGGAGGCTGTTGAAGGCGCCGCGGCCGGCGATGACGCCGCCGAGGGGCTTCGCCGCCTGCCACAGGGTGTCCCACAGCTTCTGACCGAGGTCGGCGGTGGTGTACAGCTCCCAGCCGAGTTCGCCGACGTACGACAGACGCATCGCCGTCACCGGGACGCTGCCGATGTGGGCGCGCTTGGCGCGGAAGTACTTCAGGCCGTCGTTGGAGAAGTCCTCGTCCGTCAGCGGCTGCAGGACCTTGCGGGCCAGCGGGCCCCACAGGCCGATGCAGCAGGTGCCGGGGGTGATGTCGCGGACCTGGACCGTGCCGTCGGCGGGGAGGTGGCGGGTGAACCAGTCGAGGTCGAGGTTGCCGTTGGCGCCGACCTGGAAGAGGTCGCGGGCCAACCGGGCCACCGTGATGTCGCTGCGGATGCCGCCGTCGTGGTCCAGCAGCAGGGTGTACGTCACCGAGCCGACGGACTTGGCGACCTTGCCGGTGACCAGCCGCTCCAGGAGGTCCGCGGCACCGGGGCCGGCCACCTCCAGGCGCTTGAGGGCCGTCATGTCGTACATGGCGACGGTCTCGCGGGTGGCCTGCGCCTCGGCGCCGACGATGGGCGACCAGTACTGGGCGGCCCAGTCGCCCGGCGTGGGGATGCTGCGGCCCTCGACCAGGCCCGCGTTGGCCTCGTACCACTGCGGGCGCTCCCAGCCGTTCGCCTCCAGGAAGAACGCGCCGTGCTCCTGTTGGCGGGTGTGGAAGGGGCTGGTGCGGATCGGGCGCGGCTTCCCGGACGGCTGGAGGGGGTGGAGGATGTCGTAGACCTCGACGAAGTTCTGGCAGTCGCGGGCGAGGACGTACTCCGGGGTCAGCTGATGCGGCTCGAAGCGGTTGACGTCGCACTCGTGCAGGTCGAAGGACGAGCAGTGGCCGTCGACCAGCCATTCGGCCATGGCCCGGCCGACGCCCGCGGAGTGGGTGACCCAGACGGCCTCGGCGACCCAGAAGCCCTTGACGTCCGCGGACTCGCCGAGCAGCGGGAAGTTGTCGGTGGTGAAGGAGAACAGGCCGTTGATGCCCTCCTCGACCTTGGCCTCCTGCGTCGCGGGGAGCAGGGACTGGGTCTCGGCCCAGGCGGGCTCGAAGTCCTCCTCGGTGAACTTCAGGACCGACGGCATCTCGGCGGCTTCGTCGAAGGAGCGGATCTCGTCGGCCGTGATGGGCATCGGGCGGTGGCCGTAGTAGCCGATGCCGATGCCGTCGAAGCGGTCGCGGTAGTAGAGGTCGGCGTCCTGGTGGCGCAGGATCGGGCGGACCGCCTCCTCGGTCTGGCCGGCGAGGGCCGGTATCGGGCCGGTCCAGGCGAGCTGGTGGGCCAGCGGGGTCAGCGGGAGGTTCATGCCGACCATGCGGGCGATCTTCGGGCCCCAGATGCCGGCGCAGCAGACGACGATGTCGGCGGGGATCTCGCCCTGGTCGGTGAGGACGCCGGTCACCTCGCCGTCGGCCCGCAGGACGTCGAGCACCTCGTGGCGGGCCAGGAAGCGCACGCCGCGCTCGGTGGCCCGGCGGATCTGCGCCTCGACGGCGAGGACGGCCTTGGCGAGGCCGTCGGTCGGGACGAGGAGGCCGCCGAGGACCCTGTCGCGGTCGACCAGCGGGTGCCGCTCGACGCACTCGTCGGGGGTCAGCAGCCGGGATTCGATGCCCCAGGCGGTGATCCAGCCGTGGCGGCGGTGCAGTTCCGTGAGGCGCTCGGGGGTGGTCGCGACTTCGAGGCCGCCGACCTGGAGGAAGCAGGGCTTGCCGTCGACGTCGAGGGAGCAGAACTTCTCGACGGTGTAGCGCGCCAGCTCGGTCATGGTCTTGGAGGAGTTCGTCTGGAAGACCAGGCCCGGGGCGTGCGACGACGAGCCCCCGGTGGCGGGGAGCGGGCCCTGGTCGACCACGGTCACTTCGGTCCAGCCGCGCGCGGAGATCTCGTCCGCGAGTGCCGCGCCAACGACCCCCGCTCCGATGATGACCACTCGGGGTCCCGCCATCGCCGTACCTCCGATTGAGAACGAGTCCAGCCGGTTCAGTTGCTGTCTACGCAACATGGTTCAGGTTGCGCAACTCAATGTGCCTGCCTCGGGGAGGGGGTGTCAAGGGGTCCGTGACGTCGGAAAACAGCCCCGGGAACACGCCCCCGCACGCCCCCGGACATGGCGACGCCCGGCGGGCGGTACGCACGGTGCGCACCGCCCGTCGGGCGTGTTCGATCCAGGAACCGGGGAGCTACTTGATCCAGGCGTCCACCTTGGCGCGGTTGGCCTCGACCCACTTCTTCGCCGCCGCCTCCGGCGTCATCTTGTCCACCGCGATGTACTTGGCCACGGTGTTCTGGTCCTCGTTCGTCCAGGTGAAGTTCTTGACCAGGTCATAGGCGGGGCTGCCCGACTTGGCGAACTTGGCACTGACGATCTTGTCGAGGTCGTAGACGGGGTAGTCGCAGGCGATCTTCTCCGGGTCGGCGTCACAGCCGGTCTTGTACTCCGGCAGCTTGACCTTGACCAGCGGCACCTCGGACATGAACCACTGCGGCTCGTAGAAGTAGCCGATCACCCATTCCTTGTTCTTCTCCGCCTTCCGGAAGGCCTGGATGAGCGCGGTCTCGCTGCCCGCGTACACCACCTTGTAGTCCAGCTTGAGGTTCTTCACCAGGGCCTCGTCGTTGGTGACGAACGACGGGTCACCGTCCAGGAGCTGGCCCTTGCCGCCCGACTCGGAGGTCTTGAACTCGGCCGCGTACTTGTCGAGGTTGTTCCAGTCGGTGATGTCCGGGTGCTCCTTGGCCAGCCACGGCGGGACGTACCAGCCGATGAGCCCCTTGTTGCCGGTCAGCCCGGCATCGACGGCGGTCTTCTGGTCGGTGATGTACTTCTTCTTCAGGTCGTCGTGGCCCCAGTTCTCGACGACCGCGTCGACCTCGCCCGTGCCGAAGCCCTGCCAGGCGATCTCCTCCTTGAGGTCCTTCTTGGTGACCTTGCAGCCGAGGTCCTGCTCCGCGACGTACGCGATGACCGCCGCGTTGGCCTCGTAGCCCACCCACGGATTGACGGCGATGTTGAAGGTGCCGCACTTGCCGGAGCTGCCCGAGCCGTCCGCGCCCGAGGAGTCGTCACCGACCTTCGCACCGCCGCAGGCGGTGAGGGTGAGAGCGAGAACGGCCAGGCCGGCCGCGCCGACTCTCCACTGTCGTACAGGTGTTGCCATGGTCAGTGCTCCTTCTAAGCGCTTGCGCGTCGCGCCGCTGCCTGAGTGATCCGGTCGAACATGACGCCGAGAAGGACGATGGCGAGCCCGGCCGCCAGTCCCTTCCCGTACAGCTGCCCCTGCGAGAACCCGGCCACGACGTCGTAGCCGAGGGCGCCTGCTCCCACCAGGCCGCCCACCACGACCATCGACAGCACATAGATGAGGCCCTGGTTGGTCGCGAGCGTCAACGCACTGCGTGACATGGGCAGTTGAACCTTGGTGATGATCTGCCAGGTGTTGCACCCGGCGGACGTGGCCGCCTCGACGGTGGTCGCGGGCACGGCCCGGACCCCATCCGCGATGATCTTGATGGCGACGGGCACCGCGTAGACGATCGCGGCGACGATGGCCGTGAAGCGGCTGGCGCCGAACAGCGCGAGGAACGGCACGAGATAGACGAACGGCGGCATGACCTGTGCCGCGTCCAGGGTGGGCCGCAGTACCCGGTCCACGAGCAGGCTGCGCCCCATCCACACGCCGAACGCGATGCCGAGCGCCATGACCAGCACCGTCGCCACGACGGTCGACGCCAGCGTCGTCATGGCGTCCGACCACACCCCCGTGCCGACCAGCAGGCCGACGCACAGGGCCGCCGTGGCTCCGGCGCGCAGACCGCCGAGCACCGCGCCGAGCGCGATCAGGACGGCGCCGACGAGCCACCACGGGGAGTCGGTGAGCAGCGCCTGGAACGGGTTGAGCAGGCCGTTGGTGACGGCGTCGCGGAACGCGTTGGTGAGGCCCGCGAGGTTGTCCTGCGCCCAGGTGGTCGTGGTGTCGGCCGCACTCGCGATGGAGCTGCCGATGTCGCCCTCGCCGGGGAACTCCGCCGCCCAGATGTAGGTGTGCGACAGGTAGACGAGGACCGCGGTGACGACGCCGCCCGCGGCAAGCAGCTGCTTACGCCAGGCGAGCAGGCGGCCACCGGAGCGCCGGGCCTCCTCCTCACGGGTGCTGGCGGCCGTGGTGACCCGGTCCAGCACGATCGCCAGGACGACGATGGCGAGGCCCGCGTTGAAGGCCGTGCCCACGTCGAGGGACTGCAGGGCCTGGACGACGGTCTTGCCGAGGCCGGGCGCGTCGATCAGGGCCGCGATGGTCACCATGGCCAGGGCTGCCATGATCGACTGGTTGACGCCCATCACCACGGTCCGCTTGGACATCGGCAGCAGGACCTTCGTCAGCGCCTGCCGCCTGGTCGCGCCCAGCGAGTCGGCCGCCTCGACGGTGGTCTTGGGTACGGAGCGGATGGCGTGCGCGGTGATGCGGATCGCGGGCGGTGCCGCGTAGATCACGGTGGCGATGGTGGCGGAGGCGCCGCCGATCAGGAAGAACAGGGTCAGCGGGGCGAGGTAGACGAAGGTCGGCATCGTCTGCATGAAGTCCAGGAAGGGCGTCACGATCCGGTTGAACCGGTCGGACAGCCCCGCCCACACGCCCAGCGGGATGGCGAACAGCAGCGCCACGAAGACCGCGCACAGGATGAGGGCCAGGGTGTCCATGCTCTCCTGCCACAGCCCCTGCAGCCCCATGAAGGTGAAGCCGGCCACGGCCAGCAGGGCGACCCGCCAGTTGCCGAACGCCCAGGAGACATAGCCGGCGATGCCGACCACGCCGAGCCAGCCGATCTGCGGGACGGGCCGGCCGGCCGAGGGCTGGGAGATCAGTTCCTGGACGAAGGTCACCAGGGTGTCGATGACCAGGCGGATCTCGTTGAAGAAGTACAGGAAGAGCGGGTTGGTGTTGCGGTTCGCGCCGATCGTGTCGTTGGCGTCGTTGAACCACCGGTGCAGGTCCGTGAGGTCCGCTGCCGCCAGCGCGAGGGTCTGCTTTCCACGCAGCAGGGCGAAGAGCACCAGCCAGCCGACCAGGATCGCGGCCACCACCATGCCGCGGCTCATCTTGCGTTCCCGGGTGGCGGTCGCGGGACTCTCGGGCGGGGCGTCCGCCTTCTGCGGTTGCTCGGGTTTCTCGACGGCGACGGTCATCACGCGCCGCCTTCCTGCCCGGCGACCACCGCGAGGATCTCCTCGTCGCCGACGATGCCGAGCAGTTCGCCGTTCTCGACGACCTTGACCGGCTTGTCGGCCGCCAGGACCGCGCGGGTGGCCTCCTTCACGACGACGTCCGGGCCCAGCTCGGGGCCGTCCAGGGCGTCGGCGGGCGTCGGCGGGCGCATGATCCAGCGCAGGGTGAGCACGTCGCCGCGCGGCACGTCCTTGACGAACTCGCGCACGTAGTCGTCAGCCGGGGCGCCGACGAGTTCGTCGCCGGTGCCGCACTGGACCATCTTGCCGTCGCGCATGATGAGGATGCGGTCGCCCAGCTTGAGCGCCTCGGAGAGGTCGTGGGTGATGAACACCATGGTCTTGCCGACCTCGTTGTGCAGCCGTATGACCTCGTTCTGCATGTCCCGGCGGATCAGCGGGTCGAGCGCCGAGAAGGGCTCGTCGAAGAAGAGCACGTCCGGGTCGCCGGCCAGCGCCCGGGCGAGGCCGACGCGCTGCTGCATACCGCCGGAGAGCTGGTCGGGGTAGGAGTTCTCGTAGCCGGCGAGACCGACCAGTTCGACGACCTCCATGGCCCGCTTGGTGCGTTCGGCCCGGCCCATGCCGCGGATCTCCAGGCCGAAGGAGACGTTGTCGACGACGCGGCGGTGCGGCAGCAGCCCGAAGTGCTGGAAGACCATGGAGAACTTGCTGCGCCTGAGGTCGCGCAGGCGCTTGGCGTCCGCCGCGCGGATGTCCTCGCCCTCGAAGACGAGTTCACCGGCGGTGGGTTCGATCAGCCGGGTCAGACATCGCACCAGCGTGGACTTGCCGGAGCCGGACAGGCCCATGACGACGAAGACCTCGCCCTTGCGGACGTCGAAGTCCACGTCGCGCACCGCGGCGGTACAGCCCGTGCGGTCCATGAGCTCGCGGCGGGTGAGGCCGCACAGCTCCTCGGACTCCGGAACCTGGTCGGCCTTCGGACCGAACACCTTCCACAGCCGGCGCACGGATATGACCGGAGTACCGTCCGAATCCTGGGGCGTGCCGCGCCGCTGCGGCACCTCGGTCTGTGTTGGGGTCACGTTCGACCTCTCTTCGGCGTTCAGCCGCGGAACCAGTGTTGCGGCCGGGGTTGGATGTTCTGCCAGATGTGCTTGGGCTCTCGGTATTCGTCCAGACCGGTCGGTCCCAGCTCCCTGCCCACGCCCGAGTGCCCGAAGCCACCCCATTCCGCTTGCGGCACATAGGGGTGGTAGTCGTTGATCCACACCGTGCCGTGGCGCAGCCGCCGGGCGACCCGCTGGGCCTTGCCCGCGTCCTGTGTCCAGACGGCTCCGGCGAGTCCGTACTCGGTGTCGTTGGCGATGCGTACGGCATCGTCCTCGTCGGTGAAGCGCTCTACCGTGAGCACGGGTCCGAAGGACTCCTCGTGCACGACGCGCATGTCCTGCCGACACTCGTCGAGGACGGTCGGCGGGTAGTAGTAGCCGTCGGCGAGGGCGGTGTCGGTGGGCCGTGCACCGCCGCAGCGCAGTACGGCGCCCTCGGCGAGGCCCGCGGCGACATACGCCTCGACCTTGTCCCGGTGCTGGGCGGAGATCAGCGCGCCGGTCTCGGCGTCGGGATCGAAGGGCCCGCCGAGCCGGATCTGCCGGGCCCGACGGACGACTTCGTCGACGAAGGCATCGTGCAGGGAGTCCTCGACGATCAGCCGTGCCCCGGCCGAGCAGACCTGCCCCGAATGCAGGAAGACGGCCGTGAGGGCGAAGTCCACGGCCGTCTCGAAGTCGGCGTCGGCGAAGACCACGTTGGGGTTCTTGCCGCCGAGCTCCAGCGCGACTTTCTTCACGGTCGCGGCGGCGGTGGCCATGATCCGTTTGCCGGTCTCCAGGCCTCCGGTGAAGGAGACCATGTCGACGGCCGGGTCCTCGGAGAGCGGTGCGCCGACCTCGGGTCCGGTGCCCAGGACGAGGTTGGCGGCGCCGGCCGGGAGCCCCGCCTCCTGAAGAGCCCTCATCAGCAGGATCGAGGTGGAGGGGGTGAGCTCACTGGGCTTCAGGACGATGGTGTTGCCGGCGAGGAGAGCCGGGGCGACCTTCCAACTGGCTTGCAGCAGCGGGTAGTTCCAGGGGGTGATCAGCCCGCACACACCGATCGGCTCGTAGACCACGCGGCTGACGGCGTCGTCCCGGCCGGTGTCGATGACCCGGCCGGCGTCGGTTCCGCCGAGCCCGCCGTAGTAGCGGAAACAGGAGACGACGTCGGCGATGTCGTACTCGCTCTCCACCAGCCGCTTGCCGCTGTCCAGCGACTCGGCGCGGGCGAACTCCTTGGCGTCGCGCTCGATGAGATCGGCGGTACGCAGCAGCAGGGCTCCGCGCTCCCGCTCGGGGGTGTGCGGCCAGGGGCCCTCGTCGAAGGCGCGGCGGGCCGCGGCGATCGCCGCCTCCGCGTCGCAGCGCGTCCCTTCGGAGACGGTCGCGGTGAGCGTGCCGTCAGCGGGACAGCGGATCTCGCGGCGGCCACCGGCCGCCGCGTCACGCCATTCCCCAGCCACATACAGGTCTGCCACGCGCCAAGCCCTTCAGCCGAAATGCGTTGCGCATCGTGCATTCAATTGCTTGTGGTGGAACACCCTTACGAATGCCATAGAGATACGTCAAGAGGTTGACGGATGACGATTTGACCCTACCGGCACTCACCCGTCCACCCTTGACCGCAAGCGGCACCGAGGCCGACCATGTTGCGTATCGCTCACCTTGTTGTGCAATACGCACCGACGGAGGCCGTCATGTCCCTTCGACCGCAACCTGGCCGTGAGTTCGTCCTCACCCTCTCGTGTCCCGACAGCGCCGGACTGGTCCACGCAGTGAGCGGCTTCCTCGTCAGGAACTCGGGCAACATCCTGGAGAGCCAGCAATTCGATGATCGACTCCAGGACCGATTCTTCATGAGGGTCCACTTCGACGTCTCGGATCCGGACGTGGATATGAAAACTCTGCGTTACCGATTCGGTCCGGTCGCCGAGGCGTACCGCATCGACTGGGCCCTGAACGAGGCGTCGACACCGACCCGGACCCTCATCATGGTGTCCAAGTTCGGCCACTGCCTGAACGATCTCCTCTTCCGCCGCCACACCGGCGCCCTCAACATCGAGATCCCCGCGATCGTCTCCAACCACCGCGACTTCGAGGGACTCGCCCAGACCTACGACATCCCCTTCCACCACATCCCGGTCACCAAGGACACCAAGGCGCAGGCCGAGGCGCGGCTGCTGGAGCTGGTGCGTGACCTGGACGTCGACCTGGTGGTGCTGGCCCGCTACATGCAGATCCTCTCCGACGACCTGTGCAAACAGCTCGAGGGCCGCGCCATCAACATCCACCACTCCTTCCTGCCCAGCTTCAAGGGCGCTCGTCCCTACGAGCAGGCCTACACCCGCGGCGTGAAGCTCGTCGGCGCGACGGCGCACTATGTGACGCCGGACCTGGACGAGGGCCAGATCATCGAGCAGGACGTGGTCAGGGTGGACCACTCCCTCGACCCGCGGGACCTGGTCACGGTGGGCCGGGACGTCGAGGCCCAGGTACTCGCCCACGCGGTGAAGTGGCACAGCGAGAGCCGGGTGATGGTGGACGGGAACCGTACGGTGGTCTTCCGCTGACGATATCCATGGCAATGGGCGGGCTGGATCTCCAGCCCGCCCATCGTCGTGTACGGCCTTCTCGTATGCCGCCTTCTCGTATACGACCTTCAGCCGTCCAGCCGGTCCAGCAGCGCGCGGCGCCACTGCTCCGTCTCGGCGATCTGGTTGAACGTGAACAGGTGCAGCCCCGCCACCCCCGCCGAGGGCGCCGTGAGCGTCTGCTCGACGCGGGTCAGCAGTCGCTCGGGCGAGTAGCCCCCGGGCGTCGCGAACCGCAGGAACCAGGAGGGGTGCTTCGTCAGGAAGCGCGTCGACTCCCCCACACCGATCTTCGTCGCCATGGCCAGCAGCTTGGCCCGCTGCACGGGCCCCGCGACACCCATGTACACGGGCAGCGTGACATCACGCCCCCGGATCCGCGCGACCCACTCCCCCAGCACCCGCGGATCGAAGCACAGATTGCTCACGAGGTACGTGGCGTGCTCGCGCTTGTCCCACATCGCCTGGACGGTGATGTCGTCGTGGATGAGGGGGTGGCTCTCGGGATAGCCGGTGATGCCGACGTGGCTGAAGGGCCCACCCAGCTCGCTCAGCCGGCGCAGCACCGGCAGCGCACCGTCGTAGACCCCGGCCGGCGGGTCGGAGTCGCCCGCCGGGACGAAGACGTCGTCCACGCCCCTCTCGCGGAGCCGGTCGACGACCTCCTTCAGATGCGCGTCGTCCCGCAGCAGCCGCGCGGGCACATGCGGGACGACGCGATAGCCGTGCCCCGCGAGCCGGCCGGCGAGGTCGAGGGTCGGCTCCAGGCCCTTGACCGGCGACGCCGTCACGGTGACGGTGACCTCGCGCGGAAGATGGGCGAGGACCTTGTCCTCCGTCGCCTTCGCCGGCAGCACCTCATAGCGGACGCGCTCCAGCAGCGCCCTCAGCCCCGTAGCGCCCAAGGCCTACCCGGCCTGCTTCTCGGCGTCACGGAGGCGGTAGTACGCGGCCTTCGACGGCGCCAGCGGCTCCTTGCCGAGGATCAGGTCGGCGGCCTTCTCGGCGATCATCATCACCGGGGCGTAGATGTTGCCGTTGGTGACGTACGGCATGACGGAGGCGTCGACCACCCGCAGACCCTCCACGCCGTGCACCCGCATGCTGGTGGGGTCGACGACGGACATCTCGTCGGTGCCCATCTTGCAGGTGCAGGACGGGTGCAGGGCGGTCTCGCCGTCCTTGGCGACCCAGGCGAGGATCTCCTCGTCGGTCGCGACGGACGGTCCGGGCGAGACCTCCCCGTCGTTGTAGGGGGCGAGCGCGGGCTGGTTGAGGAGCCCCCGGGCCACCCGGATCGCCTCGACCCACTCTCGGCGGTCCTGCTCGGTGGAGAGGTAGTTGAAGCGCAGGGCCGGGTGCTCGCGCGGGTCCTTGCTCTTGATCTTCACGGAGCCGATGGCGTCGGAGTACATGGGACCCACGTGGACCTGATAGCCGTGTCCGCCCGCGGGCACGGAGCCGTCGTAGCGGACCGCGATCGGCAGGAAGTGGAACATCAGGTTGGGGTAGTCCACGTCCTCGTTGCTGCGGGCGAAGCCGCCGGCCTCGAAGTGGTTCGTCGCGGCCGGGCCCTTCCTGAACAGCCACTGCAGGCCGATGAAGGGGGCGCGCCACTTCGCCAGGTACGGCTGCATGGAGACGGGCTGCTTGCAGGCGTACTGGATGTAGACCTCAAGGTGGTCCTGCATGTTCTCGCCGACGCCCGGCAGGTCGTGCACGACGTCGATGCCAAGGGCGCGCAGCTCCTCAGCGTTGCCGACGCCGGAGAGCTGCAGCAGCTGCGGGGAGTTGATCGCGCCGCCGCAGAGGATGACCTCCTTGGCGCGGACCTGCTGCGGGGCACCCTTGCCGCGCTGGTACTCGACGCCGACGGCCTTCTTGCCCTCGAACAGGACACGGGTGACCAGGGCGCGCGTCTTGACGGTGAGGTTGGGGCGCTTGCGGACGGGCTTGAGGTACGCCTTGGAGGCCGACAGCCGGCGTCCGCGGTGGACGTTGCGGTCGAACTTGGCGAATCCTTCCTGCCGGTAGCCGTTGACATCGTCGGTGGGCGCGTAGCCCGCCTCCTCGGTGGCCTTGAGGAAGGCACCGAAGAGGGGGTTGGTCGCCGGGCCGCGTTCGAGGACGAGGGGGCCGTCGTGGCCGCGGAACTCGTCGTCCGGGTCGGCCGCGAGACAGTTCTCCATGCGCCGGAAGTACGGCAGACAGTGCGCGTAGTCCCAGGTCTCCATGCCGGGGTCGGCCGCCCAGCGCTCGTAGTCCATGGGGTTGCCGCGCTGGAAGATCATGCCGTTGATGCTGCTGGAACCGCCCAGCACCTTGCCGCGCGCGTGGTAGACGCGCCGGCCGCCCATGTGGGGCTCGGGCTCGGACTCGTACTTCCAGTCGTAGAACCGGCTGCCGATGGGATAGGTCAGCGCCGCCGGCATGTGGATGAAGACGTCCCATGGGTAGTCGGGCCGGCCGGCCTCCAACACCAGCACGCGGCTGGCCGGGTCTGCGGAGAGTCTGTTCGCCAGCGCACTGCCGGCCGATCCGCCGCCGACGATGACGAAGTCGTACTGCACAGGTGCCATGGTGCCTCGTCTCGCTCGCGCCGTAGATACGCGACGCATGCTAGCGCCGGTAGCGTCATACGCACCAGGTTGCGAACAACGCAACTTCTAACGGCTTAATTACAGGCTCGTTACTTGCGGTGGTGTTGTTTACTACGCGTATAGTTTCACTGTGAGCAACTACAGCACGGACACAGAAACGTCGAGTTCACAGGCTGGCGGAGTGCAGTCGGTGGACCGCGCCATCAGCGTCCTGGAGATCCTCGCCCAGCGTGGTGAAGCGGGCGTCAGTGAGGTAGCGGCCGAAATCGACGTCCACAAGTCCACCGCCTTCCGCCTGCTGGGCGCCCTTGAGGCGCGCGGCCTGGTGGAACAGGCCGGTGAGCGCGGCAAGTACCGGCTCGGCTTCGGCATCGTCCGCCTGGCCGGCGCGGTGACCGGTCGTATCGACATCACCCAACAGGGCCGCCCGGTCTGCGAACGGCTCGCCGAGGAGCTCGGCGAGACCGTCAACATCGCTGTCATGCAGGAGCACTTCGCGATCAACCTGTACCAGGTGCGTGGTCCGGGTGCCATCACCGCGCACAACTGGGTCGGCCAACTGACTCCCCTGCACGCCACGTCGAGCGGCAAGATCCTGCTGTCCTATCTGCCGACCAAGGACCGCGCCACGCTGCTGGCCGAGGCCGGGATGAAGAAGGTCACGCAGAACACCATCACGGCGAAGAGCAAGCTCGAAAAGAACCTAGCCGAGACCCGGGAGCGCGGCTACTCGATCACCCTGGAGGAGCTGGAGATCGGCCTGCACGCCATGGCCGCGCCGGTCCGCGACCGGGACGGCACGGTGATCGCGGCGTTGAGCGCCTCCGGGCCCGCGTATCGCCTGACCGAGGACCGCATGCACGAGGTCTCCCCGATCCTGCTCAAGGGCGCCGAGGAGATCAGCCACCGCATGGGCTACCTGGGTGGCGCGGTCCTCTCTTAGACCGCCGGTGCCCCCAGGCGCTCGTTGACCCAGTCGTGGAAGGCACCGATGTGGTGCTCACTGGGTACCAGCACACCGCCCTTGGCGTACATCCGTGAGCTCATTCCGGGCTGGGTGCGCTCGCAGGCGTCGAAGTCCTGCTGGTTCACGCGGTGGAACAGCTCCACCGACCGACTGACGTCCTTGCCGCTCTCGACGACATGCGGCAGATAGAGCCAGTCGCACTCGACGATCGTCCGGTCGACCGCCATCGGATACATCCGGTGGAAGATCACGTGGTCGGGGACGAGGTTGATGAACACCTGCGGCCTGACCGTGATCGCGTAGTAGCGCCGGTCCTGATCCTCGGCGACCCCCGGAATGCGGTCCAGTCCCGCGGAGCCGTCGACGGTGAATCCTTGGACCTCCTCACCGAACTCCGCGCCGTGCCCCACGTAGTACTGGGCGGCGTAGCCGTCGGCGAACTCGGGCAGCACCTCCGTCAGTTCGGGGTGGATGGTGGCGCAGTGGTAGCACTCCATGAAGTTCTCGATGATCAGCTTCCAGTTCGCCTTGACGTCGTAGACGATCCGTTTGCCGACCGAGAGGTCGTCGATGCCGTAGCGCTCGATCGATTCGACGTCGCCCAGGCGGTCGACGATCTCGCCCATGACCGTCTCCTCGAAGGAGGGCGGGTTCTCCGCGAGGCAGACCCAGACATAGCCGAGCCATTCGCGCACGGCCACGCCGGCCAGGCCGTACTCGGTGCGCCCGACGTCGGGCATCTTGGTGAGGTTGGGCGCGGCGACGAGCTTGCCGTTGAGGTCGTACGTCCAGGCGTGGTACGGGCACTGGAAGGCCCGCTTGACCTCGCCGGTCTCCTCCGTGCAGAGCTTGGCGCCGCGGTGCCGGCACACGTTGAAGAACGCGCGGATCGAATGGTCACGCGCGCGGGTGACGAGGATGCTCTCGCGGCCCACGTCGACGGTGCGGAAGGCGCCGGGCTTCGCCAGATCGGAGGCGCGCGCGACGCAGAACCACATGGTCTCGAATATGCGCTCCTGCTCCTGGGCGAAGATCGCCGGATCCGTGTAGGAGGAGCCGGGGAGGGTGGCGATCAGACTGTTCGGCAGGCTGGTCGAGGTCACGGTGCACTCCTCGGGAAACGTCGTGGAGGGGTCATTCACGCGCCGGGAAGAGCGACTCCGGACGGCGTTGGGGATGGTGCGCACTTCGTTGCCTATGGCACAACACTGCGCGTCATGTGAGACCGCAGCGCAGGATGCCACATGGGCGGTGTCAAGACGTCGCGGCGGCGAGCTGCTTGCGCCAGCGCGTGAACAGCCGCGGCTGGTTCATTCCGAGCACGGCGACCGGCCGACCGGCACGCCGGTAGACGGCCAGGACGTTGCGGTCGTCCGCGGTGCCCTCCTCGACCGTCACACTGTCCGCGCCGGCGGCGTGCCCCGCGAACTGGATCTTGACGCCGTACTGGTCGGACCAGAAGTACGGCGGCCGGGGCACGCCCGGTTCCACCGCGCCGCCCGCCAGCAGCGTGGCGACGGCCGCGTCCGGGCGCTCGCGCGCGCCCGTCCAGTGCTCGACCCTGCGGTGGGCGCCGGTGCGCGGGTCGTACCAGTTGGCGCAGTCGCCGACCGCGACCACACCGGCCAGGCTGGTGCGTCCGTCGGCGCCGCACTTGACGCCGTTGTCGAGTTCGACGCCGGAGCCATGAAGCCACTCGACGCACGGGCGGGCCCCCACACCGACGACCACGATGTCGGCCGGGACGCTTCGGCCGTCCTCCAACAGGACGGCGTCCACGCGGTGCTCCCCGCTCAGCCCCTTGACGCCCACGCCGCACAACAGCCGTACGCCGTGGTCCGCGTGGAGGCCGGAGACGACGGCGCCCATGGACGCGCCGAGCGGTCCGGCGAGCGGCGTCGGGGCCACCTCGACCACTGTCACGTCGAGGCCGAGGGCGTAGGCGGTGGAGGCGACCTCGGCGCCGATGAAGCCGCCGCCGATCACCACCAGCCGTCCGCCCCGGGCCAGTTCGTCGCGCAGGGCGCGGGCGTCGTCCAGGGTGCGCAGTGCGTGCACCCCGGCGAGGCCCTCGGTGCCCGGCAGCATGCGGGCCGCGGCGCCGGTCGCGATGACGACGCCGTCGGCGCGGACCTCCCGGCCGTCGGCGAGCCGGACGGCGCGCTCGGTGCGGTCGAGGCCGGTGGCGCGGGCACCGAGCAGCCACTCCGCGTCCAGGTCCTCGTCGTCACTCTCCAGCGCGAGGTCCGCCTCGCCGAGCGTGCCGGCCAGGAACTCCTTGGACAGCGGCGGCCGGTCGTACGGGCGGTGGAACTCGTCCCCCATGACGAGGAGCCGCCCGTCGTAGCCCTGCTTGCGCAGCGAGCGCGCCGCCGACAGACCGGCCAGCGAGGCGCCGACCACGGCGACCGTCCTCACGCGGGACCGCCGGCGAGCCGGGCCGCTATACAGGGCGGCAGGTTGGGGGCGTCCAGGGACAGCTGGACGTAGATCATGCCGTCCTGCACCACGACCTCGTGCGTCCGGACCGGGAGCTTGGCCGGCGGGGCGTCGACCGAGCCGGTCCGCAGGTCGAACTTCGAGGCATGCAGCGGGCATTCCACCTCGCAGCCCTCCAGCCAGCCGTCGGCGAGCGAGGCGTCCTGGTGGGTGCAGGTGTCGTCGATGGCGAAGACCTCGCCGTCGTCGGTGTGGAACACCGAGACCGGCGGGTCGATGTCGAGCCGGAAGGCCTCACCTCGCGGGAGATCCGCGAGTCGGCACGCGGGAATCATCATGACACCTCGGTGCGTATAGCGAAACGGATTGCGGTTAGCGCAACGCCAGTTTGGAGGCCGCTCCGAACCGTTGTCAAGGCGTCAAAAGGCCCGGTTCGGGCGCCACGGCGAATCGGCCACGGGGCAGCTCGAAGCGCCCGTTCCACCTGCGACAACAGGCGGAACGGGCGCCGTGCGAGGACCCCCCGGCAGCGGTCAGAAGCCGCGGTCGACCCACTCCTGGAGGTGCGGAGCCTCCGCGGCGATCGTGGTCGTCTCCCCGTGCCCGGTGTGCACGACGGTCTCGCCCGGCAGCGTCAGCAGCCGGTCCCGGATCGAGTCCACGATGGTCGGGAAGTGGCTGTACGACCGCCCCGTCGCCCCCGGCCCGCCCGCGAACAGCGTGTCGCCGCTGAAGAGGGCCGCCAGGGCCGGCACGTACAGACAGACCGCACCCGGCGCGTGACCCGGCGTGTGCAGCACGGTCAGTTCGGTACCGGCCACCGTGAGGACCTGGCCGTCGGTCAGCTCGCCGTCGGGCGTCCGGTCGGGGTGGGTCTGCTTCCACAGTGGCAGGTCGTCGGCGTGGAGCAGGATCGGGGCACCCGTGCGCGCCGCGAGATCGGGCGCGGCGTCGATGTGGTCGTTGTGGGCGTGGGTGCACACGATGGCCCGCAGGGTGCGCCCGCCGAGCGCCTCGGCGATGGCCTGCGCGTCGTGCGCGGCGTCGACGACGATCGCCTCGTGGTCGTCGCCGACGATCCACACGTTGTTGTCGACGTCCCAGGTGCCGCCGTCCAGCGAGAACGTCCCCGAGGTGACGAGGTGTTCGATGCGGGGGGCCATCAGAGCACCACCACCGAGCGCAGGACGTCGCCGCCGTGCATCCGCTCGAAGGCCTTCTCGACCTCGTCCAGCGCGATGGTCTCCGTGACGAAGGCGTCCAGGTCGAGCCGGCCCTGGAGGTAGAGGTCGACGAGCATCGGGAAGTCGCGGGAGGGCAGGCAGTCGCCGTACCAGGAGGACTTCAGGGACCCGCCGCGGCCGAAGACGTCCAGCAGCGGCAGTTCGAGCTTCATCTCCGGGGTGGGCACGCCGACCAGGACGACGGTGCCGGCGAGGTCGCGGGCGTAGAAGGCCTGCTTGTACGTCTCCGGGCGGCCGACCGCCTCGATCACGACGTCGGCGCCGAAGCCGCCGGTCAGCTCGCGGATCGCCTCGACGGCGTCGTTCTCCTTGGAGTTGACGGTGTGGGTCGCGCCCAGCTTCCTGGCCTTGGCCAGTTTCCGGTCGTCGATGTCGACCGCGATGATCTTCGCTGCGCCCGCGAGGTTCGACCCGACGATCGCCGCGTCGCCGACGCCGCCGCAGCCGATGACGGCCACGCTGTCACCGCGTCCGACGTTGCCCGTGTTGATGGCGGCACCGATGCCCGCCATCACGCCACAGCCGAGCAGCCCGACGGCCGCCGCCGACGCGGCCCGGTCGACCTTGGTGCACTGCCCGGCCGCCACCAGCGTCTTCTCCGCGAACGCGCCGATACCCAGCGCCGGGGACAGCTCCTGCCCGGTCGAGGCAAGGGTCATCTTCTGCTTCGCGTTGTGCGTGTTGAAGCAGTACCAGGGGCGCCCGCGCAGACAGGCACGGCACTGACCGCACACCGCACGCCAGTTCAGGACGACGAAGTCACCCGGCGCGACATCGGTGACCCCCTCTCCCACCGACTCCACGACGCCCGCCGCCTCGTGCCCCAGCAGGAAGGGGAAGTCGTCGTTGATGCCGCCCTCCCGATAGTGCAGGTCGGTGTGGCAGACCCCGCAGGCCTCGATCTTCACCAGCGCCTCCCCCGGGCCGGGGTCGGGCACGATGATCGTTTCCAGGCTGACGGGGGCACCCTTGCCCTGCGCGACGACAGCACGGACCTGGTGCGTCATGGCCACTCCTCGGCTGGTACGAGACCTGAGTCTGATGTTGCTCATTACGGCACGCATCTCATGTGCCGCAACACAGCATCCTTGAGCGCGCACCGGGGGTCAAGGAGTCGACGCGCACCGTACTGTGGCCGCATTCAGGCCATGGCCCATCCCCCGTTGCCGGCCGCCGCCGGGTCTGGGTAACTGTGAAAAACTCGCACATACGGTTTCAAAGGAGATTCCTAGTGAGCACTCCTGGCGACAAGCTCCGCTACGAGAGCATGCCGCTCGACCGCACCGGCCAGGCCGAGGCCTTCGACGCCATCGGCGACCGCTACGACGAGGCCTTCCCGCACAAGGAAGGGCAGGTCGCGTCAGCCGAGTGGCTGATCCGGTCCCTGCCGGCCGGCGCCCGTGTGCTGGACCTGGGGTGCGGCACCGGAATCCCGACCGCGCTCCAGTTGGCGAAGGCGGGATTGCAGGTCGTAGGCGTCGACCTGTCGGAGAAGATGGTCGCGCTCGCCGGCGCCAACGTGCCCACCGGAGTGTTCCACCAGGCGGACATCGCGGATCTGCGGCCCGGAGGCCCCCGTGACCTCGGCCGCTTCGACGCGGTGGCTGCCTTCTTCTCGCTGCTCATGCTGCCGCGCGTCGAGATACCCCTCACCCTGCGAACCGTCCACCACCTGCTGCCACCGGGCGGCCTGTTCGCGCTGTCGATGGTGGAGGCGGACGTGGACGACTTCTCGATCCCGTTCATCGGAAGCACCATCCGGGTCTCCGGCTATCTGAGGGACGAACTGCGCGAGGTAGTCGAGGCGGCGGGCTTCGAGATCGTCGAGGAGTCGTCGTACACGTACGCCCCGTCGAGCGTGGATGTCCCGCCCGAGGTACAGATCTTCCTGCGCTGCAGGCGGCGCACCTGACGACACGGGGAAGGACACGGGTGACGAAGGACCTCGGAGCCGATCGAGGCACCGGCGGGCAGGCGGCCGGTGTGCGGGGGCCCGCTGCTCCGCCGCACAGGGCGGAGCGTCCGCCCGCCCCGGGGGCCACCGCCGGACCTCCGAGGGACGGCGGGCCGGACGTCGCCGAACCGCAGACCGACCGGCTCCGGTACCTCGACGCCGCGACCCGCCGGATCGCCCGCGGCATCAACCTCGACGAGACGTTGGACGAGCTGTGCCGGGCGGCCGTCCCGGCCTTCGCCGACACGGCGTTCGTCCATCTGTACGCTCCGCTTCCGGTCGGCGACGAGCCGGATGACGTCGCCCCAGGCATCCTGCGACTGCACACCACCGAACGCGCACGACCGCGTCAGTCCGCCACGCAGGGCTCCGGACCCCCCGCACCGGCCCCCGCCCCCGTCCGGGCAGCGGAGGTCGTACGCCCGTCCGCCACCGGTCCGCTCACCGAACTGCTGCACGCCGGGCGCCCGGTGTTCGCGGACACCCCGGACACCGCGTCCGCCGCGTCAGAGCTGCTGGAGACCGACATCGCGTCCTCGGCGGCACCGCCCGGACGACGCCTGATCGTCGCCCCGCTGCACGGCCGCCACCACGTCATGGGCAGCGTCGCCCTCCTGCGCGAACCCGACCGCCCGGACTTCTCCGGGGACGATCTGCTCGTCGCCTCCCAGCTCGCCACGCACACGGCGCTGGGCGTCGACAAGGCGGCGCTGTACGCGCGCGAGGCGTCCGTCGCCGACGCGCTGCAGCGCACGATGCTCCCGTCGTCGCTGCCCGCGCCGGCCGGAGTCCTGCTGGCCAGCCGCTATCTGCCGGCCTCGCGGACCGCGCAGGTCGGCGGCGACTGGTACGACGCGATCCCGCTGCCCGGCAACCGTGTCGCGCTGATCATCGGCGATGTGATGGGCCACTCCATGACCTCGGCCGCGATCATGGGCCAGCTGCGCACCATCGTGCAGACCCTGGCCGGGCTCGACCTGCCGCCGGACGAGATCCTGCACCACCTCGACGAACAGGCGGAGCGCCTGGGCAGCGAGCACACGGCGACCTGTCTGTACGCCATGTACGACCCCGTGCTGCACCGGTTGCTGGTGTCCAACGCCGGCCATCTGCCGCCGGTGCTCTTGCATCCCGACGGCAGCACGGAGGTCGTGCAGGTGCCGCCCGGGGCTCCGATCGGGGTGGGCGGCGGTGGATTCGAGTCCGTCGAGATGCCCGCGCCGGCCGGCGCGACGCTGCTGCTGTACACCGACGGGCTGGTCGAGTCCCGCGACTCGGACGTCCTGACGGGGGTGGAGCGACTGCGCGCACGGCTGCGGGAAGCCGCCGCGAAATCCACGTCTCCGGCGCTGGAAGTGCTCTGCGACCAGGCGCTCGGCACCTTGGGGCCGGGGGACCGGGACGACGACGTGGCGCTGCTCGCCGCCCGCTTCAAGGGCCTGCTGCCGGAGACCGTCGCGTACTGGTACCTGGCCCCGCGCCCGCAGAACGCGCGCCAGGCCCGCCGCCTGACCCGCAGGACCCTGCGCGACTGGGACCTCGACGACCTCTCGGAGTCCACCGAACTCCTGGTCAGCGAGGTGGTCGCCAACGCCGTGCGGTTCGCCTCCCGACCGATCGTCCTGCGCCTCCTGCGCACGGACGTCCTGCGCTGCGAGGTCGAGGACGACTCCCCGATCGTCCCCAGGATGCGCCATGCCCGGCTGAGCGACGAGGGCGGCCGGGGCCTGTTCCTGGTCGACCAGCTGGCACAGCGCTGGGGGGTGACGAGGGTGAGCACCGGCAAGGTGGTGTGGTTCGAGCAGCCGCTGCCCTCGGACAGGGACGCCGGTTGAGGGGGCGGGACTACTCGGGGGTGATCGTCACGGTCACCGTCCGGTTCTTCGCCGGGCTCGGGTACGGGGCGTCACGCTGATCCGCGCTCTCGGTGGTGAAGGCCGTCAGCGGCCTGCCACTGGCGGCACTCAGTTCGCGGGCGGCGATGAGAGCCCGCCACAGGGAGAGGACCGAGCCGCCGCTCGTCGGAGCGCCGGGGACGGTGGCCGTGTGGCCGCGGATCTCCACGCGCACGTCTCGTCCTGCCAGACGTCCGCCGAGAACCGCGAGGCGATCGGCGCCGGTCCGCGTCAGCTCGGCGCCCTCGGAGAAGAGGCCGTCCGCGAAGGCGACCTCCACGGAAGCCCCGTCCACCACCGGCTCCACGCCCGGTGCCCGCAGCGCGCCGGCCAGATCCACGGCCGCCTCCGCTCGGCGCGCCGCCTCCAGGTCCCGCTCCTGCGCCTGCTCGGCCCTGCGTTCGGCGTCGAGCTGCCGGGCCCGTTGCTCGGCCGACTCGGCCCGCGTGGGGCCCGGCGGCTCCGACCGACCACCCGCGGCGTCCGTGAGGGCGACCGTGCCAGCCGTGATCGCGGCCACCGCACAGACCGCGGCGGCCAAGGCCGTACCGGCGCGGTGCCGGGCGAGCGCCGCCCGGGGGCCACGGCCCCCTAGCTGGTCGATCCTCGCCAGTCCGGCCGACGCGGCCGGATCCTCGGGCCGCTGCTCCTGGACCCTGCGCCAGTACTCCGCCGCCCGGGCCAGGTCTCCGCGCTGGGCGTGCACACGGGCGAGCAGATCGAGGACGTCCGGATGGTCCGCGACGCCGGGATCATCGGCGTCGTGCAGCAGCCGCAGGGCGCCGTCCAGGTCACCGGAGCGGGCCGCCGCCCGGGCGCGCGAGACCAGCAGTCCGACGCGGAGGGAGGCCGTGGCGGACGCCGTACCGCCGGAGTCCACGCCTGCGGACACCGTACGACCTGACTCCGCACCGCCGGATTCCATGGCGCCCGGCCTTGTGCCGTCCGCAACCTTGGATGTGGGCACCTTCAACTCCTCTTCCCCGCCGACTAGTTGATGCCGCCGGACAGCCGCTCGGCCTCATCCACGGCCCCCGGCGGCAGCAGTCGGCGCAGCCGCTCGTTGACGCCGGCGAGGGCCCGGCGGTTCCCCGCGGCGACGGCTCGGCGGCCCTCCAGGATCGCGGCGTCCGCCTGTGCGCGGGAGAACATGTCGTCGCGCATCTCGACCAGCGCGTGGAAGACGACGTACTCCCACTGGTCGGTACGGCGCAGCAGCTCGATGTGAAAGTCCCCGGCCCGCTTGATGAGTCGGCGCAGATCCGCCGGAGAGGCGTCGGCGCCGAGCGAACTGGCCCGGTCGCGCAGGTTCTGCAGCTCACGCCGGTCCGACGAACCACCCCCGACCTGCTCGATGACGTCCTCGCAGGAGCTGAGCAGATCCCACAGCTCGCGCTGCAGACCGGGAATCTCGATCGCCTGCTCGATGTCGTCGAGCTGGGCCTCCACGTCACGGATGCGACGGTCACTGGTGACGGCCGCACCCGTGTCGACGGCCGCCGCGTCCACCTCCTTGCGCAGCTGCGGGAGGGTCTTCTGCTCCGAGAGGTCCTCCAACTGCTCCCGCGCCTGGTCCGAGAACACGTCCTCCGCCTGGTCCTGCAGGAGACGTACCCGCTGTTCCAGATCGTGCAGCCGGTCCACGAGCTCGTCGTGTTCGGGCGCCAGCAGCTCGGAGCGGTTGATCGTCGCCTCGAACTGCTGCTCCAGCAGCGGGATGTCGGCGGTGACGAGGACCTCCCGGTTGCTCGCCTGGATCTCGAACGTCACCTCGACCTCGCTCTGGGCGGGCAGGTCGATCCGGATGTCGCGCGGGCGGATCTCGATCAGCCCGACCCGCGTGTTGCGGTCGGCGCGCCTGCGCTCGCCCTCCAGCAGCGGGATGCGGATGACGGCGTCCGGCTGGGCACGGCGCAGCGGAATGGTCGTCCGGTACGGCTTGGTCACCTGGGCGGGCAGTGTGGTGCCCTTGCGCAGCAACGGGTCGAAGGTGCCGTCGGCCTTGCCGATGCCGAGGGTGCCGGTGAGCACCGCGTCGCCGGGGACGACGGCCGCGTGGCTGATGGAGAAGGTGTCCCCCGCCAGGTTCCGCCGGGTGCCGGCGGTGTCGGTGAGCTCCACGGTGAAGCGGGACCGGGTGTCGGCGTCGATGGCGACCTCGGTGTAGAAGGTGCCGTCCGCGCCGAGTTCGGTGCGCGGCCCGCGGAAGGGCGGGCGGCCGTCGGGGTTGCTCAGGGTGACGGTGTACCGCGTCCAGTCCACCGCGCTGCCGCTGCTGACCTTGCCGGAGACCGGGATGCCGGTGGTGTCGACGGACTGCGCCGGATAGTGGAGTTCGATCGCGAACTCGCCCGGCGCGGCCTGCTGCGGCTTCCTGGGCAGCCGGATCGTCCGGGCGAACACGGCGGCGCCGCGCGCGACCACGGTGGTGGGGTCCTGGCTGTGGTCGAGGGGGATGCCGGGGCCTTCGATCGGGTCGGCGAGCAGTTCGCGCAGACCGGGGCTGAAGGTCGCGCCGCCCACCAGGAGCAGCCGGTCGATGTGGTCGGGGCGCAGGGAGCTCTCGGCCAGCGCGTCACGGCAGAGCCGGATGGCGCGGGTGTAGAACGGCAGCGCCAGGTCGTCCAGGGCGCCCCGGGTCAGAACGTACTCGAAGGGCTCGGTGCCGCCGTTGCCGTCGTCGAGGTCGATGGAGATCTCCACCGAGGGAGTGCGGGACAGCGCGATCTTGGCGTTCTCGGCCTCCAGCTTGAGCTTGGCGAAGTTCTTGCGCCAGCGCGCGTTGCTGCGGGCGAAGTCCGACAGGCCGAGGTCGCGCCGGACGGCCGGCACCAGTAGGTCGTCGACCAGGGCCCAGTCGATGAGCTTGCCGCCGAGATAGGGGTCACCGGCGTGCTGGATGAGCTGCAGCTCGCCGTCGCGCTTGCTCATCAGGGCCGCGTCGAAGGTGCCGCCGCCCAGGTCGAACACCATCCAGTGGGCGGACTCGGAGGCGTCCTGCACGCCGTAGGCGATGGCGGCCGCCGTCGGCTCCTGCACCAGCGGGCAGTGATCGCCCAGCCCGGCGAGGGCGGCGGCCGAGCTGGTGGCGTTGTTCTGGTTCAGGGCGAAGGAGGCCGGGACGGTGATGACGGCCGCCTCCGGCTGGTACCCGTACTCGTGCGCGGCGTCCTGGCGCAGGGACTTGAGCACCTCGGCGGAGAGCTCCTCCGGCGTGAGCGAGACGCCCGCGCGCTCAAAGTGCCGTTGGGCTCCGGCCGCCCCCATCTCCAACTTGAACTCGGCGTAGGCGTTGTCCGGATCGTTCTCGGTGCGCTCCCGTGCCCGCCTGCCCACATGGCTCACCCCCTCTTTGGGCAGCCACACGGCGGACGGCGTGAAGTCCCAGCCGTCGTTGTTCTTGATGACGCGTACGCCGTCGTCCTCGGCCACCGCGATGGCGCTGTTGGTGGTGCCGAGGTCGATTCCGAAGTCGATGGTCTCGCGCATGGTCGTTCTCTCCTTGGTCGTTCACGTGCCGGACGTCTGCTCGGGGGCGGGCCTGCCGACGATGACCTGGCCCATCTGGATGCGTTCGCCGCGGAAGTAGACCGACGGCCGTACGGTCTCCAGCACCGTTTCGCGGTCCAGTCCCGGCTCGTCCTGGAACACCAGGGCCTCCAGGGACTGCCCGGAGTCGAACGGCAGGCCGTCGTGCTCCTGGATCTCCAGCCCGTCGTCCAGGAGCGCCTGACGGCTCGCGTGGACCTGGCGGCGCACCTGCCGCAGATCGGCGGCCGAGAGAGGGCCGGTTCCCTGGTCGAGCTTGCGCAGGGCGCGCCAGATGCCGACGGCGGCCCCGAGCAGCGCATCGGTCCCGGCGCCCTCCGGGGTGCGGGCCCGCTCCGCGAGTGCCTCGGCGGCCTCGACCTCGGCGAGCACGGCCGCGGCCCACTCCGCGTGCGCGGGCTCCAGCGACGGGCGGGGAATGCGGAACTCCGGGGGGTGCCTCAACTGGCGCAGTGTGTCGCGTACTTGGGGAGTCACCGGGCGGTGCATGGTTTAGCTCCTTCTGTGCCGTCCTGATCGGTGCCGTGCTCATCAGTGCCGTCCTTGTGGCACCGGCGACTCAGCTGTTGACCCAGTACGCGATCAGGGCGGGGAGCACCATGACGAGCAGGACGAGGAGACAGCTCAGCCGCAGGCCGCCCCACAGATCGCCGCTGCCCCCGGCCTCGACCGAGCGGGCGTACTCCCCGAACTGCGAGTGGATGGCGTCCCAGTTGGCCTTGATGCCCGCCTCGTCGCGGTCCGGGGCGATCTCGTACGCCGCCTGAGTGAGCTCGACCATCGTCTGCCGCTGCTTGGCGGTCGGCCGCTTGTACAGGTGGTGGTCGGCGAGTGCGACCGCGAGGTTGTTCAGGCCCACGGCGACGATGTGCGCGACCTCCTCGTACCGCCAGTCCGACATGAACGCCTGGAAGTCCCCGAGTCGTTCGAACGTGGGGAGGACCTGTTTCCGCAGGGTCAGGACGGCATCGCCGTACCGGCCGGCCTCCTGTTGCCGCTTCGCGGACAGCAGACCGTCGGTGATCTTCTCGACCGACTCCTCCACGGTCTCCTCGAAGAGTTCGGCGAAGAGCCCCGCGAACGCCTCGTGTTCCGCCCAGCCCGCACAGACCCCGGCGAGCCGCGGCCGGAAGTCCGGGTCGGCGGCGAGTTCCCGGAACGGGGACACGAGGAGGCGGGGCAGCGCGGCGAGGAAGTCGTCCGCCGAGTGCTCACCCAGCCTCGGATCGTCCAACTCCCCGATCCGGTGGGCGATGTGGTGCCGGAACTCGGGGCGCTTCAGCAGCACTCCCCAGCCGCCGGCCGCGCCCCGCCAGAGGGTGTCCCGTCCGTCCGTGGTGGTGTGACCGCGTCCGGCCTCCGCCTCCAGGGCCAGGGCGTGGAAGCGCACCGCGTCGTCGTGCTCCTCGTGCACGGACGGAGGGCAGCCGCATTCGGGGCCTGGCTCGCCCCACCGCCACAGCAGCTCGTCGACCAGCCGTCGCCGTGGATCCTGGAACTCCTCGAAGGCGGCCCGCACCTCGTCCCTGCGGTGCCCGCCCGCCAGGGGCGACTCGGGGTCCGCGGGCAGGGTGTCCTGCACCGCGAGCCGGGCCTCCAGCCGTTGTCTGTGCTGCCGAACGGCTCGTCCCCGCGCGTCCACCGGGAGCCCGGTGACGGCGAAGGCGTTGTCGCGGTACAGCCGCGTCCCGGCCACGTCCGCGAAGCGGGACAGGTTTCCGGTGCCGGGTCGGACGGCGGACGGCTCACCCGTCCGGCCACCCGCAGTCGTGTTGTCCATCCGCTCTCCATACGTCCGCTGCCCGGATGTCGGTTGCTCGTATGTCCGTTGCTCGTATGTCCGTTGCTCATGTGGCCGTCGCCCATGTGGTCCCGGCCCATGTGGTCCCCGCCCATATGTCCGCCGCCCGTGTGCAGGGCCGTTCACATGACCACCCCCCGACGCCACGTCATCAGCCGTGCCAGGTGCCGTTCCCGGAGCCGGGGATGGCGGCTGACGGCCTCTTCCAGCTGGTTGGCCGCGTCGGCCAGTCGGCCCGGCTTGCGGGAGAGTTCGACGGCGGCGCGTATCTGCTCCTCGACCGACCGCTGCTCACCGGACCGCAACTCGGCCGACCGCTGCACGGCCGCAGGGCCGACTCGTGCCGGGCGTGCGCCCGGCGGGGGCCGCAGGGACACGGCCCGTTCGGCGACCTCGCGGGCCGTGGCGGGCCGGTCGGCCGGGTCGGTCCGCAGCATGTCCGTGACCAGGCGGTCCAGTTCCGGTCGCACGTCGTCGTTGAAGGTGCTCGGCGGCGGCAGCGGGCGCTTGAACCGCTCCAGGGAGAAGGACTGCACCGGATCGCCGCCGTCGTACGGGAAGTGGTCGGTGAGCAGGAAGTACGCGATGGTGCCCAGCGCCCACACGTCCCCCGCGCACGAGTAGCCCGTGCCACGGCGCAGCACCTCCGGTGGCATGTAGGCGACCGTCCCCTGGGCGCTCGCCGCCATCGTGCCCGGGTCGGTCTCCTTGGCCAGTCCGAAGTCGCTCACCTTCACCCGCAGCCCGGACTCGTCGTAGGTGATGAGCACGTTGGCCAGCGACAGGTCGCGGTGCACGATGGGGTGCTGCCGCTCGTGGGCGACGGCGAGCCCGTCGGCGGCCTGCCGCAGCACGGCCGCGGCCTCGTCGACCGGTACCGCGCCGGAGTGGGAGGCGACGAGCCGCTCCAGGCTGCCGCCGGCGACGTACTCCATGGTGATGTAGCCGCGCACGCCCTCGGACGTCTGCACGGTGCCCGCGTCGAACACCCGGATGATGTTGGGGTGTCCCAGGGTGGAGAGGATGCGGGCCTCGTCGAACATCCTGGACGTCGCCTCCAGGGAGGCCACGTGCTTGAAGAGCTTCAGCGCCTGCCAGCCGAGGATGTGGTGCCGTACCCGGTACACCTCGGCGAAGGCGCCCTCCCCCAGCCGACGGTCCACGACGAGCGCCGAGTTGATCCGCTGCCCCCTCGTCAGCAGAGTCCCCTCCGCGCTCGTCGTGTCCCCCGTCACCGGCCGCCCCTTCCGTGCCCTCGGTCACCGTCACCGTGACACGCACCTGCCGGGACCCCTCCCGAATCCGTCAGGAGTGGGTGACCTTGATGCGGGAGATGCGGACCTCGCCGTAGTTGTCGTCGTCGCACGGCTCGGAGTTGTCGCAGTTGGCCTGCGTGTAGGCGCCCGCCTTGAAGTAGTTGGTGTCGCCGTCGTGATCGATCGTGGTCTCCAGCCGACCGTTGTAGTACACGTCGATCTCCCCGTCCTCGGCCACGAACTTGGCCTCGAACTGGGTGCCCAACTCGTAGTCGTCGGTGACCAGGTGGTGATGGCGGTCGTCGCCGTCGGTGATGTAGAGGCTGCTGCCTTCGAGGCGGAAGACGGTGACGTCGTCGTCCCCGCCGTGCACCTGCGCGCCGACCACCCACGGCCGCTCCTCGGGCAGCGCTATGAACGCCTCCTTGACCACGAGGGTGTGGGTGCCGTCCGTGGTGGACCACTCGGCCTCGTCCTCGCCGTCGTCGGTCATCTCCCGCAGCTCGGCGCGCGGGTAGCTGGACCCTCCGGTCGTCACACCGCTGACGGCGGCCCGGAATCGCACGGCGGCGCAGTCCGTCTCCACCCGGAACCACGGATCGGCGGAGAAGGTCGCCAGGTCGGGTTGGGTGATCTCCGTGGGGTCCTCGTCGTCGCCGGTGGGCAGGGTGAGCTTCCAGTTCGTCAGATCGAGGGCCTCGGCGGGGTGCGTACACCGGTCGGCCGCCCGCTCGTTCGGGGTCGGAGGGCCGGCGTGGGCGGACAGGGTGAGCGTGACGGTCGAGACGGCCGCGGTGATGCCGGCCAGCACAAGGGTCCGCGTTCTGGGCATGGAGGGTCTCCTCCTGTCGGGGTTTACGATCGCTACCGACGCGTACCGTAGGCGCCCCCGCCGGGAGGGGTCCCGTAGCCCGCCATCTCACTACTTCTGCGTATGAGTGCGACTCATGGAGGCTCTGGGTAGAGACTGCGTACGGTCGGCCGTACGCAGTAGGTTCGACCCATGCGCGCGGCCCAGGGCCGAGTGCGTTCCGGACTCGACCGAGGGGGAAGATTCCGTGCGTTCCGGGGACCAGTTCGCCGACCGTTATGTCCTCAAGGAGGTCATCGGCACAGGGCGAGGCGGCGATGTGTGGCTCGCCCACGACACGGTGGTGGGCCAGGACGTCGCGCTGAAACCGGAGCGGACCGACAGCGAGAGCGAGACCGCCGTGCGGCGGCTGCTCGGCGAACCCCGCGCCATGGCCAAGTTCCGCGACCACCCGCACGTGGTGACCCTGTTCGACGTCGTGACCGTGCCGCAGGACGGGGCCGGGGTGAAGGACGGTGCGGGGGCGAAGGACGGGGCCGAGTCCAAGGACGGGGCGGGGGCGCGGGACGCGGCCGGGCCGAAGGGCGGAGCCGGGTCGCAGACGTACTGGTTCGTCATGGAGTACGTCCTCGGCGGCGGGCTTGACCGCAAGCCGACGGTCTCCCCCGAGCGGGCGGCCCGCATCGGTGCCGAGCTCGCCGACGCACTGGCCGCGCTGCACGAGGCCGGCATCGTCCACTGCGACGTCAAGCCCGCCAACATCGGCGTCACCCGGCACGGGGCCGCGAAGTTACTGGACTTCGGTGCCGCCTATCGCGTCGGCGGCACCGAGACCATCACCGTCAACGGCCCGTACAGCTTCACACCGGACTACGCCGCCCCCGAACTGGCCCGGGGCAACGTCCCCCGGCCGGCCTCCGACGTCTTCTGTCTCGCCGCCACCCTCCACGCACTGGTCACCGGCGCGCCGCCGCGCGGTGACGCACTCGACGACGAGGGCGCCGGTCCCGACGGGGCGGAGACGGACGGCGAGGAAGCCGAGCGGCTGCGGTACTGGAAGGCCGAGCAGGGCGTCGTCGAGCTGGACGCCGCCGCCGTGGGCCCGTTGTACCCCGCCCTCACCGCCATGCTCCAACGCGACCCTCGGCAACGCCCCGACGCCGTCGAGGTCAAGCGGCTCCTGGAGGAAATCGCCGGATCCGCGCCCACGCCCCCCAGGGACACGGCCACCACCGTCATCGGCCGCCGGCGGCGCCGGCCACTGATCGTGGCAGCGCTCGGCATCACCGCAGTACTCGCGCTGGGCCTCGCCGTCATCCCCGACTACGGCGACGACGGGAGGGCCACCCCCGGGCCCGGCCGGAGCACGCTGGACGAGGACGCCTCGGACGGCGAACCGCGCGCCCTGATCGGCGACCCGCACACGGCCGACGTGTGCGAACTGACCGACCCCGCCGCTCTCGAACAGTTCGGCGACGGGAAAAACGACGGGAAGGTCGTAGTCGACGTCGACTACGGGAACTTCGACCGATGCGACGTACTCGTGAGCATCGACGACAAGACCCGGATCGACGTCTCGATCAGCCTGCGCCTGGGCTCACCGCCCGAGGGGTCGACGCCCTCGCGCACCGTCGGGCGGATCGGCATCCGCGAGGAGCAGGCCGAGAGCGACGAGTGCAATCTGCTGCTGACATCCGACGGCGACACCGAGGACACCCTGGTCGGGGTTCGCGTCAACATGGGCAAGGGCTCCGTGTCCGGCGGCAACGCGACCCTGTGCACGGTCGCCGACAAGGCCGCCACGAGCGCGGCCGAGGTCCTCAACCGGGGCGAGCTTCCGCGCCGTTCGTCGCCCTACCCGCACAAGTCGCTGGCCTGGGCGAACGCCTGCGAACTGCTCGACGCCAAGGCGCTCTTGGTCGTACCGGGCCTCAAGGCCGACGTACCGGTCGTCGGCGTCGCGGACTGGAGCTGCGAGTGGTCGAGCGACGTGGACGAGCTGGATGCGGAGGTGGGCTTCTTCCGCGACCAGCCCAAGTCCGCGGAGGACGGCGCCACCGCCGTCGAACTCAGCGGATACCGCACGATCATCGAACCGAACGACGACGGCGACACTTGTACGGCCTTCGTCGAGTACCGCAGGTACAGCGGCCGGGACGCCGAGACCGCCGCCGAGATGGTCCGCCTGGAAGTCGGCGGGCACCGGCCGACGGACGAGCTCTGCACGATGGTCACGGACCTCGCGGCCTCCGCCGCCGCCGAACTCCGCGCGCGATGACAGGGGAGCCGCGACGAACGGGCTGTGAGACAGCGGGCGTTGCCGCCCCGCCGCCTCAGAGCGCGGCGTCCGGCCAGTCCGCCTCGTCCTCCATCAGCTCCAGGTCCGGCGGCACGAGGGTCGTCGACTCCACGAGCCCCCGGATCAGGTTGTGCAGCAGACTGTTGTCGGCCGGGCGGCCCTCGGCCTTGTCGTGCAGCAGCGGGTACTTGAAGCCGGTGCCGTGCAGCCGACGCCGTACGGCCTCGATGCGGAACTCGATCCTGCGCTCGTTCCACTTGGCGTCCGGACGGAGGTAGGCGAGCCGCTCGGCCGTCTGACGGTACGTCAGGGGGCGCGGGTCCTCCTCGTACAGCAGGTATCGCTGACCGAGGACGACCAGCAGCAGCCGCTCGTCGTCGTCCAGCGACCACGTCTCCGGTCGTACGGTCTCGGCGCGCCGGCGCGACACCGGCCCCTGGTCGTCATGGCCCGACACATACAGCTCGACCAGGTGCTCGCGGTAGCCGGATCCCTTCACGAACAGCGGGGTGTAGCCGGTGGCGAGCGGGATCGGCTCGGTGGTGAGGTGCATCATCCGGCCGCGGGGCAGCCGGACGAGCTGCTGCCCGGTGTTGCGCAGCCACCACAGCCCTTGAAGGTACGTCAGTTCACCGTGCCGTCGGCTCACCCTCAGGTCGTCCACGCCGACCCCCAGGTCCACTTCCGGCTTCTCGCCACGCCCGAAGCGGACCGTCAGCCCCTGGTGGGGCGGGGCGCTGAACTCTCCGGTGACCGTGCGGGCGTGCAGGGTCCCGGGCGTGGCGGGCGCGACACCACGCGCAAGGCTGGCGGAGAGGGGCATCGCTGGTCTCCTCGGTTCGTGAACTGATCGGTGGTTCTGTGGACTGATCGGTGGTTCGTGGACTGCTCGGTGGTTCGTGATTTTCTTGGTGGTGCGTAGTGACCAGTCTCCGCCTCCCCTGCGGGACCCCTCCCGTACGGGTTGAGGGGCCGGAGACTCAGTACGCCGACTTCAGCATTCCTCCGGGAAGTTTCCCGCCGTCCTCCCGGCCCACGCTGCACAGCACGTAGCGGAATCCGGCATCCCACTCCTCGTCGGAGGAGCGCCAGCCCCGCATCTCATGCCCTTGACCGCGGGCCCAGTCGACCCCGAACTTCTCCTCGCAGAGCCCATCGGTGTCGACGCTGTCCGCCGAGCCGTCGCCCGAGGCCCAGGCCCAGCCGATGGCCTGCTCGTGGTGCGGCTTCTCGCAGCTCACGAGGGTGTCGGTGATCTCACCGTTCTCGTCCTCCACGGAGGTGACGCAGTCGCCCGGACCCTGCTGCGTGATGTAGACCTCGTCGCCGAACTTGCGGAAGTCGCCGAGCGGGCCGCCGAGGGTGGCGTGCTTGAGGAAGACCAGACAGGCCGAGACCGGAGGGTCGCTCTGCCCCGCCTCCGGTGTCAGGACGTACAGCATCGGGTCGGCCATGGACTTGCGCAGGTCCGCGGTGCGCCGGGTGCACTCCTCCCGTACCGAGTCCGCGCCGGACGCCCGCAGGGCGGCATCGGCCGCGACGGTGGCGATGACCTGGCCCTCGGGATCGTCGTCGTAGCAGCTGACGATTTTCACCCCGGGCGGCCCTTGGTACTCCCCGTCCTTCCAGTCGGCGTTGACGCACTGCCCCGGCATGAGCCCGTCACGCAACCCCACCTGCCTGCCGTACGGGTACGCACTGCGGGTCACGGTCGGGGACGGGGTCGGGGAGGGCGTCGCGGCCACCTTCGTACCGACGGCCTGCGGCCCCTTCGTCTCGGCCCGATCGTCGTGATAGGTGGCGGCGCCCAGCGCGAATCCGCCGCCCCCGGCCAATACGGCGGCGAGCGTCAGCAGCACGGGCGTTCGCCGGACGAGGGAAGGGCCGGCGGCGCCGGCCGTGCTCCGGGCGCGAGGGAGGCGCTTCTTCCAGGACGGCGGGGAATCGGCGGGCTCCGTCGCGGTGCCCGCGTCGCCGGAACCTGTCGCGGCCCCGGAATCGGCCGACTTCCGGGCAGCCGCAGGGCGCGCGGGAAGTGACGTACCAGACGGTCCGGCTCCCATGGCCTCGGCGAGCAGTTCGCGTGCCCGCTCCGGCTGTATGCGCTCCGCCGGATCCTTGGCGAGCAACCCCATGATCACGCTGCTCAGCGGATCGCTCGCCTGTTGCGGTGAGTCGGGTTCGGTGGTCAGGGCCGCCAAGAGGGAGGCGTCGAGGGTGTCCCGCTCGAACGGGGAGGTGCCCTCGACGGCGAAGTAGAGCGTGACGCCGAGCGAGAACAGGTCGGTCGCGGGCGTCGCCTCGCCGCCGGACAGCCGCTCCGGCGCCAGGAAGCCCGGGGTGCCGACCACCATGCCACTCTGGGTGACCCGGGTCTCCCGGGGCCACAGCGAGATGCCGTAGTCCGTGAGCAGGACCCGGCGGTCGGCGGCGCCCGAATGATCCGGTGCCAGCAGGATGTTGGACGGCTTCACGTCGCGGTGGATGATGCCGAGCCGGTGCCCGGCGCACAGGGCGTCGAGGGCGGCCGCCCCGATCCCGGCCACCTCGTCGCTCGGCAGCGCACCGCGTTCCTTCACCACGGCGCGCAGGTCCCGCGTGCCCTGGAGGTACTCCATCACGATCCACGGGCGGTCGTCGTCCTCCACCACGTCGTACACCGTGATCACGTTCGGGTGCTCGCGCAACTGCGCCGCTTTCAGTGCCTCCTTGCGGCCCCGGTCGGCGGAGTCGTCGCCGGATCCGTTCGGCTCGCGCGGTACGTCGATCTCCTTGACCGCGACCCGGACCCGCAGCTCCTCGTCCTCGGCCAGCCAGACGTCTCCGCCACCGCCGGAGCCCAGCCGCTGCCCCAGCCGGTACCGCCCGGCGATGACCCGTACCTCCCGTGCCACCAGCGTCCCCTTCTTCGACCGCGCTTCCGGAGCGGCCGCCGTCAACTCCAGGCGGTCGCCGCCCACATGCTCACCCGCCCCACGCGGGAGCCCTCCCGGACCACCGACTCCGCCGACCCCACCGACCCCGTCGACGTCGCGGTCCGCACCGCCGCTCACCGGACGACCAACGGCCGGAAGGCGGACCGCACATCGGACTTGGTCTCCACGACGTACTCGCTCGTCGAGTCCGCGGAGGTGTAGATGGACCCCGGGCAGCTCGTGCCGTTGATCTGGATCGTGCGGTTGGCGACGAGCTTTCCCGTGCGCAACTCGTACACCTTCACCGGGATCGCGATCTTGTAGAAGGTCACGTTCGAGACGGCGCCGGAGGACCCACTCTTGTAGTAGGAGCAGGTCTCGACGGAGCTTCCGAACGTCGTGTCGCCCATGCAGACCACCAGGACGGCGTCGGTGGGGCCATCGGCCTTCCAGGAGCCGGGGAGTTCTTCCGAGTGGTCGATGGCGTACTCGCCGTCGGGGTAGAACAGCGCGCGGTTCGTGCCCTTGCCGAGGGGCTTGGCGCCGCTGTACTTCGCCGGGCTGGAGCAGTACTCGGGCTGCCCGTCGGTGCGGTCCGCGAGCAGGCTGCGGACGTTGGCCAGCTCGATGCTCAGCGTGGCCTGCCTGGCGCCCTTCCGGGCCCGGTCCGCGAGGTCGTTGTCGGGGTACCGGTCGAGCAGCTGCTGGTAGTGCGTGCGGGCCTGCTCCCAGTCGTCGTCCGCCATGAGGTCGTCACCGCACCCCATCAGCGCGGCGGGCGCGGTCCGTTCGGCCGTGTCGGCGGACCGGTCCAGTACGTCGTCGCTGCCCTTGCGGTCGTGCAGCCAGTCGGTGACGGTGACCGTGTCGCAGGCGTCCTTCGTGGGCAGGCCGCGCAGGAACCCGTCGAGGGTGGTCTCGACCGTCTTCTCGTTGCCGGGCTGCGCGAGAACCGAGGCAAGCGTGCCGAAGCCGTGCTTCAGGGCATCCGTGTCCCCGCTCAGCGCGGTGGCCAACTCGGCCCGGGCCGTTCGCAGCCGCTCACATGCCTGTACGACGTCGTCGCCGCGGGCGCTCAGCGGCGCGTCGGCGATGCGATGCCCGAACCACACCTCGTCCTGGGCGCTCAACACCCCCGCGCAGTCGCCGCGTTCACGGGCATCGGCCACGCTCTGCCCGATCCTGGAGGCGTCGAACCGCAGGAGCCCCACGGCCAGCAGCACCGGAAGCGTGACGCCGAGCGCGACGATACGCCGACCACGCACCGAGGCCCTGCCTCCGCCCCCGCCCGTGCCCCCACCCGCGCCTCTGCGCGCCAGGAACCACCCGTGGCCGACGACGGCCACCCACCACACGAGCACGGCGACTTCGTACGCCGAGTCGGCCCTCGACACGACCTGGGACACCAGCACGACGGTCACGACCGCGGCGGCGAGGGCGAGCCTGCGTCGCCGCAGCATCAGATAACCGACGCCGAGCAGCGAGGCGTTGCCCACGGCGACGGCCAGCGGGTCGTGTGGCCTGGCGTCGTCAGGCGCGAAGTCCGGCATGGCGGGTACGGCGGGCGTCTGGTCGTTCATCCTGGTCTCCCCCGGTCACGGAACGGGTCCGACGCCCGCATGGTGCGCCCCCACGCTCGGGACGGGTCCCGGAGGCCCGGCGGTAGACAACAACCCGAACCGCTCCCGAGGCCCAGGAGTCCCCATGAACGACGACGCCGCGGTGCTGCGGCCGCTGTCCGGCTGACCGGGCGTCCGAGCCGTGATCCCGAAGCTGCCACCCCCGCCGGACGCCTGCGGCGAGCCCCGCCCGCCGCCCGCGCCCCGGGTGGTCGGGCCCTGGCAGGGCAGGTTCCAGGTGAGCAGCGGCCACTACACGCAGGCCGACGGCCGGTGGGTCGCGGGGCGTACCGGGGGCGATCGGCTCCTTGAGTCCGCATGCGCTCGCCGCCCGAATCGGTGGCGGTACACCGCCGCGGGCGTGGCCGGGTCCCTGGTGCCGATGGCCGTGCTCATGTCGGCCCTCCTGATGTTCACCGAGGGCGACCGACGCGCCGGGTTCACGATCACGGGGGCGGCGCTCGCGGGAGGGTGGCTGCTGTTCACCCTGATCTACGGGTTCCAGGACGACGGCATGGCCGTACACGCCGGAGCACGCACGCTCTACGAGCCGGACATCAACAACACCGGCCGCGAGATGCCGCTGTACGACCTGACCGGCGTCACGGTGGTCGACCGGGCACGGCTCGGACCGTGTCTACGACTCGTACGCGGCGATCACCGCATCGTCGTCCCCTGCGGCCTGCTGGAGGGAAACCAGCGGCTGTGGGACCTCGTGTACCACGGCATCCGCCACTCGGTCGTCGCAGGCGCCGAGACCGACGAACGAACCCGCCGGTTACTGTCGCTGACCTTCACGGCGGACGGGCCGGCCTGAAGGTGGCCCCGCCTGGACCCGGACTGGATCCCGCCTCGTCCCCGAACAATCGACGCGGGACACGCTCGTGGCAGCTCCTGATGAGAACAGGGGAGGGTGGGCCACGGCCCGGGGGGACGTCCACCCCGCGGGCCGTGGTCGTGTGTAAGACCGTCACGGCCACAGCGGCCGGGGTCCGTCGGTGAAGGCCGACGCCATCTGCCAGGCGTCGAACCGCTCCAGGGCCACGTCGCCGTCGGCACCGATACCGACGCCGACAGCCGCGTCCGGGCGGGTGGGGTAGATGCGGGCGGTCAGGGGCCGCCCGTTGGCGAAAATCTCCAGTGCGGAGTGGTCGACGAGGACGCGCAGGTCGACCCGCCCGTCGGAGCCCAACGGCAGCTCCCCGTACCGGGGTTCGGTGTCGACCGTCGGGTCGAGGCTGCTGGTCTCGCGGTGCAGTCGGAGGGTACCGCTCGCTCCGTCGTGCGACCGGCTCACCTCCACGACCGTGCGTTCCACGCCGTCCGGTGTCTCGCGGAGCACGAGCCGGGCGGTCGCTCCGGGAGCGAGACGCAGGGTCGTCTCGATGTCCAGCTGGTCCCCGCGCACGGCGGGCAGCTGGGTGTACGGGTCGGCCAGCCGACCCGGAGCCACCTCTAGGCGCTCCCGCCGCAGCTCGGTCAGCTCCGGCACCGGGGCCTGATGCAGGCCGCCGCCCGTGGCGAGCGTGACGACCCTCGGCAGGGACATCACACCGCACCAGCCGGCCTGCGCGTTCGCCTCGTCCGTCCGGCCCTCCTGAAGCCAGCCGAACATGATGCGGCGGCCGCGCTCGTCGCGAGTCGACTGGGGGGCGTAGAAGTAGCGGCCCCCGTAGTCGAGGCGGTTCAGGGCGGTCGGGGTGAAGGTGTCACCCTCGTAGCGGCCGGTCCAGTACAGGGGGTGGTGGGTGGTGCCCTCGTCCCAGGCGGAGAAGACCAGCACGTCGGTGCCGCCGGCCTCCTCGTCCTCGCCGAGCCGGAAGAGGTCTACGCACTCCCACATCGTGCCCGTCCAGTCGAGCTCGCCCTGGTTCTGCGAGGCGTCGCCGGTCAGCAGCGGGCCGACGTAGCGCCAGCTGCGCAGGTCGTCGGATTCGTACAGGAAGGCCGTTCCGCCGACGCCCCGGATTCCCGAGCCCACCAGCTGGCGCCACACCGTGTTCTCGCCGGAGCCCTCCCGCCAGACGCAGTGGTCGCGGAAGGCCGTGATGTCGATGCACTCGGGCGGGGCGGCGATGACCGGGTTGGCCGGGTCCTTGGTCCAGTACCTCAGATCCGCCGATCCCGTGGCCACGCAGGGGAGTTCATGCTCGCCGTGCCTGCCCGAGTAGACGAGCGTGGGCACTCCGCCGTCGTCCACCAGGACACCGGACCAGCAGCCGTCGCGGTCCGGGCCGTCCGAGCCCGGCACCAGGGCGACCGGCTCATCGGCCCAGTGCACGAGGTCGGTGCTGGTGGCGTGGCCCCAGTGGATGCGGTGGTGGGCGGCGGCGAGCGGGTTGTACTGGTAGAAGAGGTGGTAGACGCCGTTCCAGTGACTCAGCCCGTTGGGGTCGTTGAGCCAGCCGCCGGGCGAGGTGAAGTGGAAGCGGGGGCGGTGGGGGTCGCGCAGGGCGCGTTCGGCCAGCCCCTCGGCGGTGTGGCTGCCGGAGGGGAGGGTGAGGTCGTGGGTCATGCGGCGGTGTTCTCCGCTTTCTCAGTGGCGTCGGTGGCGTCCGTGGCCTCGCCGTCCGGCCGGTCGGTGGCCTTCAGGACACGGCGGGCGATGTCGGAGGCGGGTGCGCGCAGGTGGCAGCGCACCCAGTGGAGCTGACCGTCGTCTTCGCCGACGATGTGGCGGACGGGGTCGGTGCGGCTGCACGTGCCGTCGTCGCCGTAGGGGCAGGACGTGGGGTTGAGGATCGCCTCGCGCAGGCGGGCGCGCTCGACGGGGTCGTAGCTGCCGGCCCGTTCGGGGTCGGGTACGGCGGACAGCAGCAGGCGGGTGTAGGGGTGGGCGGGGGCGTCCATCACCGCCAACGCGTCGCCGCCTTCGACGAGTTCGCCGGCGAACATGACCATCGTGGTGTCGGCGAGGTAGCGGGCGGAGCCCAGGTCGTGGGTGATGTAGAGCATGGCGATGTTCCGCTCGTCGCGCAGGCGCCGCATCAGGTTGAGCACGCCGACGCGTACGGAGACGTCCAGCATCGAGGTCGGTTCGTCGGCCAGGATGAGGCGCGGTTCCACCGCCAACGCGCGTGCGATGGAGACGCGTTGGCGCTGGCCGCCGGAGAGTTCGTGCGGGTAGGACTGGAGCATGTCCTCGGTCAGGCCGACCGTCGTCATCAGCTCGCGCAGCGCCTCGGGGGTGGCCTGATGGCCGTGCAGGACGAGGGCCCGGGTGAGGAAGTGCTCGATGCGGTGGACGGGGTTGAGTGAGCCGAAGGGGTCCTGGAACACCATCTGGACCTTGCGGCGGTACTCCCGTGACGCCCGGCGCCGCTCGGTGCGCAGGACGTCCTCGCCGTCGAGCAGTACCTGTCCGGAGGAGGGTTGTTCGAGGCGGGCGAGGCAGCGGGCGATGGTGGACTTGCCGCTGCCGGACTCGCCGACCAGGGCGGTGATCCGGCCGGTCGGCAGGTCGAAGGACACGTCGTTGACGGCACGGACGCGGCGCCGGGAGAAGACGGTGCCGACCTGGAAGTCCTTGGTCAGACCGCGTACGGACAGCAGGGGCTGGGTCATCGCAGGGCTCCCTGGGCACTCTGGGCCACCCACCGGCCGGGGGCGATCTCGCGCAGGTCGGGGATGTTCATGGAGCAGTCCGAGCGGTCCTCGGGACAGCGGACGTGGAAGCCGCAGCTGTCGGCGGTGCGCGGGGCGTCGAAGAGGCCGGTGAGCTCTTGGCGCGGGCCGGTCAGCGGCGGGAAGGCGTTCATCAGCGCCTCGGTGTAGGGGTGGAGCGGATGGGCGAACAGGTCCCTGGCGTCGGCGAGTTCGACGATCCGTCCGCGGTACATCACGCCCATGCGGTCCGACAGCTCGACCATCAGGGACATGTCGTGGGTGATGAAGAGGATGGAGAAGCCCAGCTCCCGCTGTAGGTCGCGGATCTGCGCCATGATCTCCTGCTGCACGACCACGTCGAGCGCGGTGGTCGGCTCGTCCATGATCAGCAGCCGGGGGCGCAGTGCGACGGCCATGGCGATGACCACGCGCTGGCGCATGCCGCCGGAGAGCTGGTGCGGGTACGCCTTCAGCCTTCCCGGGTCGATGCCGACCAGCTCCAGCAGCTCGCCGGCCCGCTCCCGCGCGGCCCGCTTCTTCATCCGCTCGTGGGTGGTGAAGATGTCGACGATCTGCTCGCCGACGGTCAGGACGGGGTTGAGCGAGTTCATCGCCGACTGGAAGACCATGGCGATCTCCCGCCACCGGAAAGCGCGCAGCTCGCGTGCGTCCAGGGCGAGGACGTCCCGGCCCCGGAAGCGGATGCTGCCCGCGGTGATTTCCGCCGGGGGCTTCAGCAGTCGCATCACCGCGTTGGCGATGGTCGACTTGCCGCAGCCGGATTCCCCGGCGAGGCCGAAGATCTCCCCGGCGCCGATGGAGAAGGAGACGTCGTCGGCGCCCACGACGGTGCGTCCGTCACCGCGGTATTCGACGCGCAGGCCGTTCACCTCAAGTACGGGTTCCATGGCTCAGCCCCTCCTCTCACGTCGGGCGCGGCGGCTGCGCAGCCTGGGGTTGGTGATCTCGTCGACCGCGTAGTTGACCAGCGCGAGCGCGAACGCGACGAGCGCGATGCACAGTCCGGAGGGGACGAAGGCCCACCAGGTGCCGGTCATCAGCGCGCCGTCGTTGCCGGCCCAGTACAGGTTGGTGCCCCAGCTGACGACGCTGCTGTCGCCGAGGCCGAGGAACTCCAGGCCGGCCTGGGCACCGATGCCGAAGATCACGCAGCCGAGCAGCGTGGTCATCACCACGGACGCCATGTTGGGCAGGATCTCGCGGAACATGATCCGCAGGGGTCGCTCGCCGGTGACGACGGCGGCGGCCACGAAGTCCTTGCCGCGGATCGACTTGGCCTGCGCGCGCAGGACCCGGGCCGAGCCCGCCCAGCCGGTGACGACGAGGACCAGGATCACGGTGGAGGTCCCGGGCGGCAGGAACGCGGCCAGGATGATGAGCAGCGGGAGGCCGGGCAGCAGCAGGAAGATGTTGGTGACCAGGGTCAGCGCGTCATCGACGACGCGGCCGAAGTATGCGGACGCCAGGCCGACGAGGATGGCGACGCCGGTCGCCACAAGGCCCACGGTGAAGCCGACGAAGAGGGAACTGCGCGCACCCCACAGGGTGAGGGCGAGCACGTCCTGTCCCTTGGCGGTCGTACCGAGCCAGTGTGCGGCCGAGGGTGCCTGGCTGCCCGTGGAGTTGATGAGCGACGGATCGCCCGGTGCCAGGACGGGCGCGAGCAGGGCGAGCAGCGCGAAGAGAGCGAGCAGGATCAGCCCGGCCAGCGCCTTCTTGCTGTCGATGAGCTGGCGCAGCAGTCCGCGTCGGCGGGACGTGCGTGCGGGGGCGGTCGGCGTGGTGGCCGTCGCGATTTCGATGGCGGTCATGTCGGCAACCTCCTCAGCGGACGCGGACGCGCGGGTCGAGGCGGACGTAGACGAGGTCGACGAGGAAGTTCGCGAGCAGCACCGCCGCCGTGATCGTCAGGAAGATGCCCTGCATCAGCGGGTAGTCCAGGCCCTGGACGGCCATCAGCAGCTGGTAGCCGATGCCGGGGTAGGCGAACACGACCTCGGTGAGCAGCGCTCCGCCGACGACGAAGCCGAGGGCCATGCCGAAGTTGGTGACGGAGGGCAGCAGCGCGTTGCGGGCGGCGTAGCGGAACATGATCCGCGAGGGGCTGAGCCCCTTGGCCTCGGCCATGGTGATGTAGTCCTCGGCCGCCGTGGCGATCATGGTGTTGCGCATGCCGAGCATCCAGCCGCCGATGGAGACCAGCACGATGGTCAGCGCGGGCAGCACCAGGTGGGTGCCGACGTTGGAGAGGAACTCGGCGTTGAAGCCGGGGGTCAGTCCGACGTCGTAGGCGTGCCGCATGGGGAACCAGCCCAGGCTCACCCCGAACAGGTACAGCGCGCCCATCGCCAGCCAGAAGTACGGGAACGAGCCGACGAAGATCAGCAGGGGCGGGAAGGCGGAGTCGAGGACGCCGCCGCGCCGCCAGGCGGCGACGATGCCGAGCAGGTTGCCGAGCACGGCCGCGATGACGAGCGCGACGCCGCCGAGGAGCAGGGTCCAGCCGATCTGCGAGCCGATCACGTCGGAGACCGGGGTGGGGAAGCGGGAGATGGAGATGCCGAGGTCGCCGGTGAAGACGCTCTTGACGTAGGAGACGTACTGCTCCCAGAGGGGCCGGTTGTCGAGGCCGAAGAGTTTCCGCAGCTGGGCTATCTGGTCGGGCTGCATGGTGCCCTGGGCCTGCGCGAACATCCGGGAGACCGGGTCGCCCGGCATGAAGCGCGGGAGAACGAAGTTCAGGGTGATGGAGGCCCAGAAGGCGAGCAGATAGAACCCCAGGTTGCGCAGGATCAGACGCACGGGTCGTGCTCCCTGTCGGTGGGGGTGAACGTGTGTGGCGGTGCGCGGGGGCGGCCGTCCGGGGAGGAGGGCGGCCGCCGGTCCGCGGGCGGCGTCAGCCCTTGACGGGCTTCAACGACGTGAGCACGAGGACCGTGCTGCCGTTGCGGTTGCCGAGGGTGGCGTACGGGTTCTCTTCAGTGGGCCAGCCGGTGAAGCGGGCGTCCGTGTACGCGCCCCACTCGGGGCCGGTGAACAGCGGGACGACGGGCGCGTCCCTGTCGTAGAGCTTCTGCAGACCGTTCATCTGCTCGCGCTGCGCGCTCTCGTCCGTGGCGGCGGCGAAGGCGTCGATGAGCTTGTCGGCCTTCTTGTCGCCGAAGCGGTGGTAGTTCTCCGTGGCCTGCTTGCCGACCGGCTGCACCATCTTGGTCGACATCACGCCGCGGAAGTACTCGTACGGGGTGGCGCCGTTGTTGCTCCACACGATGCCGGTGTCGAAGGTGCCGGTGTTGTACGAGGACGAGACCGCCGACCAGTCGGGTGTCTTCACGGTGGCGGTGATGCCGACCTTCGCGAGGTTCTGCTTGATGATGTTGGCGACCGAGATCCAGTCGGAGGAGGCGGAGCCGACGGAGATGTCGAGCGCGAAGTCCTTGCCGTTCTTCAGCTTGCGCTTGCCGCCGCTCTCCTCGTAGCCGGCCGCGTCGAGGGCCTTGGCCGCCGCGTCGGTGTCGTACTTCGTCCAGGTGCAGGACGCGGCGAGCGAGGTGTCGCGCCACGTGTCGTATGTGCGAGCCAGGCCCGTGCAGTCGGCGGGTTCGGCGTAGCCGTTCATCGCGACCTTGGTGATCTGGTCGCGGTCGACGGCCATGCTGAGCGCCTTGCGCACGGCCGGGTCGTCGAAGGGGGCCTTGGTGGTGTTCAACTGCCAGTTGATCATGGCGCCGGTGGCCGGGAACCAGTAGTGGTTGTGCTTCTTGTCCTTGGCGACGAAGGACTTCTCGATGTCCGGAATGAAGGACTGCGTCCAGTCCACCTCGCCGCTGGTGAAGGCGATGTTGGCGCTGTCGTTGCCGGAGAAGGCGAGCATCTGGATTCCGGCGATCTGCTGCTTGTCCGGCTGCCAGTAGTCGGGGTTCTTGCGCAGCTCGTACGACTGGCTCTGGAACTTCTCGATCTTGGTGTACGGGCCGGTGCCGACCGGGTTCGGGTTGGTGAACTTCGCCGGGTCCTTCACCTTGGACCAGATGTGCTTCGGCAGGATGTAGTGGGCGCCGATCTCGTAGAAGGCGGTCGAGAAGGGCTTGTTGAAGGAGAACTTCACCGTGCGGGCGTCGACCGCGGTGACCTTGTCCAGGTAGTCGAAGCCGCCCAGCACCTTCTTCTGGAGCTCGAAGGTGTAGACGACGTCGTCGGCGGTGAGCGCCTGGCCGTCCGACCACTTGACGCCGTCGCGCAGCGTGAAGGTGAGGGACTTGCCGTCCTTGGCCTGCTCCCACTTGGTGGCCAGCCACGGCGTGTCCTTGGCGTCCGCCATGCTGTGCACGACCAGCGGCTCGTAGACCGCCTGCAGAGTCATGGGGGCGGCCTGCGGGGAGAGCGGGTTGAAGTTGCGCGTGAACGTCGCCAGATCCTCGCGCGGGATGGTGAGCAGCTGGTTGCCGGAGGTGTCACCGGCGCCGGAGGTGCCCGAGCCACCCGTACAGGCGGACAGGACCAGGGCTGCGGCGGCGGTCGCGGTGACCGCTCTCAGGACGGCTCGGGGCCGCCGTGAGGGTATGCGGGAGGGTGCCATAATGGAGACTCTTTTCCTCTCTTCAACACACAGGGCGAAGACGGGATGGGATTCCTCGGCGGACTGATTAGCGGTCAGACCGACGAGCGTTCGAGCAGCGGGCAGTCGATCGTCACCTGACGGGTGTCGAGCGGCTGCCCCGCTGCGAGAGCGGCGAGCATGTCGATGCCCTTGGTGCCCATGGCCTCGAAGGGCAGGGCGAGCGTCGTCAGCTTCGGCCGCAGATAGGCGGCGATGAGTTCCTGGTTGTCGAACCCCACCACGGCCACGTCGTGCGGGATGCGCAGCCCACGTTCCTTGATCGCGTCGTACGCGCCCATCGCCATCCGGTCGTTTCCGCAGAACAGCGCGGTCGGCCGGTCGCCGGCCGGGCGGTCCAGCAGTTCGCAGGCGGCGTCATAGGCGCTGTCGGCGGTCGCCCAGCCGGGGACGACGAGGGAGGGTTCGGGGGTGATCCCGGCCTCGCGCAGAGCACGTTCGTACCCATCGCGCCTGCCGATGGCGGCCGGGATCGCCGGGTCGAGATTGATGAACCCGATGCGGGTGTGACCGGCGTCCAGGAGCCGGCGGGTCGCTTTGTAACCGCCCGACACCTCGTCGGGCAGGATGCACGGCAGCTCACCTTCCGCGTCGTAGCAGTTGACGAGTACCGTCGGCACCTCCCGGGCGGCCTTGGGGAGCGTGACGGCGCGGTGCCAGGTCGTGGCATACAGCAGCCCTTCCACGCGGTGCTCCAGCATCTGGTCGAGCGCGGCGGCCTCCTGGGCGGGGTCGCCCTCGCTCGCGGCGATCAGCAGGAACCGCCGGTCACCCCAGGCGCGGCTCTGCGCGCCCGTGATCACCTCGCCCGCGAAGGGACCGGTCACGATCTCGGTGATCAGCCCGAACCACCCGCTGCGGTTCGCGGCCAGCGCCCGCGCCCCGGCGTTGGGCCGGTAGCCGAGCTCGTCGATCGCCTCCAGGATCCGCCGACGGGTCTCCTCGGGGATGGCGGCGCCGGGCTTGTCATTGAGGACGAAGGAGACGGTGGTCCGCGAGACACCCGCATGGCGCGCCACATCGCTCATGGTCACGCGATGCGTCTTGTTCGTGGCCACTTCCAGTCCCTCTCGGCCGGCCGGAGGCGAGACACCGTCTCCGGTTTCGCGCTTTAATAACGCGCGTTACTTCCTTGTGGCAGGGAAGTTACGTCCGTCTTGAGCGGCATGTCAATACCTGCGCAATGGGCTGCATCAGGCCACCGTCCCGGTGCCCTTCCCCACCCGCGCTCTTCCTGAGAGAGGCAGACAGTCACCATGGCCCGACCCCAGGCCCCCGTCAGTGTCACCGTCCTCGGCGAGTGCGTCGCCGACGCCTTCACCGACCCCGCCCGGTCCAGCTCCGATGAACTGATCCTGCTGATGACCTGCCGCCTGGCCCGGAAACGCCCGCAGCGAGCGTGAACCGGCCCGGCGTCGGCGCGGCCAGCCGCGCGCGACCAGGCGTTTCGCCTTCGACCGCAGTGCCTCGACCCTGGCCGGCACCACGTCCATGCCGAACAGGACGGCCATCTCCTGGCAGGTCAGCGGCCCTTGACCGAGCCGGACACGGTCCGCGACGGCGTGCAGGATGCGCTGGTAGTCCACCGACAGCACCGGCCAGGAAAGGCCCGCACGCCACGTAGGCACCTGCGACTTCGGCTTCGCTGAATCCGGGGGCGCCCGACGGCACGTCCGCATCCCGCGGATCTGGGACGACCTCCGCGTCGGCGGTGCTGCGGCCGACCGAAGCCAGGACCGTATCAACCCGCCTGCGCGCGATCGCCCACTTCTGCCATTCCTGCTCGGCCGCGGCCAGCTCGGCCTGGATGCGGTCGGCCTCCTCGCGCAGTCCGTCGACTCGACGGCGAGCTCCGAGCTCGTGCTGTTCCAGCAGTCCGACAACCGACGGCATCCGCGGCCTCCCGGGGAACGACGACACGACAGGCCACCGCCAACCTCTACAGCCACCTCACCCAACAGGCCGCACACCAGGCCGTCGACACCATCGACCACACCCTCACCACAGCAGGACAGACCACCGTCCACCCACCATGCCGGCCTGCACGGCTGCGACCACCACACCCCCGGGACGCACGAAAGGCCGCCCTCTCGTGGATGAGAGAACGGCCTCCGACCTGCATCAAAGCTGGTCGGGACGACAGGATTTGAACCTGCGACCCCTTGACCCCCAGTCAAGTGCGCTACCAAGCTGCGCCACGTCCCGATGCCGTCTGACCTGGGGTTTCCCCCGGCCGAACGTGCATGGAAACAATACCGCACTCCGGTCGGTGGTCGCGCACTCCTTTATGTGCGGCGGGTGACCCCGCTGGCCGGATGATCACCCCCCGGCCGGCAGGCCCAACTCGGGGTAGGCGTCCAGCAGGCGCGCCGGCGCCGCCTGGCGCCAAGAGTCGGCCAGGATGTCGCGCAGTTCGCCCTCGTCCTCCAGGGCGCCGAGCCGGACCCGCACCCAGGCGAACTGCGCCTCGTGGTCGGCGATCCAGAACTTCGTCGGCTCGGCCAAAACCAGTTCGTCGCGCTCCTCCTTGGGGCAGCGCACCGCGATGGAGGTCTCCTCCTCGGGCAGCGTGGCGAACATCTTGCCCGCGACCCGGAACGTGGGCATGCTCCAGGCGATCTTCTCCGTCGTATCCGGCAGGGACAGGGCGATACGGCGTACGTCTTCGGCATCCGGCATGCAAGGCACCGTAGCGGCTGCCACTGACAGTCACCTGGTGAGAGCGGTTGCACCCAGGTACTTGTAGTAGATGGTCGTCGGCCGCAGCACCCCGGCCGGGCTCGCCGCGAAGTCGGGGATCACCCCGGCCCGGGTCCACCCGGCCGAGCCGTACAGCCCCTCGGCGGGGCTGTCGGTCTCGGTGTCCAGGTGGAGAAGGGTGACGCCCGCGCCGATCGCGGCCTCCTCCGCGGTCGCGAGCAGCCTGCGACCGAGACCCCGTCCCCGGGCGTCCCGGTGCACCATCAGCTTGGTCAGCTCGGCCCGGTGGCGGCTGTTGGGCTTGTCGGGAAAGGCCAGGCCGACCGTACCGACCGTCCGCTCATCCTCGCGTGCCGCCCACACCGCCAGCCGCCCGGCGGCGACGGCTGCCACGCGCTCCTGCCACCAGGCCAGGGCGGCCGTACGGTCGAGCGGGGAGAGGAATCCGACGGAGGCACCGCCCTCCACGGTGTCCACCAACAGATCGGCCAACTCCCCCACTCGGTCTCGGAGTTGACCGTCGTCCACTCGCGTCACGATCACGGCAGCACCACCGCCAGTACGTAGCGCACCGCCTCGGACCCCGTGCACCGGAACCGCGTCGGCCCCCACACCCGCATCCGCAGACAGTCACCGGCACCGAGACGGTGCTCGACCTCCTGAACCGTCACCTCCAGCGCCCCTTCCAGCACCCAGATGTGCTGCTCAAGACCGGGCACGGGCGGCCGGTCGTACGCGATGTCGGCGCCCACCGCGAGCCGCCCCTCGACGATCTCGCCGCGCAGCCCGGTGTGCGGCGGCGACACGGATCGCCGTACGAAGCCGGAGGAACGGTCCTCCCACACCGGCTGCTCGGCCGCCCGCACCAGCAGTGCAGGCTCGGACTCGATCTCGCTGAGCAGCTGGGACATGGTCCGGCCGTAGACGTGGCACAGGCGGTTCAGCAGCGAGGCGGTGGGGCTGATCTCCGCCCGCTCGGCCCGGGACAGGGTCGAGCGGCTCACACCGCTGCGTTCCGCCAACTCCCCCAGGGACCAGCCGCGTTCGGCCCGCAGCTCGGCCAGGCGGGCCCCGAGGCGGGTGTCGACCGTGTCCGGGGCTTCGCCACCCTCTGCCGTCTGTTTCATATTCGGGAGGCTATCCCAGATGTGAGACAGCGAGGTTACGCGCGGCTCACTCCCCCGCCGCCTGCCCCAGCGCCTCCAGCACCGGCCGGATCAGCGGATGCTGCTCGGCTCCCCGGCGTACGGCCGCGAAGACCCGGCGGGTGGGCGCCACCCCGTCCACGGGCCGTACGACCACGCCCGTGAGGTCCATGCCGCGCAGCGCCGAGCGCGGCACCAGCGCCACCCCCGCGTCGGCCGAGGCGAGAGCGACGACCGCGCGGAAGTCGTCCGAGGAGTGTTCGAGCCGGGGCTGGAAGCCGGCGTTCTCGCAGGCCAGGACGACCACGTCATGGCAGGGATTGCCGGGGTACGGGCCGATCCACGGGTCCTTGGCCAGGTCGGCGAGGGGGATCTCGGCGGTGCCGGCCAGGCGGTGGGTGAGCGGGACGACCGCGTCGAACGGTTCGGCGTACAGCGGTACGTGGGTCAGGCGCGGGTCGTCGGCGGGAGGCGCCCCGCGGTACTCGACGGCGACCGCCACGTCCACCTGCCGGTCCAGCACCATCGGCAGGCTCGCGTCGCCCTCCGCGTCCTGGACCCGGATGCGGATGCCGGGCGCGGACTCGGCGAGGCGGGCCACCGCGGGGGCGACGACCTGGGCGATGCCGGTCGCGAAGGCGGCGACGGTGACCGTGCCGGCCGCACCGGAGCTGTACGCCGCGAGCTCGGCCTCGGCCCGCTCCAGCTGGGCCAGGACCGCGTTGGTGTGGCTGAGCAGGATCTCGCCGGCCGGGGTCAGCCGTACGCCCTTGGCGCTGCGCTCGACCAGACGGTGGCCCGTCTCCTGCTCCAGCGCTGCCAGCTGCTGGGAGACCGCGGACGGGGTCAGATACAGCGCGGCGGCAGCCGCCGTCACCGTACGGTGGTCGGCCACCGCACGGAGGATGTGGAGCCGCCGCGCTTCGATCATGCGATCGATTGTCTCAAATGCCCCGTGCGCTCCGGCTCAGCCCTCCAGCTCCGCCCGCGCCGCCACGAAGGCGTCCACGGCACGGTTGACGTCGTCCGTGGAGTGCGCGGCGGACAGCTGGACGCGGATCCGGGCCTGGTCCTGCGGCACCACCGGGTACGAGAAGCCGATCACGTACACGCCCCGCTCCAGCAGCAGCTCCGCCAGCCGGGCGGCCTTCGCCGCGTCGCCGATCATCACGGGCGCGATGGCGTGGTCGCCGGGGAGGATCTCGAAGCCCTCCTCGGTCATACGGCGGCGGAACAGCGCCGTGTTCTCGGCCAGCCGGACCCGCAGGTCGTCCGCCGACTCCAGCAGGTCGAGGACCTTGAGGGAGGCCGCCGCGATCACCGGGGCCAGGGTGTTGGAGAAGAGGTACGGCCGCGAGCGCTGGCGCAGCAGGGCGACGATCTCGGCGCGGGCGGCGACGTAGCCGCCGGAGGCACCGCCGAGTGCCTTGCCGAGGGTGCCGGTGATGATGTCGACGCGGTCCATGACGCCGTGCAGCTCGGGGGTGCCTCGGCCGCCGGGGCCGACGAAGCCGACTGCATGGGAGTCGTCGACCATGACCATGGCGTCGTAGCGATCGGCGAGGTCGCAGATCTCGCGCAGCGGGGCCACATAGCCGTCCATGGAGAAAACGCCGTCAGTGACGATCAGCCGGCGCCGGGCGTCCGAGGCGTCCTTCAACTGCCGCTCCAGGTCCGCCAGATCGCGGTTGGCGTACCGGAAGCGGCGGGCCTTGGACAGGCGGATGCCGTCGATGATCGACGCGTGGTTGAGGGCGTCGGAGATCACCGCGTCCTCCGGGCCGAGCAGCGTCTCGAACACGCCGCCGTTGGCGTCGAAGCAGGAGGAGTACAGGATCGTGTCCTCCTGGCCGAGGAACGCCGAGAGCCTGGCCTCCAGTTCCTTGTGCACCTCCTGCGTGCCGCAGATGAAGCGCACCGACGCCATGCCGTAGCCCCAGCGGTCCAGCGCCTCGTGGGCTGCGGCGATCACCTCGGGGTGGTCGGCGAGGCCGAGGTAGTTGTTGGCGCAGAAGTTGAGGACCTCGCCGGGACGGCCGCCGGCCGCGACATTGACGGTCGCGGACTGCGGGGTGTCGATGACGCGCTCGGGCTTGTGCAGGCCGGCGGCACGGATCTCGTCGAGGGTGGCGCGCAGGTCGTCGCGCACGGAGTCGAACATGGGGGAAGCTCCTAAAAGTGCTTGCGCGGAAAGGGAGTTACGGCGGCCTGTGGCCTACGTGGTCCAGTCGAGGATGACCTTGCCCCCACGGCCGCTCGCCGCGTCGGCGAACGCCGCCTCGTAGTCGCGGTAGCCGTACCGGCCGGTGATCACGGGTGCGAGGTCGAGGCCGCCTTCGAGCAGCACGGACATCGCGTACCAGGTCTCGAACATCTCACGGCCGTAGATGCCCTTGATGGTGATCATCGAGGTGACGATGCGGGCCCAGTCGACCGCGAACTCCTGCGCCGGCAGGCCGAGCATGGCGATCCGGCCGCCGTGCGTCATGTTGGCGATCATGTCGCGCATGGCCTCGGGACGGCCGGACATCTCCAGGCCGATGTCGAAGCCCTCGCGCAGGCCGAGTTCGCGCTGCCCGTCGGCGATGCCGGACTGCGACACGTTCAGCGCGAGGCTCACGCCCACCTTGCGGGCCAGCTCCAGCCGCTCCTCGCTCACGTCGGTGATCACGACGTTGCGCGCACCCGCGTGCCGGGCCACGGCCGCCGCCATCAGGCCGATCGGGCCGGCGCCGGTGATCAGGACGTCCTCACCGACCAGCGGGAACGACAGCGCGGTGTGCACGGCGTTGCCGAACGGGTCGAAGATCGCGGCGACGTCGAGGTCGACGGGCACACGGTGTACCCACACATTGGCGGCGGGCAGGGCGACGTACTCGGCGAAGGCTCCGTCGCGTCCGACGCCGAGGCCGATGGTGGCCCGGCACAGGTGCCGCCGCCCGGCGAGGCAGTTGCGGCACTTCCCGCACACCAGGTGGCCCTCGCCGCTGACCCGGTCACCGATGGCGATGTCGGTGACATCCCGGCCGGTCTCCACGACCTCGCCGACGAACTCGTGCCCGACCACGAGCGGGGTGCGGATCGCCTGCTGCGCCCAGCCGTCCCAGGACCGGATGTGCAGGTCGGTACCGCAGATGCCGGTGCGCAGCACCTTGATCAGTACGTCACCCGGTCCGACGGACGGATCCGGGACGTCCGCGAGCCAGAGCCCGGGCTCCGCCTTCTCCTTGACCAGCGCCTTCAACGCTACGGCTCCTGAGGGTGAGTCCCGGCCCTGGGCATGCCGAAGCAGCCCGCTGCCGGGGAGAGGAGTGGAATCGCGTAGCAATCTGCCGTACGGCGGCGTCCTGGTCCATCGAGGTTTTCTTAAGCGGCGCCACAGCTTTCCTTCACGCGCTCGGCTCGGGCGCCCTCTGCCCGCCTTCGAAGTACGCGATCAGGTCCGGATCCAGCGGTGGAATCTCGCGTACGACACCTCCCGCGCGCAGCGACTCGGTCGCCCCGAACCCGGCCGCGACCGCCATCCGCGCGGCCACCGGCGAGGTGTCGGTGCGGCCGCCCTCCCGTACGAACCGCAGGAACTCGTCGATGATCAGCGGATCCGCGCCGCCGTGCTCGCCGTCGTCCGCCGCCTCCGGCACCGGGTACTCCGCGTCGGCCCACTCGCGGTGGACGGAACGCCGTGAGTTCCACACCCGCACCACCGCCCCGGGCCCGTCCCCGAAGTTCTCCAGGCGGCCCGCGTCGCCGATGACGGTGTAGTTGCGCCAGTAGTCGGGGGTGAAATGGCACTGCTGGTAGGCGGCCAACACCCCGTTGTCCAGGCACATGTTGACCAGCGACACATCTTCGACGTCGATCATGGGATTGAGCGCCCGCTGGGTGTGCGGCGGCCAGTGGCCGTCCTCCGTGTACCAGTCGGCGGCCTTGGCTTCGCCGGGCGCCCGGCGGTGCGGGATGTCGCCGTACACCATGAGATCGCCGAACGCCTGCACCCGGCGCGTGTACCCGCCCGCCAACCAGTGCACCACGTCGATGTCGTGGGCGCCCTTCTGCAGCAACAGGCCGGTGGTGTAGCGGCGTTCGGCGTGCCAGTCCTTGAAGTACCAGTCGCCGCCGTACCCGACGAAGTGACGCACCCAGACCGTCCTGACCTCGCCGACCTCACCGCGGGCGACGATGTCGCGCATCAGCCGGACCACCGGCATGTGCCGCATGTTGTGCCCGACGTAGAGGCGGGTGCCGCTCTCGCGGGCGGTGCGCAGGATGCGGTCGCAGGCTTCCACGGTGATGTCCAGGGGCTTTTCGACGAAGACGGGCTTGCCCGCCCGGAGTGCCTCGCAGGCCAGGTCGGCGTGGGTGTGGTCCGGGGTGAGGACAAGCACGGCGTCCACATCCGGGGCTTCGATCACCTTGCGGTGGTCGTCGACCGTGCGCACGCCGGGGATGCGGTCGGCGGCCCGTTCCCGCTGCCCCGCGTCGGGATCGGCGACCACGGTCACGCGCGCGCCCTCGCCGGGTCGGTGGGCGACCCGGGCGAGGGAGCCGCGCAGCCCGTGGCCGAGAACGCCGAGACGCAGGTCGGTCATGGTCGGCCCTTCCATAGAGGTGAGGTGGTGCTGCCAAGTGCGGTATGCCCGTCTGGCATCGCGCTGCCCGCCGTGATAGGCGGAACGGCGGCCGCTCTGGTCTCAGCGGTCCGAGGTTCCCCCGCTCGGTCACCCTTCTGACCACCGGTTACTCCGTCGGCCAGATCCTGGGCCCGCTGGTCGTCGCCCCATTGCGCCGGCACGGCCACCGACAGGCACTGCTCCTGGCCGCCCTCGTGGTCCTCGCCGCTGCCGCGGTCGCCGCCGTCCTGCGGATCGGCTTCCCGCACCACATGGTCGTAGTAGGACACAAAGCCCCCGTACGGCAGCGAGAATCGTCCAAGGCCACCCGGCCCGCAACGGCCGGCCCCCCGACGTGCTCGCCCCGCACTCGTCCGACTGACGTGGAGCCGCTCATGACCACCGCACAGGACCTCGCCATCGTCGCCCTCATCGTGGCGCCGGACAAGCCGGTCGCGCAGGGCGAACTGTCCCTCGCACTCGCCGGAGCCGAGCTGTTCGACCTCATCGAGGCCCGGGCCCTCGACCTCGACGACGACCGCATCGTGCCCACCGCCCAGGCACCGACCGACGACCGCCTCCTGGACGAGGCCACCACGGCGCTCGTACGACAGGAGCCGTACGAGTCGGTCGAGGACTGGCTGTGGCGCAGGGGCCGAGGACTGTCCTCGACCTACGCCGACGACCTGGAGCGCATCGGGCTGACGACCCGGCTGCGGGACCGCCGGAATCCGCTGCGGACCGGGCGGACGGAACCGGCCGACTCGGAGGCCCGGCGCCGGGCCGAGGAGCGGTGGGCGGCGGGCGAGCCCGTCCTCGCCACCCTGGCCACCGCCGCGGGGATCGGCGACGAACCGGCCGAGGGCACCGAAACGATCACCGATGACACGGTCGCGACCGTGCTGGCCGCGGTCGGCGATGCGGTGATGGAGCTGGAGGCCGTACGGCAGCGAAGGGCGATCGAGGACGCCGCGTTCGACAACGTCTGGCGCGGCTTCTAGGAGCAGGTGGCGGTCAGCGGGCGCCCAGCAGGGCGGCCCGGTCGGCCGACGATCGGGGCGGTACCCGCGCGCGGTCACAGCAGCGGGAGCCCGTCCACCGCCCGCCGCTCCAGCCGCACCACCAGTTCCGCAGCCGACGCCTTGATGGTCTCCAGGCCGGCCCTGCCCCACGGCCGCGGCTCCATGTCGACGACACACACCGTGCCCAGCGCCATCCCCGTGGAGTCGATGAGCGGAGCGCCCAGATAGGAGCGGATACCGAACTCGTCGACGATCGGGTTCCCCGCGAACCGCGGATAGTCGCGGACATCCTCCAGGACCAGCGCCTTGTGTCGGACGACCACATGGGGGCAGAACCCATGGTCGCGTTCCATATGGCGGCCCAGCTCCGGCTTGGAATCCTCGGCCCGCTGAAGGCTGACGGCCTGCCGCACATGCAGCCCGGCGAAGAACTGCCGGTTCTCGCCGATGAAGTTGACCATGGCGTACGGCGCACCCGTGAGCTCGGCGAGATGGTCCGCGAAGACATCGAGGGCCGGGTCCGGTTGTTCTCCCAGACCCAGTCGGAGCAGCCGCCGTGCACGGGCGGGGGCCTCCTTGTCCTCGGGGGTGAGCAGCAGGCGGGCGACTGGGCGAGGTGGGCCATAGCTCATGCGTGGATTCCGTCGCCGTGGGCGTAGGTCATATGCGGCTCCGTCCTGGGGTGTGCGGGTGTCACATGTGGGCGCCGTGGCTGGGCGCGGGTGCCGGGGTGTGGGCGATGAGATGCCGTACGAGGGTCAGCAGGGTCTGCACACCGGAGCTGGAGATCCGGGCGTCGCAGCGGACGACGGGGATCTCCGGGTCGAGGTCGATGGCGGCCCGGACCTCCTCGGGGTCGTACCGGTAGGCGCCGTCGAAGTCGTTGATCGCGACGATGAAACCGAGGCCGCGCTGTTCGAAGAAGTCGACGGCCGCGAAGCATTCCTCCAGGCGCCGGGTGTCGGCGAGGATGACCGCTCCGAGGGCGCCCTCGGAGAGCTCGTCCCACATGAACCAGAACCGTTCCTGTCCGGGCGTGCCGAACAGGTACAGGACGTGTTCCGGATCGAGCGTGATGCGGCCGAAGTCCATGGCCACCGTCGTCTCGACCTTGTTCTCGATCCCTTCGAGGCTGTCGGTCGCGGCGCTGACCGTGGTGAGCAGTTCCTCCGTGCTGAGCGGCGCGATCTCGCTGACCGCGCCCACGAAGGTCGTCTTGCCGACCCCGAACCCTCCCGCCACCAAGATCTTCAGCGCGGTGGGGAAAGGGTCAGAGCTGTCGTCGTAGTCCATCGAGCACTGCCTCCAGAAGAGCCCGGTCTGTCGGGTTGTGGTGGAACTCGGGGGGCTTGGTGGTGAGCGCCCCGCCGTCGACGAGGTCCGACAGCAGCACCTTGGTGACCGCCGCCGGCAGCTTCAGGTGGGCGGCGACCTCGGCGACCGAGACGGGGGCGCGGCACAGGTCGAGCGCCAGCTCGTGCTCGGGCCCCAGATAGCCGAGGGGGGTCGCCCCGGTGGCCATCACCTGCGACATGAGGTCGAGCGCGACGGTGGGCCGGGTACGGCCGTTGCTGACCGTGAAGGGGCGCACCAGCCGTCCGGCCGCGTCGTCGAGCCAGGGCCCGTCGCCGGCCGCCGTCACGTTCAAGGCCTCATCGCCGAGGGTTCGACGGAGTGCTGCCGGGGTGCGGTGACCAGGTACGGGCGGACGCTCTTGACGAGCATCGCCATCTCGTAGCCGAGCACGGCCGCGTCGGCCTCCCGGCCGGCCAGCACGGCGAGACAGGTACCGGAGCCGGCCGTCGTCACGAACAGCAGGGTCGAGTCGAGCTCGACGACGACCTGGCGGACGTCTCCGCCGTCGCCGAAGCGGACTCCGGCACTGCGGCCGAGGGAGTACAGGCCGGAGGCCAGGGCGGCCATGTGGTCGGCGCTGTCCGGGTCGAGGCCGTGAACCGACTTCACGAGCCCGTCGCAGGACAGGAGTACCGCGCTGGTGGTGTGCGGTACGCGCTGCACGAGGCCACTCATCAGCCAGTCGAGATCGGACACATGAGCGGTCGGCGCTTCGCTCGCCATGATGGATCGACTCCTTGAGGTACGAAGGTCTGCGGGAGCGCTGGGGGTGGGGGTGGCCTCCCAGGCGGACTTCGAGCTGGTCAGGGGCGTGGTCATCCGGCTGGTGCGCTCCCGTCGTGCCGGGTGGTGTGGTCGCTGCCGGGCGCGGACCCGGGGTGCGTCTCGGTCATGTGGGCCGGGTCCATGGGCGATACGTCCAGGTGGGGCCTGGTGGGCATGGGCGTCACGTCTGTGTGGAGTCCATCCAGGGAGGTGGGGCGCAGCCGTGGGGATGGTGGAAGACCCATGTCGAAGCTCGTCGGCTCCCGCCGGATCGGCGCCGGGCGCGCTGACTCCAGGCGGGTGGGCTCGGGGGGCGTGAGGTCCGGGCGGGTCGGTTCCGGGGGGAGCGACGTGGTGTCGGAGGTCGTGCGTGGTGGGGGCGTGTAGGAGGGGGTGGACGGGCGCGTGGTGGGGGTCGAAGTGGTGGCGGTGTGGGCAGAGTCCATGTGGCCTGCATCCCAGGGGCGCGCGTCCGTGTGGCCTGCATCCCAGGGGCGTGCGTCCATGTGGCCTGCGTCCCGGTGGCGCGCGTCCATGTGGCCCGGCCCTCCACGTCCGGGATCGCTGCGCCCCAACTCCGTGGGTCCATCGGCCATATGGCCGTCACCCATGTGCCGGGAATCCGTTGGCCCGACGTCTCCGTGCCCGACACCCATGTGCCCGACACCCATGTGCCCGACATCCACGTGTCCGACATCCACGTGCCCGGCATCCATGCGTCCGGCCTCCAGGTCCCCGACCTCCACATGTCCAGCGTCCACGCCGGTCGCATCCGTGTGCGCAGCCTCCATGTGCGCAGCCTCCATACGCTGCTGCGTCTCCATGTGCTGCTGCGTCTCCGCCAGCCCGATGCCCCGCTGGAACGCCGCCATCAACCCCGGGTCATGTCCGGCGAGGTGGTCGGATTCCTGGCGTGGTGCGGGGGCGTCCCGGAGTTGGGGTGCGATGTGTTCCTGGGCGCGGCGTCGTGGCAGCTGGGGCTTGCCCATGGTGCCGCGGACGGTGCCGGTGCGCGGGGTCGGCGGTGCGACCGTGTTCTCCGCGACGATCCGACGCTCGCCGGGCCTGATGCCGGGCACGGCGTCCGCCGGGTTGGCCCGCCCGTCGCCGGCACCGCGCACCGGTAGCGGCGCCGGTCCGCTGCCGTTGGGCATCGGGGCCGCACCCCTGACGCCGGGCTGCGCCTGTGGCTGCGGTTGCGGCTGCGATCGCCGAGGCGTCCCCGGCGACGCCTCGCCGGCACCCCGCTGCCCGCCCGCCGGTGCTGCTGATGCAGCCGATGCAGCCGACATGGGCTGCCGATGCTGCTGGGGCGGCACCGTTGCCTGCGACGAGGTGTGCGGCGGTACGGCCGTACCGGTCGCCGCCCGCGGCTCCTGCGGATCCGGCGCCTGTCCCGAGCCTCCACGGGTCCCAGCCCCCGGTTCCGTCCCCAACAACCCCTGCGGCACGACGAGTACGGCCTGGACGCCGCCGTAGATGTTGGTCTGGAGCCGCACATGGATGCCGTGCCGCTTGGCGAGCTGCGACACGACGAACAGCCCGATGCGGCCGTCCGCCAACAGGCTGGCGACGTTGACCTGGTCCGGGTCGGTGAGCAAGGCGTTCATGCGGTTCTGCTCGGCGACGGGCATGCCGAGGCCGCGGTCCTCGACCTCGACGGCGAGCCCCGAGGTCACGAGGTTGGCGCGGAGGAGGACTTGGGTGTGCGGGGCGGAGAACACCGTGGCGTTCTCGACGAGTTCGGCCAGCAGGTGGATGACGTCGGCGACGGCGTGCCCGCGCAGGGTGCCGTCGATCGGCGGTACGAGCTTCACCCGCGAGTACTGCTCGACTTCCGCGATGGCCGAGCGCAGCACCTCGGTCATGGAGACCGGATTGCTCCACTGCCGGCGGGAGACGGCGCCGCCGAGCACGGCGAGGTTCTCGGCGTGACGGCGGATGCGGGTGGCCAGGTGGTCCACGTGGAAGAGGCCCTTGAGCAGATCGGGGTCCTCGATCTCGTTCTCCAGCTCGTCGAGGATCGAGATCTCGCGGTGCACGAGCGACTGAAGGCGCCGGGCGAGATTGACGAAGACCTCGAGCTTCTGCTCGCTGCCGGCCTGGCTGGAGAGCTGGGAGGCCTGGACGACGGCGGAGACGGCGCCGTCATGGGCGCGGGCCAGGTCGGCGGCGAGCAGTTCGAAGTCGTCGGCGCCGTCGGGCGGACCGCTGCGCGACTTGCGCTTCGGCGGGCCGTCGCCGCGCCGCAACGTCTCGACGAGGGCACGCAGATCGGCCTCGCCGCGCGCGCTGCTGCGGCGCAGGGCGCCGATGCGCTCGCTCACGGACCTGGCGGTGCGGTTGGCGGCCACTGCCGCGATCACGATGCCGGCGAGGGTCACCGAGACCGCCCCGGTGAGCACGGCCCACAGGGTGAGGCTCGGCCGTGCTCCGGTGGTGCGCACGACGAACAGCACGGCCGCGCAGGCGCTCAGGGCCACCGCGATGGGCGGCAGCACGGCCAGACGCAGCAGTTGGGGCCGTATATGGGTCTCGGGCAGCGCGGGTGCGGTGCGGGCAGCCGGGCGCCCGTGCCGCCCGCCCTCACGGCGGTCTGCGCGTGCGGCCGGGGCGCGGAGTTGAGACATCGGGGTCCTCGTACTGGTCCGTCGGTCGGGGCCCGGGGGGTGCGCGCGGTCTGCGCGGCCCGGGGCATGCGCCATCGCGATGTCGGTCGACAGAGCCGAAGAAAATTCGGCTCCGCGTCGCCCGACGGACACTGACAGTAGTCGTCTCCGCATCATGTGCGGTGGGCAGTTGACAAAGTCCGGCAGGCAGCGTCCCGCTCTGGTATGAGGCCTCGTACGACAGACCGATAACCAGCTCCACCGTTCGCCCGCATGGAGCACTGGAACGATCGGACCTGGTCAGAATTGGTCACGAAGAAAAGTCCAGGGCGGGGCACTTCCCGTGCCCCGCCCCTGTCCCGCCCCCACCTACGCCTCGCGTCCACACCCCCGGCCGCCCCGGCCGCGACGTTTCTGCACCGCGCGCCCGGTGCACCGACCCCCAGAGCGTCACCGGCCGTAACGGCGCACATTTCCGTGCGGGCGCCCCCACGCGTTCCCGTGCGCCCCGCGCCCACCGCCGTGCGGGGGCGCGAGCGGTAGCCGTCGCGCGCCCGTGGGCCGCCCCTCGGCGGCCTGCAGACAACAGAGCACTGGAGGACGGAGCAGCGGACGGAACAGCGGACGCAAGACTCGACGGCCGCCGAAGGCACTGCGCTCTAGACGACCGCCGTGCCGTCCGTCCCCGACGCGACCGGCGGCCAAGCCGGCCACCCCTCGGCGGGCGTCTCGGCCACCTCACGCCACCACGGCGTCACAGGCGCCACCGTGGCCGGCTCGAAGGGCTCACCGCAGAGCGGCGCCGCCATCGTGACCCCGGCCTTGTGCGTGGCCCGCATCATCCGCTCGCCCGGCTCCGCCCACGGATGCGGTGCGAGGTTGAAGGTTCCCCAGTGGATCGGGAGCATGACGCCCGCGGCCGGGTCGCCACCCTGGAGGTCGAGGTGGGCCCGCACGCCCTCGTCCGGCGTCATGTGGATGTCGGGCCAGAAGTCCGAGTAGGCGCCGACCTGGATCATCGTGGCGTCGAACGGGCCGTGGTCGGCGCCGATGTCCTTGAAGCCCTCGAAATAGCCGGTGTCACCGCTGTGGTAGATCCGGTGCTCGTCCGAGGCGACGGCCCAGGACGCCCAGAGCGTGTGCTGTGTGTTGCGCAGACCGCGGCCGCAGAAGTGGCGGGCAGGTGTCGCGGTCAGGGTGAGCCCGCCGACCTTCGTGGCCTCGTGCCAGTCCAGCTCGCGCAGCCGGTCGGCGGACACGCCCCAGTGCTCAAGGTGGGCGCCGACACCGAGCGGCACGGCGAACAGGGTGTCCGTGCCGGCCAGTGCCTTGATCGTGGGCAGGTCGAGGTGGTCGTAATGGTCATGCGAAATGACGACCACGTCGACCGGGCCGAGTGCCGCCAGCGGGAGGGGCACGGGGTGCAGCCGCTTAGGTCCGGCGAAGGGGAACGGGGAGCAGCGCTCGCCCCACACCGGGTCGAACAGCACGCGCCGGCCGTCGATCTCCGCGAGGACGCTCGAATGCCCCAACCAGGTCAGGCGCAGTCCACCGACGGGCGGCTTGGCGAGGTCGGCATACGTGGTGGGGTACATCGGCACGGTGCCCTGCGGGACGCGGCGGGGCCGGGTTTCCCGGTCGAAGAAGACCTTGGCGAACTCCAGCATCGCCCCGGAGGGACGGGTCCGGGCGGCGCCTCCGGGGTTCTGGAAGACGCCGTTCCTGAAGTTCGGCGATCTGCGGATACGCGCCATGCGCTCACCGCTCGGATCCACGCCGAAGGCCTCGGGCCGCAGGGCGCGGAGCCCGGAGCTCGGGAAACGGAAACCGGCCACGGTACCTCCAGATGGAGTCGGTGAGGCTTCCATTATGGTCGGCCCCTCCGACAGCCCCGACGCCCCCCGGGACAGCCCGCCACTGAAGATCCAATCAGTACGTTGACATGTCCCCGCCTCCCCTCCGATACTGACCCATCGTTCAGTAGCCGTAGGGCGGCACGCGGCCCCCACCCCCACCGGAGACCCCATGACCACCCCACTCCTGTCGCTCACCTGGACCGACCACGTCACCGGCCGCCAGGGCTTCCTGGTCGTCGACCGGCTGGTGCGCGGCGTGTCCAGCGGTGGGCTGCGGATGCGGCCGGGCTGCACGCTGGACGAGGTCACCGGGCTGGCCCGCGGCATGAGCATGAAGGAGGCCCTGCACTACGACCCCGAGTCCCGGTACGTCCCCCTGGGCGGTGCCAAGGGAGGCATCGACTGCGATCCCCGAGATCCGGAGGCGTACGGGCTCCTGGTGCGCTACCTGCAGACCATGCGGCCGTACATCGAGACCTTCTGGACCACGGGCGAGGACCTCGGTCTCGCCCAGGACGTGGTCGACCGGGCGGCGGCCGAGGCGGGGCTCGTTTCGTCGATCCAGGCGGTGTATCCGCTGCTGGACGACGAGGCCGGCGCCCGGCGGCGGCTCGCGGACGCGTTCGCGGTCGAAGTGGACGGCATCGGGCTGGATGAACTGGTCGGCGGCTGTGGGGTCGCCGAGTCCGTGCTCACGGCCCTGGACCGGGCCGGTGTGCCGTTCTGGAGGACCCGCGTCGCCGTGCAGGGCCTCGGGACCATGGGCGGCGCGACGGCACGCTTCCTCACGCGCGCGGGGCTCACGGTCGTGGCGGTCGCCGACATCAAGGGCACGATCACCAACCCGGCGGGCCTCGACATCGAGGCCCTGCTGGCGGCACGGGACGCCCACGGCACGGTCGACCGTGCCGCGCTGCGCCCCGGTGACCGCGAACTTCCGGGCGAGGCCTGGCTGGCGGCAGAGGCGGAGGTGCTGGTTCCGGCGGCCGTCTCGTACGCGATCGACGCCACGAACCAGGAACGGATCACCGCCCGCTGGATCGCCGAGGCCGCCAACATGCCGGTACGGCCCGAGGCCGAGGAACTGCTGGCCGCGCGGGGCGTCACCGTACTGCCCGACGTCGTGGTCAACTCGGCCACGAACGCGTGGTGGTGGTGGACGCTCTTCGGCGACATCGGGGCCGACGCGGACGAGGCCTTCACTCACACACGCCGCTCGATGCGCGCCCTGACCGACCTCACGCTGTCCCGCGCCGAGGCCGACGGGACGACGCCCCGCGCCGCCGCGCACGCCCTCGCGGCGGACCGGCTGCTGATGATCGCCGAGCGGTTCGGCCAACACCGGTGACGGCTTGCGGACGGAGGCTCCGCCCTGCTGCGGCCAGGGAAGGGTCCACGGTCAGGCCTTAGGGTGACGGAGTGACAAGAGTGCGGTTGAGCGTGGCGGAGCGGCGTGAGGAGTTGCTGCGGGCCGCCGTCCAGCAGATAGAGGCGCGAGGCGTGGCGGCCGTCAGGATCGCCGACGTGGCCTCGGCGCTCGGGGTGAGCAACGCGCTGGTGCTCTATCACTTCGCCACGAAGGAGAAGCTGGTCGCCGCCGCGTTCACCCATGCGGCCGAGGGCGACCTGGACCGTCTGCGCAGGATTCTCGGCCGCCGTACCACGGCGCTACGACGACTGCGGGCGGCCGTGCGCTGGTACGCGCCGACCGGCCAGGCCAAGGGCTGGCGGCTGTGGATCGAGGGCTGGGCGGCGGCACTGCGTGAGCCCGCCCTGCAGGAGGTCACGCGGAACCTCGACCGGCGGTGGAAGGCCGCCATCGCCGAGGTCATCGCGGAGGGCGTGGCCGCGGACGAGTTCCGGTGCCCGGACCCCACCGGCACGGCCCTGCACCTCACGGCACTCCTCGACGGGCTCGCCGTACAGCTGACGTCGTACCCGGGCGCGGTGTCACGCGCGCGTGCCCAGGAGTGGGTGGACGAGACGCTCGCCCGGGAACTCGGGCTGGAGCGGGAGGCGTTCACCGCGTCCGTGCGGTGAGGTTGCCGTGCGCCGAGCGGACGCGGTCTGCCGCCCATGACAGTCGCATCCCGCTCATGACAGCCGTGTGGGCCGCGCCCCTCGAACAGGGCACGACCCACACCGCCGACGCGCAGGAGCCTCAAGCCACCGATTCGATCCGCATCTTGATGTCGTCCGGCGACAGCGCGCCCTTGGCCGTCACGTGGTCCCCCGACGACTCGCCGCGCAGGCGCCGCCCGATCCACGGCACCAGGTACTCACGCGCCCAGTGGACGTCGTCCCGGCGGATCTCGAGGGTGCCGCGGGGCGGGAGCGGCGGCCAGGGCTGGTCCGGGTCTGCCGGGATGTCCAGGCCGAGGACCTGGCCCGCGCGCAGCGCCACGCGCGTGTGCCCCTCGGGAGACAGGTGGAGTCGGTCGCCGTCCCAGGCCCGTCGGTCCTGGACGGTCTTCAGGGACCACAGGTCGAGCACCGGGCAGCCGTACCGGTCGGCGATGGCCCGCACATGACCGTTGTAGGTGGCGATCTTGCCGCGCAGATGCTTCAGCACGGGCACGCCACGGGTGTCGAAGCCGGTCGTCACCATGACGGTGCCGACCGCTGAGGTGAGCCGGATGATCGCCCGCTCGAAGCGCTCGGCGACCTCGTCGGGGTCGGTGCCGGGCCGGATGATGTCGTTGCCGCCCGCGCAGAAGGAGACCAGGTCCGGGGCCAGTTCGACGGCCTGCGGAAGTTGGTCCTCCACGATCTGGTCGAGCAGTTTGCCGCGCACGGCGAGGTTGGTGTAGTCGAAGTCGCCCTCGGGCCGCCGGTCCGCGAGCAGTACCGCGAACCGGTCGGCCCAGCCGACGAACGCCCCGTCGGGGCCGGGGTCGCCGACGCCCTCGGTGAAGCTGTCCCCCACCGCAACGTACGACCCGATCTCTGATCTGCTGTCACTCTTCGAATCGTCTGCCACACGGGCATGATTCACCTTCGAATGTGACCTACGCGACCGTAAGGAGGGGTTGACGGGCGGTGAGATAAGCCACTTCTAAAGTGTTGACCAAACTTGGAATAAGCCTCTGATCAGGGGTGTTGTGGGCTCAACCGCCACACCCGGAAGCCGCTGAACCGGAAGTGGCTCCATGTGGTCCGGAAGGCGAAGTGTCCACCGGTGTACGGCTCCGGGTCGGTGTAGTCGAAGACGAGCCGCCCGTTGTTCCACCACCGCGCGGTGGGACCGTCGGAGACGATCCGGACCCTGTTGGGCTCGTTCGCCACGAGCAGCGGCTCGGTGTAGTCGAAGACCAGCGGACGGACCCCGGCCTCACCGACGTAGCGGCGCAGCCGGGTCGTGGTGTTCGTGTTGGCGCCGTAGCCGGCGTAGTACGTCCTGAGGTAGTCGTACTCCGCCAGCGCCCCGCCCCGCTGGGTGGCGAAGAGGTCGTCCGGGGAGCGGACGTCGGTGGCGTTCCAGAAGTTGTTGAGGTCGGAGACGCGGTCGTTGACGCCGCCTGCCGATATGGGCGTGGCCGTGTACTCGATGACGTACGGGCCTTCCAGCCGCTTCTTGAACCAGATCGTCGCCCCCGCGGGCACGTCGACATCCAGCACCCCGCGCGCGGCGGTGACGGTGCCGCCCTTCTCCAGTTCCACGGCCCACTGGCCGAGCCCGTGCCGGAAGTCGTCGTGGGCGATCAGCCGGCGCGGGCGGGGCGTCGCGCTCGCGGTGGTCGCGGGGGCGAGGGCGGCCAGAGCGGCGCCGGCGGCGAGGGCTCCGAAGGCTCTACGCGTGGTCGTCACGGGAGACGGCTCCTTCCGGGAGGGTGATCGAGGGCTTCGGCACGCGGCGGGTCTCGGTGCCGAGGTAGTAGTCGGTGTACGTCGACTGCAGATAGCCGCGCACGGTCCAGCCGAGGCGGTACTCGGGGTTCTGGGCGAGCGTGTAGATGCGTGTCCTCGTCGGCTCGGTGGTGGTGTAGAGGCGCAGGGCGGTGTGGTCGGCGGTCTCGGCGAGGATCTCCTCGCGCCAGTCGCCGACGAGGTCGCCGTAGAACGGGGTGGCGTTGCGGGCGCCCGACACGACACCGGGCGGGTCGAAGAGCTTCGCGCTGGTCTGGCTCGCCGGGTTCCACTTCTCGACGTGCGTGGAGTCGAGGAGTTCTGACGCCTTGTCACCGTCCCACCAGATACGGAAGTTGACGCTGGGCGTGGTCGTGGAGACCTTGCCGCCCTGGACGTTGTAGACGCCCGCACCGGGAGCGGTGACGTCGGCGGTGGAGGTCCAGTACTCGTAGCCGGGGTGGTCGGGGTCGATGTCGCCGGTGCTGCCGCGGCCGACGTCGATGTCGGTGTCGTTCTCCCAGTCCGCCGGATGCCGCCCGGTCACCAGGCGCTCTCCGGTGTCGGCGTCGTAGTAGTACCAGGGGAACTGCGGGATGACACCCAGCTCGGCCTGCTGGATGGCGAAGCCCTCCAGGCCGGGGCGGTCGGGGTCGAGGTCGGCGATGTGGAAGCGGTCGCCGTGTCCGGCGCCGTCGACGACGTAGCGCAGGGCGCCGTCGCTGCCCACGACGTAGTTGCCGTCGGCGATCTCGTCCGTGCCGTCCTGGTCGACGTCGACGGTGCGGATCTGGTAGAAACTGGTGGCGCCGCTGTCGGACGGGACGACGTACTTCCAACGGCGGGTCAGGTCCGTGCCGTTGAAGTCCCAGGTCTGGAAGAGGATCCGGAAGACACCGCGCTTGGCACCGACCCGCGTGACCAACTTGGTGACCAGGCTCGGGTGTTGGCCGTCGAGGTAGGCGATGCCGAAGTGGCCGCCGGAGGGGCCGTCCGAGACTAAGTCGTCGGGGACGGGCTGCCGGGTGCGCTCGGTGCCGGTCGTGCCGTCGATCACCGAGACGAACTGGTTCGCGGGTGAGGAGGCGGTGACCCTGGCCCCGTCCGCGAAGGTCGTCCCGTCGGCCGTGTGCACCAGCACCTCGGCCTTCCCGTCGCTGTCGAGGTCGTACACGGTGACGTTGTCGTCGTTGCGGTATCCGCCGATCGCCGTCGAACCGCTGATCGCGGCGGGCGCGGGGTCGTTGGCGCCGTTCCCGCCCACCTGTGTGTACGAGCCGGGACCGAGGTCCACGCGCCACAGCCGCTCACCGGTGAGGGTGTACGCCTCCAGCAGGTCGGGCTTGTCGCGGGTCTGGGAGAGGCGGCTCACGACGAGTTCGTAGCGTCCGTCGCCGTCGAGGTCGCCGGGCCAGGCGTGCTGCACTACGTAGCCGTCGGCGGTGGCGAGCGGGATCTCGGCGTAGCCCCGCGAGAAGTCGAGGGCGGCCGAACTGACCTTCCTCTCGTGCCCGTTGATCACGGCTCGCACGGTGTACGTGCCCACGCCGCGGGTGTTGTCCTTGTACGTCGTGGAGTTGATGACCGGCGCTCGGTTCAGTCGGCGCCCGTTCTTGTACACGTGGAAGGCGACGGCGTTGCCGTACCGCGCGTACTCGGTGCCGAGCAGGCGCCAGCTGAGGAAGGTGCCCTCACCGGAAGGTACGGCGACCAGCCCCCGGTCGAGGTTCTCCACGGTCCGGAGCGGCTCGGCGGCGTGACCGGCGGGCGCGGAGAACAGCCCGGCGAGCAGGGCCGCCGCGGCGACGGCGCCGATTCTTCGGCGTCGATTGGCGTGCACTGGAGCTCCTTTGCGAGAGGGGCGATCAGCCTGTCGGCGAGTTCCTCGACCACGGCGGCGGTGTCGTCGGCGTGCGCGCCGTTGCGGCAGAAAGCGCTTGCAGCACTACGGACACCACTCTGTCCTCGCTCTCCCCTCACTGTCGACGCCCTGGACGCGCCTGCCACAAGATCGCAATGCCGCGATCATGAACAGGCGCACCCGGACGCCGCGCCCATCGCCGACACCGCGCGCCAACACCGAAGGCCGGACCCGGGGATCGGGGTCCGGCCTTCGGTTGCGTGTCAGGCGAGGCAGTCGGCGGCGGGGTCAGCCGATGGCGACGCCCTTGGAGCGGAGGTAGGCGACCGGGTCCACGTCCGAGCCGTAGTCCGGCGTGGTGCGGATCTCGAAGTGCAGGTGCGGGCCGGTCACATTGCCGGTCGCACCGGAGAGGCCGACCTGCTGCCCCGCGGTCACGGTCTGACCGGCCGAGACGGAGAGCGAGGAAAGGTGGGCGTACTGGGCGTAGTAGCCGTCGGCGAGCTGGATGACGACCTGGTTGCCGTACGCGCCGCCCCAACCGGCGGAGACGACGGTGCCCGCGCCGACCGCCTTCAGCGGGGTGCCGGTCACCGCGGAGAAGTCGACGCCGGTGTGGTAGCCGCTGGACCACATGCTGCCCGCCACCTTGTACGCGGTGCCGACGGCGGCCGTGGAGAGGGGGGCGCTGAAGCCGCTGGCGGTGCCGACGGTGTCGGCGCTCTGGTCGGCCTTGGTCGTCGTCGAGGCGGAGGACTTCGAGGCGGACGCATCCGTGGACGACTTCGAGGGCGAAGACGAGGAGGACGAAGGCGAGGAAGCGGACGGCGACTTGGGGGCGCTCGTCGCGGCCTTCTTGCCGCCGATGCTGAGCTTCAGACCGGGGTGGATCAGCGACGGGTCCTCGCCGACGGCCTCACGGTTGTCGGCGTAGAGCTTCTTCCAGCCACCGCTGACGTTCTGCTCGTTCGCGATCTTCGAAAGGTAGTCGCCGACCTTCACGGAATACGTCCGCGTACCCGTCTTCCGGTCCGCGCCCTTCTTCTCGGCGGCCTTCTTCTCGGCCACCTCCTTGCCGGTGGTCGGCAGAGTCTGAACGGCCTTTTCCGAAACGGACTGCAAAGGAGCGGCGTGGGCACCGGTGGCCCCGATGAGCGGGAGAGCGAGAGCGGCTCCGCCGGTTCCGGCGACGGCGATGGAGCGGGTGAAGCGCAGGGACTTCGGGCGGCGGTGCTTACCCTTCGCGGGCATGGCGAATTCCTCTCCGGCGCCTGCGAGGTGAGCTGTCGGGTGCGGGCTGGAGATGCCCGGTCGCGTGGGGACGCGACTTGACCCCAAGCCGTTCCGGAGACCGGAACAGGCGGTTGTACCTGTGGGTCCCCCGCTCCTGCCGTACACGGGTGAGTTTTCGCGGGATCCGGTCGGCGGCAGGATTAGGCGTCCGTCCGGATTGGTGGCGAACGTAAGCGAGGAAGACGCATGGGAACAAGTGAGAGGTTCCGCCCGAATGCGTTCCTGTTGATCCCTTGTGGGAATTACCGGTGACCCTGCGTGAATTATGGGTACGTCGCCCGACTCAAAACCCCTTGAAAAGCATGTGGATTACGTGAACATGACGGGCGACGCACGGTCACGAATATGACGCTCCTCACGTGACTCCGCTCCAGCTTCCTTTACTCCAGAGCGAGTTGGAATGAATGTGCCAATTCGGACAGAAACCCTAGATGCGACGCAGGCGGATAACCGTCGCATCGAGGTCGCCGCGCACATCGGCGTGAAGCCCGTGATGCAGCAATACGGCACCTCGGTGAACTTTGCCCGTTTCACGGCATTCGTACGATGCCGTCGGGTCGAGCCCACGCAGCCGCAGCGCCGGCACGGCCTCGCCGTAGCTCTGCGCCTGGAGCCAGGCGAGCACGACCGTCTCGTCGCCGAGCACGTACTGCACCGCGCTCAGCCCGCCCCGCGGGGGCCTCAGCCGATAGAGGTCCCCACGCTGCACCAGATGCCGGATCTCCTTGTAGAGCTCCACCCATTCCCGCGCCTCGGCGAGCTCGTCCTCGGTCCACTGTGTGAGGTCACCGCCGACGCCGAGCACCCCGGCCATGGCGCTCACGAACCGGAACCGGAGGGAGCTGACCCGGCCGTTGAGCTGGTTGTTCGGGCTGTCGGTGACCCACGCCGCCATGACCCTCGCCGGATGGATCTGGCTGAAGCCGTGCTGGATGGCGAGCCGGTCGAGCGGGTCGGTGTTGTCGGAAGTCCACACCTGGTCCGTGCGGCTCAGCACGCCCAGGTCGATCCGGCCGCCACCACCCGAGCAGGACTCGAAGGCCACGCCCGGGTGGGCGGCCCGCAGCCGGTCCAACAGGGCGTAGAAGGCGCGCACATGGTCGACCCAGAGCCGCTGCGGATACGGCTCACCGGGCCAGCCCGCGTCGCTGAAACAACGGTTGAAATCCCACTTCACGTAGTCGATCGGGGCGCTGGACAGGAGCCCGTCCAGCCGCTGCCAGAGATAGTCCTGGACGTCGTCGCGGGCGAGGTTCAGTACGAGTTGATTGCGGAATTCCGTACGCCTTCGTCCCGCTTGGTACTGCACCCAGTCCGGGTGGGCCCGGTACAGCTCGCTGTCCGGATTGACCATTTCCGGCTCGACCCAGATACCGAACTGCATGCCGAGAGCGTGCACGTAGTCGGCGAGGGGCTTGAGGCCGGACGGGAAGCGGTCCGGGTTGGGCGTCCAGTCGCCGAGCCCGGCGCGGTCACTGGTGCGCGCTCCGAACCAGCCGTCGTCGACGACGAACAGCTCGACGCCGATCGCCGCGGCCCGCCGGGCGAGGGTGCCCTGCTGCTCCTCGGAGATGTCGAACTCCGTCGCCTCCCAGGAGTTGAAGAGCACGGGCCGGTCCTGATCGGCGTCCGGGATCACATAGGCGCGCTGGTAGGCGTGCCAGGCTCGGCTCGCGCCCCCGAAACCGCCGTCGCTCCACAGCCCGGCGAAGACCGGCGTCACGAACGACTCCCCCGCCGCAAGCCGCAACAGCCCCGAGTCGTCGTACCCGACCCCGCCGGTGATCTGCACGCGCGCGTCCGGCAGCTGGGCCACCGCGATCCGCCACGACCCCGACCAGGCGAGGGCGCAGCCGTACACCTCACCGCGCTCCTCGGTGGCGTCGGTGTCGAGCGCGACCCACGGCAGGAGCGGGTGCCCGGTGTGGCCGCGGCGGCTACCGATGATCTTCTCACCGTAGGTGAGGGGCGACTGCGTCAGGCGGGACTCCGCGGCCCAGCGTCCGTGCAGCTGGGACAGCCGCCAGTCCTCGCGGTCGGGCAGGGTCCAGGTGGCGGAGTCGGCGCGCAGCAGCTCCAGGTCGGGCCCCTGGTTGTCCAGGGTCACCCAGCGCTCCACGACGTCGTCGCGCATCAGGTAGTGCAGCGTGATGGCCAGCGCGCCGTCCCGGAACCGGAGCTTCAACTCCTCGCCCGCAGCACCCTCCGCACCCTCGGTGCCCCCGGTCTCGTACGCCTCGAAGGTCCACTCGGTGCCGCGCCCCTCGTCGGTGCGCAGGGACAGGGCCGGCCGGACGAAGCGGGGGCCGCCCTCGACCGGGTACTCCTCGTGTCCGTCGAGCTGCGACTCGAAGCCCCGGTACGCCGGGAGGGGGCGTGCGGCCAGCTCCTCGGCGTCGGCGAGCGCGATCCGCGGGCCCCAGTGGAGGTGCAGCAGCTCGTCGGCCTCCGTCAAGTGGAGGGCGTAACTGCTGGTCGGCCCGGAAAGAACCCAGGTGCGTCCGCGGTCGGAAGTCTCCAGCATCAAGCCCTCACATATTCGAACAGGTCCACTCAAGCACCAACATCATCAAGGGCTGCGGGCGTCCGATGCAACGCCTGTGGATAACTCATTGCCCCAGGAATCCATGTCGTATGGTCGAGAGCGCACCCCGTCGGCGGCACCGCCGAGCCGCGCCGGCGGGGCCGACTGGGAGGAGCCCCCGTGACGCAGCAGATCCCGTCGACCGAGCCCGAGCTGGCCGGAGTCCGCAATTTCCGCGACGTCGGCGGCCTGCCGACCGTGGACGGACGGCGGGTGCGGTACGGAGTGCTGTTCCGCAGCGGCCACCTCGCGCACGCGACCGAGCAGGACGCCGCCTTCCTCGACTCCCTCGGCCTGCACACGATCTTCGACTTCCGCAACGCGGCGGACCAGAAGCTCGAAGGGCCTGACGTCGAGCTGACGGGCGTGCGCAATGTGAACCTGCCGCTGAGCGACCCCGCGGACGGCGCGGAGTTCTGGAAGATGGTCCGCGACGGCGACATCGACCAGCTGCGGGAGATCCTCTCCGACGGCAAGGCCGCGAACCGGATGATCACCTCGTACCGCACGATCGTCAAGCAGCGCACCGCCGAGCACTCCCAGGTACTGCACTCCCTCGCGGAGGACAGCGTCCCCGCCCTCATGCACTGCGCGGCCGGCAAGGACCGCGCCGGCCTGTCCATCGCCGTGACGCTGCTCGCCCTCGGTGTCGAGCGCGAGGCGATCATCGCGGACTACCTGGAGTCCAACGCCAAGCACCGCCGCTACAAGGTGCACCGCAGCAGCAGCGACGCCTCGGCCTACTCCCCCGAGGTCATGGAGCTGCTCAGCCCTCTGTTCGACGCGCGCGCCGAGTATCTGACGGCGGCCTTCGAGACGATCGAGGAGACCTGGGGCGACGTCGACACCTACCTGGAACAGGGGCTGGGGATCACCCCGGAGGCCCGGGAGCTGCTGCGGGAGCGGCTGCTCGACTGACGCAGACCGCCGCCGCGGCCTCCCACGGCTACTTCGCGCCCACCTCGAACAGCAGGTAGATGAAGGCGGCGAAGACATGCCCCACCGCGATGTAGATGATGAGCCGCACCCACAGGGCGCGCGGGAACTTCTCCTCCATGTCGCTCAAGGCATCTCTCCAGGGGTGGGGCCCAGGCACAGGGTGGCCGTGGGGCTCTGCAGCAGGGTGTGAACGAAGAGGAGCTCGACCCCGCCCCGGTCCTGGGCGGCGATGCGGTGCGGGGTGAGCGAGTCGAAGTGCGCGCTGTCGCCGGGCACGAGCCGGTGCGTGGTGTCCCCGAGACGCAGCCGTAGCCGCCCCTCGAGCACATAGAGCCACTCCTCACCGGGGTGCACGCGCACGATGTCGCCCTGCGAGCCGTACGGCACATGGACGCGCAGGGCCTGCATCCCCCGTCCGAACGCGCCCGCCTGCCAGTACGTCCAACCGCCCGCCGCGGTCGGCTCCATGTCGGCGGCCCGCACGACGGCGTCCCGGTCGGCGACCGTCTCGCCGAGCAGCTCGGATACGGTCGTACCGTAGATACGCGCGAGCGCGAGCAGCATCGGCAGTGAGGGCTGGCGCTGCCCGGTCTCCAGTCGGGAGAGGTGGGCGGGCGACAGCCCGGCGGCACGCGCCGCGGCCTCCAGAGTGAGGGAGGCACGACGGCGCAGTGCACGGAGCTGGGGCGCGACGACGGGCAGGGCGTCGGCCGGCCGGTCCGCCCGTTCGACGCCGGGCGTCGGCTCGGCATCGGGCGCCGGCTCGGCACCCTGCATCGGCTCGACGCCAGGCTCCAGTCCAGCCCTGGGCGGCCGTTCGGAAGCCGGCTGCGGCTCGGTCTCGGGAGAGCTCATGCTCCCCATTCAGCCGGAGGCTTGCCTCTGCGGCAAATTTCTTGCCTCAGAGGCAAAACGGATCGACGAGCACGGCCCCGCGTCCCCCGCGGCCCCGGAAGTCAGCGGTTGGCGACCGCCTGCTTGATCAGCGTCTTCCCGAAGTCCCACATCAGTCCGCCGCCACTGTGCGCGTCGTCCATCACATCCGTGAAGGCGTCCACGAACCGGTCCACCTCCCGCTCCCCGATGATCAGCGGCGGGATCAGCTTGATCACCTCCAGGTGATCGCCGGAGACCTGGGTGAGGATCCGGTGCCGCCGCAGCAGCGGTACGACGACCATCTGCGCGAAGAGGCCCTTGCGTGCGGCCTGCAGCATGGCCCAACGGCTGCGCAGCTTCAGCGAGTCGGGACGGCCGAACTCGATGCCGATCATCAGGCCCCGGCCGCGGACGTCGGCGAGCAGCTCGTACTTGTCGGTCAGTGCCGCGAGCCGGGACCTCAGCTGCTCCCCGGTCGCCCGCGCGTTCGCGACGATCTGCTCGTTCTCGATGACGGACAGCACGGCGAGCCCGGCCGCCATGGCCTGCGCGTTGGACCCGAAGCTCGCCGAGTGGACGAGCACCCGGTCCATCGACGAGTAGACCTTCTTGAAGATCCAGTCCTTGCCGAGGGTCGCGCCCACCGGCACATACCCCCCGGACAGCGCCTTGGCCACGCACACCAGGTCCGGCTCGACACCGTCCTCGTGCTGGTAGGCGTAGAAGTCGCCGGTCCGGCCAAGACCCGTCTGCACCTCGTCGGCGATGAGCAGCGCCTTGTGCTGGTGCAGCAGTTCCTGGGCGGCTCGCAGATATCCGGGCGGGGCCTCGTGCACGCCCTTGCCCTGGATCGGCTCGACGATGAGCGCCGCCACATCCCCCTTCTTCAACTCCCTTGCCAGGGCGTCGAGATCACCGATCGGGACGGCCGTGTCCGGCAGCAGCGGGGCGAAGCCGTCCCGGAAACCGGACTCGCCGTTCACGGACAGGGAGCCCGTGGTCAGCCCGTGGAAGGCGTGGTCGCAGTACAGGATCCGCGGCTTCCCGGTGACGAACCGCGCGAACTTCAGCGCGGTCTCCACCGCCTCCGTCCCGCTGTTGCCGAAGAACACCCGGTCCAGGTGGGGGCTGTGCGCGAGGAGCTTCTCCGCCAGCAGCCCGGGCAGCGGCTGGCAGTCGAAGCGGGTGAGGTCGGCGAGGGAGGCGTCGAGGACGTCGTGCAGCGCCTTGCGGACGACGGGGTGGTGGCGCCCCAGCCCCATCACCCCGAAGCCGGCGAGCATGTCCAGGTAGTCGTCGCCGTCGACGTCCCAGAAGTAGGCGCCCTCGGCCCGCTCGTAGACCTTGTCGAAGCCGATGGTGTGCAGCATGCGCGGGAGCTGGTGGTTGAGGTACCTGCTGTGCAGCTCGTAGCGCTCGGCTCCGCGCTCGGCGAGGAGTCTGCCGAGGTCGAACTCCGTGGTCATTCGGCTTTCTCCTTGACTGACACGACGGTACGGCCGTCCCGGCGGTCCTCGGCCTGCTCCCGACCGCCCTGGCGGTCCCGGGTCTGCTCCCGACCGCCCCGGCCCTCCTCAGCCTGCCCCGGACCGGGCAGGCTCTCCTCGGCCTCCTTGAGAGCGAGGCTCGCGCTGATCCGGCCGGCGACCTCCACCGGCGTGAGCCCGATGTCGGCCAGCACCTCGCCCCGCTTGGCGTGCGCGAGGAACTGCTCCGGGATGCCGAACCGCCGTACGGGCACGTCGACTTCGGCGTCGCTCAGCGCCAGCGCCACGGCGGCGCCGACTCCGGAGGCGCGGCTGTTGTCCTCGACGACGGCCACCAGCCGGTGCTGTGCGGCGAGGGGTGCGAGAGCGGGGTCGACCGGTTTGACCCAACGGGGGTCGACGACGGTGCAGTTGATGCCGCGTGCCTGCAGCAGCTCGGCCGCCTGGAGGCACACCGGAGCCATCACGCCGACGGCGACGAACAGGACGTCCGGCTCGCCCGCGTCCCGGTGCAGTACGTCCAGGCCGCCCACCCGGTCGACCGCCGGGATCGACGGCCCGACCGACTCCTTCGGGAACCGCACGAGCGTCGGCGCGTCGTCGACGGCCACGGCCTCCCGCAACTGCGCCCGCAGCTGGTCGGCGTCGCGCGGCGCGGCGATCCTGAGGCCGGGCACGACCTGGAGGATCGACATGTCCCACATGCCGTTGTGGGAGGCCCCGTCGGCGCCCGTGACGCCGGCCCGGTCCAGCACGAACGTCACTCCGCAGCGGTGCAGCGCGACGTCCATCAGCAACTGGTCGAAGGCGCGGTTCAGGAACGTGGCGTAGATGGCGACGACCGGATGCACCCCGCCCGTCGCGAGCCCGGCAGCCGACACGGCCGCGTGCTGCTCGGCGATCCCGACGTCCCAGACCCGGTCCGGAAACCGCTCCGCGAACTTGCCGAGACCGACGGGATGCAGCATGGCCGCCGTGATCGCCACGACGTCCTCCCGTTCCTCCCCGATCCGCACGATCTCGTCGCCGAACACCGACGTCCAGGACGGCCCGTTGGAGGGGGCGAGCGGCTCGCAGGTCAGCGGGTCCATCACGCCGACGGTGTGGAAGTGGTCCTCCTCATGGGCGAGGGCGGGTTCATAGCCTCGCCCCTTCTCCGTGAGGCAGTGGATCAGCACCGGCCCGTGGAAGCGCTTGGCCCTGCGCAGGGCGGACTCGACGGCCCCGATGTCGTGCCCGTCGATCGGGCCGACGTACTTGAGCCCGAGATCCTCGAACATGCCCTGCGGTGCGAAGGCATCCTTGAAGCCTTTCTTCGCGCCGTGCAGGGACTCGTAGATCGTGCTGCCCACGAGCGGGGTCCGCAGCAGTACGTCCTTCCCCCAGGCCAGGACCTTCTCGTAACTGTCGGTCGTGCGCAGGGTGGCCAGATGGTTGGCGAGGCCCCCGATGGTGGGCGCGTACGACCGCTCGTTGTCGTTGACGACGATGATCAACGGCCGGTCCTTGGCCGCCGCGATGTTGTTCAGCGCCTCCCAGGCCATACCGCCGGTCAGCGCCCCGTCGCCGATCACCGCGACGACATGCCCCTTGTCCCCCTGCACCTGACGGGCCTTGGCGAGCCCGTCGGCCCAGCCGAGCGCGGTGGACGCATGGCTGTTCTCGACGATGTCGTGCTCGGACTCCTCACGCGAGGGGTAGCCGGACAGGCCGCCCTTGCCGCGCAGCTTCGAGAAGTCCTGACGTCCCGTCAAAAGCTTGTGTACGTAGCTCTGGTGACCGGTGTCCCAGACGATGCGGTCGACCGGTGACTCGAAGACCCGGTGGAGCGCGATGGAGAGTTCCACCACCCCCAGGTTGGGCCCGAGATGGCCACCGGTCCTGGCGACCGCGTGGACCAGGAACTCCCGGATCTCGTCGGACAGTTCACCGAGTTCCGCCTCGGACAGCGCCTTCAGGTCGCGTGGTCCCCGGATGCTCTCCAGAATCGTCACGCTCGGGCCCCCTCTCGGTCCGTGCCTTGGTTCAACTCACCGTCACTGACGGTTTCCCCGTGACGGTGGGGGCGCCCGATGCGGCCCCGTTCTGCTCCATCTGCTCCATCTGCTCCATCTGCTCGGCGATCTTCATCGCCTCTTCGATGAGCGTCTCGACGATCTTGGACTCGGGGACCGTCTTGATGACCTCGCCCTTGACGAAGATCTGCCCCTTGCCGTTGCCCGAGGCCACCCCGAGGTCCGCCTCCCGCGCCTCGCCTGGGCCGTTGACCACACACCCCATGACGGCCACGCGCAACGGCACTTCCATGCCTTCCAGGCCGGCCGTGACCTCGTCGGCCAGCTTGTACACGTCGACCTGGGCGCGACCGCACGACGGGCAGGAGACGATCTCCAGCCGCCGCTGCCTGAGGTTCAGCGACTCCAGGATCTGGATGCCGACCTTGACCTCCTCGGCGGGCGGGGCGCTCAGCGAGACCCTGATCGTGTCGCCGATGCCCTGCGCCAGCAGCGCCCCGAAGGCGACCGCCGACTTGATCGTGCCCTGGAAGGCCGGGCCCGCCTCCGTCACGCCGAGGTGGAGGGGGTAGTCGCACTGCGCGGCCAGCTGCATGTACGCCTCGATCATCACGACCGGGTCGTTGTGCTTCACCGAGATCTTGATGTCCCGGAAGTCGTGCTCCTCGAAGAGCGACGCCTCCCACAGAGCCGACTCCACCAGCGCCTCGGGCGTCGCCTTGCCGTACTTCTGCAGCAGCCGCCGGTCCAGCGAACCGGCGTTGACGCCGATCCGGATCGGCGTGCCGTGCTCCTTGGCGGCCCGCGCGATCTCCTTGACCTTGTCGTCGAACTGCTTGATGTTCCCGGGGTTCACCCGCACCGCGGCACAGCCCGCCTCGATCGCCGCGAACACGTACTTCGGCTGGAAGTGGATGTCCGCGATCACCGGGATCTGCGACTTACGGGCGATCGTCGACAGCGCGTCCGCGTCGTCCTGCGTCGGACAGGCCACCCGCACGATCTGGCAACCGGACGCCGTCAGCTCCGCGATCTGCTGCAGCGTGGCGCCGATGTCCGACGTACGCGTCGTCGTCATCGACTGGACCGACACCGGGGCCCCGCCCCCGACCGCCACCGGACCGACCTGGATCTGCCGCGACACACGCCGCTCGGCGATCGGCCGGACCGGTACCTCGGGGACGCCCAAGGAGATGGCGGTCATGCCGTCACTCCCGGTTCCCGGAGACCGTCTCACGCATGGCGCGCAGCGACTCCTTGAGCGAGCCCATGGTTGCGAGGACGGCGGTCGGCTCGTAGCCGCAGTGCGCCATGCAGTTGGCGCAGCGCGGGTCCTTGCCGCGGCCGTACTTGTCCCAGTCGGTGTCCTCGATCAGCTCCCGGTATGTGGGGACGTACCCGTCGCTCATCAGGTAGCAGGGGCGCTGCCAGCCGAACAGGGAGTAGTTCGGGATCGCCCACGCGGTGCATGGGAAGTCGACCTTGCCCTCCAGGAAGTCCAGGAAGAGCGGGGAGTGGTTGAGCCGCCACTTGCGCCGGTTGCCGCCCGCGAAGGCCTTCTTGAACAGTTCGCGGGTCTGCTCGACGCCCAGGAAGTGCTCCTGGTCCGGGGCCTTCTCGTAGGCGTAGGCGGGCGAGATCATCATCTCGTCGACCTTGAGGTCGTCGTTGAGGTAGTTGAGGACCTCGATGATCGTCTGCGGGGTGTCGGTGTTGAAGAAGGTGGAGTTGGTGGTGACCCGGAAGCCGCGACTCTTGGCCTCCTTGATGGCCTCCACCGCCTCGTCGAACACGCCCTCCTTCGCCACGGACTCGTCGTGCCGCTCGCGCAGGCCGTCGATGTGCACGGCGAACGCGAAGTACGGAGAGGGCGTGAACTTGTCCATCTTCTTGCGCAGCAGCATGGCGTTGGTGCACAGGAAGACGTATTTCCGCTTGGCCACCAGCTGCCGGACGATCTCGTCGATCTGAGGGTGCATCAGGGGCTCGCCGCCGGCGATGGACACCATCGGCGCGCCGGACTCCAGCACCGCCCCCACGGCCTGCGCGACGGGCATGCGCTGCTTCAGCACTCCGGCCGGGTGCTGGATCTTGCCGCAGCCCTCACACTTCAGGTTGCAGGCGAAGAGCGGTTCCAGCTCGACGATGAGCGGAAACTTGTCCCTCCTGCGGAGCTTCTGTTCGGCCAAGTAAGTAGCGACCTTGATGGACTGACGCAGCGGCATGGCCATCTGGCTCACCTCCTGGGGAGCAGCAAAGAACGGTGCCATTCGAAGAAAGCGGGCAGGACGGAACGAAGGACGCGGAAAGCAGATATTCCTCCGCGCAACGTGCCGATCCGGACGAGTTCATGTTCTGGAGCGTCCACGACCACCCGGACGGCCGCAACCGGGCGCTCGCCCGTGTGGACGGCGCTCAGGAGCGTGGCCGCCGACTCCATGTCGACCGCGATTGCGCCGGTCGCGAGCAGGTCGGACCGTTCCTGACCTCGGATGACGTGATCGGAGCCGGTGAGTGGTCCGGTGTGGACGGTGCGGCCAGGGACGGCGCGCACGAGTTCTTTGACGAGTAGGTCGGTCCCGACACACGGAATGGTTCCCGCCGGATCCCGGGTCTCCTCGGCGACGACCAGATCGCCGGGGTGCATGCCGGGGGCGAGCCCCGCGCAGAAGCCCGTGGCGAGTACGGCGGCCCGGCTGAGGGCCGGGTCGGCCAGCATTCTGGTGACGGAGCGTTCGGCCGCCCGGGGTCCCATGCCCGTACGGAGCACGGTGACCGGCCCGCCGGCCCCGCCGCGGTCGCCCGCGCGCAGGGCGAGCTGCTCGATGCCGAGCGCGCAGGCGATCAGCAGCGGGGCCGACGGGGCCGGGGCGGGCTGTGGGCTCATCAGCCCCCCTTGGCCTCGGCGAGCGGTTTCCCGGCCGCGGTGGGCTTGGGCTGGTCGGCGAAGGGCTCTCCGTGGACGTACCGGCCGAGCGCGGTCAGCGGGAAGACCTGCCGGTAGAGGTGGTAGTTGATCGAGAAGTCCCAGGGGAACCCGGTGCCGGTGAAGTACGGCTCGTCCCAGGAGCCGTCCTCCAGCTGGGTGGCCGCAAGCCACTCGATGCCGCGCTCGACGGCCTTGGCGTCCTTCTCCCCCGCTGCCAGCAGGGCCATCAGCGCCCACGCGGTCTGCGAGGCGGTCGAGGCGCCCTTGCCGCTCCACTGCCTGACGTACTTGTAGGAGCGCAGGTCCTCGCCCCAGCCGCCGTCGTCGTTCTGGACGGACTCCAGCCAGGTCACGGCGCGGCGGATCGCCGGGTGCGAGCCGGGGAAGCCTGCGGCCACCAGGGCGGGTACGACCGATCCGGTGCCGTAGACGTAGTTCACTCCCCAGCGCCCGAACCATGAGCCGTCCGGCTCCTGCTCGGCGAGCAGCCACTGGATGCCGCGCCGGGTGCGCGGGTCGTGGGCGAGGCCCTCGACGGCGAGCATCTCGACGACGTGCGCGGTGACGTCCGCGGACGGCGGGTCGATGACCTCGCCGAAGTCGCAGAAGGGCAGCCGGTTGGGGAACGGGCTGGTGTTGTCGACGTCGAAGGCCCCCCAGGCCCCGTTTCTCGACTGCATCCCGAGGTTCCAGCGCACCCCGCGGCCGATCGCCCGCTCCATCCGCTCCGGGTCGTGGTGCCTGACCCGGCGCAGCGCGAGGACCACCTCGGCGGTGTCGTCGATGTCGGGGTAGTTGTCGTTGTGGAACTCGAACGCCCAGCCGCCCGGGGGCAGTTGGGGACGTTTGACGGACCAGTCCCCGGGGCGGACGATTTCCTCGCCCAGCATCCAGTCCGCGGCCTTGACGAGCTGCGGATGGTCGGCGGGTACGCCCGCGTCGACGAGCGCGATGGTCGCCAGGCAGGTGTCCCAGACCGGCGACTGGCAGGCCTCGATCATCCGGGCCCCGTCCGCACGCCAGACGGCGAAGCGGTCCAGCGACGCCAACCCCTCACGCATCACGGGGTGTTCGAGGTCGTAACCGAGCAGGCGCAGGGCGATGATCGAGTACACCGCCGGCGGCTGGATGCCGCCCCAGCAGCCGTCGTTCTCCTGCCGCTCGATGATCCAGCGGGCGGCGCTGTTCATGGCGGCCCGGCGCAGCCTGCGCGGTGCGACCTTGCGCAGCTGGTGCAGCGCCTTGTCGAGCCGCTGGAAGGCGCCGTCCCAACTGGCCGCCGGAGCAAGGGGCTTGGTCGGGTTGGGGTTCGCCGGGTCCGTGTGCAGTTCGTCGAGCGGGAAGGGCGCGGGGCGTACCGGGCGCTTCGCGGAGACGATCGTCAGCGGGACGATGGTCTGCCGGGCCCAGCAGCCGAAGTCGTAGATGTTGAGCGGGAACCACTTGGGGAAGTAGATGAGCTCCGGCGGGAGTTCGGGCAGGTCCTCCCACTTCCACCAGCCGAACAGGGCCAGCCAGATCCGGGTGAAGACCCGGGAGGCGGCGATGCCGCCCTGCTCACGGATCCAGGCGGAGGCCTGCGCCATGTGCGGGGCGTCCGGTGCGTCGCCGGCCAGGCGCAGGGCGACGTACGCCTCGATGGTGGTGGAGAGTTCGCCGGGCGCGCCGTAGAAGGTGCCCCAGGTGCCGTCCTCGCGCTGCTCGCCGCGGATGAAGAGCGCGGCGGCCTGCGTGGTCTTCTCGTCGCGGATGCCCAGGAACTGACGGAGCAGCAGGTCCTCGGCGTCCATCGTGACGTTCGTCTCCAGGTCGCCCTTCCACCAGCCCTGGGCGTCCTGCTTCGCCAGCAGGAAGTCGGTGGCGCGCTGAACGGCGTGCACGGCGGCTTGGTGCACCCCTGCCGCCACGGGGTTCTCGGTGTCGGTGTCGCTGGCCGCGGCTGCCCGGGGTGGCAGTGCCCCGGTGCTTCCGTCGGTCGTCGCTGTCATGGCTTCCCCTTCGTGCAGTGCTCCTGGTAGTGCGTCTGCTGTGGGTCCGCCGTCGGCCGGTGCGCTTGTTCCAGCGACACCGGCCGGCGACTACGCGAGGGCTATTCGACCGATACTGATCATCTCTTTTCGCCCGGTGGTGATCATCTCTTTCGTACGACGACGAAGTCGGCGAGTGCCGTGAACCGTGCCCGCACCTGCTCGGGCATGTCGACTGCGTCGAGGGCCTCGACGGCGATGGTGTGCTGACGGCGTGCCTCGTCGGCGGTCCACTCGCGGCCGCCGGCCTCCTCGATGAGGGCGGCGCGGGCGGCGAACTCCTCCTCGGAGAAGTTCTCGAAGTCGCTGCTCTTGGCGTCGGCGGCGAGGATCTCGCCGAGCCGCTCGGAGGCGGGCCCGCCCGCGGCGAGCGCGGCCACCACCGGCAGGGACTTCTTGCGCTGGCGCAGGTCGCTCCAGGTCTGCTTGCCGGTGGAGACCGGGTCGCCCCAGATGCCGAGGAGGTCGTCGACGGCCTGGAAGGCGAGGCCCAGGTGGTAGCCGTACTTCTCCAGGGTGTCGGCGGTGCGGTCGTCGGCGCCGCCGAGCACCGCGCCGATGGAGCTGGCGCAGGCGAGCAGGGCGCCGGTCTTGTTGCCCTCCATCTCCAGGCACTCCTCGACGCTGACGCGGTCGCGGTGCTCGTAGGAGATGTCCTGCGCCTGACCGTCGATCAGGGCACGGGTGGCGGTGGTCAGACGGCGGGTCGCGCGGCCGGCCTCGACGGTGCCGAGTTCCAGCAGGACCTCGTTGGCCAGGGCGAACAGGGCGTCGCCGACGAGGATGGCCTGGGCGGGGCCGTGCACCTTCCAGACGGTGTCGCGGTGGCGGCGCTGTTCGTCGCCGTCCATCAGGTCGTCGTGCAGCAGCGAGAAGTTGTGGACCAGCTCGACGGCGACCGCGCCGGGGATGCCGACCTCGGGCGCGGCGCCGGTGACCTCGGCGGAGAGCACCGCGAGGGCGGGGCGCACGGCTTTGCCGCCGTCACCGGCCGTGGGGTTGCCGTCGGCGTCGATCCAGCCGAAGTGGTAAGCGGAAACGGTGTCCATGGGAGCGGCCAGGCGGTCGATCGCCGCCCGCAGTACCGGTGTGGCCAGGGTCCGACCGCGCTCCAGGAGCGCGGCCACGTCCACCGCGGTCTCTGAAACGGCCTTCGAGGCCGGGGGCACAGTGGGCACAGTCTCTCCTCTTGTTGCGGTACCGGGGGTGCGGGGGCCTGCCGCCGTGTGCTGGTTCAGCATCACGCCGCCTCCTCAACGTCGAAGAGGTGGCTGGGGCGGGGCCGGCCCAGGGCGCTCAGCGCGGCATCGGCCGCACTCACGCCACTGCGGACCGCACTCTCCATGGTCGCGGGCCACCCTGTGGCGGTCCACGCACCGGCCAAGTAGAGGCCGGGGACTTTGGTACGGGCGCCGGGCCGCAGCCGTCCGACGCCGGGGGTGGGAGCGAACGTCGCGGTGCGCTCCCTGGTCACGAAGAAGTCCTTCACTTGCGCGCCGCGCGCCCTGGGCAACAGTCGCTCCAGCTCGGGCAGATACCGCTCACGCAGCTCGGCGACGGGTTCGTCGATCTCGTCCCGCGCGGCCGACTGGGACAGGGCGAGATACTGGCCGTCCCGGAGACCGGAGGCGTCGGTGCGGTCGAACACCCACTGCACGGGGGTGCCGAGGGCCGCGAAGAACGGCGTGCTCAGCACCTTGCGGTCGTAGACGACATGGACGTTGAGGATCGGCGCGGTACCGATCTCCAGGAGCTGTTCCGGGGCGTCGAGGGCGCCGTCGGGCAGCAGGTCGTACGCCTCGCGCTGGGCGACGGCCAGCACGACCGTGTCCGCAGGGAGCGTCTCGCCGGGAACCTGAACGCGTAGGCGTCCGTTCTCGTCAGTAGAGATGGAGGTGACGCGTGTACGGACCTCGATACGAACGCCCACCGAGTCGAGCGCCTTGCGGGCCAGCCGGTCATGCAGATCGCCCAGCGGGACGTGCGCCCAGCCGATGTCGGCCGCGCCCGGGTCGGACAGCAGACCGGTCTTGAACACCATCGCGGCGAGCCCCAGCGAGGCGTCGCCCGCGACCGCGTTGAGGGTGGCGACCCCGACCAGGTCCCACAGGGCCTCGACGGCACGCGCCGACTGACCGTGCGCGGCCAGCCAGCTGCCGAAGTCCTGCGTGTCCAGGGTCGGATCGGCGAGGTCGAGCCCCTTGAGCGCGAGCGCGGCACGCCCGACGTTCGCTCGTTCGGCGAGGGACAGATGCGGATACGTCGCCAGGCTCCGGCCCAGGTGCAGGGGCACGGGCAGGGCGTCGCGCCGCAGCCTGCCGAGCCGCCGCCCCTCGGGCCGCGCGACATCGAGCACGGGCACGTCGAGACGCTCCTGCAGCGGCGCCAGCGCCGTCCCCTCGATACGGTCGAGGAACCAGCGGTAGGCGGTGCAGCAGCGCAGGTACACGTGCTGTCCGTTGTCGATGGTGAGGTCGCCGCGCTGGAAGGAGAAGGCCAGGCCTCCGAGCCTCGGCCTGCCCTCGATCAGGGTGACGCGCACTCCGGCGTCGGCGAGCGCGAGCGCGGCGGTGATGCCGGCGAGCCCGCCGCCGATCACGACGGCGTCCCTCCCGGAGCGTCCGGGGGTGTCCGCGAGCGCCCCTTCGGGCCGCGTGCCGTCGGTCATCGTGCACCCTCCCCTGCGCGACCGTCGTGCTGGTGCTTGAACGGTGCACGGCCGGTCGTCTCAGTCAGGGACGCGGCACGGCAGCGGAGGGTTGCCCGCCACTTTTCGCCGGTGGCATCACCTTGGACCGGAATGTCCATCAGGCGCGCCTCCTGACGGTACGACGGCTCACATGCCGGGTGTCCAGACCGCTCAGACCGCGCACGGCGACGTACGCCTTCTCGCGTCCGGGCAGGGAGACCCGGCCGCGCAGCACGGCCTCCGGATGGCGCTCGATGCGGTCCAGGAGGCGTCGGTAGATGCCGGCCATGGCGGCGACACAGGCCCCGCTGCGCCGGTCGAGCATGGGGAGCAGCCGGTAGCCCTCGGCGAAAAGGGCGCGGGCCCTACGCACTTCGAAGTGCACGAGGCCCGCGAAGTCGGAACCCTGCGGTGGTGTCGGCCCGCTGAAGCCGGCCGAGCAGCCGAACTTGGCGAGGTCGTCGGAGGGCAGATAGGTGCGCCCGCCCTCGGCGTCCTCACGGACGTCCCGCAGGATGTTGGTGAGTTGCAGCGCGAGCCCGAGCGTGTCGGCATACTCGGGCGCGCGCTCGACGCCGCGCGCCCCCGGTTCGGTGCCGAACACACCGAGCGAGAGGCGCCCGATGGCGCCCGCGACACAGCGGCAGTAGACCTTCAGGTCGTCCCAGGTCTCGTAGGTCTCGCCGCGCACGTCCATCAGGACACCGTCGATGAGCTCGTCCAGTCCGCCGAGCGGGATCGGGAAGGTGTCGGCGGCGTGCGCGAGGGCCACGGCCACGGGGTCGATGTCGTCCTCGTCGACCGCCCGGTCGCGGACCCGGGTCAGCAGCTCCCGGGTGTCCTCGAGTCTGGCGGCCTTGACCTCGCCGGTCAGCGCGCCGTCGCCGATGTCGTCGACGCGGCGCGAGAACGCGTACAGCGCCGACATCGCGCGGCGCTTGGACGTGGGCAGCAGTCGGATGCCGTAGGCGAAGTTACGGGCCTGCTGTCCGGTGACGGCCTCGCAGTAGCTGTAGGCGGCGAGTACCGGTGCGGACACGTGTGGTGCAGACTCCACGGTCCGGATCACCCCTCTCCTCGCAGAGTCACGCCCACCTCACGCAGCAACTGGAGCTTGCTGGCCTTGGGCGGGCCGGGAAGTACGTCGTATTCGGCGGCGGCGATCGAACGGATCGCCGCCCTTCCCCCCGCCACGAAACCCGCGAGCAGCAGCTTGAGCCTGCCGTGGACGCTACCCACCAGGGGGGTGCCTTCATTCAGGAGATTCCGGGCACGTTCGGCTTCGTATGCAACCAGTGCGCGCACCGATGCGCCCGCGGAATTCACCGCCAGGTCGGTTTCCTGGACGTGAAAGTGCTTCATGTCCGCGGCGGGCAGATAGATCCGGTCACGTCCGAGGTCCTCGGCGACGTCCTGGAGGTGCTCGATGATCTGCAGCGCCGTGCACACCGCGTCGGAGCGGCGGATCCGCTCGGGCGTCTCGGTGCCCGTGACGGCGAGGACGAGACGGCCGACGGGGTTGGCGGACAGTTCGCAGTAGGCAAGGAGATCGTCGTAGGTCTCGTACCGCCCCACGAGCTGGTCCTGGCGGTTGGCGGCGATCAGGCCGAGGAAGGGCTCGGGGGTCAGCGAGCGACGGCGTACGGTCGGCTGGAGGCGACGGAGGAGCGGGTGACGCGGGGTGCCGTCGAAGACCCGGCGCAGATCGGCCTCGAAGGCGTCGAGGAGGACCAGGCGGTCCTCGGCGTCCGCGGCCGACACGCCGAGCAGTCGGGCGTCGGCGCCGCCGGGGGCGAGATCGCCGTCGCCGATGTCGTCGACGAGGCGGGCGAAACCGTAGACGGCCATGAGGTCGGCGCGCCAGGCCCTCGGCAGGAAGAACGGCGCCACGGGGAAGTTCTCCGCGGCGGCCTTGTCGAGCGTGCCGCGCTCCGGATCACCCGCGCGCCCACCTGGTCCCGTCACCGTTGACTGCCCGGGGCGGGGACGGCACAGACAGCTGCGTTGACCTGGGGGGTTTCCGTAGCCATTGCCGTCACATCTCCCGTTCTACACCGCTGACCCAATGCATACTATTTCGGACACGCCGCCCGGCCGTCCGCACCGTGGCCCTGCGGGAGGGTGTCGTTCCTTATCGCCCCACTTGCCGCGTTTCGGTACCGGTACAGCTTACGTTGTACAACGGGGCCGGGCCTGTGAGGGTGTCCTGCACATCACAACAACGCACCGATTGGCGCCAAGATTCCTAAGGCCAGCCGGAGTTGACGTTTCCTTTGCAGACGCGGGGCCCCGCCGGGGCAGTTCCGGCGGGGCCCGGTCAAGCCTGCTGGGCCGCACGGCCCATGTCCGGGTGGACTACTTGCCCGTGAACTTCTCGTACTCCTTGAGGACCTCGTCCGTCGGTCCGTCCATCCGCAGCTCGCCGCGTTCCAGCCACAGGACGCGGTTGCAGGTGTCGCGGATCGACTTGTTGTTGTGACTGACGAGAAACACGGTGCCGGCTTCTTTGCGCAGCTCGCGGATGCGTTCCTCGGAGCGCTTCTGGAACTTGCGGTCGCCGGTGGCCAGCGCCTCGTCGATCATGAGGACGTCGTGGTCCTTGGCCGCGGCGATGGAGAAGCGCAACCGGGCCGCCATGCCGGACGAGTAGGTGCGCATCGGCAGGGTGATGAAGTCGCCCTTCTCGTTGATGCCGGAGAAGTCGACGATCTGCTGGTACCGCTCCTTGATCTCCTCGCGGGACATGCCCATGGCGAGCCCGCCCAATATGACGTTGCGCTCACCGGTGAGGTCGTTCATCAGGGCCGCGTTCACGCCGAGCAGCGAGGGCTGGCCGTCGGTGTAGACCTTGCCGCTCTCGGCCGGGAGCAGGCCGGCGATGGCGCGCAGCAAGGTGGACTTGCCGGAGCCGTTGGAGCCGATCAGGCCGATGGCCTCGCCTCGGTAGGCGACGAAGGAGACCCCGCGGACGGCGTGCACCTTGCGTACGCCCCGCGCCGTGTCGTCGGAGCCGCGCTTGAGGATCCGGCTGAGGGCGGCGGTGGCGCTGCCCTTGCCGGCCTTGGCGCCGTTGACGCGGTAGACGATGTGCAGCTCGTCCGCGATGACGGTGGGGATGTGCGCGTCGTTGTTCTGGTCAGCCACGGCCGTACCTCTCCTCCGCCTTCCAGAAGTACACGAAGCCGCCCACGGCGAACAGCACGGCCCAGCCGAGCGCGGCCGCCCAGACGTGGTCGGGCAGGTTCGAGGAGCCGTAGCCGTCGATGAGGGCGAAGCGCATCAGGTCCATGTAGATCGCGGCCGGGTTCCACTGCAGGACGGTGGAGATCCACTCCGGCTTGCTCTCCAGCATGATCGGGATGGAGAACATCACGCCGGACGCGTACATCCACGTACGCATCACGAACGGCATCAGCTGCGCCAGGTCCGGGGTCGCCGCGCCGGCGCGGGCCATGATCAGCGCCAGGCCGGTGTTGAACAGGAACTGGAGCGCCAGTACCGGCAGGATCAGCAACCAGCTCAGCTTCGGGAAGCTGCCGAAGCCGATCGCCACGGCGAACAGCACGATCATCGAGTACAGCAGCTGCTGGAGCTGCTGGAGCGCGAAGGAGATGGGCAGCGAGGCGCGCGGGAAGTGCAGGGCCCGCACCAGGCCGAGGTTGCCGGAGACCGCGCGTACGCCCGCCATCACCGAGCTCTGGGTGAAGGTGAACACGAAGACGCCCGTGACCAGGAACGGGATGTACACCTCGCGGGGCATGCCGCGGTCGGCCTGGAGGATCAGGCCGAAGATGAAGAAGTACACGGCCGCGTTGAGCAGCGGGGTGGCCACCTGCCAGAGCTGGCCGAGCTTCGCCTGGCTGTACTGGGCGGTCAGCTTCGCCCGCGAGAACGCGAGGATGAAGTGCCGCCGGGCCCGAAGCTGGCGGACGTACTCGAACAGCGAGGGGCGGGCGCCGCTCACGGACAGCCCGTACTTGGCGGCGAGCTGGGCCGCCGTGAGTCCCTCGTCGGGCGACGGAGGTGCGCTCACCGCAACACCGCCGTCGTGCGTTGTCTCACTCACCAGTTGAAACTTTCGTCTTCGAGATGCGCAGCCTGTGCGGGCATGGCATGAACCTGGGGCCGGGTGGGCCCGGTCGCTCTCAGGGTCGAGCTTGTCAGATGACGGGAGGTCGGCCCAGTCGAGTCAGCCGCCACACCGTACGCCACTTCATGGGAGTGCGGGGACCGCACGGAGTGGTCCAGCCTTCCCGGAATCCGCCGAACCATGCCCGCAGGGCGGGGCGGGAGGGGCGGCGCAGCAGGGTGAGCAGCAGCCAGACGCCCAGATAGACCGGGACGAGGGGGGCGGGGAGGTTGCGGCGGGCCAGCCAGACGCGGTTGCGGGCGACCATGCGGTGGTAGACCGCGTGCCGCGAGGGCGCGGTCGTGGGGTGGAACAGCACCATGTCGGACCGGTAGTCGATCATCCAGCCCGCGTCGAGGGCCCGCCATGCCAGGTCGGTTTCCTCATGGGCGTAGAAGAACTCGTCCGGCAGCCCGCCGACTTCGGCGAAGACCTGGGTGCGGACGGCGTTGGCGCCGCCGAGGAAGGTGGTGACCCGGGAGGAGCGCATCGGGTCGGAGGCCCGCAGCCGCGGGACGTGCCGGCGCTGGGTGACGCCGGTGTCCGGGTCGGCGATGCGGAAGCTGACGATGCCGAGCTTCTGGTCGGCCGCGAAGGCCTCGCGGCACAGCTCGGCGGTGTCCTGCTGGGCGAGGAGGCCGTCGTCGTCGAGGAAAAGCATTATGTCGACCTCGCGGCCGCTGGGGCCGAAGGCCTCGATGCCGACGTTGCGGCCACCGGGGATGCCGAGGTTCTCGGGCAGCTCGATCGTGCGGACGCCTTCGGGGACGTCCGGGACCGGGGAGCCGTTGCCGACCACGACGACCTCGACCGGGTCGCCGTCCTGCTTGGCGACCGAGTCGAGGAGGGCGCGCAGCTCGTCGGGGCGGTTGCCCATGGTGATGATGACCGCGCCGACCCTCATGCCGCTCACTTCAGCCTGTTCGAAGCGAGGATGGACACGAGGTGCAGCACGGTCTGGAGCAGCGCGATGCCGGCCAGCACCGCGACGCCGAGCCGGGAGAGGAACAGGTCGCCGCGGACCTGGTCGGCGATGGCCAGCACGAGGATCAGCAGGGACGCCTCGATGCCGAGGATCAGCCGGTGGAACTTGAACGCGGCAGCGGCACGGCGGGCCAGCGCCATCCCGGAGGAGCGCATCTCGGACGCGGCCTCCTTGACCGGCGCCAGGCCCTGCTGGTGGCGGGCCACGCCGACCAGGTCGGTCTCGGCCTTGACCAGGATGGCGCCGAGCGCGGCCAGGGTGCCGAGGAAGGCCCACAGCCAGTCGATACGGCCGCTGCCCCACAGGTCGGCGGCGCGCAGGCCGAAGCCGACGAGCACGGCGGCGTCGGTGAGGTAGGCGCCGACGCGGTCCAGGTAGACGCCGCCCAGCGAGTACTGCTTCCGCCAGCGCGCGATCTCGCCGTCGACGCAGTCCAGCAGCAGGTACAGCTGGACCATGACCACGCCGAGCACCGCCCCCCAGATCCCCGGCACCAGGAGTGCCGGGGCCGCGAGGACACCACAGACGGTCATCAGGTACGTGAGCTGGTTGGGCGTGACCCTGGTGTTCACCAGGTAGCGGTCGACCCGCAGGGACACCTCTCGCATGTAGAGGCGTCCCATCCAGTGCTCACCGCTGCGCCGGTCCTTCACCCCCGCGGGGTGAACGACGGGGCGGAGTTCAGCTACCGATGGCCTTGACATAGTCGGCGTAGATGTCCTTGATCTGGTCGGTGGTCAGGTCGAGGTGTTCGAGGATCGTGTAACGGCCGGGCCGGGTCTGGGGAGCGAATTCGACGACGCGGACGAACTCGTCGTCCGTGAAGCCGATCTCCTCCGGCAGCACCGGCAGCCCGTGCCGACGCAGCACCTCGGCCATGTAGGCCGACTCCTCGTGGGCCCCGCGCAGGTACATGGCGAAGGCCGCGCCCAGTCCGCACTGCTCGCCGTGGGCGGCGGCGCGCCTGGGGTAGAGCAGGTCGAAGGCGTGGTTGATCTCGTGGCACGCGCCGGAGGAGGGGCGGGAGTCGCCCGACACCGACATGGCGATACCGCTGAGCACCAGGGCCTCGGCCAGTACCTGGAGGAAGTCGGTGTCGCCGATGCCGCCCGGGTGGCGCAGCACCGCCTCGCCGGCCTGCCTGGCGATGGCCGCGGCGAGGCCGTCGATCTTCTCGCCCTTGACGCGGTTGGCCAGCTCCCAGTCGGCGATGGCGGAGATGTTGGAGACGGCGTCGCCGATGCCCGCGCGCACGAACCGCACCGGGGCGTCACGGATGACGTCCAGGTCGATGACGACCGCGATCGGGTTCGGCACACCGTACGAGCCGCGCCCCGCGTCGTTGTCGAGCGTGGCGACCGGCGAGCACAGTCCGTCGTGCGCGAGGTTCGTCGGTACGGCGACCAAGGGCAGGCCGACGCGCGCCGCGGCGAACTTGGCGCAGTCGATGATCTTGCCGCCGCCGAGCCCGACGACGGCGTCGTAGTGGCCGGACTTTATGTCACTGGCCAGCCGGACCGCGTCGTCGAGGGTGCCGCCGCCGACCTCGTACCAGGTCGCGCCGGGCAGCGCGGGAGCGAGCCGCTCCTTCAGCCGGGCACCGGAGCCGTTGCTGACGGCGACGGCCAGCTTGCCGGAGTGCGAGATGCGCTCGTCGGCGAGCACACAGCCCAGGTCGTCGAGGGCACCCGGGCGGATGTCGACGACGAGCGGCGAGGGGATCAGTCGGGTCAGTACTGGCACGCGATCTCCCGTCCACGGGCGAGATCGTCGTGGTTGTCGATCTCCACCCACTTGACGTCGCCGATCGGCGCCACGTCGATGCGGAAGCCGCGGTTCACGAGCTCCTGGTAGCCGTGCTCGTAGAACTGCTGCGGGTCGGTCTCCCACACCGTCTTGAGTGCGTCGGCCAGCTCGGGGGCGGCGTCGCCCTCGATGAGGGTCACGCCGATGTACTCACCGGTCGACTCGGCCGGGTCCATCAGCTTGGTGATCTTCGTCATGCCCTTCTCGGGGTCGACGACGACCTTCATCTCCTCGTCGGCCAGGCTCTTCACCGTGTCCAGGGCGAGGATGATCTTCTTGCCGTCGCCGCGGGCGGCGAGCAGCGTCTTCTCGACGGAGACCGGGTGCACGGTGTCGCCGTTGGCGAGGATCACACCGTCCTTGAGGGCGTCACGCCCGCACCACAGGGAGTAGGCGTTGTTCCACTCCTCGGCCTTGTCGTTGTCGATGAGGGTGAGCTTGAGGCCGTACTTCTGCTCCAGGGCTTCCTTGCGCGCGTACACGGCTTCCTTGCGGTAGCCGACGATGATCGCGACCTCGGTCAGGCCGATCTCGGCGAAGTTGCCGAGGGTCAGGTCGAGAACCGTGGGTTCGCCCTCTATACCCGCGGGCCCCACCGGCACCAGAGCCTTGGGAAGGCTGTCGGTGTAGGGGCGCAGACGCCGTCCGGCGCCGGCCGCCAGCACGAGGCCGATCATGCGGGTTCTCCTTCATCGTGTACGGCGGGTGCCCCTGCGGACACCCAGAAGCGGATGCTCTCGACGAGCACCACCAGGGCCACGGCCACGGCGAGGACCGTGAGCGCGACCGTGAACTGCGAGACGGTGAGCGCGGCGGCCAGGACGGTGACGAGCAGCGTCCGCCCTTCGTGCCCCCCGATGGCCCGCACCAGCCAGGCCGGAGACGCGCCGGCGTTGCCGCGGATGCGGTACACCGTGTCGTAGTGATGGTAGGCGACCGCGGCCACCAGCCCGAAAGCCGCAGGAAGGGCTCCGTTCACGTCGGCTTTGGCTGCCAGGACCAGAACGGTGCAGTACTCGGCGGCGCGGAAGACCGGGGGGACGAGCCAGTCGAGGGCGCCCTTGAGGGGGCGGTACAGCGCCTGACCGGCGGTGATCGTGTAGACGACGGCGCCCGCGACGGGCGCCCAGGTCACTCCGGAGAAGAGGGACACGGCGAGGACGGCCGTTCCGGCCAGGGCCACCAGCAGCGGGGCTCCGACGCGGGCGCGTGTGGCACGCGCCACGAGCGAGGCCAGCGGCCCGTTGTCCGCGAGATCCGCCAGAGCCTGCGCCGCCCGGTCCGTGCGCTGCGCCTTGCGCGTCAGCGATCGCAGCACCCGGCCCGCCGTGGTGTACGTCGCTGCGAAGGCGCAGCCGATGAGAAGGACGTAGAAGGTGATCCGGGGAGTCGTGGCCGCCGTGAGGACGGCGATCATCGCCCAGCGCTCACCGATCGGGAGCACGATCATGCGCCGCACCCACACCGTCCAGCCGACGCTGTCGAGCTTGCCGGAGAGGGCGGCGGTGGGGCTGGTGTTGGCGGTGGCGTCGTGGTTCGCCTCGTTGAAGGAGAAGTCGACGACGTGCCGACAGGTCTGCAGGATCATCGCACCCAGCGCCAGCGCCCAAACGTCGTCACCGCCACGGGCGGCTCCCAGGGCGAGGCCGGCGTAGTAGGCGTACTCCTTGGCCCGGTCGAAGGTGGCGTCGAGCCAGGCGCCGAGCGTGGAGTACTGCAGGGAGTAGCGGGCGATCTGGCCGTCGACGCAGTCCAGGACGAAGGACGCGATCAGCAGGACGCCCGCCGCGACGAAGCCGCCACGGGTGCCGGTGGCCGCGCAGCCCGCCGCGATCAGGGCGGTGAGTAGCGAGGCGGTGGTGACCTGGTTCGGGGTCAGACCCCGGCGTGCGCACCAGCGGGCGATGTAGCGGGAGTAGGGGCTGATGAAGTGCGTCGTGAAGAAGCCGTCGCGGGACTTCACGGCCGACTTCAGGCGTACGGCCTCGTCGTCGACGGCGGCCACGGCCTGCCGTGCCTCGTTGCGGGCCTGCGGGTCGGCCGGGACGGCGGCGACCAGGCTGCCGAGCTCGACGCGGTGGACGTCGGTGCCGTCGTCGGCGAGGGCGGTGACGATACGGTCGGCGAGGCTGTCGACCGCGAGCGCCGTACCGCCGCCCGCGGAAGTCTCGCGCGCCATCGCACGGGTCAGGGCCTGGCGACCGGCCGACTGGGCCGTCACAGCGCCCGGGATCGCGGCGAGCGGGAAGCGGGGGTCGGTGAGGCCGAGGCGCAGCGCGTGCAGGTGGCCGACGAAGCGGGCGTCGACGAGGGCGACGCGCTGGTCACCGGGAACCTGGGCGAGGAGCGTCTCGGCGTCGGCCGGGTCGGCGGCGACCCGCACGTCGTAGCCGAGGGACCGCAGATCGCCCTCGATCGACGATCCGGGGACCGGCTGACCGGTGAGGATGGCGGTCGACAACCGAACTCACTCCCTGGGTGCCGGCGTGTCCGCGCCGGTCGTGTACGTGGGTGGCGGCGCCCGTTGGCGGTGGCCGGGCGGCGTGTCGGCGAAGGCTATCGGATGATTGGAAGCCAACGTTCACCGGCCGTTTGGCGGAGCGATCAACGTGGTTTGCCCAGAGCTTTGCCGCGATCATCATCGGGGATTCCCGGTCCCGCCCACAAACTCGCGCCGACAGACCGGGGCATCGGCGACATTGCATACGCCGCACATGCCTCGGCATAGGGTGGGCGACCATGACATGGCTGATCACAGGCGGAGCCGGCTACATCGGGGCACATGTGGCGCGGGCCATGACCGACGCCGGGGAACGGGTCCTCGTACTGGACGACCTCTCGGCCGGGTTTCCCGCGCGGCTGCCGGCGGACATCCCCCTCGTCGAGGGCTCGGCGCTCGACGGTGACCTGCTGAAGCGGGTGTTCGCCGAGCACGCGGTGACCGGTGTGGTGCATCTCGCCGCACGCAAGCAGGTGGGTGAGTCGGTGGCGCAGCCGACGCGCTACTACCGGGAGAACGTGGGCGGGCTCGCCACACTCCTGGAGGCGGTCGCCGAGGCCGGGATCAAGCGGTTCCTGTTCTCCTCGTCCGCCGCCGTCTACGGCAACCCGGATGTGGATCTCATCACGGAGGACACTCCGTGCGCGCCGGTGAACCCGTACGGCGAGACCAAGCTCACCGGGGAGTGGCTGGTGCGGGCGGCGGGCCGGGCGCACGGCATCTCGACCGTGTGCCTGCGCTACTTCAACGTGGCGGGCGCCGCCGCGCCCGAGCTGGCGGACACGGGCGTCTTCAACATCGTCCCCATGGTCTTCGACCGGCTCACCCGCGACGAGGCCCCGCGGATCTTCGGCGACGACTATCCGACGCCGGACGGCACCTGTATCCGCGACTACATCCATGTCGCGGACCTCGCCGAGGCACACCTGGCGGCGGCGCAGCGGCTCACCGAAGCGAACGCGGACGGCGATCTGACGGTCAACATCGGTCGCGGCGAGGGCGTCTCCGTCCGGGAGCTGATCACGGTCATCGGTGAGATCACCGGCGACCGGCGCCCCGCCGTCGTGGAGGCCCGGCGCCCCGGGGACGCCCCGCGCGCGGTCGCCTCGGCCGCGCTTGCCGCCGAGGCGCTCGGCTGGACGGCTCGGCGCGGGGTGCGCGAGATGGTCGAGTCGGCGTGGCGAGGGTGGCTGCTGCACCACGGCGGCCGGTCGAGCGGCTGATCACGCTACCGGCGTCCGCTCCGGCGCAACGCCCTGACCTGCGTATCGTTTCCGCAGGTCAGGGCACATGACAACGGTGTTCAGTGCCGCGTTGCCCGATACCCCCCACCCGTAGTTCACTGTGATCCCGGACGGAAATTCCGATCGTCGGACGACCGCGGAAGGGTGGCTTTTCTCATGGGGGCTGGGCACGATCACGGGCACGGGCATGCGCACGCGCCGACGAGTGGTACGGCGGCGGCCGCGTACCGCGGAAGACTGCGCGTCGCGCTGTCGATCACCCTCGGCGTCATGGTGGTCCAGATCGTCGGCGGCGTGGCCGCGGACTCGCTCGCCCTGATCGCGGACGCGGCCCACATGGCGACGGACGCGGTGGGTCTGGCCATGGCCCTGCTCGCCATCCACTTCGCGAACCGCCCGCCGAGCGAGAAGCGCACCTTCGGTCTCGCCCGCGCGGAGATCCTCGCGGCCCTCGCCAACTGTCTGCTCCTGCTGGGCGTCGGCGGCTATGTCCTGTACGAGGCGATCGAGCGGTTCCTCACACCGGCGGACACCAACGGCGGGCTGATGATCGTGTTCGGCGCGATCGGCCTGGTGGCGAACACGATCTCTCTCACGCTGCTGATGAAGGGCCAGAAGGAGAGCCTGAACGTGCGCGGCGCCTTCCTGGAGGTGGCCGCAGACGCGCTGGGGTCGCTCGCGGTGCTGATCTCGGCGGCGGTGATCCTGGCCACCGGCTGGCAGGCCGCCGACCCGATCGCCTCGCTGGTCATCGGCCTGATGATCGTGCCGCGCACCCTCAAGCTGCTGCGCGAGACCCTCGACGTGCTGCTGGAGTCGGCTCCCAAGGATGTCGACATGGCGGAGGTGCGGGCCCACATACTCGCCCTGGACGGTGTCGAGGACGTCCACGACCTGCACGCCTGGACGATCACGTCCGGTATGCCGGTGCTGTCGGCCCATGTGGTGGTGCGCTCCGACGTCCTGAACGCGATCGGCCACGAGAAGATGCTGCACGAGCTCCAGGGATGCCTGGGCGACCACTTCGACGTGGAGCACTGCACCTTCCAGCTGGAGCCGGTCGGGCACGCCCAGCACGAGGCCCGGCTCTGCCACTGAGGCAGCCGTACGGTTCCCACTGAAACAACCGTACGGTCCGATAAAACGCCAGTACGGGTGGAATGCAGCGATCCGGTGGTCGGTTGCGTCCTCATGCTCACAGCACCCCCGCCGACGGTTCCGTGCCCGCCGCGCCGGGCACGATCAACTGCCGGGAGTGCCGGATTCGTACGGCACACTTGGGGCGCTAAGACCGATGCGAAGGATGGGTATGCCGATCACACCTGCGACCGCGACGCACAGTCCGTCGAACGGCGCCGCAGACGCGATTTTGCTGGAACTGGTCGACGAGAACGGTGTGACGATCGGCACCGCGGAGAAGCTCGCCGCCCATCAACCGCCGGGGCAACTGCACCGCGCCTTCTCCGTCTTCCTCTTCGACGAGCACGGCAGGCTGCTGCTCCAGCAGCGGGCGCTCGGCAAGTACCACTCCCCCGGTGTGTGGTCCAACACCTGCTGCGGTCACCCCTACCCCGGCGAGGCACCCTTCGCGGCGGCGGCCCGGCGGACGTACGAGGAGCTCGGTGTCTCCCCGTCACTGCTCGCCGAGGCGGGCACGGTCCGCTACAACCACCCGGACCCGGAGTCGGGCCTGGTGGAGCAGGAGTACAACCACCTCTTCGTCGGCATGGTGCAGTCCCCGCTGCGGCCGGACCCGGAGGAGGTCGGCGAGACGGCCCTCGTGACCTCGGCCGAGCTGACGGAACGCCATGCGAAGGACACCTTCTCGTCCTGGTTCATGACCGTGCTCGACGCCGCCCGCCCCGCGATCAGGGAACTGACGGGTCCGTCGGCCGGCTGGTGACGCGCCGGGGCCCGGTCCGCCGGACCGGCGCTAGGGCACCTGCACGGGTTTAAGCGGCACGGCGGCCCAGATCACCTTGCCACCGGTCGCCGTGTGCTCGACGTCGCACACACCGCCCGCCTCCCGTGTGACCTCGCGCACCAGAAGCAGGCCACGGCCTCCGGTCTGGCCGTGGTCCGCCTCCAGGGCGGTCGGCCGGTAGGGGTGGTTGTCCTCCACGGACACCCGCAGCCACTCCGCGCCGACGGCGACCTCCACGGCGAGCATCGGCGACAGCAGCGCCGCGTGCCGGACGGCGTTCGTGACCAGTTCCGACACGATCAGCAGCAGCCCCTGGACCAGGTCGTCGGAGACCGGAACGCCCTGGCGGTACAGCAGGTCCCGTACGGCGTGCCGCGCCTGCGGGACCGAGGCCTCGACGGCGGGGGCGGTGAACCGCCAGACGCCTTCGTACGGCAGTGGATTCGGCGGCTGCTGACCGAGGGACTCGTCCGCGCCGCCTGCTGGGCGTGGGCCGGACCCCCGCCCGAGGTTCTCCATCGTCCGGTCGCCACCCTCGCGCTCGATTGTCACCACACGTCGAGTGTTGGTAACGCGCAGGTCCGGACCGTAGAACTGAACACAAGTCAGCAGGTATCGAGCGATTCTGATCGTTGGCGTATGACACGGTCAGTTGTGGGACCGCTCCTGTCGCGCTCGTGCCGACTTGGCGAACTATTCGGGTTGTACGGGTTTGACGGCGTCCTTCTCCGCGACCATGCCGACGACCCGGCGACCGCCGTAGCCGGTGGCGATCAGGCCGAGCCCGTCGAAGAGGAGGGCGAGGGAGATGAGGGTACCGATCACGTACCTGCTGCTGGGCCAGGAGCTGAGCACCAGGATGCCGAGGAACAGGTCGAACGCGCCCTGCAGCAGGGTCAAGCCGAACTGCGGACCGCGCACCACCAGGCTGCCGACCAGCCGGAACAACCCGCCCGCGAGGAACAGCAGCGCGGCGAACATGGCCAGCGCCTCGGCCGCCGCCTCCGGTCTGCGGATCACCACCACGCCCGCCGCGATGTTCAGCGCGGCGACGACCACACCGAGCCAGAAGAAGTGGGTGCCGCGCGCCTGGACCGCGTGCAGCAGGCCGACGAAGCCGCCGATCAGCAGCAGCCAGCCGAACAGCAGCATCGCGGTCAGCGTGGCGAAGGCGGTGTAGAGCAGTCCGATCACTCCCCCGACGACCAGCAGCACACCGAGGACGGCGAGCCAGCTGAAGCCGCGCTGGAGTTTCGCCGCCTCGCCCGTGGGTTTGGTGGACCTGGCCATCAGCGCCTCCTAGACCGACAGTCCCCCTTTACTTCACTTTGCACCCTTCTGCCGTATTCAGCGGCCGGGCCCTTCTTGATCGGCCGTTCGGCGCAAGCGGATAGCATCCGCCGCATGGAGCCCCAGCTGCTGCACAGCGTCACCGACTCGGTCGCCACCGTCGTCATCCACCATCCGGCCAAGCGCAACGCGATGACGGCCGCGATGTGGCGGGCGCTGCCCCCGCTGCTCGGCACGCTGGCCGCCGATCCGGCCGTACGGACGCTGGTGCTGACCGGTGAGGGCGAGACGTTCTGCGCGGGCGCCGACATCTCCACGCTCCAGGGGTCGGCCAAGGAGGCGCAGGAGCTGGCCGTGGCGGCGGAGGAGGCGCTGGCCGCCTTCCCGAAGCCGACGCTGGCGGCGGTCCGGGGGCACTGCGTGGGCGGTGGGTCGCAGCTCGCGGCGGCGTGTGATCTGCGGTTCGCCGAGGAGGGGTCGCTGTTCGGGGTGACGCCGGCGAAGCTCGGGATCGTGTATCCGGCGTCCTCCACCCGGCGGTTGGTGTCGGTGGTGGGACCGGCCACGGCCAAATACCTGTTGTTCTCGGGCGAGTTGATCGACGCCGAGCGGGCGTTGCGCACGGGCCTGGTGGACGAGGTACTGCCCGAGGGCGAACTCGGCAAGCGGGTCGCGGAGTTCACCCGGATCCTGGTGTCACGCTCCCAGCTGACCCAGGCCGCGGCGAAGGAGTTCGCGAACGGGCACACCGACCGCGACGAGCACTGGGCCGAGCAGGCACGCGGAAGCGGCGACACCGCGGAGGGCGTCGCCGCGTTCCTGGAGCGCAGGCGGCCGAGCTTCACGTGGAACGTGCCTACGTCAGGCTGAAGCGACTGCCACGATGTCGAGGGCGGCTTCGGCAAGCGTGCGGGAAGGTCAGGCCCCCTCGGACGGGCCGATTCCCGGCGAGCCGGACGGCAGCGCCTTGTGCACGGCGTCCGGGGTCGCGATGCCGGGGAGGATCTGTTGCCACCAGCGGGTCAGGCGCTCGGGAGGTCACGGCGGTTGCACATGACATGGGAGAGCATCTGGATGCCGGTGAAGGAACCCACCACGCTCTCCGGCGCCCTGAGCTCGCGCCAGTTCCCGGCTGAACGTCCGCAGCCACCACTGGTACAGGTCGGAGTCGTTCGTCTGGAACGTCCCGTGCTCCACCGTGAGCCGTATGCTCGCGCGGAACAGGACGTCGGTGCGCAGCCGGCGGGCCAGCTCATGGGTGAGGTCGATGACCTGCTGCATCGGTGACGCCGAGCGGCTGGGGGTCTCGACCGGGATCTCGGTCTGCGCGGCCATCACCCCCCGTGCGATCTCCGTCTTGGACGCGAAGTGGAAGTACATGGCTCCTTTGGTGACGCCGCTGCGCTCCTGGAACGGGCTGGCCGCCGCCCGGGCGCGGGAGGCCGGACCGGCACTGACGGCCGTGGTGGAGACGACCCGCGAACTGGCCGGCCTGCTGAGCCGCGACGTGGTCGTGCGGGCCGGGTTCCAGGTCAGCTGCGACCGTGCCGAAGGAGGCGTTCCCGTCCTGCGCCGCCGGCTGGCCGCCCTCCTGCTGCGCCTGTTGGCGGACGCCCGGCGCGACGGAAGCCTCGCACCGGGCGTCGCGGTCGAGGACATCGTCGCCACCGTCCTCGCGATGACCGTCGGCGTGCAGATCCTCTCCCGCCAGCCGGGCGCCGCCCAGGAGGCATCCCGGGTCCTGGAGCGCTTCTGGCAAGCCACACTGCCGGGACTGCCGGCCGCGATGCCCCGCAGCCACGAGGCGTCCAGCGGCTCAGCGGGCGGCTCAGCGGGCTGAAGGGCGGTGGCTGGTGCCTCGCCGTGCGGTACGCGGGACAAGGGGCCGTCGGCGGCCCGGGCGCGCGCCCTTGCACTCAGGCCGTACGGCCACGTGCACGACGCGGCCGTACGGGCACGGGGGCACCGGGTCGCCCAGCTACGGCAGGCAGGCGTCCGCGTCGCGGCGGCCGACCCGGCGGAGCACCTGCCCGATGTGGCGGGCCAGGCCCTCGGGGGCGTACGCGTGCGCGAGGTGACCCTGATCCGGCATGACGACGACATGGGCACCGGGCAGGGCCGACGCGATCGCGGCGAACACGTCGCCGTAGGGCGGGACGCCTTCGTTCTCGGCGCCGGGCAGCAGAGTCACGGGCAGGTCGAGGGCGCCGAACGCCCGCAGATCGGCGGGGTGGTCGTTGAGGGCCGTCAGCTCCCGGGCCAGCGGGGCGGCCAGCGGCCTGAGGACCTCCCAAGCGGGGCTCCGGCGCAGTCCCGCCACGTGCTCCGCGGAGAACCCCGACACGTCCCGGTTCACGATCTCCACGGCGCGGTCCACGTCGTCGGCCTCGATGGCCTCCCCCAGGGCGTCGAGCGCCCCGCGCCCGAAGGGCCGTACGACCGGTTCGTAGAGGGTGAGCGAGTGGACGGTCCCGGTGCGCCGCGCCGCCGCCTCCAGCGCGACGAGCCCGCCGAAGCTCCAGCCGAACAGGTCCACGCCCCGCTCCGCGCCCTCGGCAGCGACGACCTCATCGAGAACGCGGTCCAGGTCATCGATCTCGGTGCGCATCGAGTAGTCCGGGCCGAGCGCACCGCTGGGCCTGCGCCCGCGCCGGTTCAGCACGTAGACCGGTCCGGCCACGTCCAGCGCGTCCACGACCGGCTGCCACGCGGCGGCGTCAGCCATGACCCCCGGCACGATCAGCAACGGCCTGCCCGAGCCGCCACGCCGGGTGAGAGCGAGTTGGGACACCCGCGCGTTCCACGTGCTTCAGCACCGTGTGGTACCTCCTGAGCGAGTCTCATGCCCGTGAACGGGCGTACATGGCATGCGCAACGACCCGACTCGGCGGGCGGAAACGGCGCGTTCCGGCCGCCCGCAGCCGCCCGGTGACTCTCGGCGGCCACCTGCGGTCCCGAGCCCGAATCCCGACGTACCAAGCGGTTGGTAATCTCCGGGCCATGACTACTGCCACCCTCGAACCCCGCGCCGGCCGACGCTGCCACGCCATGCTCAACACCCTGCACGCGACGTCCTACTTCGCCCCGGAGCTGGGCACGGAACTCGCCGCTCTCGGCATCACGCACCCCAGGGCCGTCAACTTCGCGGTGCGGGCGGCCGCGCTGGGGCCGGTCGGGGCGGGTGCGGTGACGGCGACGTTCTACAACTACAAGCACGACCTGGTGGCCCGGCACATCCCCGCGGTCTGGGCGATCGCCTCGCCCGAGGACGTGCTGGCGGCACGCGCGCGTGCGGTCGACGCGGCGCTGCGGCGGCTGCTCGGCGAGGAGGCGGTGACGTCCCCGGAGATGGCGGAGGCCGCGCGGCTCGCACTCCGTGCCACCGAGGCCTGTTCCCGCAGCGCCCGGCCCCTGTACTCGGCACACGCGGACCTGTCGGTCCCCGAGGCGGCGCACCTGGCCTACTTCCACGCGACCACGCTGCTGCGTGAGCACCGGGGTGACGGCCATCTCGCCGTACTGATGTCGGCGGGGCTCGACGGCCTGGAGGCGGTGGTGACCCACACCGCGACCGGTAAGGGCATGACGCCGAAGTGGGTGTGCGGCACCCGTGGCTGGACGCGGGAGGACTGGGACGCGGCGTGCGGGCGGCTGCGCGAGCGGGGGATTCTGGACGGCGCGGGCGAGCTGACGCCGGAGGGTGTCGCCCTGCGCGAGGAGATCGAGTCCGAGACGGATCGCTTGGACCGGGCGCCGTATGAGCACCTCGGAGCGGAGGGGACCGCGCGGCTGACGGAGCTCGGTGCGGGGTTCGCGCGGGCGGCGGCGGGGGCGGGGGCGTTCCCGGGGGATCTGATCGGCAAGGGCTGAGGCCCCGCGCTGAGCTAGGCCCTGTCGTTTGGATCAGCTCGGCTGTGAGGATCGGTTCCTCTTGGCCGACCCGAGCGGGGCGATGGGGGTGCCCCCGCGCGAGCCGAGC
>NZ_JBITCM010000021.1:0-195774 GCF_044453205.1 Streptomyces sp. NPDC051738 | reverse complement strand
CGATGGGGTGGATCGGCGGGAGGTAGACGACGTCGAAGCCCATCGCGGCGATCGCGGGCAGGCGGCGGGCGGCGGTGGTGAAGGTGCCGTGGGGGTGGTCGGGGGTGCCTTCGGAGCGGGGGAAGAACTCGTACCAGGAGCCGAACAGGGCCCGCTCGCGCTCGACCAGCAGGGGCAGCGGGTCCGACGCGGTGACCAGGTCCCGCAGCGGGTACCGCCCCAACACCGCATCCACGTTGGCCGCGAACGCCGCCTCCAGCCGCGACACGGGCGGCAGCGAGTCGTCCCGCAGCGCCTCGGCCGCGGCCAGCACGGTCGCCCGCCCCGCGTCGTCGGGCACTCCGGCCGCCGCACGCGCGTACAGCTCGCCGCCCTCCTCCAGAACCAAGCCGACGTCGATCCCGGCCGGAACCTTGATGCGAGCGGTGCGCAGCCAGGTGGCCACCGGATCGCCCCAGGCCTCCACATGAAACGTCCAGTTGCCCACCGCGGGCGGCGTCACCTTGGCACCCCAACGGTCGGTACCCGGGGCCAGCTCGTGCATCGGCGTCCACGGGCCGGGCCGGCCGTCCGGGCCGGTCAGCACGACATTGGCGGCCACGGCGTCGTGACCCTCCCGGAACACGGTGGCGGTGACCTCGAAGGTCTCTCCCGCGACCGCCTTCGCCGGATGCCTGCCGCCCTCCACGGCCGGCTGTACGTCCCGTACCGGGATACGGCCGATCGTCCCGGTCCCGCGACCGGTCCTCGTCTTGGTCCTGCCCATGGTTCACCTCCACCGTGCTCGAGGCCGGGCACGAGGCCCGGCCGGGGTCCGATCTGTGCCGGAAGGTCGCTACCTCCCCGCGAGGAATCGCCACCGTCGTGATCTCGCCGGCCGCCGCCGTGCGGAGACCCGCACGCGGGGCCGTTCGTCCTGCTCCCCGAGGTAGGCCGCCAGAGTGGAGCGCAGATAGCGTTCGGCCGCGTCCGCGGCCTCGCGCGCGCAGCGCTTCCCCATCAGCACGCACAGGGTGTAGCCGGCGTCCTCGAACGTGGCGCGCACCGCATGGTCGGCCGGGGCCGCGAGCATGGCGCGCTCCCAGGCCCGGTATCGCCGCAGTTGCCGGGCGACTTCGGCTTTGGCCGGTAGCAGCATGGCGCCGTTCACCTTCCGGGCTGCTCGATGACGCGTCTCCCGACCGTCGGGCGGAACCCGCGCGCGTACAGCGCACGGGCTCCGTTGCGGGTATCGAGGTCTTCACACATGGTGCATGGTCGATGACTCAGCGTCCTGTTGGAGCTTCAACTACCTCGGGTGTCGGCTCGTGTTGCACGAATGGCGTACTGCCCCCACCCTGAAGTGACTCAGAAGCGATCGGCGCTCACGCTCCGTGCTCGGGGCCCGTCCCGCAGGGGCGAGGAGAGCGGGAGCATTCGCGGTGAGGAGGTAACGACGGTGAAGACCGCAGTGCCCTGCTACTACCACCTCGACGTGGAAGTCAGCCCCGAACGGGTGGGTCAGGTCAGCCGAATTCTGGCCGCTCACCTCCGGTACTGGGACCTGGAGACTCTTGTCGAGCCCGTCCGCCACGGCACCGAGATGCTGTTGCGGGTCATCGACGAGCACGCGAGGGACAAGAACACCTCGATCGAGATGTGGTGGAACGGCCAGCACCTCATCACCGCCATCGGCGACAACGACCGCGCCCTGCGTCCGGACCACGAGCTGCGCGCCTGTCTGCAGCACCTCGCCGCGATGAGCGACGGCTGGGGCTGTTGCGCCACCGAGACCGGCAGCAAGGTCATCTGGTTCTCGCAGCGCGCCCGCGCCGGCGAACGTGTCCCGCTGGTCCCGGCGGCGCCCGCGCCCAGCCTGCGAGAGGCGCGCGGGGTGCCCCGCGAGGTGCCCGTCACCGCCTTGGCCGAAGCGGCGGGCATCCGTGACGGCGCCCTGGAGGAGGCCCGGTGACCCAGAGACGGCGCCGCAAGGACGTGTGCAAAGGGGTGCCCGCTTGGAGCGGGCACCCCTATCCGCTGGGCGCCGCCTTCGACGGACAGGGCACCAACTTCGCCCTGTTCAGCGAGGTCGCCGACCGAGTCGAGCTCGTCCTGGTCGACAACAAGGACCGGCACACCCCGACTCCGCTCACCGAGGTCGACGGCTTCGTCTGGCACGGCTATCTGCCTAACGTCGGCCCGGGGCAGCGCTACGGTTACCGGGTCCACGGGCCATGGGCCCCGGACCTGGGCCACCGGTGCAATCCGGCGAAGCTGCTGCTCGACCCGTACAGCCGGGCGGTGGACGGCCGGGTCGACAACCACGCCTCCCTCTTCGAGCGCACCCCGGGCGGTCCGTCCGCGGCGGACAGCGTCGGGCACACCATGCTGGGTGTGGTGACCGACCCGCACTTCGACTGGGGCGACGACAGTCCGCCCAGGCGGCCGTACGCCGACACCGTCATCTACGAGGCGCACGTCCGCGGTCTCACCCGCACCCACCCCGACGTCCCGCCGGACCTGCGCGGCACGTACGCCGGACTCGCGCACCCCGCGATCGTCGAGCACCTGACGTCCCTCGGCGTGACCGCCGTCGAGCTGATGCCGGTGCACCAGTACGTCCAGGACGGCGTACTGCTCGACCGGGGCCTGTCCAACTACTGGGGCTACAACACGATCGGCTTCTTCGCACCGCACAACGCCTACGCCGCCCACGGCACCCGCGGCGAACAGGTCGACGAGTTCAAGGCGATGGTGAAGGCGCTGCACGCGGCCGGCCTCGAAGTGATCCTCGACGTCGTCTACAACCACACCGCCGAGGGCAACGAGCGCGGGCCGACCCTCTCCTTCCGCGGCATCGACAACGCCTCGTACTACCGCCTGGTGGACGGCGACTGGGGGCACTACTACGACACCACCGGCACCGGCAACAGCCTGCTGATGCGCCACCCCTATGTGCTCCAGCTCATCATGGACTCGCTGCGCTACTGGGTCACCGAGATGCACGTCGACGGCTTCCGCTTCGACCTCGCGGCCACGCTGGCCCGCCAGTTCCACGAGGTGGACCGGCTCTCGGCGTTCTTCGACCTGATCCAGCAGGACCCGGTGATCAGCCGCGTCAAGCTGATCGCCGAGCCGTGGGACGTGGGGGAGGGCGGCTACCAGGTGGGCAACTTCCCACCCCTGTGGTCGGAGTGGAACGGCAAGTACCGGGACGCCGTACGGGACTTCTGGCGCGCCGAGCCCGGTTCGCTCGGCGAGTTCGCCTCCCGGCTGACCGGCTCCTCCGACCTGTACGCACACAGCCGGCGCCGCCCGCGCGCCAGCGTCAACTTCGTGACCGCGCACGACGGGTTCACCCTGCGCGACCTCGTCTCCTACAACGACAAGCACAACGAGGCCAACGGCGAGGGCAACCGGGACGGCGAGAGCCACAACCGCTCCTGGAACTGCGGAGCGGAGGGCGAGACCCGGGACCCGGCCGTACTCGCGCTGCGCGCCCGTCAGCAGCGCAACCTCATCGCCACGCTGCTGCTGTCCCAGGGCATCCCCATGCTCTGCCACGGCGACGAAGTCGGCCGCACCCAGCTCGGCAACAACAACGCCTACTGCCAGGACAACGAGGTCTCCTGGATCGACTGGCGCCACACCGGCGACCAGCGCGCCCTCGCCGACTTCACCCGCTACATCATCGCCCTGCGCGCCGCCCACCCCGTCCTGCGCCGCCGCCGCTTCTTCCGGGGCGAAACCGCGACCCACCCCGAACAGCCGCTGCCCGACCTGGTCTGGCTCCAGCCCGACGGCCGCGAGATGACCGACGACGACTGGAACCGCCCCGACGCCCACTCCCTCGCGGTCTTCCTCAACGGCGACGCCATAGCCGAACCCGACTGGTGCGGCCGTCCCGTGGTGGACGACTCCTTCCTGCTCCTGCTCAACAGCTACTGGGAGCCTGTCGAGTTCCAGCTCCCCGACATCACCTACGGCGAACGCTGGACCACCTTGATCGATACCGCCGAACTCCAGGGCCCGCCGGACGAGTCGGAACACAAGGCGGGCACGGCTCTGCTGATCGAACGCCGCAGCCTGGTGCTCCTGTCGAGACCGTCGCGTGCAACGCCCTCATGAGCGCCCGTCGCGTCGATGCCAGATAGGCGTGTAGCGCCAGAACGGCCGTCGTCTACCGTTCACGATGCGACGTGACCGTGAACTGCGCTCCATCCGGATCCCGCAGCACCGCCTCGTCACTGCCCTTGGACAACACGCTCCCCCCGTGCAACTCCGCGGCCCGCGTGCACCCCTCCACATCGCCCACCGCGAAGTGAACCTGCCAGTGCGGCCGAATCGTGGGATCCGGCGCGGCCTCCAACGCGCCCGACTCGATGCGCGCCACCACATCGCCCCCACTGCGCAGCACGACCTCCCCGCCCTCGTAGCGGACCTCGCAGCAGCCGGGCCGGTCAGTGGCCCAGTCGAGGACCTCGCCGTAGAACATCGCGGCGTCGAAGGCGTCGCGGGTGTGCAGCCGGATGAACGTGGGCGCGTCCCGGCGCCAGGTCTCCCAGTGGTAGATGAGCTCCCCCTCCCAGATGCCGAACGTCGCCCCGTCCCGGTCGGCCAGCAGCGCCGCCCGCCCGGGCGGCAGGGACAGCGGCCCGACGGCCGTGGTGCCGCCGCGCTCCTGCACCCGCGCCACCGCCTCGTCCGCACTGGGCACGGCGAAGTACGGCGTCCAGGCCACGGCCATCTGCCACATCGAGGCCACCGCGGCGATCCCCGCCACCGGCACGCTCTGCGCCAGCGCGACCCGGAAACGGTCGCCCAGCTTGGCCGGCCGCCAGCGCCAGCCCAGCACGGCCGAGTAGAACTCCTGGGTGGCCTCAAGATCGCGGCTGGTCAGGCTCACCCAGCAGGGCGCGCCGAACACGGAGTGGGTGGACACGATCTCGGCCGTGCCCCGGGGGTTTCGCGCATCGTTCATGGCAGTCGCGTCCTGGTCTCGCCCGACCGGCGGCCACCGGTCCTTTCCCAGTGTCCGGCCGGAACCGTTCCGGGGCCTGTCGAGTACCCCCGGCGGGGGACCGAAACGACCGAGGACGACCCCTTCGCCTCACTGGCACGCGCCCGGCGAAGCGGCGAGGATGGAGGGGTGGCACCGACACCGAACGAGCCCGTCGACAGGAGCGAGACCGACCGGATCCTCGAACTGGAGGAGGAGGTCGGCCAGCTCAAGGAGGCGGTCGTCTCGCACGCCGTCGTGGACCAGGCGATCGGCATGATCGTCGCGCTCGGGCGAGTGGCGCCGGACCAGGGCTGGGCGGTGTTGAAGGACGTCTCCCAGCATACGAACATCAAGCTCCGCCAGGTCGCGGAACTGATCCTCATCTGGGGCCGCGACGGGAGGATGCCGCCCGAGATCCGCGTCGAACTCGAAGAGGCCCTGGAACGCTACGGCCCGACGCAGATTCCGGGAGCGCCACCGGACTGACCGACCTCCCCTTTCAGCGGGCTTCGGCGAATTTCAGCGAGCCTCGGCGACCAGTTCCTCGCGCAAATGGGCGAAGCAGCCGCTCAACAGCCGCGACACATGCATCTGTGAGATGCCGAGCTGCTGCGCGATCCGGCTCTGGGTCATCCCGCCGAAGAACCGGAGGTAGAGGATGGTCCGCTCGCGCTCCGGCAGCCGCTGCAGACAAGGCCTGACGGCCACCCGGTCGACGACCACGTCGTAGGCCGGATCCGGACCGCCGATCGCGTCTCCCAGCGCGTAACCGTCGGTGCCCGGCATCTCCGCCTCCAGCGACAGCGCGGAGAAGCACTCCAGGGCCTCCATCCCGGTGCGCACCTCGCTCTCGCTCAGATGCGCGTGGGCGGCTATCTCGGGGATCGTGGGCGCACGGCCCGGGGTGCTCTGCGACAGCTCCTTCGCGGAGCTGCGGACACGGTTGCGCAGGTCCTGGACCCGGCGCGGGACGTGCAGCGTCCACATGTGGTCGCGGAAGTGCCGCTTGATCTCGCCGGTGATGGTGGGCACGGCGTACGCCTCGAAGGCGTGGCCGCGTGCCGGATCGTAGTGGTCGACGGCCTTCACCAGCCCCAGCGCGGCCACCTGGTACAGGTCCTCCAGGGACTCGCCACGGCCCTTGAACCGGACGGCGATCCGCTCGGCCATGGGCAACCAGACCCGGACCAGATCGTCCCTGAGCGCTTTGCGCTCCGGCCCTTCGGCCATTCCGACGAGCCGGCTGAACGCTTCGGCGGTGTCGGGGGCGTCGTCGTGCGGATGCTGCTTCGTTCTGGTGGTGGCACTCATGAGTGCGCACCTCCCTCAGCAGGTGCTGACTGGACAGACACCATGGGAGGTGCGGACGCGCACTCGGACCTCTTGGAGACACCCACGGACCTGGCGGGCCGGCTCCCACGGACGTGCCTCCTGTCCGAAGCACATTTGGGTAAATTCCCGCAGAAAAGGTACCCGAAACACATCGGAATACTTTGCTGTCCCTTGAGTCCGTTACCTCTGCTACAGAGGTAATCTCGACGGCATGGCGGACGAGTCCTTCCCGGAGGAACTGGCCGACGCGCTCGTCGGGGTCCAGCGGCTGATCCGGCGCAGGCTGCGGCGGGAGATGCCCGACCCGCGGCTGCGCAGTGCCGAAGTGGAGCTGCTCCGGCTGGTCGCCGAGCGGCCCGGCATCGGGATCTCGGACGCGGCCAAGGAGCTGTACCTGGCGGGCAACTCGGTGTCGACGCTGGTCAACCAGCTGGCCCGGCAGGGTTATCTGGTCCGCGAGACCGACCCCGCCGACCGGCGCGCCGCCCGACTGCTGCCCACCCCCGCGGCCGAGGCCCGGCTGAGCGAGTGGCGCAGACGGCGCGCCGACCTCGTACGAAACCGGCTGTCCCGCCTCGACGAGGCGGACGGGGAGACCCTGCTCGCGGCGGTCCCGGCGCTGCGCAGACTGGCCGACACGCTGCGCGAGGAGGGCGAGCGCCCATGACCCGAGATGTCGCCGAGGCCGTGGCCTGCACCGGGCTCGCCTACGCCTTCGGTGAGACCAACGCGGTGGACGGACTCGACCTGACCGTGCACGAGGGCGAGGTCTTCGGGCTGCTCGGTCCCAACGGCGCCGGGAAGACCACGGCGATCCGCTGCATGACCACCCTCCTTCCGGTGCCCGCCGGCATGGTCCGCGTCTTCGGGCACGACGCGGCGCGCGACCGTATGGCCGTACGGCGCCTGCTCGGCTATGTCCCGCAGCAGCTGTCCGCCGACGCGGGCCTCACCGGCCGCGAGAACGTCGCCCTGTTCGCCCGCGTCTTCGACGTGCCCCGCCGCGAACGCGCCGAACGGGTCGGCCAGGCGCTGGCCGCCGTCGGCCTCACCGACGCCGCCGACCGGCTCGCCGCCACCTACTCCGGCGGCATGGTCCGCCGACTCGAACTGGCCCAGGCCCTGGTCAGCGCGCCCCGGCTGCTGATCCTCGACGAACCCACCATCGGCCTCGACCCGATCGCCCGCACCGGAGTGTGGGAGCACATCGGCGCCGTCCGTGCCGCCACCGGCATGACGGTCCTGGTCACCACTCACTACATGGACGAGGCCGACCAGTACTGCGACCGGATCGGCCTGATGCACCGCGGCCGCATCCGGGCCCTCGGCACCCCGGCCGAGCTCAGGGAAGGGCTCGGCGCGCGCCGGCGTGCCGGGGGCGCGGCCGACACCGACCCGCTGCCCACGCTGGAGGACGTCTTCCGTGACGTCGCCGGCAGCGGACTCGACGAGAGTTCAGGAGACTTCCGCGATGTCCGAAGCACCCGCCGCACCGCCCGCCGCGTCGGCTGACCGGGCCGAACCCGTCCGCATCGACCTGCTGCTCGCGCCGCCCGAACCCCGCGCCGGCTGGCGACTGCTGCCCGCCCGCGTCGCGGCCATGTGCGCCGTCGAGCTGCAGAAGCTGCGCCACGACCGCACCGAGCTGTACACCCGCGCGGTCCAGCCCGCCCTCTGGCTGCTGATCTTCGGCCAGACCTTCACCCGGCTCCGGGCGATCCCCAGCGACGGCGTCCCCTACATCGACTATCTGGCACCCGGCATCATCGCCCAGTCCGCGATGTTCATCGCCATCTTCTACGGCATCCAGATCATCTGGGAGCGCGACGCCGGCGTCCTCAACAAGCTGCTCGTCACCCCGACCCCGCGCTCGGCCCTGATCACCGGCAAGGCGTTCGCGGCCGGGGTGAAGTCCCTGGTCCAGGCGGTCGTCGTGATCCTCATCGCCGCGGTGCTGGGCGTCGCCCTGACCTGGAACCCGCTCAAGCTGCTCGGCGTCGCCGCGGTCGTGGTCCTCGGCTCGGCGTTCTTCTCCTGCCTGTCGATCACCATCGCCGGCATCGTCCTCAACCGCGACCGGCTGATGGGCTTCGGGCAGGCCATCACGATGCCGCTGTTCTTCGGCTCCAACGCCCTGTACCCGCTGTCCGTGATGCCGGGCTGGCTCCAGGCGATCAGCAAGGCCAACCCGCTCAGCTACCAGGTCGACGCCCTGCGCGGTCTCCTCCTCGGCACGCCCGCGCACCTCGCGCTCGACTTCGCCGTCCTGCTGGTGGCCGCCGCGCTCGGCATCACCGCGGCCTCCTCGCTGCTGGGCCGGCTGGCCCGATGATCCCGGTCCGCCGATCTTGGTGCGGAACGTGATGTGCGGCACGTGGGTGAACGCGGTCGCCGGGCCAGAAAGCGGATTCTTCCTGCCCACGGCTTGATCGGTGATCAAGGGGGCGAATGGGCTGGCCACAGCGCATTCTGCTCATTTGACAGTGCACTGAGCGCAAAGATAGGAAGCAGCTCTCTGGGTCGAGAGGTGGATTGTGTACGAGCCGAACGTGGTCGGGGACTGGCACGAGTACGAGGAGCATGCCGGCCTGCGTGTCCGCGTCCACTGCCTGGAGCCGGCCGAGCCGCCGCGGGGACGGGACGACGCCGCCGAGGGGCTGACGTACTTCAGGGTCCGCGTCACCGTCGAGAACCGCGGCGAGCGGCACCTCGGCATCCACCTGGAGGACGGCCAGATGGACGTGCGGATCGGCCGTGACGGGGAGGCCGCGTTCATCGACTGGCGCAACTCGCAGTTCATCGAGGGCTTCGACGTCTACCCGCTGCGCCGGGCCACCGCCGTGCTCTACGCCGCCGGCCCGGAGGCGAGCCTGAGCCAGGTCGATGTGCAGATCCAGCTGCGCGTCGAGGAGGAGTGGGCCGACCGCCGGCTGTGGACCGGCGGCCTCGGCCTCCAGGAGGGTTCCGTCGGTGCCCACGCCGCCACCCTGCGGGACGGCCTCGCGCTCCAGGTGAGCAACTTCCTGCGCGACCAGGCCGAAGAGGGCACCGCCTGACGCGCGAGCGCCCAGACCGCCGACTGACTCAGTGCGGGATGCCGTCGATCATCTCGCGGGCGCCCTGCCGCAGCAGGGCGACGGCGACCGACGTACCGAGCGTCGCCGGATCCAGTCGGCCCGCCCACTCGTGGGCGTTCAGCCGCGTCTTGCCGTCCGGAGTGAACACACAGGCGCGCAGCGACAGCTCACCGCCGCGGTCCACGCGCGCGTACCCGGCGATCGGGCTGTTGCAGTGCCCCTGCAGGACGTGCAGGAACATGCGCTCGGCCGTGGCCTCCCGATAGGTGTCCGGGTCACCGAGGCCGCTGATCGCGTCGATGAGGTCCGTGTCGCCCTCCCGGCACTGCAGCGCGAGGATGCCCGCACCGATCGGCGGCATCATCACCTCGGGGGAGAGCACCTCGCTGATCACGTCGGTGCGGCCGATGCGTTCGAGGCCGGCCAGCGCGAGCAGCAGCGCGTCCGCCTCACCGGCGGCCAGCTTCTCCAGCCGCCGGTTGGCGTTGCCGCGGAACGGCACGCACTCCAGGTGCGGGTGGGTGGCGGCCAGTTGGGCGACACGGCGCACCGAGGAGGTGCCGATCCGGGTCCCGGCCGGCAGCTCGTCGAGGGTGAGCCCGTCCGGGTGGATGAGGGCGTCCCGGATGTCGTCCCGCTTGAGGAACGCGGCGAACGTCGTCCCCGCGGGCAGCGGCCGGTCGGCCGGGATGTCCTTGACGCAGTGCACGGCGAGATCGGCCTCGCCCGCCAGCAGAGCGGCGTCGACCTCCTTGGTGAACGCGCCCTTGCCCTCGACCTTGGCCAGATCGCCCATCCACTTGTCACCGGTCGTCTTCACGGGCACGACCTCGGTGCGCACACCGGGGTGCAGGACCGCCAACTCGGCGCGGACACGCTCCACTTGGGCGAGTGCCATCGGCGAGTCGCGGGAGACGATACGGATCAGTTCAGGCACGGACATGCGGACACGATAGACCGTCACCGCCCCGCGTCCGCACGGTAGTGCCCCATTCGCGCCCCTGCCTTGCCGCCCGCGCGCCGCACCGGAAGGCCGAGCACCGCGAATGCCCCCACCGTCAGCAGCCCTCCGACCAGGAACGTGCCGCGCACCCCGACAGAGGGCAGCAGCGCACCGCCGAGCAGCGCACCGGCGGCGATGCCCACGTTGTAGGCGGCGGAGTTGGCCGCGAGGGCGGTCTCGGTGCGGCCCGGCGCGACCTGGAGGACCCGGCTCTGCGTCGCCATGAAGGCGGACGCGACCGAGGCGCCCAGCAGCATGATCAGCGCGACGCTCGCCACCGGGACGTGACCGGTCGCCCAGAGACTGAGCAGCGCCACCGCCTGGGCCGCCACCGGAACGGCCAGCGTGGCACGCGGGAAGCGGTCGAGGAGCGGCCCGGCCACCATGACCCCGGCGAGCGCCGCCCCGCCGAAGGCGAAGAGCACCGCGCTCACCGCGTCCTCGCCGAAGCCGCTCACCTCGTCGAGGAAGGCGACGACATAGGTGAACGCGGCGAAGGCACCGGTCACCGACAGGGCGGTCACGGTCAGTACGACGCGGAACCCGCGCCGGTCGGGGGCCGCGCCGTACGCGGAGTGGCCGTCCTCCGGGCGGGACGACGGCAGCAGCACGGCGACGGTCACGAGCGAGAGCAGCGCCAGCGCGCCGAGCAGCGCGAACGGTGTCCGCCAGTCGGTGTGCCCGCCCAGCCAGGTCCCGGCCGGAACCCCGGCCACCGTGGCCAGCGAACCGCCGACCGACAGCCACCCGATGACCCGCCCCCGCCGCTCCGGAGGGAACAGACCGACCGCGACCGGCCCCATCACCGCCCAGAACACCGCCTGCGCCAACGCCGTCGCCACCCGCGCCGCCAGCAGCACCCCGTACGACACCCCGCCGAGCGCCGACACCCAACTCGCCACGGCGAGCAGCCCCAGCAGCCCCGCCAGCAGATACCGGCGAGGCACGGACCGCGTGGCATGGGCGAGAGGCAGCGACACGACGGCCACGGTCAGGCCGTACCCGGTGACCAGGGCGCCCACGGCCGCCAGCGACACCCGCAGGTCATCGGCCATCAGCGCGAGCAGGCCGACCGGCAGGTTCTCGGTGCTGTTGAAGGTGAACGCCGCCAGCATCAGCGCCGCGACGACGGCGGCACGCCGCCAGGGAGCCGGACCTACGCTGCCCATCCAACCGCCTTTCCGACAGGGGGAGTCGGGGCAAGCGTGCGGGGGTGCGGCCGGGGCCTCTACTCTTTCGATCCAGGACGAATCTTTCGCGGACGAATCTTCGGGGCTCACGACGGGGGACGCCATGCCGCTCGCCCTGCACCTCGGCACCGACGACCTGACGCGCTGCCGGTTCGCGATCTCGCCGCTGTGCCAGACCCACGAGGCGCTGCGCATGCTCCGCCGACCGTCCCGGCACGGCTACCACCAAGGCTGGCTGCGCCGGGTACGCCGTACGGTGGCCGGCCTCGACCTGTCACCGCTGTGGCTGTTCGTCCCACCCCCGGGCGGCTACATCCCGGACTTCCTCGGCCCGCCCCCGCAGGAGCCCTACCCCTCCATCGACGACGAGCTGGCCCGGATGCGCGCCACCGACCCCGCCCTGGCCCATGCGGAGATGACCCGCTCCCTGGCCTGCACCCCGGGTCTCGCCGCGTCACCGCAGGGACGTGCAGCCCTCGACGACCCCGCCGCCACCGTGCGGCGCCTGGCCGACCTCACCGAACGGGCCTGGCACGCCCTGCTCGCCCCTGACTGGCCGCGCCACCGTGCCGTCCTGGAGGCCGACATCGCGCACCGTTCGCGCGAGGCGGCGGACGGCGGCCTCGACGCGCTGCTCACCGGGCTGCATCCGGCCGTCGACTGGGTCGGCCACACCCTCACCCTGCGCAGGTACGGCGATGTGCCGGACGCCCAACGACCGGACGGCAGAGGCGTGTTGCTCATGCCGAGCGTGTTCGTGTGGCCGGACGTGGTGAGCGGTTTCGCGCGGCCCTGGCAGCCCACCGTCATCTACCCCGCGCGAGGCATGGGCCACCTCCACACCGCCCCCGCACCGCGTCCTGCGCGGGCACTCGCCCGGCTGCTCGGCCACCAGCGCGCGGCCGTCCTCGCCGGACTCACCACCCCGTCCTCGACGACGGACCTGGCCCGCCGCCACGGCCTGGCCCCCTCGACCGTGTCGGCCCACCTGTCGGTCCTGCGGGAGGCGGGCCTGCTGGTGTCCCGGCGGCGCGGCCACCACGTGCTCTACGGGCGAACGGCTCTGGGCGACGCCCTGGCCGACGGGGACCTCAGACCAGAGGTTGGCTGATCTCGACCGACCGCAGCGCGGCAGCCAGGGCGAGTTCGTCACCGACGTCCAGGGCCGTGTCGGTGAACTTGATGACGTGCTCGTCGCCGTGGGCGAGGGCGCGCTCCAGGACCTCCTCCGGCGTGAGCCGGGCGGGCGGCGTGTAGGCGACCGGCTCCACGGGGGCGTACATCGCGGTGACCGCCGCCGAGGCCGTCCACGCCGCGTGCAGGCTCGGTGCCCACAGCTCGCGCGGCAGTGAGTCCAGCGTCCGCAGCACGGCGTTGGGCGCGGTCGCCGCGTGCACGAGCATGGTCGGCTCGCCGTGGCCATGGGTGGCGTAGCGGTGGGTCGCGGCGTGCACGAGCTCGGTGAGCCGCGCGCGGGCCGTGTCCGGGTCGGTCACCTCGTCCGCCCACGCGGGCAGGCGACGTACGGCGGCGAGACGGCTGCGGAATCCCAGGTGCCCCGCCTCGATCGCGGGCACCGCGTCCAGGGCCTCGGTGGCGGTCGGTGCGCCCGGCAGGGTGGCCACACCGGTCACCGGCTGGTGCCGAGCGGCCCAGTAGCCCAGGGCATGCGCGAGTTCGGCGAGCCGGGGCGCGTTCTCCTCGGCGTCGACGGCGCGCACGGCGTGGCCGACCCGGATGACGGTGTGGGTGGCGCCGCCGTACAGGCCGGGCAGCAGGCGCGGCCACCACTCGGCGAGGACGCTGCGCCACGGGCGTTCGGCGAGCGTGCGGGAGAAGTAGTCGGTCCAGTCCGCGATCCGGCGTGGATCGCCCAGCGCCGCGGGCCAGTTGTCGTCCGCGATGGGGGCCACGCGCGCGGGGAAGTCCTCCAGCCTCTCCCGGTACAGGTCCACCCAGCGGTGGACCGCCCCCGCCTGTCCGTGTGCGGCGAGAGCCTCGACCACCATGGGGGCGTGGTTGGACAGCCAGCCCTCGCGTTCCGGACCGGAGCTGTGCAGGCGTTCCAGGGCTTCTTCGAGCTGTCCGCTCGTGTCGGTCGTAGCCATGAACGGGACGGTATGCGGCACACCGGGGTGCCGGGATCGGGCGCGGGACTGAAAGCCGCGGGTGCCGGGGTCCTAGGTCCCGCGCCCGATGTGCCGCCGGATCAGGCGTTGGGGTCGAACGCGATCCCCGAGGGCTTCGCCGACGCCAGGTGGTTCGCGAAGTTGGCGTCCTTCAGGCCGAAGTTGGCGCTGCCGAAGTTGTAGGCGACCAGCTTGTCGCGCACGCCCGTCGGGTAGCCGTTCCAGCCGACCAGCGGCGGGTACTGCCAGGTGCCCTTGTGGTTCTCCGGCGGCTCGTCACCCGAGCCCGCGAGTCGGAAGCAGTGGGTGCTGACGCCGTCCTTGTGGTACACGATCTTCGCGTGCGTGCCGTCGAAGCGCACCGACGAGGCGGGGCTGATCGTGAACGAGCCGTGGTTGGACGTCGAGACGTACTGCACCGCGTTGTTCTGCACCCACACCACGACGTGCTCCCAGTCGTGCCGGTGCCCGCCGATGCTGCTGTTCGCTATCGCCTGGTCCTTCTCGAAGTACAGGCCGTACATGTAGGCGCACCAGCCGTTGTCGCACTTGTAGCGCGAGTAGCCGTTGGTGTTGTCCAGGTCCGAGGCGTCACGGCAGTCGCCGCTGAGCGAACCGGTCGGGTTCAGGCCGCCGTTGACGGTTCCGTCGGAGCCGATGGCGGGCGTGGAGTAGCAGCCGTCCGTGTCGTAGTCGTAGGCGGGCTGGTACGTCTGCTCGGCCGCCTCGGCGTTGGCGGGCAGCGCCCCGGGCGGGGCGGCGAAGGCGGTGCTGGGGAAGGCGACGACGAGTGCGGCGGCGCCGGCGAGGCCGGTGATCCATCGCTTGCGGTGCGTGCGGGACGTCTCGGACGACACTGCGTCCTCCTCCTGGTTCGGGCGCAGCCCAACGGTCATGGGGGGAAAGGCAGTTCAGGATCCTGGCTTTTCACTTCCGTGCCAAGAGCCACGGACGTACCAGCGGTAACGATCAAGCCGACTCTTGGCGCGAACCTGTGGATCAGGCGCTGTCGTCCGGCAGGTCGGCCGCCGACTCCTCCGGCGTGAGGTCGGGCCTCAGCCGCAGCCAGGACGGCTGGCGCAGCAGCCCGGACCGGGTGCGGACGCTGTAGCGGACCTCTCCGACCAGCCGGGGCCGCACCCAGTGCGCGCCCGGCACACGCGGGACGGGGTCAAAAGGGCAGGAGTCCGTCTCGGACGCCCGCAGCAGCTCGGCCAGTTGCGTTCGCTCGGACTCGCTCCAGCCGGTGCCGACATTGCCGACGTACCGCAGCCGTCCCGCCGCGCGCTGCCCGACCAGCACCGAACCCGGGAGTCCGGTGAGCCGTCCCTTGCCGGGCAGCCAGCCCCCGACGACGACGTCCTCGGTGCGCATGTTGCGGATCTTGATCCAGGCACGGGAGCGCACCCCGGGTTCGTACACCGAGTCAAGCCGCTTGCAGACGAGCCCCTCCAGACCGTGCTCCCGCGTCGCTTGCAGGGCTTCGGCGCCGTGTCCGACGAGCGCGCCCGGCGTCGACCAGTACGGCCCGCCGAGCTCCAGTTCCTCCAGCTGTCCGCGGCGCCGGCTGTAGGGCACCGGGACGAGGGAGTGGCCCGCCAGGTGCAGCACGTCGAACAGCACCAGATGGACGGGCGTCTGCGCCGCCATCCGCGCGGCCCGGGCAGGCGCGTGCGCAAGGCCCATACGGGACTGCAGCAACTGGAAGTCGGCGCGCCCCTGTTCGTCCAGCGCCAGGATCTCCCCGTCCAGGACGGCGGGCGTGGCGCCCAGCGCGCCGCTCAGCGGCCGCAGTTCGGGATAGGCGGCCGTGATGTCCTCGCCGGAGCGGGCGCGCAGCAGCAGGCCGCCGTCGCCGTCCAGGTAGACGACCGCGCGCTGGCCGTCCTGCTTGGTCTCGTACGCCCAGCGCGCGTCCTGCGCGGCGGGCGGCAGGGTGCCGGGCGTGGCGAGCATGGGAGGGATCAGCGGCAGGCTCACGGGTCAGTTGTCGACGGCCCCGCCCACCGCCACGCGCCCGGGCCGCCGTTTTCCCCTGAACGGCGGCCGATGCGCGGTCTCCGGGAAGGGCGGGCGCGACCTCAGTGGCCCGCGTTCGGCGGTACGGCGCGCACCAGACCCGACTGGTAGGCCATCACGACGAGTTGGGCGCGGTCACGGGCGCCCAGCTTCGTCATGGCGCGGTGGACGTGGGTGCGCACCGTCAGCGGGCTGACGAAGAGCTTCTCGGCGATCTCCTCGTTGGAGTGCCCCTCGGCCACCCAGGCCATGACCTCCCGTTCGCGGGCGGTGAGGGCGGCGAGGTCCTCGGGCGCGGCCGACTGGGAGCTCTCGGCGGGCGAGGCCAGGAACCGGGTGATCAGCGTGCGGGTCGCGGTGGGGGAGAGCAGGGACTCGCCGGCGGCCACGGTCCGGATGCCGTCGAGCAGCACGTCCGCGGTGACGTCCTTGCCCAGGAAGCCGCTCGCCCCGGCCCGCAGCGCCTGCGCGACGTACTCGTCGATCTCGAACGTGGTGAGGATCAGCACGCGCACCGCCGCGAGGTCCGGGTCGGCGCAGATCGCGGACGTGGCGGCCAGCCCGTCGGTGCCGGGCATGCGGATGTCCATCAGGACCAGGTCGGGACGGTGGTCCCGGGCGAGCGTGAGCGCCTCGGCGCCGTCGGCGGCCTCGCCGACCACCTCCATGTCCGGGCAGGAGTCGATCAGAATCCGGAAAGTGGCCCGCAGCAGGGCCTGGTCGTCGGCGAGGAGTACGCGGATCGTCATGGGCGGGGTTCTTCCGGTTCCGGAGGGGGCGGGTACAGCTTCCAGGGAACAGCGCGGCACGTCGTCGTACCTCTGCCGACATTCGCCGGTACTCGGAACGCAGTACGCGCCACGGGCAAGGTCATCCCCGAGGGGGAGCGGTACCCGACCTCACCACACGCACGGCAGCTCGACCGCGACGACCGTCGGCCCGCCGACCGGGCTGGACGTCCGCACCGTCCCGTCGAGCGCCGCGACCCGGCGCCGCATGCCCAGCAGCCCCGAGCCGGCCGACTCGTCCGCCCCGCCGTGCCCCTCGTCGGCCACCTCGACCCGGATACCGCGCCGCAGACGGGCGATCCGGACCGAGGCCATCGGCGAGCCGCTGTGCTTGGCGACGTTGGTGAGGGCCTCGGCCACCACGAAGTAGGCCGCCGCCTCCACCGCAGCGGGCGCCCTCGGCCCGTCGTCCTCCAGCCCCGCCACGTCCACGGTCACCAGCAGCCCGCTGCCTGCTGCCAGTGCGCGCACGGCACCGACCAGGCCGCGGTCGGTCAGGATCGGCGGGTGGATGCCGCGCACCACCTGCCGCAGCTCCGCCAGCGCCTCCTCGGCCTGTGCCTGGGCATCGTCCAGCAGCTTGCGGGCGGCGTCCGGATCGCGGTCGTAGGCCCGCTTGGCGAGCCCGATCCGCATGGACAGCGCCACCAGCCGGGCCTGCGCGCCGTCGTGCAGGTCGCGCTCGATACGGCGCAGTTCGGCGCCGTGCGCGGCGATCGCGTCGGCCCGGGTCGCGCTCAGCTGCTCGACCCGGGCCGCCAGCAGCGCCTTCGGGGAGGGCCGCAGCAGCGCCGTCGACCAGCCGGCCTCCAGGTCGGCCAGGCGCACGATCCACGGCAGCACGACGGCCCGGCGGCGCAGCAGCCCGCAGCTCACGCCGTCGACGACGAGTCCGACCGGCCACAGCGGCAGCGCGAGGAAGAGCAGGGCGCCGTACACGTAGTAGGCGGCCAGCCAGCGCAGATCGGTGAGCGTGCCGGGGTCGCGCACGGCCGTCCGCAGCCGCTCGGTCAGCGGCCCGTCGAGGGCCTGGTACGCCTCGGGGATCTCCCGCCCCGTCCAGGCGGTGGTCAGGCGCCGCTTGGCCCCGGCGATCCGCCGGACGAGCAGGACCGTCTCGGGCAGCAGCCAGGCACCGATCACCGCCACCGTTCCGATGGCGGTGATCAGCAGCACCGTGATGAAGAGGTACATCCCGAAGGCCATCGCGGCGGCGACCGTCAGATGGGCCGTCGCACGCCCGGCCTGTCGCACCGTCGCCCGCATGCGAAGCACGCTGGGCGACCCGGGTGCCGTGCGCGGGGGTGCGGGCACCCGGGGTGCAGGTGTAGCCCGCTCCACCATGTTCACACTTCTTTCAATCACGTGACTTAGATTGTAGGTGTGCGCATCCGCGACGGCCCGAGGGACTGGCCGTCGCGGCGAATCGGCAAAGTCCCGGTGCGGTGGTGACCATGGCAGGCAGGACCCTGCGGGAGGAGCAGGTCAACGCGACCCGGGAGCTGCTCCTGACCGCGGCCGAGCGGCTCTTCGCCGAACACGGCGTGTACGCGGTGTCCAACCGCCAGGTCAGCGAGGCCGCCGGGCAGGGCAACAACACGGCGGTCGGCTACCACTTCGGCACCAAGGCCGAGCTGGTCCGCGCCATCGCCCGCAAGCACGCCGCGCGCATCGAGGAGATCCGCGCCCGCCTGGTCGCCGACGTGGCCGACCCCGACGACGTACGCGGCTGGGTGGACTGCCTGGTCCGCCCGGCGCTCGAACACCTCGCCGCGCTCGGCAGCCCCACCTGGTACGCACGGTTCTGCGCGCAGGTCGTCTCGGATCCGGCCCTGCACCGGATCATGGTCGAGGAGGCCCTCACCGCCCCGTCGCTGCAGAAGATCATCGATGGCCTGAACCGGTGCCTGCCCGACCTCCCGGCCGACGTCCGTGCCGAACGCGGCGAGATGGTCCGCCATCTGATCGTCCACGTGGCCGCCGAGCGCGAGCGCGCCCTCGCCGAGCACACCCCCACACCGCGATCCAGCTGGGACGACGCCGCCACGGGCCTGGCCGACGCCGTCGTCGGCATGTGGCTGGCACCCGTCACACCGGGCCGCTGAGACCCCCGCACCAGGAGTACGAAGGAGTACGACCGTGCAAGCGACTCTCGGGCAAGGCCGCCGCGGCGGCGCCGGACGGGGCGGGTTATGAGCCCTCGGCAGACGGCCTTGCCCGCGCACGGAGCCACCCGTGACAACCCCGCTCCGAGCCGCGCCGCCCTCGCGCGCGGCGCCGGCCAGCATGTCCTGATCGTCGCGGGCGAGCCCGACCTCGCCGAACTGCTCTCGACCACCCTGGAGCTGGCGGGCTACCGGATCAGCATGAGCGGCACAGGTGCCGAGGCGCTGGCACGGGTCACCGAACACCACTTCGACCTGGTCGTCTTCGACACCGCGCTGCCGGACATGGCGCACTTCGGCCGGGAGCGCCGCCCCACGCTCCCGTACCGCCCGCCCGTCCTGCTTCTCACCGAGTACGACTCGCTGCACCGGCTCGTGCCCGAACTCGGCCCGGGGGAGCGGGACTACGTCACCAAGCCGTTCCGGGTCGCCGAAGTCCTCACCCGGATCCAGGTGCTGCTCCGCGGCGCCCGCCCCGGCCCGCCCAGGGGCAACCCTCTGCAGTACGGCGACCTCGTGCTGGACGACACCGTGTGCCGGGCGACGCGCGGGACGCGGGCGCTCGACCTCACGCCCGCGGAGTACCGGCTGCTGCGCCATCTCCTGGTCAACGCGCACCGGGTGCTGTCCAAGGAGCAGATCGGCCGCTACGTCTGGGGCGACCATCGCGGCGACAACGCGATCGAGCAACTCGTCTCCCGCCTGCGCCGCAAGGTCGACCGGGACGGCCCGGCGCTGATCCACACACGCCGGGGCTTCGGATACTGGCTGGGCCGGGCCGACATCGATTCCTGACCCGCAGCGGTGCAAACGAGGGCGTCACCGGGATCCGCTCGGGGGCGCCCTTCGTCGTGGGGTGGACCGCGAGGCGGTCGGTCGAAGGGTGCCCCAACCTGCCTGCGATAAAGGCCAGTTAAGAACCCGTCTGTGATCTCGGTCACGTCAGGTTGCTGTCAGGAAACTGACCGGAAGGCGTCAGACCCCTCTGTTTGCATGTGCTCATCGAGGTCGATCCCCCCACCCGAGGAGCACCATGGCCGACACTGTGACCGGCACCGCGCCCGAAGCGCTGGACGCCGCCCCCGAGTTCCCGATGCCCCGGGAGTCCCGCTGCCCCTTCGACCCGCCGCCCGCGCTCAAGGACCTCCAGGCGCAGGGCCCGCTCACCAAGGTGCGGCTGTGGGACGGCAGCGAACCCTGGCTCGTCACCAAGTACGCCGAGCAGCGGGCCATCCTGGGCGACCCGCGGGTCAGCGCCGACACCGACCAGCCCGGCTACCCGACCAAGGCCAGCCCCGAGGCCGGGGAGGGCAAGCTCAGCTTCATCATGATGGACGACCCCGAGCACGCCCGGCTGCGCCGGATGGTGACGGCGCCGTTCGCCATCAAGAAGGTCGAGGCGCTGCGGCCCGCCGTGCAGCGCATCGTGGACGGCCTGATCGACGACATGCTGGCCGGTCCCGGCCCGGTGGATCTGGTGGACGTGTTCGCGCTGCCGATTCCTTCGCTGGTGATCTGTGAGCTGCTGGGTGTGCCGTATGCGGAGCACGAGTTCTTCCAGGAGCACACCAAGACCATGGTCCGCACGACCGCCACGCCCGAGGAGCGGGGCGCGGCGACCCGGGAGGTCGCCGGCTACCTGGCCGGACTCCTGGGCAAGCGGCTCGCCGAGCCGAAGGACGACCTGCTGTCGAGCATCGCCGGACGCATCACCGCCGGCGAACTCACGCACCAGCAGGCCACCGAGATGGCCCTGCTCCTGCTGATCGCGGGCCACGAGACCACCGCCAACATGATCGCGCTCGGCACCCTCGCCCTGCTCCAGCACCCCGACCAGCTCGCCCTGCTGCGCGAGACCGACGACCCCAAACTCGTCGCCTCCGCGGTCGAGGAACTCCTGCGCTACCTGCACATCACCCACCTGGGCCGGCGCCGGGCGGTCACCGAGGACATCGAGATCGGCGACCAGGTGATCAAGGCCGGCGAGGGCGTCATCATGGTCAACGAGATCGGCAACCGCGACCCCGAGGTCTTCGCCGACCCCGACCGCCTCGACATCACCCGCGACGCCCGCCGCCATGTCGCCTTCGGTTTCGGCGTCCACCAGTGCCTCGGCCAGCCGCTGGCCCGCATGGAGCTCCAGGTCGTCTACGGCACCCTCTACAAGCGCATCCCCACGCTGAAGCTGGCGTGCGCCCTGGAGGACGTCCGGTTCAAGACCGACGCGTTCATCTACGGCGTGCACGAACTGCCCGTGACCTGGTGACGGCTCCGCCCCCCCCCCGCACAACCGACCGACAACCATGCGTGACGAAGGGAAACCGACCATGAAGGTGGAGCTGGAAGCCGACAAGTGCGTCGCGTCCGGGCAGTGCGTGCTGGCCGCCATGGACGTGTTCGACCAGGACGACGACGGCATCGCGATCCTGCTCGAGGAACAGGTCGGCGACGACCAACTGGACGGTGTGAAAGAAGCTGTGGCCATCTGCCCGGCCGCCGCCATCCGGCTGGTGGAGCAGTGAGGCGCATCGTCGTCGTGGGTGCCTCGGCCGCGGGGCTCGCCGCGGCCGAGACGCTCCGCCGCGAGGGCTACGACGGCACGCTCACCCTCGTCGGCGACGAACCGCTCGCCCCGTACGACCGCCCGCCCCTGTCGAAGCAGGTGCTGGCCGCCGAGTGGGAGCCCGAGCGACTGGCCCTGCGCACCCCCGACGACCTGGCCGGACTCGGCGTGGACCTGCGGCTCGGGGTGGCCGCCACGGGCCTTCGACTCGCCGGCGGCGCGGTGGAGTTGGCCGACGGCTCTACGGTGCCGTACGACGGGCTCATCCTGGCCACCGGGGTGCGACCGCGCCGGCTGCCCGGCGAGGGCGGGCATGTGCTGCGCACCCTGGACGACGCGATGCGGCTGCGGGACCGGCTGACGCCGGGGCGGCGGCTGGTCGTGGTCGGCGCCGGGTTCCTCGGCGCCGAGGCCGCCGCCGTCGCCTGGCGGCTCGGCTGCGAGGTCACGCTCCTCGAACCCGCCCCGGTGCCGCTGGCCCACGCGGTCGGCGCGGAGGTGGGCGAGATGCTGACGCGTGCGCATCTGGAGCGGGGCGTGAACCTGCGCTGCGGGGTCACCGTGACCGAGGTGACCGGGGACGGTGTGCGCCTCGCCGACGGCGAACTGGTCGAGGCCGACGAGGTGTTGGTCGCGGTCGGCTCGCTCCCCAACACCGACTGGCTCGACGGCAGCGGGCTCGCCGTCGGCGACGGCGTGGTCTGCGACCAGTACTGCGAGGCCGCGCGGAACGTGTACGCCGCCGGTGACGTCGCCCGCTGGTACAACCCGCTGTTCGGGGTGCCGATGCGGATCGAGCACCGCAGCAACGCCGCCGAACAGGGCATGGCCGCCGCACGCAACCTGCTCGCCGAGCCCGAGGCCCGTAAGCCGTTCGCGCCGGTGCCGTACTTCTGGTCCGACCAGTACGACATGAAGATCCAGGCCTACGGGTACCTGCGTGGCCACGACGAAGTCGCCGTAGTGGAGGGCGACCTGGCCGAGGGACGCTTCGTGGCCGCCTACCGCACGGGCGACCGGCTCACCGGTGCGCTGGCCGTGGGGATGCCGCCGAAGGCGATCCGGCAGAGGCGGCGGGCCATCGCGAAGGGCGCGGGCTGGGGCGAGGCCGTGCCGTCCCGGTCACCCGCCGCGGCGGTGCCGGGCACGGCGGGCGCCTGACGTGTCCCGCGCCGACGGCCCGGAGGACGCGGAGGTCCGCCGGGCCGCCGGCATGCTTCAGCGGGCGACGCGGATGCGGGTGCACCGGCCTGGACGAGCAACGCCCTCGTCCAGTCGGGATCGTTCTGGTGGCCCGTCGGACCGGACGCGGAGTGGCTGACCCGGGTCATCGCCGAGACGCCAAGGCTGCCGGTGCGCTTCAGGCTCTCCTTCGGCGAGCAGGAGTGGGTGGCCCTGCCCGCGGCCCGCCGCCTGCGGGACACGCTCGCCGCCGGCTATCGGGACTCCTTCTACCGGGAGTTCAACGGCGGCCACGACCACCTCTGCCGGCGCACGGAACTGGCCGACGACCTCGTGGCCCTCCTGGGGCGCTGACCACACAGGCGGCGGCCCAGCCGGCCGGGACCTCGACGTCGGTGAACCTCCACCCCGGCAGCTGCGCCGGGGCATGTCCGGCACCGACATGGACCTCACGCAGGGCGCGCAGGGACAGCCCCTCACCCGTCGCCTTGAAGTGGGCCTCCTTACGGGTCCAGCAGCGTGCGAAGGCAGCGGCCCGGACCGCCGGGGGCATCCCCGCCAACTGCCGTTGCTCGGACGGATGCAGGCCCCGGGAGGCCTCCTCGGCGAGCCGCGCCCCGGGAACGCGCTCGACGTCGACTCCGACCGGCGCGGTGGCGAGGCCCAGCAGGGCGAGCCCGCCCGAGTGCGAGACCGAGAAGTGCACGCCGGCCCCGGCGGGGCCGGCCATCGCCGGGCGGCCGTGCGGGTCGCCGCAGCCCGGGCAGGGCAGCCGGGTCAGCCGCACCGAGGCGGCCGGCACGCCCGTGTACGCGCTCAGCAGCCGGCGCAGGGCGCTGTGCGACGCCACATACAGCGCACGCTCGGCCGGCTTCCGCAACGCCGCCGCCCGCCGCTGCTCCCCCTCGTCCAGCAGGGAGATGTCCAGCGGGGCGTCCGCGCCCGGGGCCCGTACGAGCCACAGCAGCGGTCCGCGCGACAGGTCCCGCGGGCACAGCCCCGGCCCGCGCACGAGCACCTGCGGCGCGATGGCCGTCGTCATCCCCGGCCCTCCTCCACCCGGCGCACACACGCCCCGTGCGGGGCCGGACCGAAGCGGACCTCCCAGCCGGTAGGCGCAGGCTGCCGCGTCATGCGTCGAACTCCTTCAGCCGGGCGGTGATGTGGGCCGCGATCTCGTCGAGGTGCCGGTCCCGCAGGAGCTGCGGATGGGTGCAGTCCAGGTCGTGGTTCTCGATCGAGCCGCCGACGTGCGGGTACCAGGCCCGGCGGGTCAGCCAGTCCTCGGGGCGCGGGGCGGCGGCCGTGAAGAACAGCACGTCGCCCTCGTAGCGGCGGTGGTGGTGCTCGCGCATCAGGCGGGCGTGGTTCGGCACGATGTCGACGATCCGGGCGAGGGTGTGCTCGGACAGGCCCGCCAGCGGGCTGCCCGCACGGCGCAGGGTGGCCAGCACGTCCTCGCGGGTGCGCTCGTGCGTGCGGTCGAAGCCGGCCATGCGCAGCACCGCGGTCAGCGCGTCGCCCTCCTCGGGCGCGGGCCGCTCCCGCCACTGCTCGGCCGGGAACGCGTCCAGCAACGCCAGCAGTTCCACCCGCTCCCCGGCGTCCTGGAGCAGCACGGCCACGGTGTGCGCGAGGACCCCGCCGACCGACCAGCCCAGCAGCCGGTACGGTCCGTGCGGCCGGACCTCGCGGATCCGCCGGACGTAGTCCTCGGCCTCCTCCTGGAGGGTGCGCGGCAGCGGCTCGTCACCGACCAGGCCGCGCGCCTGGATGCCGTACACCGGCTGTCCGGGACCGAGCCGGGCGGACAGCCCCGCGTAGCACCAGGCGATGCCGCCCGCCGGGTGGATGGCGAACAGGGGCGGCCGGTCTCCCTCGGCGCGCAGCGGCAGAACGACGTCGAGTGCGTCCCCCGACGCGGGTCCCGTGTCCTCCAGCCGGGCGGCGAGCGCGGCCGGTGTCGGCGCCTCGAAGAGCGAGCCGATGGTCAGCTCGACGCCGAACTCCTCCCGGACCCTTGCCACCAGCCGCACCGCGAGCAGTGACGTACCGCCCAGGTCGAAGAACGCGTCGTCGGGACCGACCTGTTCGACGCCGAGGACCTGCGCGAACAGCAGCGTCAGGGCTTCCTCGCGCGCGGTGGCCGGGCGCCGGGCGCCGTCGCCGCCGGCGAAGACCGGGGCGGGCAGCTCACGGCGGTCCAGCTTGCCGTTGGGGCTCAGCGGGAACGCGTCGAGCGCGACGACCGCCGCCGGGACCATGTGCTCCGGCAGTTCGCGCGCCAACGCGGCACGGACGGCAGCGGGGTCAGCGCCGCCCGTCACATAGCCGACGAGCAGGTCCTCCAGCACCAGCGCGCAGGCACCGTCGACGCCCGGCTGGGCCGCCAACACGGCCTCGATCTCGCCGAGTTCGATGCGCTGGCCGCGCAGCTTCACCTGGTGGTCGGTCCGGCCGAGGTACTCGACCTCGCCCCGCTCCGTCCAGCGGGCCAGGTCGCCCGTCCGGTACATGCGGGTGCCCGCCGGCCCGAAAAGGTCGGCCACGAACCGGGTCGCCGTCAGCTCGGCGCGGTTCAGATAGCCGTCGGCCAACTGCACGCCCGCCAGATACAGTTCGCCCGGCACACCGGGCGGGCAGGGTTGCAGGGCCGCGTCGAGGATGTACAGCCGCGTGTTCCACACCGGCCGCCCGATCGGCACCGGTCCCGAGTCCGCCGGATCGCAGGCGTGGTAGCTGACGTCGACGGCGGCCTCGGTCGGCCCGTAGAGGTTGTGCAGCTCGACGCCCGGCAGCGTGCGGGCGAAGGCCCTTGCGGTCTCACGGGGCAGGGCCTCACCGCTGCAGAACACCCGGCGCAGTGGGGCGTCGCACCCGGCCGTGTGTGGCTCGGCCAGGAAGACCTGGAGCATCGACGGCACGAAGTGGCAGGTGGTGACCGCCCGTTCACGGATCAGCCGGGCCAGATAGGCGGGGTCCTTGTGGCCGCCCGGCTCGGCGACGACCAGTGCCGCACCCTCGCGCAGCGGCCAGAAGAACTCCCACACCGACACGTCGAAGGACGACGGCGTCTTCTGCAACACCCGGTCCTCGGCCGTCAGCCGGTACTCGTGCTGCATCCACCGCAGGCGGTTGTCGATCGCCCCGTGCGGGACGACGACGCCCTTCGGACGGCCCGTGGAACCGGACGTGTAGATGACGTAGGCGGGATGGGCGGGCGTCAGCGCGCGCCCCGGATTCACCCACGGATACGCCGACACACCCAGCCCGTCCAGCACGACCAGCGGCGTCCCGGTGTCCTGAGGGAGACGGCCCGCACGGTCGGTGACCGCACACACCGGCGCCGCGTCCTGGAGCATGTACGTCAGCCGCTGCGCCGGGTAGTCCGGGTCCAGCGGCAGATACGCGGCGCCCGCCTTCAGCACGGCCAGCAGCGCGACCACCAGCTCCGTCGAGCGCGGGACGGAGACCGCCACCACCGCTCCCGGACCGGCCCCCAGCGACCTCAGGTGGTGGGCCAACCGGTTGGCCCGCGTGTTGAGTTCGGCGTAGGTGAGAGTCGTGTCCCCGTGGATCAGCGCCGGGGCGTGCGGGGTCCGTGCGGCGCGCGACTCGATCGGGCCGATCAGGGTGGTCGGCGGCAGGGCGCGATCCGTGCGGTTGAACTCATGCAGGACCAGGGCGCGTTCGTCCCGCGTCGCGATGCCGTGTACGGCGAGCGGCAGCTGCGGGTCGGCCTGTGCCAGCCGCTCCAGCAGCCGCACGAACCGCTCCTGATGTGCGGCCAGTTCGGCGTCGTCGTACAGGGCGGGGTTGCCGTCGTGGTCGATGCGCAGGCCGCGGCCGTCGGCGCGGTCGTACACGTTGACCGTCAGGTCGTCGACGGGGCCCGCGGACAGGTTCCGGGCCCGGGCCGGCGCGCCCGCGAAGTCGACGCCGTAGTCGAACGGCATCACATTGACCAACGGACCAACCAGGCCCCGCGGTTCACCGAGCAGACCGAGGTCGCGGCGGATGTCCTCGTACCGGTAGCGCTGGTGGCGGCGCACCTCGCGGATGCCGAGGACCACCTGGCGTACCAGTTCGGCGAAGCTCGCCTCCGGCGTGGCCGTCAGCCGCAGCGGCAGCACGTTCATGACCATGCCGGGCACGCGCAGCGCCACCGAGCCCATGCGGCCCATCATCGGCAGGCCCAGCACCACGTCGGACCGGTCGGTCGCGCGGGAGGTGTACAGGGCCTGGGCGGCGATCAGCACATCCGGCCAGGTGGCGCGCAGCCGGGTGGCGAGCTCGCGCAGCCGCTCGGTGGCCGCCGGCGCCAGGTGGGCCGTACGGCGCAGGAACGTCCGCGAGGGCAGCGCGCCGCGGCCCGCGAGCCGGGGTGCCTCCGGGCGGTCGGCGAACGCCTCCCGCCAGTGGGCGCGGTCCGCGGCGAAGGCGGGCGAGGCGCGGTAGGCGGCGTCGTCCTCGACGAGGTCGGTCAGCCGGCCGAAGGTGGGGGGCGGGGGCTCAGCACCGCGGGCCAGCGCCGAGTACACCTGGGCGGTGCGCCGCACGAGCAGCGAGTAGCCGAAGCCGTCCATGACGAGGTGATGGACGCGCTGATACCACAGCCAGCGCTCCTCGCCGACGCGGAACAGGGCGTGCCGGAAGAGCGGCCCGGACGCCAGGTCGACGGGCTCGGCCAGGTCGGCGCGCATCCACGCCTCGGCCTGCTCCTCGGTGCCCTGCTCCCGCACGGTGAGCGGCAACTCGACGGCGGTACGCAGGTGTTGGCGCGGCCCGTCGGGGGTGTCCTCGACGACCACGCGCAGCGCCTCCGCCTCCTCGGTGACCTGGCGCAGGGCGGCGGCGAAGAGGTCCGGATCGAGGGGCCCGTCGATCTCCAGGCACTCGGCGGTGTTCTGCGCGGGGCTGAGCGGATCGAGGGCCTGCGCGAACCACATCCCCGACTGCGCCGCCGTCAACGGCAGCACGGTGTCCGGCGCGAGCGTGACGGTCATGCCACCCCCAGCCGCGAGGCCCAGGCCTGGATGGCCGGCCGCTCGGCGAGGTCCGCGAAGTCCGCCTCGACGTCGTGCGCGCGGCGCCAGCGCTCCAGCAGCGTCATGATGCGCACCGAGTCCAGACCGTGGTCGACGAGGTTCTCGTCGACGGAGATGTCGGCGGGGTCCTCGCCGAGGCAGTCGGCGACGTCGTTGTGGATCTGTTCCAGCGTGAGGGCCATGGCTCAGGACTCCTTGAAGAGCGCGTCGGCGGTGGTCACGACCGCACAGCGGCCGGCGGCCCAGCGCAGGGCCATCTCGTGGTCCTCGCGGGAGAAGTCGGCGACGGCGTCGGCCACGACGAACGCCTGGATGTCCCGGCTCCACGCGTCGGCGGCGGTCATCAGGACACCGATGTGCGCGTACACGCCCACGATCACCAGCTGGTCGCGGCCCGACTCCCGCAGCAGCGCGTCGAGTTCGGTGCGTGCGAAGGCGCTGTACTTCCACTTGGTGAGCAGGGTGTCCCCGGGCTCGGGGGCCACCGGCCCGGGCATGGCGAGCGCCTCGGGGTCGTCCGTGACACCGGGCCCCCAGAAGTCCAGCTGGAGCCCGCGCTCCTCGGGCGTCTGCCCGCCGCGCTGGGCCGAGTAGACGACCGGCACACCGAGCGAGCCGGCGGGCCCGCTGCAGCAGCCGGGCGGTGTTGCCGAGCATGCCGGTCACGGGCTGGGCATCGGCCGGGAAAGCCGACAGGAAGTGGTGCTGGAGGTCATGGACCAGCAGCACGGCGCGCGCCGGATCGACGGTCCACGACACACGGTTCGCGGGCAGCTCGTCCGCGGCGGGGAGCGGATAGGAGGGTATGGCGGGAAGTGCCATGAGAACAGGGGCCTTTCGAAACGCTCAGGACTCGCAGGACTCGCAGGACGCTCGGGACCATCAGGTCTGTCGGGTCACTCAGGACTGCTCGGCGGTGGACCGCAGCTCCTTCTTGCTGACCTTGCCGACGCCGGTCTGCGGGAAGGCGTCGACGAACTCGACGAGGTCGGGGATCTTGTGCGCGGCGACCCCGCGCTCGCGCACGAACCGTTTGACGCCGACCGGCTTCAGCGGCTCGGCGCCGGCGCGCAGGACGACGTAGGCCAGGGAGCGTTCCCCCAGGTAGGCGTCGGGCACCGCGACCACCGACACGTCGTGGACGAACGGATGGGCGAGGATGATGTTCTCGATCTCCTCCGGCGCGATCTTCTCGCCGCCCCGGTTGATCTGGTCCTTGGCCCGCCCCACCACGACCAGATGGCCGGTAGGGGTGCGGCGCACCAGGTCGCCGGTGCGGTAGAAGCCGTCCTCGGTGAAGGCGCGCGCGTTGTGCTCGGGCGCCCGCCAGTAGCCGCGGATCGTGTACGGCCCCCGGGTCAGCAGGTGTCCGGGCTCGCCGTCGGGGACGTCGTCACCGGCGTCGTCGACGACCCGGATCTCATCGTCCGGGGAGATCGGCCGGCCCTGTGTGGTGACGACCGTGTCGACGGAGTCGTCCAGCCGTGTGTAGTTGACCAACCCCTCGGCCATCCCGAACACCTGCATCAGCCGACAGCCCAGCGCGGGCTGCAGCCGCCGCGCCGCCTCCTCGCTGTATTTGGCACCGCCGACCAGCGTCAGCTCAAGGCTCGACAGGTCGTACGGCGTCGTCGTGCCCGCCTCGGTCCACACCAGGGCGAGCGGCGGAACGAGCCCCGTCATGGTGATCCGCTCGCGCTCGACCAGCGGGAACGCAGTCGCCGGATCGGGCCTCGGACACAGCACCACCGTGCCCCCGGCGTACAGCACGCCCAGCCAACCGGGCGAGCTCATCGGGAAGTTGTGCGCGGCGGGCAGCGCGACGAGGAACCGGGTGTCCGCGTCGACTCCGCAGATCTCGTTGGAGCCCCACAGCGAGTACAGGTAGTCGTCGTGGGTGCGCGGGATCAGCTTCGGCACCCCCGTGGTACCGCCCGACAGCTGGAGGAACGCCAGCTCGTGCGGCTCGGGCCCGTCGAGCGCCCCCGCCGGGTCGCAGGGCACCTCGGACAGCGCCGTGTGCTCGCCGGGTTCGCCCACCACGAAGACGTGCCGCAGGCTCGGCGACTCCTTGCGCACCCGCGCGGCGAGATCGCGATGGTCGTAGCCGGCGTGCACGTCCGGCACGACGTACGCGACCGCCTCGGTGAAGGAGCAGAAGTAGCCGATCTCCGTGTCGCGGTGCGCGGGCAGCGCGTACACGGGCAGCGCGCCGATGCGGAACAGCGCGAAGACGACCTCCACGAGCTCCCCGATGTTGGGGAGTTGGACGACGACCCGGTCGCCCTTGCCGATACCGAGGGCCGCGAACCCGGCGGCCAGCCGGTCGGCGCGCACGTCGAGTTCGCCGTACGTCCAGGTGCGGCGCTCGGGGGCGGGGTCGACCAGGGCGACGCGGTCGGGGTGGGCGGCGCCGCGCTCGCGCAGCACACCGCCGAAGGTCTCCCCGCGCCAGTACCCCGCCGCCCGGTAGCGCGCGGCGAACTCCTCGGGCCAGGTGGGCGCGTCCACGCCCGGGGTGACGGTCACAGCGCGGCCCCCACCGCGTGCAGGAACGTACGGAACTTGGCGGCCGTCTCCGCCGTCTCGGCCTCCGGCGAGGACTCGGCGACCACTCCGGCGCCCGCGAACAGTCTGAGCGCCCGCCCCTCGGCCTCGGCGCAGCGGATCATCACGACCCACTCGCCGTCCCCGTCCGCGTCCTGCCATCCGACCATGCCCGTGTACGGGCCCCGGTCGAAGGGCTCCGACTCGGCGATCACGGCCCGGGCCACATCGGTCGGGGTGCCGCACACCGCCGGGGTGGGATGCAGCGCGGACGCCAGGTCCAGCGCGGTCGTGTCCGGATCGGCCAGCTCCCCGGTGACGGTGGTGGACAGGTGCCACATCGCCGCCGTGCGCACCAGCGTGGGCCGCTCGGGCACCTCCATCCGGGCGCAGTACGGCGCCAGCGCCTCGCGTACGGCGGCCACGACCACGGCGTGCTCGTGCAGGTCCTTCGGGGACTCCAGCAGCGCCACCGCCCGGCGCACGTCCTCGGCGAGGTCGGTACTGCGCGGCGCCGACCCGGCCAGCGGGTTGGCGGTGAGGCGGCCGGCCTGCCGGGCGACGAGGAGCTCGGGGCTCGCGCCGATCAGGATGCGACCCGGACCGCTGGGCACGGCGAAGGTGTAGCAGGCCGGGTCGCGGTGGGCCAGACGGCGCAGCATCGCGGCGAGGTCGGGCTCGCGCGCGGAGGTCAGCTCCAGGGTGCGGGCGAGGACGACCTTGGCGAACTCCCCGGCCCGCATGCGCTCCACGGCGGCGGCCACGGCTTCGCCGTACCGCTCGGGCGCCGGAACCTCCGTGACCCGCCAGTCGGGCCGGGCCTCGTCGTGGGGGACGGGCAGCGCGACGAGCGGGTCCTCGCGCAGTGGCGGCGCCCAGTGCACCATGTCGGGCACGGCCAGCGCGGGCGGCGCGTCCGGGGCGAAGGGCAGCGAACCCACGACGACAGGCGCCGGGGCACCCGGACGCCGTAGCGCGTCGAGAACCTCCCGCACCCGATGCGTCAACGGGCCGCTGTCGTGGGGTATTTCGGCACTGGTGCCACGGCCCAGCAGGGTGCGGTGGGGCGTGGCCAGGAACCGGTCCGTGGCGGGGCGGTAGGCGTCGAGGAGGGAGGTCGCAGCGCCGGGGGAGACCGGCGGGGCGGCGGGTGCGTGCACGGTGATGGACATGGTTGTCTCCAGTGGTCCAGTGCTCCAGTGGGGGGACGGCACGAAGGGAGGGGCGAGGAGCCGGTCAGGCCCGCAGGGTGGCGCCCCCGTCGACGTACAGGTCGTGCATGGTGATGTGGCGTGCCCGGTCGGAGGCCAGAAAGACGACCGCGTTGGCGATGTCGGCGGGATCGGCGATCCGGCCGAGCGGAATACCGGTGCGGTACGTGGCCGGGTCGCCCTCGATGACGCTCCGGGCGGCGGCCGCCTCGTCGTCGGCCGTCCACAGGGCGCGCTGCATGGCGGTGAGGGTCGAGCCGGGCGACACCGTGTTGCAGCGGACTCCGCCGGCGGCCACCTCCAGCCCCAGGCACTTGGTGAACATGACGGCGGCGGCTTTCGAGGCGGCGTAGGCGGCCATGCCGGAGCGCGGGACGCCGGCCGCGTTCGAGGCGACCGTGACGATGCTGCCGTGGCCGCGCTCGGTCATCCGGCGGGCGACCGCGCGCGAGACGTGGAAGACGCCGTCCGCGTTGACCGCGAAGGTGGCGGCCCAGTCCTCGTCGGTGAGGTCCACCACGTGGGAACTGCGCAGGATCCCGGCGACGTTGACGGCGATGTCCAGGGGGCCGAGGGTGCGCTCGGTGTCGTCGACCAGGGCCTCCACGGCCGCTGCGTCGGTGACGTCCAGCGTGCGGGCGGTGACCTGGTCGCCGTGCCCGTGCTCGGCGGCCAGCGCCTCGACACCGCCCGGCGTCAGGTCGGTGGCGAGGACACGGACGCCCTGCTCGACGAGCGCGGTGGCCACCGCCGCGCCGATGCCCCGGCCCGCCCCGGTCACGAGGGCGAGCCGGCCGGCCAGCCCGGCGCTCATGGGGCGAGCGCCTTGGTGAGGTCGTCGAGCACGACCCGTGCCGCGAGCGGGCCGCCCGCGCTGTTCCAGGCGGACCCCTCGATGACGACGATGTGCCCTTCCTTCTCGGCCTTCAGCCGGCCGAAGTTCGGCACCTTCTTCGCCTCGGCATACGCCTTCTCACCGGCGGCCCGGTCACCGAGGGCACCGAAGAACAGCCAGTCGCCGTCGATGGTGGACAGCTTCTCCAGGCTGACCGGCTCACTGTGCCCGGTACTGGCGCCCTGCTGGTCCTTCGGCCGGGCCAGACCCAGAGTGGAGATCGTGGAGCCCACATGGCCGACTCCCTTGCCCACCACGGACGGAGCCCCGTTCTGCCAGCGCACCACACTCAGCACGGCGCCGGCGTTCTCGCCCAGTTTCTCCTTCGTAGCGGCGACGTCGGTGTCGAAGTCCGTGAGGACCTTCTCGGCCTGCGTCTTCTTGTTGAGCGCGTCGGCCGTGGCGGTGAACGCCTTCTTCCAGTCCTCGTTGAGCTTGGCGGTGACCACGGTCGGCGCGATCGCCTGGAGGCCGGCCACCTCCCTCTTCGCCGCGGTCGTCTCGTCGAGCAGGATCAGGTCGGGCTGGAGCGCGGCCACCTTCTCCATGTCGGCCTCGGCGACGGTCGCCACGACCTCGGCCTTCCCCACCTTGGCCGCCAGATACGAGGACACGCCCTGCTGACCGCGGCCCGCGGTGGTACCGACGGGTTCGACGCCGAGGGCGAGCGCCGCGTCCAACGTCGGCTCGCTCAGCGTGACGACCTTCCGCGGCGCCGACGGCACCTGGACCTCGCGCCCGGTGGCGTCGGTGATCCGGCGCGTGCTCGACTCCTTGGCGGCGGAGGTGGCGTCGCTCCCGTCGTCGTTGCCGCAGCCGGTCAGGAGCAGCGCTCCTGTCACGAAGGCGGCGGCGGACGTCAGGACCGCCCTGCGAGAGGCACCTGCAGAGGACATGGAGGAACAGCTCCTTGAAGAGGGGGACTTGAAAGAGGGAAGGGCTTGGAGAGAAGCCGGACTCAGGCGCCCAGCAGGCGCACCAGGCCGTCGGCCAGCGCACCGTGCCAACAGACGTAGTCGTGGCCGCCGTTGAACTCGCCGTAGGTGATGCGACAGCCCGCCGAGCGCAGCACCTCGTACAGGGCGCGGTTGTGCTCGACCATCGAGCCCTCGTGCAGCCCGACGTCCAGCCGGACCGTGAGCGGGCGCGGCTCGGCGGCGGCGAAGCGGGTGACCAGCCAAGGGGCGCCGAAGGCCAGGGGTTTGGGCCCGCTGCGGGGCGGCAGGCCGGGCCGCCACCACAGTGACGCCGACTGCGCGAGCACGTTGCCGAACCGGTCGGGCCGCAGATACCCGGCGTACAGCGCGGTCATCGCGCCCAGACTCTGCCCCGCGACCACGGTCCGCCGCGGGTCCGTGTCCAGCGACCAGCGCCCCGCCGCCCAGGGCAGCAACTCGTCCGCGAGGAACGACACGAACTCCTCGCGGGCGCCGAGTTCACGAGCGCGGGTGTGCCGGTCCACGGCGTCCGGCGCCACCACGGCAAGCGGGGTTAGCGCCCCGTCGGCGATCAGCGCGTCGAGCGTGTCCTGGAACCCGAGCCGGCCGAACCACATGTCGCCGTCGCACAACGCCAGGACGGGCAGCGGCGGGTCGCCGGCCGGATCGTGCCCCGGAGGCAGATGGACCCATGTGTCACGATCGCCGCCCAGCGCGGCGGAAGCCACCCGATGGCGCTCCACCCGCCCCGCCGGAACGCTCCCGCGCCGCCCGCTCCACGGCTGCGCCGGAGCCTGCGGCAAGGCGAAGACCGAGCTCGGCACCGGGTTCCAACGGGTCGGCACGGAGCGCCGGTTGAGCGGGTCGGGCGCGGCGTGCGCGGAGAGTGAGCGCAGCCGCTGCTGCAGGCCGTCCGGGTCGGTGGGCGGCTCCTTGGGCGAGATGTCGGCGGCCAGCCGGTAGGAACCGCGGTGGTCGGCCCGTAGCCGAAGACCCAGGTGCCATACGTCCGTGCCCGGCACGTGCTCCAGCATGGAGCCCGCGAGACGGTCGCGGTCGATGATGCGGTTGGCCAGCAGCAGGACCTGCCGGGTCGCACGGTGCCCGCGCCACAGGAAGGTGACGGCCCGGTGGTCCGGTTCGCCCTCCAACTCCTCGACGAGCGGGGCACCGAGGCGCTCCACCTCGCTCCAGAACTCGGCTGTCAGAGCCGTGCGTCGAGCGTTGTCGGCCGAGGCCAGGCCATCCATGAGGCGGGCGAGGCATGGGCCGGTCACGCGGACCGGGCGGACACCGGGGGCGGCGGGTTCGGCTTGCCGCTGCGGGGTTTCCAGGACGGGCATCGCTCCTCTTCTCGTCGCCGGTGGCGGGCGGACCGGACGCGCATTTCCGGGAACCTGCATGCACAGTTGAGTCGTCAACGAAATCGTCAACAATCCAGGTTAGGTTAGCCTAAGCTAAGCGCATGTCCCTGGGGATGAGTCTCCGGTCGAGTCGAAAGCGGCCGAGCCGGGCCGACGGGCACCGAGAGGATCCGGGCGGGGGGGGGGGGGGGGGGGGGGGGGGGGGGGGGGGGGGGGGGCGGCCCGCGGAATTATTTTTTTTACCCACAAATTTTTTAAATTGGGGCCAATGTCCAACCCGCCCCCCCCCCGCCCCCCCCCCCCCGCCCCGCCCCCGCGCCGCCCCCCCCCGCCCCCCCCGCCGGCCCGCGCGCCCCCCCCCCGGCGGGAGCGTCGGGCGGAGGCCCTCTGAATTAATTGAGTTACGCAACAAGATGGTAAAGTGGTGCCCATGTCCACACCACCGCTCCCCGAACTCCCCGACACACCCGCGTCCCCCGAAGTGGTCGAGATAGAGCGCGCCCTCACCCGCATCACCTACCTGAGCACGCGGGCCCGGCAGCACGACCGGCTGATGGCCCTGGCCGGCGTGCCGCTGGACCGGGCCGCCGTGGCGCTGCTGCGCCAGGTCGCCGACTCCGACTCACTGCGACCCGGGGAACTGGCCAACCGACTCGGTGTGGAGGCCTCGCACGTCACGCGCACGGTGCAGCAGCTGCAGAAGTCCGGGTACGTCACCCGCGTCCCCGACCCGCAGGACCGCCGCGCCCAGCGGATCGAGCTCACCGAGGCCGGCCGACAGGCCATCGACCGGGTCCGTGACGCCGGCGCGCGCGGTATGCAGCTCGCCCTGGAGGGCTGGACACCGGAGGAGCTGCGTCAACTGGCCACGCTCTTCCACCGCATGGTCGACGACTTCCTGTCCCACGCCATCGACGAGGACAGCGAACCACAGCAGGCGGCACCGGCCGGGACCGCCTGACGAGCCCCTCGCGCGGCTCACACCGACGTTGCGCGAGGGCGATCACCGTAGGCGTCCGGAGCCGGGGCCGCCCCTGCGGGCGCCGTCGGCTCCCGCAGCCCGCACAGCAGCAGCCGGCCCAGCACGGGCAGCGCGATCAGCGGCATGAGTGCCGTCCGCAGTGAAGTGGCGTCGGCCAGCGCACCGATCACCGGGGCGGCGAGACCGCCCACGCTCACGGTCAGCCCGAGCGTCACCCCGCTCGCCGTCCCCACCCGCCGGGGCAGATAGTCCTGGCCGAGCGTGATGTGCAGCGAGAACGGGACGTACAGACCGGCCGACGTCAGCGCCACGAACAGATACACCGCAGGCCCGGGCACGAGGATCACACCGGCCACCGCGAGTACCGTCAGCACATACGCATGGCGTACGACCACCAGCCGCCCGTACCGGTCGGCGAGCCGTCCCCCGGCCACCGTGCCCACCGCGCCGCCGACGTACAGCACACACAGCGCGACCATGCCGGCCACGTCCCCGCCGCCGGTCCGCAGGCTGACGTACAGCGAGACGAACGTGCTCAGCCCGACGAACACGATCGACCGGCACACGACGGCGCCGGACAGCCGCAGGAATGACCCCCAGTCGTCGGCGCCCGCGACCTCGCCCAGGTCGGCCCCGTCCCGGAGTCCGGCCGAGCGCACGGCCGCCGCGCACAGGGCCGCCCCCACGACGGCCGGGACGATCAGCAGGGGAGAGGCGCCCAGGCCTCCGGTGGCGACCACCGACGCCACCAGCAGGGGCGCGAGAGCGAAGCCGACGTTGCCGCCGAGGGAGAACCAGCCCATCGCCGTATGACTGCCCTGCGCGGCGGCGCGTGCGGCGCGGGCCGCCTCCGGGTGGTACGCGGCGACGCCGATCCCCGACACGGCCACCACCGCCAGCGTGAGCGCGTAGGAACCCATGACCCCGCTCAGCGCGACCCCGGCACCGCCCGTCAGCGCGCTGAGCGGCAGCAGCCACGGCATCGCCCAGCGGTCGGTGAGCGCCCCGAACAGCGGCTGCACCACCGACGACAACAGCGACGCGGCGAGCACGACACCCGAGGCGGCGGCATAGCTGTAGGCGCGCTCGGAAACGAAGTACGGGACAAGGGCCGCCACGGCGCCCTGGTACACGTCGACACAGGCGTGGCCCAGGGACAGCAGGGTGATGGCTCGGTTGCGTTTCGTGGACACCCTGCGATCGTCGCGGGGCACGGCGGTGTCCCGCTTTCGATAATCTGCCCAACTGTGTCGAACATCCGCCACACGAACGCTCGCCACGCGAGCATTCGCCACACACCGGCCGCGCCGACCCGCGCCCAGGTCCTCGCCGCCGGGGACCGTATCGACGCGCACCGGCACGACGACCACCAGATCGTCTACGCCGGCTCCGGCGTCCTCGCCGTCACCACCGACGCCGGCACCTGGTTCGCCCCCGGCAACCGCGCCATCTGGGTCCCCGCGGGCACCGTGCACGCGCATCGCGCCCACGGCCGCCTCGACCTGCACTTGGTCGGCCTGCCCGCCGAGAACAACCCGCTCGGCCTGGCCGCCCCCACCGTCCTCGCCGTCGGCCCGCTCCTGCGCGAGCTGATCCTCGCCTACACCCGCGACCCCGACGACGACAGCGCCGAGCGCCACCGCCTGCTCGCCGTCCTTCGCGACCAGCTGCGCGCCTCGCCCCAGCAGCCCCTGCGCCTGCCCACCCCCACGGATCCGCGTCTGGCCGCGGTCTGCGCGCTGGTCCACGCCGACCCGGCGGACTCCCGCACCCTCGCCGCCCTCGGCGCCGCGACCGGAGCGGGCGAGCGCACCCTCAGCCGGCTCTTCCGCCACGAGTTCGGCATGACCTTCCCGCAGTGGCGCACCCAGTCGCGCCTCTACCACGCGCTGCGCCTGCTCGCCGAGGACACGCCCGTCACGACCGTCGCCCACCGCTGCGGCTGGTCCTCCGCCAGCGCCTTCATCGACGTCTTCCACCGCTCCTTCGGCCACACCCCCGGAACCCACAACCGCCGCACCCAGCAGGGCGGGTGACCGGCCGGGGCGGATGACGGGCCGTGCCCTACCCTCCGGTAGCATCCGGCGGCAGGTCATCCAAGGAGGATCCGTGCCCCGGTCCCAACGCTCGCCCCTGCTGCTCGCCGGCCTGCTGGCCACCGCAGGCGTCGCCCACTTCGTAGCCCCCCGCCGATTCGACGAGACCGTGCCCCGCGCCCTGCCGGGCACGCCCCGCACCTGGACGTACGCCAGTGGCGCCGCCGAACTCGCACTGGCCGCCGGCCTGGCGCTGCCGCGCACCCGCAAGGCCGCCGCGCTGGCGACGGCGGCCTTCTTCGTCGGGGTGTTCCCCGCGAACGTGAAGATGGCCGCCGACTGGCGGCACCGCCCCGCGCCGCAGAAGGCCGCCGCCTTCGGCCGGCTGCCGCTGCAGATCCCCCTCGTCCTGTGGGCCCGCGGGGTCGCGAAGAACGCGGAGGACCGGGCATGAGCGCACAGCTGAAGGTCGGCGACAAGGTCGAGGACTTCGCGCTGCCGGACGAGACCGGCACCACCCGCAGCCTCACCGAGCTGCTCGCCGCGGGACCGGTGGTCCTCTTCTTCTACCCCGCCGCCCTCACCCCGGGCTGCACCGCGGAGGCCTGCCACTTCCGGGATCTCGCCGCCGAGTTCGCCGCCGTCGGCGCACGCCCAGTGGGCATCAGCGGTGACGCGGTCGACCGCCAGCAGGAGTTCGCCGACCGGCACACCCTCGGCATTCCGCTGCTGTCCGACGCCGACGGCACGGTCCGCGAGCGCTTCGGCGTGGCCCGCGGCTTCTCCCTGGCGCCGACCAAACGGGTCACCTTTGTCATAGGGCAGGACCGCACCGTCCTGGAGGTCGTCCGCAGCGAACTGCGGATGAACACCCACGCCGACCGGGCGCTGGCCGCACTGCGCAAGTGAGCGGACGGCCAGACGGGGCGGCGGCGGGTCCGATCGCCGCGGTTCCACGGGTGTAACCACCCGGGCGTCGCGGTTGATGTGGTGCGGCGCAGGACTCATGCTGGACGATATGGAGCGCGTCTCCGCTGTGGCGATCCTCGATGCCCAGGGTCTGGTCAAGGGGTGGAGCGAGGGTGCCCGGCGGGTGACCGGTCGCACCGCCGAGGAGGTCGTGGGACGGCCCGCGCGGGACCTGCTGGCCGAGGAACCGCCGCCCGCGTCCCTGGCCGCACTGACCGGCACCGTCGTCCTGCGCCACCGCGACGGCTCGGAGGTACCCCTCGTCCTGCGGGCGCACGCCGTGCTGGGCGAGGGCGGCGCACCCGACGGCTTCATGATCACCGGAGAGCCTCCGGGCGGCCCCGAGCCGACCCTGGCCGAGCAGGCCTTCCAGCAGGCCACGATGTCCATGTCGGTCTTCGACACCCAGCAGCGCTACCTGCGGCTCAACGACGTCGCCTGCCAGGTGATGGGCGTGCCCGAGGACGTCCTGATCGGCCGGCACTTCCCGGAAACCGTGGAGGACGCCAAGCACAGCCGCGGCTTCCACTGGCATCTGCGCCAGGTCGCGGAGACGGGCACGCCGGTCCGCTACGAGAGCTTCACCGGAGCCCCGGCCCTGAACCGGGAGCACGCCTGGAGCATCGAGATGTGGCCGGTGCGGGACACCTCCGGCGTCGTCATCGGAACGGCACTGGCGGCGTTCGACAGCTCCGACCAGTACTGGGCGCGACAGCGGCTGGCCCTGCTGAACGAGGCGGCGGCCGCCATCGGCACCACCCTGGACGTGGTGCGCACCGCCGAGGAGCTGGTCGGGGTCGTGGTGCCCCGGTTCTCCGACTTCGCCAGCGTGGACCTGTTCGACTGGGTGCTGGGCGCCGAGGAGCCGCCCGTGCTGTCCGGCACGGACATCGCCCTGCGCCGCGTCGCCCACGGCTCCGGCACCGAGGGCACCCCGGAAGCGGCCGTCCACCTCGGTGAGGTGGACTACTACCCGCCGTTCTCACCGCCGGCCCGGGCGATCCTGGAGAGCCGGGTGATCCAGAGCCAGGCCGGCGAGCCTGCGTTCATGCGGTGGATCGCCGAACGCAACGCCCGGGCCCCGGCCGGCCGGGGCCACCGGGTGGGCGCCCACTCGATGATGGCGGTGCCGCTGCGGGCCCGCGGCACCACACTCGGTGTCGCGGTGCTCGTGCGCATCAGACAGTCGGACGACTACGGCGAGGACGACGCCGTCTTCGCCGAGGAACTCGCCAGCCGGGCGGCCGTCTGCGTCGACAACGCCCGCCGCTTCGCCCGCGAACGCTCCACCGCCCTGTCCCTCCAGCACAACCTGCTGCCCCGGGGACTGCCCGGCCAGGCGGCCGTCGAGGTGGCCCACCGCTATCGGCCCTCCGGCTCACAGGCCGGCATCGGCGGCGACTGGTTCGACGTGATCCCGCTCTCCGGCAGCCGGGTCGCCCTCGTCGTCGGCGACGTCGTCGGACACGGCATCCCGTCGTCGGCCACCATGGGCCGCCTCTGCACGGCGGTGCGCACCCTCGCCGACGTGGACCTGCCGCCCGACGAACTCCTCACCCACCTCGACGACCTGGTCACCCACCTCGCCGGGGACGACACCGACGAGGTCGCCGAACTGGGCGCCACCTGCCTCTACTCCGTCTACGACCCGGTCACGCGCCGTCTCACCCTGGCCGCCGCCGGCCATCCGCCCCCGGTCCTCGTCCTGTCGGACGGCACCACACAGGTCGTCGAGATGAACGCCGGGCCCCCGCTCGGCGTCGGCGGGCTGCCCTTCGAGGCGATGGAGGTGGAACTGCCGGAGGGCTCCCTGGTCGCCCTGTACACGGACGGCCTCATCGAGGACCGTGACCGGGACATCGACCACGCCATCGCCGAGCTGTGCCATGCGCTGACCGCGCCCGCCGAGAGCCTCGACGCGCTGTGCGACGGCGTGCTCAAGGCCGTGTTGCCGGAGGACCCCAGCGACGACGTGGCCCTGCTGCTGGCCCGCACCCGGGCCCTGGGCGCGGACCGCATCGCCACCTGGGACGTCACCCCGGACCCCGAACACGTGGCGGCCACCCGGCAGGCGGCCACGGACCAACTGACCGCGTGGGGGCTGGACGAGGCGGCCTTCGTCACCGAACTCGTCGTCAGCGAACTCGTCACCAACGCCATCCGGTACGGCGCACCGCCCATCCAGCTCCGTCTGATCCGCGACCGCACCCTCATCTGCGAGGTCTCCGACGGCAGTTCCACCTCCCCCCACCTGCGCCGGGCCCACGCCTACGACGAGGGCGGGCGTGGACTGCTGCTGGTCGCCCAGCTCACCCAGCGCTGGGGGAGCCGGCAGACCGACAGTGGCAAGACGATCTGGGCCGAGCAGCAGCTGCCGTAGACGTGATCACTCGAACGGGCAGCCCGGGTTGGGCGCGTCCTGGGAGAACGGCGCGCCGTGCGGCAGCACATAGAGCACGTCGAGCACGACCGGCGTGTCGCCCTCGTTGCGGCCTATGTGCACGTTGCCGGGCCCGGCCGGCTCCTGGATGAAGCTGCCCTTCGGGTAGACGCCGTCCGAGGCGCAGGTGGAGTCGTAGTGGCTCAGCGTGCCCTGCTGCGTGAAGGCGTACAGCGGCCCGTCGTGGTAGTGCCAGCCGGTGGCCTGACCCGGCGGAATGGTGATCTCCCGGACGATGTAGTCGGTGTCGCCGACGGTCTTCTGACTGATGATCCGGCCGCTGACGCCCGGCCCGGGCGGAGTCGCCTGGGCGGGTCCGGCGACGAGGACGGTGGCGGCGGCCAGGGCGCCGGTGACGGCGATGCGGAGCGCGGGGCGCATGACGAGGTGCCTCCTGCGGCGAGAGTGATGTCGCCGTGAACATAGAGGCAGGGAAGGGTAGTTGAGGGCGGAACCACAACATCCGGCGAATTCGGGGGACCGCCGGACACCGCTTCGTCGCGGTTCACTCCTGGTCGCCGTCCGCGGCGACCTGGGCGAGCGTACGACCGGTCCGTACCGAACGGGCCCGGCGTGGATCGGGGGTGCCGTGTCCGCCCGCCCGCGTCTTGCCGGCCTTCACCAGCAGCCACGCCTCACGCTCACCGTCGAGGCCGTCGCGGAACCGGGTGAGCGCGTACTCCCCGTGCAGCTTCGACCCCCTCAGCCGGAACGTGGCATGACCCCGCTCGATCGACTCGCCGAAGTCGACGGGCCGCCCCCTGCGGTCATGGCTCAGCGGCTCGTACGTGCCGTTGTCCCAGACGATCACCGTGCCGCCCCCGTACTCGCCCTGCGCGATCACGCCCTCGAACTCCTCGTACTCCAGCGGATGATCCTCGGTGGGCATCGCGAGCCGCTTGTCGTGGGGATCGTCGGAGGGCCCCTTCGGCACCGACCAGGACTTCAGTACGTCGTCCACCTGCAACCGGAAGTCGAAGTGCAGGGTGCGGGCGTCATGGATCTGCACCACGAACCGCGGCTCGGGCCCGGAGGCCGCCGCGCTTCCCTCCGGCTCCCGCGTCCGCCCGAAGTCACGCTTGCCGCGATAGTCCCGCAGCCGGTCCTTCTCGCCCACGACCTCCTCCTTCCCGAACGCCCCGAGTACCCGCGACGGCGCCCGTAACCGCCGTTCAGAACTCCTCGTGCACCTCGGGGTCCCCGCCGAGCCGCCGATGCGCCCGGTCGGCGACGGCTTCCATCTGGGTGGCGTCCAGGGTGAAGCCGAAGACGTCGAGGTTCTCGCGCTGCCGCTCCCGGTTCGCGGACTTCGGGATGGGCAGGGCGCCCAGCTGGGTGTGCCAGCGCAGCACGACCTGGCCGGGAGTCACCTTGAGGGCGTCGGCGATGCCCTTGACGACGGCGTCCTCCAGCAGACTGCTGCCGCGCCCCAGCGGGCTCCAGCTCTCGATCAGGATGCCCTTGTCGGCGTGGAACGCGCGCAGCTCGTCCTGCGGGAACAACGGGTGCAGCTCGATCTGGTTGACGGACGGCAGGACCCCGGTCTCGCGCTCCAGCCGCTCGATGTGCCCGGCCGTGAAGTTGGAGACGCCGATCGACCGGACGAGGCCGTCCTCGCGCAGCTTGATCATGGCCTTCCAGGAGTCGACGTACTTGTCGACGCGGGGGAGCGGCCAGTGGATGAGGTACAGGTCGACGTAGTCCAGGCCCAGGCGGGCGCGGGACTCCTCGAAGGAGGCGAGGGTCTCCTCGTAGCCGTGGTGCCGGCCCGGGAGCTTCGTCGTCACGACGATCTCCTCGCGGGGCACGCCGCCGCTCGCGACGCCCCGGCCGACGCCGGTCTCGTTGCGGTAGTTCGTCGCCGTGTCCACGAGCCGGTACCCCAGCTCCAGGGCGCCGCGCACCGCCTGCTCGGCCCCCGCGTCGTCCATCGGCCAGGTGCCGAGGCCGAGGGCGGGGATCGTCGTACCGTCGTTGAGCGTGTGGGTCGGGATGCTGATCACTGCCGGACCTTCCCTTGACTGTGTCGTCCCTCCAGCGTCACGGATAGGGTGAGCCTTGATCAACCGGAACGGTGGGGGACGAGGCAGCTGACGTCATGGGCGGCACCGAGGAGAATCAGCCGACGGTACCGGCGCGTCCCACGTCACGGGACGTCGCCCGGCTTGCGGGCGTGTCGCACACCGCGGTCTCCTTCGTCTTCAACGGCCGCGCCGAGGGCAACCTCTCGCCCGCCACCCAGGAACGCATCCGCCAGGCAGCAGCCCAGCTCGGCTACCGCCCCGACCCGGTGGCCCGCGGCCTGCGCCGCCGCCGTACGGCCGTGATCGGCCTGGTCACCGACGAGATCGCCTCCTCGCCGTTCGCCGGCCGGCTGCTGCGGGGCGCCATGGAGACCGCCTGGGCCAGCGAGCACCTCGTCCTGACCATCGACTCCGGCGGCGATCCGGCCAAGGAGGACGCGGCCGTCGCCGAACTCCTCGACCGGCGTGTGGACGGCATCATCTACGCGGCCATGTCGCTGCGCAGCGTCCGTGTCCCCGAGGGCCTGCACCGCACCCACTCCGTCCTCGCCAACTGCCTCCCTGAGGACGACAGCCTGCCCGCCGTCGTCCCCGCCGAACGCGCCGGCGGCCGTACGTCGGCCAGACTGCTGCTGGACGAGGGACACCGCAGGGTCGCCATGGTGGGCGGCCAGGACGACCTCGCCTCCGTCGACCGCCTGCGCGGCTTCCGGGACGCGCTGCGCGCCGAGGGCATCACCGTCCCCAAGGAGTGGGTCGTACGGACCGGAGGCGAGATCAGCGGGGGCTACGAGGGCGCGACGCGCATCCTCGACGGCGTCCCCGCCGACCACCGCCCCACCGGCGTCTTCTGCTACAACGACCGGGTCGCGGCCGGCGTCCTGCACGCCGCGACCCGGCTCGGCATCGCCGTCCCCGCCGACCTGTCGGTGATCGGCTACGACGACCAGGAACACATGGCCGAGTTCCTCACCCCGCCCCTCACCAGCGTCGCACTGCCCCACCGGGCGATGGGCGAGGCCGCCGCACGGCTGCTCCTGGACGCCATCGACACGGGCCGCACGCCGCCCGCGACGGTGCGGCGCCTGGCCTGCCCGGTGATCAGCCGTGCGTCGGTGGGACCTGCTCCCAGCCGGTGACCGCTGCCACGGCACCCGTGAGGAGCAGCTCGGGCCGGTCGCCGGTAGACCCGCTCGCTGCCCCACCGGGCGATGGGCGAGGCCGCCGCACGGCTGCTCCTGGACGCCATCGACACGGGCCGCACGCCGCCCGCGACGGTGCGGCGCCTGGCCTGCCCGGTGATCAGCCGTGCGTCGGTGGGACCTGCTCCCAGCCGGTGACGGCTGCCACGGCACCCGTGAGGAGCAGCTCGGGTATGTCGTCCGGTCGCCGGTAGACCCGCTCGGTGACCGTCGCCCGGTCCCCGACGAACAGCTCCAGCAGTGAGCCGTCGACCAGGATCCGTACCTCGGCGGCCGGCCCTCGCACGACAATCGGCGCCGATCCCTCGGGCCCGGTCCGGGGCCAGTCGCCGCGGTCGAGTGTCACCGTGCCCGCGTCCGGGTCCAGTGCGACCGTCAGCTCCGCGCCGGTGGCGGACCGCAGCAGGCTCACGGTGGTCCGGCCCGTCGCGGTCACGGTCAGGTCGTACGCCTCCGGGAGCGGAGTGCGCCGGCCCGGCGCGGAGACGAACGGCTCGTCCGCACGCAGCAGTTCGAGCTCCGGAGCCGGTACGACCCGCAGGGCGCCGTCGGGATGGACGTCCACCACGCGCGGCGCGGTCAGGACACCGGCCCATCCGGCGCGATCGACCTCGCCCTGGTCGCGCGCCTCCCAGGACCACCCCCACAGCAGCGCCCGCTCCGGCTCCTGGAGCACGGCGGGCGCGTAGAAGTCCCGCCCGTGGTCCAGCCGTCCGCCGGTGCGGGCCACGAAGCGCAACTCGCCTTCGCCGCGAGGTTCAAGACGGCCCGTCAGATAACCAGTACCGCACGGGTCGCCGTCCCACAGCGACACCACCAGCACCCAGTCCCCGCCCGCGGTCTCGAAGAGCTGCGGGCACTCCCAGCCGACGGCCTTGTCCCCGAACACGTCCGCCGCGACCGGGTCGTTGCCGTCGAGCAGCACCCCGGCGAACCGCCAGTCGGCCAGGTCGTCGCAGTCGTACACCAGCACCGACGCAGTCCCGTCGGCGTGCCCCGCGCCGACCAGCGCCCACCGCCGCCCACCGCTCCTGAACACGAACGGGTCGCGGAACATCACCACGTCCAGGTCGGCGGGCGGGCCGGTCACGACGGGGGTGGGCCGCGGCCTCCAGTCGGTGAGCGTCTCGTCCTCCGGCACCAGCGCCCGCGCCAGGCAGATCGAGCCCAGGCCGGTGTGATGCCGGTCGACGCCGGTGTACACGGCCGTCGGCACGCCGTCGTCGTCGACCACACAGCCCGACCAGCAGCCCGCCTCGTCCGGGCCGCCGGGCGTGGGAGCGAGCGCGATCGGGTGGTGCTCCCAGTGGACGAGGTCGTGGCTGGAGACATGGCCCCAGTGGACGTTCGCATGCACCGGCGCGGCGGGGTTGTGCTGGTAGAAGAGGTGGTGGCGGCCCCGCCACTGGAACGGACCGTTCGGGTCGTTGATCCAGTTGGCGGGGGGACGGACCCGGAAGCGCGGGGCACTGGGATCCGTGGACTGAGCGGTGAGGCTCAACGGTTGACTCCTGCGGACGTGATGCCCTCACGCAGAGGGCGCTGACCGACGACGAACACGACGACGGCGGGGATCATGGACAGGACGACACCGGCGAGCACCACCGAGATGGAGCCGGTGCCCAGGTTGCCCTGGAGGGAGACCAGACCCAGGGGGAGGGTGTAGTTCTGGCCGGAGGTCTCCAGGATCAGCGGCCGGAAGAACTCGTTCCAGTGGTAGTTGAAGGCCAGCACACCGACGATCGCGAGACCGGGCGCGGCCAGCGGTGCGTACACGGACCGGAAGATCCGCCAGGGCCCGCAGCCGTCCAGCATCGCCGCCTCGCCCAGGTCCTTGGGCATGCCCAGGAAGTACTGGCGCATCAGGAACGTCCCGAAGGCGGTCGGGAAGGCCGGGATGATCAGACCGAGCAGGGTGTCGGTCAGGCCCATCGACTTCAGCACCAGGAACACCGGCACGATCGTGACCTGGAGCGGCACCATCATGGTCGCCAGCACCAGCCCGAACAGCGGCTTCTTGAACCGGAACTCGAGGCGGGCGAAGGCGTATCCCGCCAGCCCGGCGGTGATCATCTGGCCCACTGCGATCAGCGCCGTCACCAGTGTCGAGTTGAGGGCGAGCAGCCATACGTCGATCTGGTCGAAGACCCCGCGGTACGACTCCACGGTGGGGTCCGTCGGGATGATCTTCGGGGGCAGGTCGAAGGACTCGGCCGGGACGCGCAGGGACGTGGAGACGGTCCAGATGACCGGCCCCAGGGTCAGCAGCGCGCACACGGCCAGCGTGGCGATCCGCGCCCACGGTGTGAGCGAGTGCCGGGCACGGCTGAGGTTCATCGTCGCTTGGCTCATGGGACTCACCCGGCTCACTGGTAGTGGACGAAACGCCGGCTGAGCCGGAACTGGAGGGCGGTGACCGCCATGATCAGCACGAAGAGCAGCACGCCCACCGCGGACGCCTCGCCGAAGCGGAGCTGCTCGAAGGCGCTCTCGTAGATGACCATCACCACGGTGCGGGTGGCGTCGCCGGGCCCGCCGTTGGTGAGGACGTACGGCTGCTCGAAGACCTGGAGCGCGTTGATGATGCCGACCACCGACGCGACCAGCAGCGTGGGCGACAGCAGCGGGAGGGTGATGGTGAGGTGCTTGCGCAGGCCCGTCGCGCCGTCGAGGGAGGCGGCCTCGTGGATCTCCTTCGGGATGTTGTTGAGACCCCCGACGAACAGCAGGAACGAGAAGCCGAACTGCTGCCAGACGTAGACCAGGATGACCGTGGCCATCGCCGCGTTCTCGGACGTCAGCCACGGCACCGGAGCGATCCCGACCAGTCCCAGCAGCCAGTTGACGACCCCGAAGTCCTGGTTGAACAGGTACTTCATCACCACCGAGATCGACGCGGCGGACAGCACCAGCGGGAAGAAGAACGCCGACCGGAACACCGAGCGCAGCCACCCGGGCATCCGCCCGTTCACCGCCAGGGCCAGCACCAGGGCGACGAGGAGCTGGAGCGCGACCGCGAACACCATGAACACGAGCGTGTTGCCGAAGGAGACCAGCACGGTCGAATCGCCGAAGACCTCACGGTAGTTGGCGGCCCCGGCGAAGCTCGGGGAGTCGATGACGTTCCAGTGGAACAGGCTCAGCACCACCGAGCCGACGATCGGGAGGACCGTGAAGACGACGATGCCGACGATCGTCGGCGCCAGGAACAGCGTCGCCAGCAGCCGGGTGCCGCGGTCACGGGCGGAGGGCCCGGACGCGGGGGCGGGCGCGCTCCGTGCCGCGGTCCGCTGTTTCGGCCGTACGGCGGGTATCCGGGTGTTCGTCATACGTCACGCTCCATGGCCTTCTCCAGATCGCTCTGCATCCGCCGCAGCGCGGGGGCCACCGCACGCCGGGAGGCCAGGGCGGTACCGGTGTGCTTCAGCAGCACCTGCTCGACCTCCGCGACCTGCGGCGGCGCGGGGATCGGCCCGGTGTCGGGGAACTTGTCGAGGGTGTCGTAGAAGACCTGCCAGCGGTTCGGGCCGGTCTCGCGGTAGCGGTCGGCGGTGAGCATCGAGCGGCGGGCCGGGGTGGTCTGGTTCGTCGTGAACAACCGCGTCAGGGTGTCCCTGCGGGCGGCGTACTTGATGAACTCCCAGGCCTCCTCCTGCCGCTTCGACGTGCGCAGCAGCGCGTAGCCGGCGGCGCCGAACTGCATGCGCTGGGTGCGCCAGCGGGGGAAGTACTGCGTGTCGAACGCGCCTGACTTCATCCCCGCAATGTGCAGCCCGCCCGCCCAGAAGCCGCCCGCGGGCGTGACACCGACCCGGCCGGTGGAGAACACGCCGATGAGGTTCTGTCCGTTGCCCCCCTCGGGCCGGTTGCACAGATCCTCCTCGATGAGGGAGGCGAGATAGTCGTACGCCTCCTCCACGCGCGATTCGGTGGCCTGCGGGGTGGTCCACCGGAAACCGCCGCCGCGTCCCTCCCGCTGGGCGGCCGGATAGAAGGAGTCCCACAGCCAGGCGCCGCCGGGCGCCTTGGACTCGGAGAGGAGGTTCGTGTCGTTGGCGAACAGCCACGGCACCACGCCGCCCCACAGCCGGTTGGTCCAGAAGTACGGCGTGAACTGCGAGCCGCTCGCCTTCTTCATGTCGCGCAGCAGCGCGGTGAAGTCGTCGCGGGTCCAGTCGGGGGCCGGGAAGTCCGCGCCCGCGCGCTTCAGCACCTGGTCGTTGAGGTAGATGTCGGCCGCGTTGAACTCGACCGGCAGCTGGTAGAGGCTCCCCTCGTACATCATCGACTCCACCAGCGAGGGATGGACGTCGGCGAAGTACTCGCGCAGCTCCTCGGCGTCCCGCTTGACCCAGCGGTCCAACGGGACGCCGAGGCGCTGCGCGAACAGCTGGACGCCCTCGGTGGCGACGTAGACGAGGTCGGGCGCGGTGCCCGCCGCGATCTGGGTGAGGATCTTCGCGAAGAAGTCCGACCAGTCGACGGCCTGCACGGCGTTGATCCGCAGCTTGATGTCGGGGTGGACCTTCTTGAAGCCCTCGGTGAGCGACCGGATGGCCTCCGGTCCGTAGGCGGGGCCGAGGGTGGCGACGACGAGGGAGCCGTCGTCCCGCCCGGGTATGTCGGCTCCGGTGAGCCGGTCCCAACTGGCGGCGGTACCGGCCAGCGCGGCGGCTCCCGCGCCGTAGGCGCCGTACCGCAGCAGGGTGCGGCGGGTGAGATGCGAGTCGGTCATCCAACGTGCCTAACTCGTGTTAGCCAGAATCTGATGCCCAGATGATGTGAAGGGCATCCCGGCCCTGTCAAGGGTTGCGAACGGCATGACCTTTAACGAGTTAGGTATTGACCTTTAACGAGTTAGGCCTCACAGTTCCGATCCGGGCCGACCGTTCGGGATTGGACGACTCCGGTTCTGGTGGGCCAGTTCTGATCCGGTTCGGATCTCCATGAGCCGCAGTCCTGACGATGTCGTCAGGGAGAGGAGCCGCACTGTGCGTGGCATATCCGGTATGCCTGGAATATCCAGGAGGTCGCTGTTCATCGCCTCGGCCGTGGGCGCGGCCGGCGCCTTACTTCCCGCCGGGCCGAGATCCTCGTCGGCGGCGGCCGCGACGGTTGCCGCCTGCACCGGCAGCTACCGCGCCGAGTACCACTTCACGGTCCCCGACCAGTGGATGAACGACCCGCAGCGGCCGGTGTGGATCGACGGTGAGTACCACTACTACTACCTCTACAACCCCGACTACTCGACGGGCGGCACGACCGCCGGCACGGCCTGGCGCCTGGCCACCAGCACCGACCTGGTCTCCTTCACCGACCGCGGGATCGCCGTGCCGAAGGACACCACCCCCAACGGTGATGTCTGGTCCGGTTCGGCGGTGATCGACACCGACAACACGGCGGGCTTCGGTGCGGGTGCGGTGATCGTCCTCGCCACCATGGCGCCCGACGACGGCGCACAGGCGCAGTACCTGTACTACTCGACCGACGGCGGCCGCACGTTCACCAACCACGGCACCGCTCCGGTCCTGCCCAACCCCGGCGTCCGGGACTTCCGCGATCCCAAGGTCATCCGCGATGAGGAACGCGGGCGCTGGGTGATGGCCCTCGCCGAGAACGACAAAGTGGGCTTCTACCACTCCTCCGACCTCAAGTCGTGGACGTACGTCGGCGGCTTCATCAAGGGCGGGATCGGCGTGCTGGAGTGCCCGGACCTGTTCCGCATCCGGGCGGCGGACGGCACCTGGAAGTGGGTGCTGGGCGTGAGCGCCAACGGGAAGGGATCCGGGCTGCCGAGCACGTACGCCTACTGGACGGGGTCCTTCGACGGCACCACGTTCACGCCCGACCTGAGCGATCCGCAGTGGCTCGACCACGGTTGGGACTGGTACGCGGCCGTCACCTTCGAGAAGCGGGACGCCGACGGCACGCTCGACCCGGCGGCGCGGTACGCGATCGGCTGGCTGAACCACTGGGACTACGCCAACACCACGCCCACCATCGAGTGCGACGGCTTCAACGGCACCGACTCGATCGTCCGCGAGGTCACGCTGAAGCGTGCGGCGGACGGCTCGTACCATCTCGCCTCCCAGCCGGTCGCCGGTCTCGACGCCCACGTCTCCCGCACGGTCGACCTCGGCGACCTGGAGGTCGACGGGACCCTCCTGCTCGACTACACGGGCACCGCGTACGAGGTGTCCACCGACATCACCTGGGACCAACTGAGCGGCGCGGGGCTCCAGTTGAGGCGCTCCTCCGACGGCGGACGCCACATCGACGCCGGAATCTACGGCGACTACGCCTTCGTCAACCGCGGATACACCGTGAGCCCTGACAGCAGCGGCCAGTGGAAGGAGAGCCGGAGCCCCTTCGACGCGTCCGCGGGCACAGTGAGACTGCGCATTCTGATCGACCGTACGTCCATCGAGATGTTCGTGGACGACGGCCGGTACGTGCACTCGACCGAGGCCTTCCCGGATCCGGCCGACACCGGGCTCGCGCTGTTCACGATCGACGGCACGGCGGTGTTCCGGAACACGGTGATACGGGAGTTCACGGTGCGTTGATTAGGGTCGTCGGCATGCGGGATCTGCGCGTGGTGCTCATCGGGGGAACGTCCCACACCGGCAAGTCGACCGTCGCCCGGGCCGTCGCGGAGCGGCTCGGGTTCGACTGCCGCTCGACGGACAAGCTGGCCCGGCACCCCGGGCGGCCCTGGCAGTCGCCGGAGTGGGACCCGCCGCCGCATGTCGCCGAGCACTACGCCACCCTCGACGTCGACGAACTGATCCGCTCTGTACTCGACCACTACGGGCGCCTGTGGCCGCGCATCGAGGAGCTGATCACCGACCGGGCGGGCGGCGACGGCCCCAGCCTGGTCCTGGAGGGCTCCGCGCTGTGGCCCGCCCGCGTGGCCGCAATGACGACCGTTCCCGGCACACGGGCGCTGTGGCTCACGGCGGACGAGGCGGTGCTGCGCGAGCGCATGCGGGCGTCGGCCCGCTACGAGGAACTGGCGGACGAGGAGCGGTACTTGGTGGACAAGTTCCTCGCCCGTGCGGAGCGCTTCCAGTCGCTGATGTCGCAGGGCGTGGACGCGCACGGGCTGATTCGCGTCGACACGGGTGAGCGCTCGGTGGGGGAGTTGGTGGAGGCGGTGCTGACGCATGTGGGTGCGGCGGTGAGGTGACGGCAACTGGGCTGTCAGTGTTGGGAGTTAGGGTCCCGCGCATGACTGATGATCGAATGCTGCGTCACTTCTCCGGCCACACCCATGACCGTAGCCACGACACCCTTCCTGTCATGGAGGTGGACGGTGCTCTCGTCTCGGTCAGCGCCGGCTACGACGGGAGCCTGTGGACCTGCGACCTCACCGGTGGTGCCTGCGCCGAGCGTCCCCTGGAGCTCGACGCCGCCGGACCGGAGGACGCCTGGTACTACGAGAACGGCGTGTGGGACGAGGACGACCCCGACGACGGTGACAGGCCGCAGTTCGAAGCGGACGATGTCGTCTCCGTCCTGACGGCGGCGCATCTGGACGGGCGTCCTGTGGTCGTGACCGGCGGCGGCCGGTTCGATCTGTCGATTCCCGAGGAGTGGGACCTGATCGGAGGGGCGGTGCGGGTCTGGGATCTGCGCACCGGGCGCAAGATCGGCAAGACGCTGACCGGTCATGGTCTGGGCGTCTGCTCGCTCACCACCGTGGCGTCCGACCAGGGGCTGATCGCCGTCAGCAGCTGCGAGGAAGGCAGGCTGCTGGCCTGGAATCTGACTCGGGAAGGTGAACAGGTCGCGGAAATCGAGGGCAGTTACAACGGAGGGATGGGAGCCGGTCTCGTCGACGGCCGACCGGTCGCCGTCACCGGTGGCCACGACGACTTCCTTCAGGCCTGGGACCTCTTCAGTGGGGAACAGATAGGCAAGAACCTCACCGGTATCGATCCGGTGGTGCGGGCCATCGCGATCACCGAGGTGAACGGCCGGACCGTGGTGGTGGCCAGCGGTGACGCCTGGAACAAGAGCGCGGTGCACATGTGGGACCTCACCACTCAGGAGCCGATCGGAGCACCGATGACCGGGCACACCGACAGCATCCAGACTCTGGGCACCGCGACCGTCGCAGGCCGCACGATCGCCGTGACCGGCAGCAATGACGGCACCACCAGGCTGTGGGATCTGGCCGGCGGTGAGCAGATCGGAGACCCGCTCACCGGCCGCCATCTCCAGATGATCACCGAAACAGCAGGAACCCCCGTCGCCGTCACGACCTCTCAGGGCGGCGTCAGCGTGTGGGACTTGGCTGTCTCCACCAGCTAGTCGCCACGCCCGCCGAACCCTGTCACGATCTTCCTGGAACCGGCTCGGACCGGAGCCGGTGCGGACGATCGACGGAGTGCGCATGACGACGGACAGGGCCACCGCGGAGGGGACGGAGCAGGTCGCGGGGATCGAGGTGAAACCGGTCGCCGGGCACATCGGGGCGGAGATCACGGGCGTCGACCTGGCCGACGAGCTGGACGACGCCGTGGTCGGCGCGATCCGGGCGGCGGTGCTGCGCTGGAAGGTCGTGTTCTTCCGCGGACAGCGGCTTGATCACGCCGGGCACGTGGCCTTCGCGCGCCGGTTCGGCGAACCGGTCGTCCTGCGCAAGCGGGGGAGCGCCTCCCCGGCTGACTTCCCCGAGATCGAGACGACCGCCGACCGGCTGGAGCTGGGCGGGAAGTTCGGCATGGAGCACGACGAGTGGCTGCGACGGCGCCGCCACACCCTGCTGCGCGGCTGGCACTGCGACCACGGCGCCCGTATCGACCCGCCCGCCGCGACGATCCTGCGTGCCGAGACCGTACCTCCGTACGGCGGCGACACCACCTGGTCGAACCTCGCGGCCGCGTACGCCGGACTCTCCGGCCCGATGCGGGAGTTCGTGGACGGCCTGCGGGCCGAGCACCGCCTCGGCGTCGGCTACCAGCCCCGGCCCGGCGACGACGCGTACGTCCGTCACCTGCTGGACCATCAAGTCGCCTCGCTGCATCCCCTGGTGCGGGTCCATCCGGAGACGGGGGAGCGGGTGCTCTACGTCAACGGCTACTACGTCGAGCAGATCGCCGACCTCTCGCGGGCCGAGAGCCGGGCGATCCTCGACATGCTGCTGGAGCAGGCCGTGCGGCCGGAGTACACGGTCCGCTTCCGCTGGGAGCCCGGCAGCGTGGCCTTCTGGGACAACCGGGCCACCATCCACCTCGCCCCGAGCGACAACGCCCACCTCGACTTCCCCCGGACCATGCACCGGGTGATGCTCGCCGGTGACGTGCCGGTCGGGGTGGACGGCAAACCGTCGGAGCCGATCACCGGGACCGAACCGGGGCGCTGGTAGCCCACGCCGGGTGTCCGGCCCACGGCGGGGGCCCGGACGCCTCGTGGTTCAGCGGGTGAGCAGTTCCCGCAATGCCTTCGCGATGTCGTCCGGCGCCTCCTCGGCCATGAAGTGACCGAAGCCGACCGTGGTGTGCCACAGATCCGGCGCCCAGGCACGCCACAGCGCGGCGGCGTCGAAGCCGAGGGCCGCGCCCCAGTCCTGCTGGAGCACACTGACCGGCATCCGCAGCGTGCCTCCCGCCGCCCGGTCGGCCCGGTCGTGCTCGATGTCGATGCCGGCGGAGGCCCGGTAGTCGGCGACGATGGAGGGCACCGCCGCACGGCAGGCCGCCAGGTAGGCGTCGCGAACCTCCGGTGGAATGGCCGCTCGGTCGGTCGTCCAGATGTCGAGGAAGTGGCCGAAGAAGGCGTCCGGGGCGGCGCCGATCATGCGCTCGGGCAGGCCCGGCGGCTGGGCCATCAGGTAGAGGTGGAAGCCGACGGCGGCGGTGACGCCGTGCATCACCTCCCACATGTCGAGGGTCGGCAGGACGTCGAGGCATGCCAGATGAGTGATCGTGCCGGGATGGTCGAGCGCGGCACGGAAGGCCACCAGGGCGCCCCGGTCGTGCCCGGCCAACGCGAAGCGCTCATGGCCGAGTTGACGGGCGAGGGCCACGATGTCCGCGGCCATGGTGCGCTTGGCATAGACGGTGCCGTCGGTCTCCGCGGGCTTGTCGGAGGCGCCGTAGCCGCGCAGGTCCGGGCAGATCACCGTGTGGTCGGACGCGAGGTCGACGGCCACATGGCGCCACATCAGGTGGGTCTGCGGAAAGCCGTGCAGCAGGACGACGGGCGGGCCGGAGCCGCCGACGGCCGTGTGCAGGCGGACTCCGTCGGCGACGGGGACGCGGTGATGATCGAAGCCGGCGATGACAGGGGCCATGGTCGCGCTCCTTACGGTCATGGCTGCGCTCCTTGCCGATGCGCAACGATGGGCGGTGCAGGATGCCTCTTGGAGGATCTTGTTCCTCGATCCTCCCGGGAGCGGATGAGCAGTGGATGAGCAGCGGCGGGGTGACCCACGACAGCGCCGTACGGTGGGCGACGTGGTACCCGCCTTCGGTGTGCTCGGGCCGGTGACGGCATGGGACGCGGACGGGAACGCGATCCCCCTGAAGGGGCCGAGACACCGCTCGGTGCTGGCCCGGCTCGTCATCGCCCGAGGACGCGTCGTGCCCGTCTCCCGTCTGGTCGACGACCTCTGGGCGGACCCGCCCGCCGACGCGGTGGGCGCCGTACGCACCTTCGTCGCCGCGTTGCGCCGCGCCCTCGAACCGGACCGCCCGCCCCGCACCCCGGCCAGGCTGCTGGTCACCGACGGCCCGGGCTACGCCCTGCGCACGACGACGGACGCGGTGGACGCCTGGCGCTTCGAGGAGACCGTCGCCGCGGCCCCGGCGCTGCCGCCCAAGGAAGCGGCCGTACGGCTGGAGGAGGCGCTCGGCCGGTGGCGCGGCCCCGCCTACGCGGAGTTCGCCGACCAGCCGTGGGCCCGCGCCGACAGCCGCCGCCTGACCGAGCTGCGCCTGCACGCCGTGGAACTGCACGCCGAGGCGCTGATGTCCCTGGGCCAGGCCGACCGGGCCGCCGCCGACCTCCGGGCCCACTCGGCCGAGCACCCCTGGCGGGAGAACGCGTGGCGCCTGCTGGCCCTGGCGCTGTACCGAACCGGCCGTCAGGCCGACGCGCTGGACGTGCTCCGCAGGGCCCGCACACTGCTGGCCGATCAACTGGGCGTCGACCCGGGCCCGGGACTGCGCTCCCTGGAGGCGGACATCCTCCGGCAGGCCGATCACCTGGGCCGGCAGGCCGACCACCTCGGTCAGCCGGTGGACAACCCCGCCGGCCGGGTCTGGGGTCAGGTCTCCGCCGCCTACGACCGCACCGTCGCGCCGGACGCCCGGGCACGCCTGGAGTCGACCGCCGGACTGTTGCGCAGCCTCGCCGTGACCGGAGGCAGCGGACTGCCGGCCGCCCGCGAGCACCGGGTCGCGGCCGTGGCCGCTGCCGAGGAGCTGGGCGACGCCGAACTGACCGCCCGGGTGATCGGCGCCTACGACGTTCCGGCGATCTGGACCCGCCTCGACGACCCGGAACAGGCCGCACACGTGGTCGCGGCAGCGGAGCGCACCCTCGCCGCCCTGCCCGCCGTCGGTCATGAGGCGGCGAAGGCCCGGCTGCTGGCCACGATCGCCCTGGAGTCGCGCGGTACCTCGCTCGCCCGCGGCCCGCAGGCCGCCCGCCAGGCCGAGGAGACGGCGCGCCGGCTGGATGATCCGCTGCTCCTGGCGTTCGCCCTCAACGCGGCCTTCATGCAGTGCTTCGGCCGCGCCGGGCTGGCGCCGCGCCGTGACGAGATCGGCGCCGAGCTGGTCGCGCTCTCCGCCCGGCACGGCCTGGCCGACTTCGAGATCCTCGGCCACCTCGTCCGGCTCCAGGCCCGCTGCGCCCTCGGGGACTTCACCGCGGCCGACCGCCACGCCGCCGCCGCGGACACACTGGCCGTACGGCATGAACGGCCGCTGGTGGGCGTGTTCACCGGCTGGTACGCCGCACTGCGGCTGGACGCCGCCGGCCAGGCACCGGCGACGGACGTGGAGGCGGCCTACCGGAACGCGGCCGTCCTGCTGCACGACGCGGGCATGCCGGGCGTCGCCGACGGCCTGCTACCGCTCGCGCTGCTGTGCGTGCGCCTGCGGCATGCTTTGCCGCTCCGCTTCGACGAGTTCGACGAGTTCGACCAGTGCGACGAGTCCAACGAGTCCGACGTGGACATGGTCTGGGGGCCGTACGCCCCCTGGGTACGCCCCTTGCTCCTCCTCGACCGGGGTCACCGCCCGGAGGCCGCCGAAGCCCTCCGTGCGACTCCCGAGCCGCCCCGCGACCTCCTCCAGGAGGCCCTGTGGTGCCTCACCGGCCGAGCGGCACGGGCCCTCGGTGACCGGCGGACCATGGCACGCGCCCACGCCGCCCTCACCCCGGCGGCGAACGAACTGGCCGGTGCCGGCAGTGGTCTGCTCACCCTGGGGCCGGTCTCGGCGCACTTGAGCGACCTGGCCGTATGACTGTTCGGTTCTCCGGTGAACCCTTCGACGATACTCGTCGTCGTACAGGTTAATGATCATCAAGGCTTCTGCCCGGTGCCGGACTCCGGGAGGGCGCGTACGCGGGCCTGGCCCCGTGCGATGAGGAAGGAAGCGCATGCCGACTGCCGGGCGCCGCACGGCCACCACGCTCCTCGACGTACTGCTGCACGCGGCGGCGGAGGCCCCCGGTCAGGTCGTCGTCCATGTCCGCGGAGACGGCGGCGAACGCGCCGTCACCTTCGCCGAGCTCCGTGATGACGCCCTGCGCGTGGCAGGGGGCCTGCGCGCGGCTGGACTCGAACCCGGCACGCCCGTCCCGCTGCTCGCGGAGCTCGGTGAGAACTTCCAGCCGATGTTCTGGGGCGCGCTGGCGGCGGGACTGATACCCGTGCCGCTCGTCCCCGAGGCGCGTCGGGTCGGACCGGTGTGGGAGTTCCTCGGCAGGCCCGCCGTGGTCGTCGACGAGACCACCGAAGCCCTGCTCGCCGACATCCCGGGCCCGGTACGCGGCCTCGGCCTGGCTGCGCTGCGCGCGTCCGAGCCGCTGCGTTCGCTGCCCCGGCGGGACCCACAGGACATCGCCTTCCTGCAGTTCTCCTCCGGCAGCACCGGCGCCCCGAAGGGCGTGGAACTCACCCACGAGGCCGTGCTCGCCAACCTCCGGCAGATCCGCGCAGCCATGGCGATCACCCCGGACGACGTGGTGGCGACCTGGATGCCCTACTTCCACGACATGGGCCTGATAGGCACCCATCTCGTCCCCATGGCGGCTTGTCTGAAGCAGGTGCGCCTCGAACCGCTGACTTTCGCCAAGCGCCCCGCCCGCTGGCTCGAAGCGGTGACACGGCACCAGGCGACCCTGCTGTCGGCGGCGAACTTCGCGCTGGCGCTGGCGGTACGGCGGGTGCCGGACACCACCTGGGCCGCGCTGGACCTGAGCTGCGTACGGCTGATGCTCGTGGGTGCCGAGCCGATCGCCCCGCGGGTGTGGCGGGAGTTCACCGCCAAGGCCGGCCCGGCGGGGCTGGACGCCACGGCCATGCTGCCCGTGTACGGGCTGGCCGAGGCCACTCTCGCCGTGACCGTGCCCCCGCTCGGGGAGATCGCCGCACCGCTGACGCTGGACCGGACGGCGCTGAGTCATGGCCGAGCCGTTCCCGCCGCACCCGGACCGGACGCCGTCGAACTGATGGATGTGGGCCGCCCCGTGGCGGACTGCGAACTCCGCGTCACCGACGACTCCGGCGAGCCGGTCGCCGACCGGCGGATCGGTCATATCGAGGTACGCGGTCCTCAGGTGGCCCGCGGCTACCACCACAGCCCCGAGGCGAGTGCCGCCGCGTTCTCCGATGGCTGGCTGCGCACCGGCGACCTCGGCTTCCTGGACCGGGGCCGGCTGTGCGTCACCGGCCGGCACAAGGACGTCGTCTTCGTCGGCGGCCGTACCTTCCACGCACCCGACATCGAGGAGACCGCCGCCGCCACGCCGGGACTGCCCACGGGGACGGTGGCGGCGATCGGGTCCACCGATCCGGACACCGGGGTCGACCGAGTCGTGGTGTTCGTGCAGTGGGCGCGGCCCGCCCCGGCCACGGTCGTTCCGGTGCTCGACGCGGCGGCGGCCCGGGTCCGCGAGGCGCTGGGCCACGACGACGTACGGGTGGTGCCCCTGCCGCCCGGCGCGTTCCCTCGCACGACGAGCGGCAAGCTGCGGCGCGGTGAGATGCGCGTGCGGTTCGAGGCGGGCGCGTATGCGGCGGTCGAGGAGGGGCTGTCCGCGGCCGCTGAGCAGCGGCCGTCGATTGAGGTTGAGGATCGGTCGTCGGCGGAGGTCGAGGAATCGCCGTCCGTGGCGCGGGCCGAGGCTGGGCCTGTCCGACGCGGGGCCGAGGCGGCCCGGGCGGAGGACCACGGTCCGCGGCAGCCCGCGCCGCGTTCGAGGCACGACGTCGAGGAAGTCGTCCGGGGGATCTGGGCGCAGACCCTGGACCTCGCCCCGGCGGACATCGCCCGCGACGACCGGTTCTTCGCGCTCGGGGGCTCCTCGCTGAAGGCGATGGCGGTGCTCGCCGGGATCGAGGACGCGTTCTCCGTCACGGCGGAGCCGCGTGTGCTGCGCGACCACGACACGGTGGGCGCGCTCGCCGGGCATGTGCTGGCCCAACTGGCCCGCTCCGGTAAGGGATGTGACGAGGTATCAGGATCCGAGGGCGGGGTGACGGACACGCGTACCGAGCGCGTGTCGGTGTCGTCCGTCGAGAGCGCCGGGACGCGGCCGGTGGCGGTGCTCGGTATGGCGTGCCGGTTCCCCGGTGCTCCGACGCCCGAGGCGTTCTGGGAGCTGCTCGTCGCCGGGCGTGACACGGTGACAGCCGTACCCGCCGGCCGCTGGGAGAGCGCATCGGGCGTCGCCGTCGGCCTCTTCGGGTCCTTCCTCCCGGATCCCGCGGACTTCGACGCCGCCTTCTTCGGCCTGGACGACGAGGAGGCCCGCGCGACCGACCCACAGGCGCGGATCTTCCTGGAACTGGCCCACGAGGCCCTGGAGCGCGCCGGGTACGCGGGGCCACGGCGCACCGGTCGCAGGATCGGCGTGTTCGCCGCCGTGAGCGACAGCGGATACCGGGAGATCCTGGCCGCCGCCACGGACGGCGACCTCGCCGCTCACCCCGGTGCGCTCACCGGCAACCTGCCCAACCTGGTCGCCGCCCGCCTCTCCCAGGCACTCGACCTCGACGGCCCCGCCCTCGCGGTCGACACCGCCTGCTCCTCCGCGCTCGTGGCGCTCCACCTGGCACGGCGCAGCCTCCAGAGCGGCGAGTGCGACGTCGCCGTGGTCGGCGGCGTCCAACTCGCCCTCACCCCCACCGGACACGGCCTGCTCGCACACGCGGGCGCGCTCTCCCCGACGGGCGCCGGGCGCCCCTTCGGCCACGCCGCCGACGGCATCGTGCCCGGGGAAGGCGGAGCGGCCCTCGTCCTCGCCCGCCTGGACGACGCGCGGCGGGACGGCGATCCGGTACTCGCCCTGGTCCGCGGCACAGCCGTCAACAACGACGGCCGGTCGCTCAGCCTGCTCGCGCCCAACCCGCGCACCCAGCGCGAGGTCATCACCCAGGCGTACGGCGAGTGCGGCATCGACCCCGACGCGGTGTCGTACGTCGAGGCCCACGGGACCGGCACTCCGGTGGGCGACCCGATCGAGGCGCAGTCACTCGGGCACGCCTTCCCGCCCCGCACCGACGGGCTCCCGCGGCTGCTCGGCTCGGTCAAGGCGAACATCGGCCACCTGCTCAACGCCGCCGGCATGCCGGGCCTGGTCAAGACGGTCCTGGCACTCCAGCACCGGCAGATCCCGCCCTCCCCGAACACGGCCTCGCCCGCGCCGTACCTGGAACGCATCGCCCCCGGCTTCGAACTCGTCACCGAGCAGCGGGAATGGCGCACTCCCGGACCCTTGATCGCAGGCGTCAACGCCTTCGGCTTCGGCGGTACGAACGCGCATGCCGTACTGGAGGAGGCGCCCGCAGCACTGGAGGAGGCGCCCGCAGCGACAACCTCCCCGACGGCCGCTGCCGACGGCCCGCACCTGCTCACGCTCTCTGCCCACACCCCCGACGCCCTGCGGACGGCCGCCGCCGACCTGGCCGCGTATGCGCGCCGACGCCCCGACCTCCCGGAGGCGGACCTCTGCGCCGCCGTCAACACCGCCCGCGACGACCGGACCCACCGTCTCGCCGTGGTCGCCGAAGGGGACCTCCCAGACCGTCTCCAGGCCGCCCGCGCAGCGGACTTCACGGTCGCCCGCTCCCGTCCGAGGACGGTGTTCCTGATGCCGGGACAGGGAGCACAGCGGCCCGGCCAGGGTCGGGATCTGTACCGGTCGGCTCCGGTGTTCCGTGACGTCATCGACGAGGCCTCCTCGCTGACGGGCCCAGTACTCGGGCGCTCGCTGGCCGAGTGGTGCCTCGATCCCCGTATGGACCCCGAGGAGTTGGCGAGGACGGAGGTGGCCCAGCCGCTGCTCGTCGCGTTCGGGGTCGGTCTGGCCCGGCAGTTGGGGGAGTGGGGCCTGGTCGCGGACGCGGTCGCCGGTCACAGCGTGGGCGAGATCGCCGCCGCGTGTGTCGGCGGTGCGCTGAGCCTCGCCGAAGCGGTGGGGTTCGCCGCGGAGCGGGGGCGCCTGGTGGGCGAACTGGCCCTGCCCGGAGCCATGGTGGCCGTCCGAGGCGACGAGGCCACCGTCGCCGAGCTCGTCTCCGCATCCGGCGGCTCGCTGAGCGTGGCCGCTGTCAACGGGCCCGAGCAGGTGGTGATTTCGGGATCCGAGGATGCCGTCGACCGCGCTGTCGCCGAGCTGACACGCCGTGGCGTGGCCACGCGCAGGCTCCGCGTCTCCCACGCCTTCCACTCCCCGCTGCTGGAGCCGGTCCTCGCCCCGCTGGCCGACGCCGCGAAGGCGCTCACGGTCAAACCGGCTGCCGTACCGATGCTGAGCACGGTCACCGGCGAGTGGCGCCCCGGCCTCACGCCCGCCTACTGGCAGGAGCACGCAGTCCAGCCGGTGCGGTTCGGCGCGGCTGTCGCGCGGCTGCTGGACGAGGGCTACGACCATTTCGTCGAACTCGGCCCGGGGAACTCCCTGGGCGCGGCGGTCCGTGCGGTCGCCGGTGCGCAGGGTGCCCCGGACGTGGCCGTGCTGACGGCGGGACCTGCCCCGGCCTCGGGCCGTGACGCCGATTCCGGCGGAGCGCGGGCGCTGTTGGAGACGGCGGGCCGACTGTGGGCACGCGGTGCGGTCTTGGATAGGGGAGCCGGGCGTCGCAGGGTGCCGGTGCCGACGGGGGTGCCGACGTATCCCTTCCAGCGCACCCGCTACTGGCCGCGCCGGCCCGGCGAGGGAACCGTGGTGCGGCGCCTCGACTGGAGGGACGCGCCGATCACGCCGGCGGTGGGACCCCGCGTGGTACGGCTCATCGGCGCGGATCAGCCGCTCGGCCGGGCCCTCGCCGAGCGGCTCGCCGGTCGTGGAGTGACGGTCCTGGGGGAGGACGGCGCTGACGAGTCGGTCTCCGCGTCGGCGGACACCGTGGTGTGGCTGGCGGGCGCGGAGGGCGCCGGAGACGGAGGCCAACCGGCCACGGACATCGGCCTCGGCAACGAACTCCGCATCGGCACCGACTTTGGCATAGGCCTCGGCATGGGCCTCGGGAACGACCTCGGCATCGACCTGAGCATGGCCGTTTCCGCACTGCGCCCCGTACTCGACCTGCTCACCACCGACCTCGCCCGCCTGCTGGTGGTCACCGAGGACGCGTACCTCACCGGCGCCCCGACGGAACGGGCGCGCCCGACACAGGCACTCCCGCACGGTTTCACGCTGGCACTCCCGGAGGAGCACCCAGGGCTCGCCGCCCGCAGCATCGATCTGTCCTCCCGCGACACGCTCGACGCCAGGGCCGACGCCTTGATGCGGGAGCTGTCGTCGGCCCACGAGCCGGGCGCGGAGGGCGCGTTCGCGTGGCGCTCCGGCCGCAGGCGGAGCCGTACACCGGTCGACGTGCCGGACGTTCCGGCGGCGCTCGGAGCCCTGCCGCCGGACGGCACGTACCTGATCACCGGGGGAGCCGGCGGGCTCGGTTCCGCACTCGCGCGCGACCTTGCAAGCCGCGGTGCCCGCGAACTGATCCTGACCGGCCGCTCCGAGAGCGTTCCCGACGAACTGCTCACCGAGCTCCGCGCCCAGGGCGCCCGGGCCCGGTACCAGGCGGCCGACGTGTCCGACGCGGCCGCCGTCGACGCCCTGTTCGCCACGCTGCCGCCGCTGGACGGGGTGTTCCACGCCGCCGGTACGGTGCGGCCCGGCACCCTCCGCGCCAAGACCGACGGCGAGATCGGGCAGGTGCTGGCCGCGAAGGTGCGGGGCACGGTGCTGCTCGCCGAGGCGCTGCGGCGGTACGGCCAGGTACCGGCCGTGTGCGTCGCCTTCTCCTCCCTCTCCTCGGTACTGCCCGGCCTGGCGGGCGCCCTCGGCGACTACGCGGCGGCCAACGCCTTCCTGGACGCCTTCGCCGCCACCGAACGCGCGGCGGGCCGGCCTTGGCAGGCGATCGGGTTCGGGCCCGTCGCCGACGCGGGACTGGCCGCCGGATCGCCGGTGCGACAGCGGCTGCACGCCCGCGGATTGACCCCCATGACCACGCGGGCCGCGATCGCCGCGCTGCACACGGCCGTCGCCACCGATGCCGCGCACCTGCTGGTGACGCCCTGGGAGCCGCCCGCGCCGACCGTCACCGCGGAACGCCCGAACGGCACACACGAGAGCGCGCCTCCCGCGCCCCGCACCACACCGGACGGCAACGCCGGCGCCGCCGTCGACCCGGTCCGCGCCGCGGATCTGGTACGGCAGTTGCTGGCGGAGGCACTGCACCGCGCCCCCGAGGACATCGCCGACGACGAGCAGTTCCTGGGTCTCGGGCTCGACTCCCTGACCGCAGTGGACCTCGCACGCCGCCTGGAGACGGAACTCGGCCTGCCGCTGCCCGCCACGCTGCTCTTCGAGTACCGCACCATCGGCGAACTGGCCACCCACCTCAGCGGACAGGGACCAACTGCCGCCCCCGTCCCGGTAGTTGTCAACCGCGGTGGGGAAAGCACCCCTCGCTCCCTCACCCCGCTCCAACGCGCCTTCCTCACCACGGAGGCCCTGTACGAGGGCGTCACCGCCTACGGCTACATACGCCAGACCGTCCGAGGCCCCCTCGACCCCGGCCTCCTCGGCCGAGCCCTCGCCCACCTCGCGGCACGCCACCCGATGCTCCGCCTGCGCATCACCACGGACGCCGGGGACGGCGCACCTCCCCGCCAGTACACCGCCCCGGCCGACGCCACGGACCGAGCCCCCCACTGGTACGAGGTGATCGACCCGGACGACACGGCGCCACCCGTCCCCGTCCCCGACCTCGAACAGCGCCTGTACAACCGCCCGTTCGACCTGACCGCCGATGCCCCGGTGCGCGCCGCGCTGGTCCGCGACCGCCGGGACGCCCACCTCGCTCACCTGCTGCTGGTCGTCCATCACAGCGCCGCGGACGGCTACAGCCTCAAGGTCCTGTGCGAGGAGCTCTGGTCGCTCTACACGGCCCTCGCCCATGGCCGCCCACTCGAACTCCCCGCCCCAGGCGCCGAGTTCGCCGACTACGCGGACCTGGTCACCGCCGAACGCCGGTCGCCCGACTTCACCCGGGACCAGCAGTACTGGCGTAACCGCATTGCCGAGCACGCCGCGGCGGCAACGGCACATGCACATGCACCGGCACTGCCGTACGACGGCGACCCGGACGCACTCCCGGAGCCGTCGCTCACCCACCACCAGACGGACGTCGACGCGACACTCACGGCGGCGCTGCGCGAGCTGGCCGCCCGCCACGAGGTCTCCCTCTTCCATCTCCTCCTCGCGGTGTACGGCCGCTGCCTGGCCCGGTGGAGCGGACAGCGGGCCGTCGCCATGAACGTGGCGCGGGCCCGCCGGGAGGCGCCCCTGCCCGGGATCGACCGCCTCGTGGGCCCGCTCGCCGACACCCTGCCGATGTTCGCCGACGTCGACCTCGACGAGCCCGTGACCGCCCTGGCCCAGCGGGTGCGGCGGATCTGGCGCGAGGCGGAGTCCCACGCCACGCTCGGCAGCCCCGACATCGCCGCGCTGCTGCCCGCCACCGGCCCCGCCCCGCGCACGGTCGCCCCGGCCGGGTTCAGCTTCGCCCGCTTCCCCGTGAGCCACGGCCGCGACTGGCCGGTCACCGTGACCCCGACCGCGGCGGCCACCGCCTCCGCCGCGACCCGGCTCGGACTGCTGTGCTGGGAGTCCGACACGGCCCTGCGCCTGTCCTGGAACCACCCCGCTCACCTCTTCCGCCGCGAGACGGTGGAGCGTCTCGCGGCGGACTACCTGGGCGAACTGCGCGCCGCGGCAGGAGAGCCGTCGGCGGCACCGGTCGTACCCCCCGTCCTGTCTCCCGGCTCTCGGAGCCGCGGCGACGCCGGGATCGTGGACCGCCTCTGCGCCCAGTTCCGCGCGACGCCGACAGCCATGGCCGTCAACACCGGTAGCGCGACGCTCACTTACGCCGAGATCGACCGCGCCTCCGCCGCTCTCGCCGCCCGTCTGCGGGGGAACGGCGTACGCCCCGGCGACCTGGTCGGCCTGCTCACCGAACCGGGCGCGGACACCGTCGTCGGCGTGGTCGGCATCCTCCGCGCGGGCGCCGGTTGGGTCCCCCTGGACGCCGGTCACCCCGTCGCCCGGCTGCGGGACCAGGTGCACCGCACCGGCGTCGGCGTCGTGGTGTGTCACACGGCGACGCGCGCGGCCACCGCCGCACTGCCCGGCATCACCCCGGTCGCCACCGACGACCCGACACCGACACCGGCCCCGACTCCCGCGCACCCGCTGCCGCCCGCCGACCCGGACGCCATCGCCTACGTCATCTTCACCTCGGGTTCCACCGGCCGCCCCAAGGGCGTACCGATCACCCACCGGTCCATGCTCACCTACCTCGACTGGTCCCTGGCCACCTTCGGCTACGGCCCCGGGGACCATCTCGCGCAGACCGCATCCGTCTGTTTCGACGCCTCCGTACGCCAGTTGCTGGCACCGCTGCTGGTCGGCGCCACCGTCCACACCCTCACCCGGGACCTCGTCCGCGACCCCGAAGCCCTGCTCGACCGGATCGTCGACGACCGCATCACGGTGTGGAGTTCGGTGCCGACCCTCTGGGAGCGACTGCTCACCGCCGCCGAGTCCCGGGCGGGACAGGACGGCACACCCCCGGACCTGTCGGAGCTGCGCTGGGTCCACGTCGGCGGCGAGGCACTTCCCGCCGCCCACGTACGCCGCTGGTTCGACCTGCTCGACACCTGCGGGGGACCGGAGCACCGGGTCGCCAACCTGTACGGGCCCACCGAGGCCACCATCAACGCGACCTGCCACATCATCGAGACCCGGCCGGCCGACGACGTACGGCAGCTGCCCATCGGCCGGCCGGTGGCCGGAACCGAACTGGCCGTCGTCACGGAGACCGGTCGTCCGTGCGCGCCCGGCGGGGCCGGTGAACTGCTCATCGCCGGAACGGGGCTGACTCCCGGTTACCTCGGCGAGCCGCACCTCACCGCGGAGGCCTTCGTCGAACTCGACGGGCGCCGCTGGTACCGCAGCGGTGACCGGGTCCGCCGAACCGCGGACGGCGCGCTGGAGTTCCTCGGCCGCCTCGACGACCAGGTCAAGGTCCGCGGCCACCGCGTGGAACTCGGCGAGGTCGAGGCCGCCCTGCTCACCCACCCGGACGTCTCCCGGGCCGCCGTGCTGCTCGCCGACGGACGGCTGGTGGCGTACGTGGAACCCAGGCCCGGTTCGGGGGAGCCGGACGCACGCGGGCTGCGCGCCTTCCTGGCCCGCGTACTGCCGCCGTACATGCTTCCCGGACGCATCCGCTCGATCTCCGCGATGCCCCTGACCGGAACCGGCAAGATCGACCGCAACCTGTTGGCGCGCCAGTTCGAGGGAACGAGCGGTGTGGATGCCGCCGAAGGTGACGGTGATCACGACGAGGGCGACCGTACGCACGACTCCCTGCCGTCCGGGCCCGGAACCCCTCCCGCCACCCCGACCGAGCACACCCTGGCACGCATCTGGTCGGCCCTGCTGGACGTCCCGGACGTCACCCGCGATGACGACTTCTTCGCGCTCGGCGGCGACTCCATCATGGTGCTGGAACTCTTCGCCCGACTGCGCAAGGAACTGCCGGCCGTCCCCCGGCCGACCACCGTCTACACCCACCGCACCCTGAGCGCACTCGCGGCGGCCCTCGACACCGCCACCGCCGTCTCCGCCGCCACCGGCCCCTCGCCCGAGCCGACCTCGGACTCCGGCTCCGCTCAGTTCGCGAGCCCCTACCCGCTCACCCCCTCCCAGCGAGGATTCCTGCTCGCCGAGACCATCGACCCTGGTGCGGGCTCCGGCTGGCTCGCCCGGTTCCGGCTGAGCGGGCCGCTGCGCCCGGACGTCCTCCAGCGCGCCGTCGACGTTCTGGTGGCCCGGCATCCCATGCTGCGCACCGTCTTCCCCGCGGGCGCCCGCCCGCCCGTGCAGCAGGAGCTGCCGGACTCGTTGCGCCTGCCCGTGGAGGTGGAGACCCTCGCGGACCCCGATCTGCTGGAGGAACGGATCGCCGAGGAGGCGCGGCGCCGACTCGAACCCTGGGCCTGGCCGCTGCTGCGTCTGCGGCTGTTCGGCGTGGCCCCCGCCGAGCATGTGCTCGTCGTCCACGCACACCACCTCATCGGCGACGGCTACAGCGCCGCCCTGCTCGCCGGGGAACTGCTCACCGTGTACGACCGCCTCGACCGCGGCCTCCCGCACCGCCTGCCGCCGCTCGACAGCTCCTTCCGCGAGCACGTCGCCCTGTCCGCCGTACGCCCACCTGCACCGGGACCCGAGGCCGAGGACTACCGCGCACGCCTGCGCGCGCCCTACACACCCCCCGCCCTGCGCCGGCCGACCCAAGAGGACGCCGACGCACAACCGGCGTTCCACACCACGGGGTTCACCCTGGACGCCGCCACCACCGGGGCGCTGCGAGAACTCGCCCGAGCGGCGTACCGCACCCTGTACGCCCCGCTGCTCACCGCGTACTACCGTGCCCTCGCGGAGCTCACCGGCCGGCGCGACCTCGTGGTCGGGCTCGCCGTCACCGGACGCGAGGAGTCCACGGCGGACGCGCACCGGGTGTTCGGCCCGTTCGCGGAGGCGGTGGCACTGCGCCCGGCTCGGCGCGGCGGGCAGAGCGGTCGTCAACTGCCCGCATTCGAGGAGGACTTGCGGCACATCGCCGACGAGACCGACCTGGCCCGGGCGGAAGGCCCAGGCGGCGAACTGCGCACGGCAGCGGGGCTGCCGCACCACGCCCAGTTCTTCTTCACCTTCCTCGACTTCACGTCGCTGGGCTCCGAGGCCGTGGGCGGTCTGACGCTGCGCGCGGACGAGTCCGACACCGCGCTCGCCCCGCCGCCGGTGGGCACCGACGTGTTCCTGGCCGTGCGGCCGGTGGCGGACGACGCGGGCCTGCGTGTCACCGTGCGGGCCTCGGCGGCGGCTCTCACGTCCCGCGAAGTCGCCGGGTTCGCCGAGGAGATACGGAGGCAGCTGCGGGACGCGCTGGGCGACGCCGACTCCTCGCCCGCCCGCAGAGGCGGCCACCGTCGGCGCCCGCACCTCGACGCCGCGCTCGTCGGTTACCTGCCCGCCCCGCACCACCTCGCGGCCCTCGCCGGACTGTCCTCCGAGAGTCCTGGTCTCGGTCGTGAGGAGATCCGGGCACTCCTCTTCCCGGAGGGCCGCGCCCGACTGCTGGAGGAGACGGGGACCCCGCTCGGGAACTCCGGCTTCGTCGCCCTCCCGCTGTTCGCCGACGAACTGGCCTCGGCCGGCGACCTCGCGGCCCGCACCGCCCGCGCCGTGGAGCACGCCGCCTCACTCGGCGCCCGCTGCGTCTCGCTGGCGGGCATGATCCCGTCCCACACCGGCTACGGCTACGACGTCCTGCGGGAGACCACGACGAGCGCGGCGCTCACCACCGGCCACGCCTCGACGACCGTCGCCGTGGCCAAGACCGTTCACGCCGCGCTCACGGCGACCGGCCGCCGTCTCGACGCTCTCTCCCTCGCCGTCGTCGGGTGCGGCTCGATCGGTACCTCGTCCCTACGGCTGCTGCTGGCGACGGCGCCCAACCCGCCGGCCCGGCTGCTGCTGTGCGACCTGCCGGGCAGCACCGCGCGACTCCAACGGCTGGCGGCAGACCTGTCGTCCGGGCATCCGGCGATGGCGGTCCAGGTCGCCGAATCGGGGCGGACCTTGCCGGCGGCGGTCTACGAGGCCGACGTGATCGTCACCGCGGTGAGCGGCGCGACGGCCCTCCTGGACGTCGACCGGCTCCGGCCCGGCACGATCGTCGTGGACGACTCCTTCCCGCACTGCTTCGACACCGCTCGGGCGCTGGACCGTATGAGCCGCGACCGGGACGTCCTGGTCGTCGGAGGCGGTCTGCTGGGCCTGGACTCCACTCGGACCCGGCTCAGCGACGACCTGCCGGGTGTGGCGAGCGCGGGCTTCGCCATGCGGTCCGGGATTCCTGGCACCTTGGCGTCGTGCCGGCTGGAGTCGCTGCTCCATGCCCATCTCACCGACTCCGGGCGGCCCCCGAGCGACCTGCCCCTGATCCACGGCCTGGTCGACCTGCCCCGGGCCCTCGCCCACTGGGACGCGGCCGAGGCGGCCGGAGTCCGGCCCGCCCCGCTGCACCTGCTCGACCGCGTCATCGCCGAGGGCGAGGAGGTGCCCCTCAGCCTTCCGGACGCCAACCCAGCGCAGGACCCAGGCGGGTCGCTATGTCCGTGAGGATCTGCACGTAGTCTTCGTGCTCAAAGGTGAAGGGCAGCGCGAACGCCACCTCGTCCACCTCGCGGAACGCGGCGTGGGCGTGGAGACGTTCGGTGATCTCCTCCGCGGTGCCGACGAGGTCCGGCGCGAACATCAGCCGGGCCGGCCCCTGCGGTGACGCGGTGCGCGGGGTGCGCTTGGTGACGTACGCCTCGTACCTCGCGCGCTGCTCCGGCGTGGCGGAGTCGGTGGGGATGACGACCAGGCCCTGGGAGACACGGGCGTTCTCGCCGTCCGGATGGTGGGCGCGGAAGGCGCGGATGTGCGAGAGCTGGATCTCCGCGAAGTCCGGTGACCGCTCCGCGTCTTCGGGCCCTTCCGCCTTGACGACGCTGCTGGTCAGGAAGTTCATCCCGTGCTCCCCGGCCCACTGCGCCGAACGCAGGCTGCCGCCGCCGTACCACAGACGGCTGCCAAGGCCGGGGGAATGCGGCTGCACCCGGTCCGCGAACACCTCGAACCCTTCGACCCCGCTGAAGTCCGTGGCCGGTTTGCCCCGCACGAAGTCCAGCAGCCGCCGCACCCGCTCGTACCCGAAGTCTTCGACATCGGCCGTGTCGGGGTACAGGGCCTCCTTGACGCGGTCGTAGTGCATTGGCGGGCCCACGCTGACGCCCGGGTTGATGCGGCCGCCCGACAGGATGTCGACCGTCGCCAGGTCCTCGGCCAGCCGCAGCGGGTTCTCCCAGCCGAGCGGGATGACCGCGGTGCCGAGCTCGATGCGACTGGTGCGCTGGGAGGCCGCCGCGAGGACGGCGACGGGGGAGGAGATGCCGTACTGGAGATGACGGTGGCGCAGCCACGCGCTGTCGAAGCCGAGCCGCTCGCCCAGTTCGATGATCTCCAGCGTGGACTCGTGGCCCCGCCGTGGATCCGCCTCGTCGAACAGCCCGATCGTGAGGAAGCCGAGCTTGCGCAACGGTCGTGAGGTCGGCGGCACGGGCCCTCCATCGTTCATGGATCAAGCAGTACGGCAGTGCCAACCGCCCCGCGCCCGATGATGTTCCCGCCCTCCGGGTCAGAACAGGGGAATGGTGACCTCGTCCTCGACCGGCGGGACGAGCTCCTGGGCGCGGTTGCCGGTAGCGGCGTAGCAGCGCAGGCGGATGGTCTCCGGGGTGACGTCGAGGCGCAGGAAGCACTTGAAGAACGGCGGGCTGTAGGTCGCCGAGCTCGGCGAGAACAGTGAGGTGTAGATCTTGCGCACGGGCAGTCGGAACCGCTTGGCGCGGTCGGGTCGGCGTCCGGTGCCCAGCAGGCCCGCGACCAGGCGCGTGCGCCGGGTGATCCGGGCGTCGGCGGCCGGAGCGCGACCCGGCCGGATGTCCAGCCGCTCGGCGACGACGGCCGTGGCCTCCGCCTCGCTGAGCGTGAAGAAGCGACGCAGGCGCAGCCTCCGCCCGTAGAGCCCGCTGTAGAAGGCCAGGGAGTCACCGCGCAGGGGATAGCAGCGGAACTCCTTCTCCGTGACGTTCGCGATGTCGACCCGCGGAATCGTGTGCGTGGCGTGCATGAACGCACCGCCGCCGCCCGAGACGACGTACTGGATGGTGCGGCCGTCCACCTGCACCGGGTAGCGCTGGTAGTTGTGGATGTCGCCGCCTATCGCCGCGACATAGCGGTGGGCCGGGTCGCGGACTATCTCGTCGACGGTGCCGCCCCCGTCGATCGCGCAGGGGTGGTGCTCACCGTCCACATACAGCGGCTGGCCCGTGATGAGGATCTTCGGCCGGGGATCCTTGGACACCTCGCGCAGCCAGGCTCCCTGTTCGGCGTCGAGGGTGCCGAGCAGTCCCGTGTCGATGCCGATGATGCGCACCGGCCCGGCGTCGATCGCCCAGTACGGCCCCGGCTGAACGGCCTGTTGAGCCGGAGCGGACCTCAACTCCCGGTCCTGCGGGAGGCGTTGACCGTCCCCCTTGCGCGGCCGGTGCCACAGCAGGGACCGCAGCCACGCCTTGCTGAGCGGGCGCGGCGCGGCCTCGGCTTCGAGGGCCGGGGCGTCGCCGCAGAAGACGCGCATGAACGCGCCGAGGTCCTCGTACCAGTCGTGGTTGCCCGGTATCGCGTAGATCGGTGCCTGGTAGTCCTGGTAGGGCCGGAAGAACTTGGTGCCGTAGTCGTCGGCGCCGCCCACCGGATAGATCACGTCACTCGCGAGGACCGTGAACCGCGTGTCCTGACCCACCTTCAAGAAGCCCGGTACGACGGCGTACTGGGGCTCGTCGCCCTCACCGGTGTCACCGATGACGAGGAAGGAGAAGCGGTCCGGGTCGTCGCGCCGGATCACCTTGTCGGCAGGTGCCCCGGCGGCGGCCCGTTGGGCCACCCAGCGACCGCGGGTACGCCCCGTGGGGTCCCCGAACCAGGACGCGAGCACGCCGTTGCGGGCGGCCCAGAGCGTCTTCGGGTTGAGCCAGGAGATCTTCTCGACCTGGTGCGGCATCAGCCGTTTGTACGCGCCGAGTTCGGTGGCGCCCCAGCCGGCGCCTTCGGCGGTATCGCGTGAGGAATCAGACACCTGTGCACCGTAACAATGATCTAGAGAACGCCGAGAAGGGGAGGGTGGGGCTCCGGCGTGTCGCCGTGCCCCGCCCTCCCCTTGGGTCACCACTTGCGGGCGTACGGTTCCCGGCGGGGTGGTGGGGCGCCGGGGACAGGTGCCTTGAACTCGCGGGCGGCTACCGGCCGTTGGCCCGAGTAACCGCCCGGTCCTCCTGCGCCCCTGGATGTGCCGGTTCGGCTCCTCGCGCCTTCGCCTTCGCCGAGGACCAGGAGCGGGTCGAACATCACCACCACTCCGGCCAGCAGAAGGAAGATGGCCGGCCCCAGGAGCATGGGCAGCAGCAGCGAGGTGGGCGAGTCACCGGCCCACGACGCGCCGGTCGTGCCGTGCAGATGCACGCTGACGGCGGCCATGCCCGTGTAGTGCATCCCGGAGACGGCGATCCCCATGACCATGCTGGCGCCGAGGCTGGTGAGGAAACCGCGGATGGTGACGGCGGCCCACAGTGCGGCGGTCGCGGCGACGATCGCGATCAGGATCGAGAGCCCGACGGTGAACACGTCGTACTGGATGCTGCCGTCGAGGTGCATCGCCGCCATCCCCAGATAGTGCATCGCGGCCACACCGAGCCCGGTGATGACACCCGCACCGGTCAGCGCGCCCTTGCCCGCGCCCCGATACCCGACGATGAACACGCCGATGCCGACCACGACGATGGCCACGGCGAGGCTTAGGACGGTCAGTCCGACGTCGTAGCGGATCCGGGTCTCCTCGACCTGGAAGCCGACCATGGCGATGAAGTGCATCGTCCAGATGCCACAGCCGATCGAGGCGGCGCCGAGCCCCAGCCAACCCGCCTTCCATGAATGTTCGTTGAGCAGGGACCGAACGATGCATCGCAGTCCCAACGCCCCTCCCAGGCAGGCCATCAAATAGGCCGCCACCGGGGTTACCGCGCCGTAGCGTAACCCGTCAACCGTGCCTTCCATGAGCCAACTCCCCCCAGAGTCTTGGCTAGTTGTGGAGCAAGGTGTACGGGGCAAGGTTGCGCAAAGCAAGCCTTTACCGCCGGTAGCAGTTGAGCTTTGTATCACCGGGAGTCAACTCCGGTCACAGGGGGATGAGTTTCGGCCAGATGAGCGCCGGGCTCGGGAAGGCCTGCCGAACGTGTGCATCCGCCGAACCATGAGCACCGCCCAGCCCCTCTGCCCGCCGCCTTCCGGCCCACAAGTGGTGGCGGCCTTCAGGGTGTGGCACAGATGGAGTGACGGTGCGGGCGGCGGGTGGCGACGGAAGGAGCTGGACATGCGGGAACTCGCGATCATCGAGGCGCCGTCCGTGCTCGGCCTGCGGCCCTCCGGGGTCCAGGACCTGCCCACGGCCCTGCTCGACGCCGGACTGGCCGCCGATCTCGGCGCGGTACGGGCCGGCCGGGTCGAACCACCCGCCTACGACCCGACGAGGGACCCCGACACCGGGGTGCTCAACCCGCACGGCATCGCGGGGTATTCAGTCCGGCTGGCCGACGCGGTCGGCGGGGTCCTCGACGAGGGCCGTTTCCCCGTCGTCCTCGGCGGGGACTGCAGCATCCTGCTCGGCAACCTCCTCGCCCTGCGCCGCCGCGGACGCCACGGCCTGCTGTTCCTCGACGGCCACACCGACTTCTACCAGCCCTCGGCGGAGCCGACCGGCGAGGCGGCCTCGATGGAACTCGCCCTGGCCACGGGCCGCGGCCCCCGGCTGCTCACCGACCTCGAAGGCCGCGGCCCCCTGGTGCGGGACGAGGACGTCGTGGCCTTCGGCTTTCGCGACGCCGCCGAGTCCGCCCAGGCCGGTATGCAGCCACTCCCGGCCGAGTTGCACGCCGTCGACCTCGACGAAGTACGCGCGTCCGGCGCGGGCACGGCGGCACGCCGAGCGGTCGACCGGCTCGCCGGCGGTGCGGGCGGTGTGGGCGGCGGATTCTGGGTCCACCTCGACGTCGACGTCCTGGACGACGCCATCATGCCCGCCGTCGACTACCGCCAGCCCGACGGGCTGACCTGGGACGAGCTGGAGAGCGTGCTGCGGACGGCGCTGGCCGACGCGCGCGCCGTGGGACTCGACGTCACGATCTTCAACCCGCGCCTCGACCCGGACGGCCGCCTCGCCGCCCGCCTCGCGGAGTGCCTGCGCCGCGGGTTGTCGGCGCGGACTGCCCGCACGGATGCCTGAGTATTCTGTGGGTACCCGATGATCACGCGGTTCGTGCCACCGCCGTCTCCACCGGACACCATCCACCTCGAAAGGCTCCGACCCTGACCGGCTCCCTCGCGGAAGCGCTCTCTGCCGTCCTCCTGGTGGTCGTCCTGGTGGGCGCCGTGGTGCGTCCATGGGGCCTGCCGGAGGCCGTCGTCGCCGTTCCGGCCGCGGGGGTGGTCATCGCCACCGGTGCGATCTCACTGGACCACGCGGCGGACGAGGCCGCCCGGCTGGGGCCGGTCATCGGCTTCCTCGCGGCCGTGCTGGTGCTCGCCCAACTGTGTGACGACGAGGGCCTTTTCCAGGCGTGCGGGGCCTGGATGGCGCGCACCGCGGCGGGCCGACCGCGCCGGCTCCTGGGGCAGGTGTTCGTCGTCGCCTCCCTGATCACCGCGGTGCTGAGCCTGGACGCCACCGTGGTGCTGCTGACCCCGGTCGTCTTCGCCACCGCCGCCCGGCTCGGTGCCCGCGCCAAGCCGCACGTGTACGCGTGCACCCACCTGTCGAACACGGCCTCGCTGCTGCTGCCCGTCTCCAACCTCACCAATCTGCTCGCCTTCGCCGCGAGCGGGCTGAGCTTCACCCGCTTCGCCGCGCTGATGGCGCTGCCCTGGGTGGTCGCGATCGGCGTCGAGTACCTGGTCTTCCGCCGGTTCTTCGCGGTCGACCTGGACGCCGGCGCACAGGCCCCGGCCTCCTCCGGGCCGCCCGAGGTGCCGCTGTTCGCCCTCTGCACGGTGGCCGGCACGCTGGCCGGCTTCGTGGTCACCTCGGCGGTGGGGATCGACCCGGCGTGGGCCGCCTTCGCGGGAGCGCTGGTGCTGGCCGTCCGCGCCCTGATCAGGCGGCGCACCACTCCCGTGGCCCTGGTGCGGGCCGCCGGCCTACCGTTCCTCGCCTTCGTCCTGGCCCTGGGGATCGTGGTGCGGGCGGTCGTCGACAACGGGCTGGACGACGCCCTCGGCCATCTCGTCCCCGACGGCACCGGACTGCCCGCGCTGTTGGGCATCGCCGCGCTGGCCGCCGTACTGGCCAACGTGATCAACAACCTGCCGGCGGTGCTGGTGCTGCTGCCCCTGACCGCCGAGACCGGCCCCGGCGCGGTGCTCGCGGTGCTGCTCGGCGTCAACATCGGCCCCAACCTCACCTACGCCGGGTCCCTGGCGACGCTGCTGTGGCGGAAAATCGTCCACGAGCACGACACTGACGTCGAGCTGGGGGAGTTCACCCGGCTCGGCCTGTACACGGTGCCCGCCGCGCTCACCTGCTCGGTGGTGGCGTTGTGGGGCGCACTGCAAGTGATCGGAACCTGATGATCGGACCTGATCAGGGACCGCATCGGCGGCAGATCAGCGATCGATCGGCTGCCGGTCGGAAATGGACCGGACCGGACCGACGAACCGGAGGCTGACCCGTATGGCCGTCATCGTGTGGATCGTCGAGGGCACCTGGCCGGCCTGCGTGGACGCGGCCCGCGCCCAGGTTCCCGCAGGCTCGGAGATCGTCCTCCTGCACGTCACCGGCCACGAAAGCGCGGGAGCCGCACACGGTGCCTTCGCCGGTCTGCTCGGCCGCGGCCACCCCGAGCGGGATCCCGGCACCCGGATGGAACAGTTGGCCGCCGACTCCGCCCGCGAACTGCTGCGGGAGGCGGCCGGTCTGCTCGGCCGGGACTGCGCGCGCGTGGAACGCTCCGGCCGGGTCGAACGCGAGGTCGTCGCCGCGGCCGAGGGCGCCGACCTGCTCATCGTGGCCCGGGACGGTGATCGCAGCCACCTGGGGCCCAAGAGCCTGGGTCCCGCCAGCCGGTTCGTCGTGGACCACGCACCCTGCCCGGTCCTGCTGGTCTGGCCGGAGGCCGCCCCGGGCCTGTCCAGCATCCCGGCCCCGCCCCCGCACCCGCCGCACCACCACTAGAACGGTCAGTCGTCGTACTCGTCGGGCAGACGCAGGGCGGGGCCGCCGGCCTGCAGCCCAAGAGGCAGCGCCCGGCCCTTGGGCTCCTCCCACTCCTCCTGGCGGCCGAGCGCGGTGAGGTCTAGGTACGGGATGCCGTAGTGGAACTGCTCGATGCCACGGCCGAAGGTGGAGTACGTGTGGAAGACCTCGTCACCGACCCGCAGAAAGGCGCTGATCCCCGGCCAGTCACCGCGCAATCCCTCCGACCACGGCATTCCCGCCTCCGCTAGTTCGGCCTCGGTGCGATGGAAGACCTCCACCGGCGCGACCCGCTCGTCGACGGTGGCATGGAAGTCGTAGTTGAAGTCGCTGCCCGCCGAGGAGTACCAGGGGAAGGTCCACCCCATCCGCGCGCGATACGCGGAGATCTTCGGGTACGGCGCCCGGCTCACCGCCACCAGCGTCGTGTGACGGGCGTGCAGCTGCCGCAGCCCGCCGATGCCGTCGGCCGCGGAGGAGCAACTCGGGCAGCCGGTGTCGCGGGGGCGCTCGACACCGTCGGCGTCGATGTCGTACATCCACATGAAGTGGTGCATGACCAGCTGAGGGCGCCCCTCGAACAGGTCGAGCAGGTTCACCGTCCCGTCCGGGCCCTCGAATGCGTACGCCTTCTCGACCCGGACCATCGGCAGCCGCCGCCGCTCGGCGTTCACCCGGTCACGCGCGCGCGTGAGCGCCTTCTCCTCGGCCAACAGCTCCTTGCGGGCGGCGTGCCACTCCTCGCGTGACACGACCTCCGGCAGGTTCGCCATCGAAGTCATCTCTCGGTCCTCCCACAGGTCTCGTCCTACGAGCAGCCGAAGCGACCACCCTTCCAGCTTGCGCCCGCCCGCGCTCGCGCGGCTCCTAACGCTTCCGTGCGCTCAGCCGTTTCACCTCGCGGGCGGCCTCGCGCTCCTCCCGCTCCGCCTGGGCGAGTGCGTCAGCGGACGCTCGGCTTCGCTTCTCGGTCTCCCGCTGCTCGTGGTTGGCCTGCCGCAGCTCTTCCCGGGCCTCACGCAGGTGCTGCTCGGCGGCCGACGCCTGTTGCTCGGCGTGCTCGTGCCGGTCTCGGGCCCGCTGCAGCGCGTTGTCGGCTTCGGCCTGCTCGGCGCGTCTGTCGTGCAGCCGCCGCGTGGCCTCCTCGGCCGTCCTACGGGCCTGATCGAGCTGTTCCTGCCTCTGTCGGCGCCGTTCGGCGAGTTCGTCCTTCGGGCGTGTTCGCGCCGACGGCGGCGGCGCCTTGGACGCGGTCGGTTTTCGCGGAGCGCCGGCTGCCGGGACGGTGCCGGTGGGAAAGTCCGACGGTGGGGTGAGGGCGCCCTCCAAGCGTCCTTCGGCCCAGCTGTCGGCGGCCTCAGGGTCGGCGAGCACGGCACGCAAGGTGGATTCGACGTCCTGCTGCACCGTGGCCGACAGGGGGAACCCGGCCTGCTGAGCCAGCTGAGCGGCCTGCCGGGACAGCGCGGAGACCATACGCCGACGCTGCTCCGCCAGATCTTTGATCCCGGCGGCGTCCAGAACGTGGTACGCCTCGCGCAGGGCCGGTCCCAGGTCCAGGAGCCGCCGGCTCTCCTCCGGTCGGGAGCGCAGCAGCAGGTTCGCGGCCCAGGCCGCCAGAGTGGGGCGGCGGGCGGCGCCGATACGACGGGCGTCCTCGGCGCGCCCGGCCGTCTTGGCCGCGGCCGACATCTCCGCACGGCGGGCGACGAATTGGGCCGGAGGCGTGACGTAGAGATCGTCGAGCGCCGCCTCCACGTCAGGCTCCCGGCCGGCCTGTGGGCCCTTGCGCTTGCTCAGGGCTCCCACATCCCCGGCCCCTCTTCGCGACAGAGGATCGGAAGCGACTTGGCGGTACCACGCGCATGCAACGCACCCAGGGCCCTCAAAGCCTCGCCGTCGGTGAGGGCGGCCGTCCTGCAACCAGCCGCCGACGGCAGGCGGACCATCACGCGGTGCCCGGACATGGCACCAGCCTCGCCCCCAGCCGCCGGTCCCGCATCCCGGACCTCTTGGTCTCAGTAAGGCCAGTCGGCCCGCTGCTTGGCTACCCTTGCCCGCTGCTCGGCCGCCGTGGCCCGGCGCCCGGTTTGCTTGGCCTTCTGCGCGGCGACGGCCATGACGACGGCGGCGATCAGGACGGTACCGGCGCCCACGTAGAGCGGCGCCGTATAGCCGAGGCCCGCCGTGATGGCCAGGCCTCCGAGCCAGGCGCCGAGGGCGTTGCCGACATTGGACGCGGACACATTGGCGCTCGCGGCCAGGGCCGCACCGTGGGCGAAGTCGGTGACGCGAGTGATCAGGCCGGGCACGCCGGCGAACCCGAACAGTCCCATCAGGAATACCAGGACGACCGACGCGGTGGCGCTGGCGGCCAGCAGACCGAACAGGACCAGCGTGACGGTGAGGCCGAGCAGGGAGAGGACCAGCGCGCGGTCACGGTCACGGTCCGCCGCCCGCCCGCCGATCAGGTTCCCGCCGACGAGGCCGACGCCGTACACCATGAGCAACCAGGCGACATCCGCGGGAGAGAAGCCGCCGACCTCGGTGAACGTGTAGGCGATGTAGCTGAACGCGCCGAACATCCCGCCGTAGCCGAGCGCGGTGGCCGCCAGGGTCAGCCAGACCTGCCCGGATCGGAAGGCACGGACCTGGGCGCGCAGGCCACTGGGCGGTACCGGGCCGGGCGTGCCCGTCACCGTCGGCGCCCGGCCGGGGACGAGTACGACGATTCCCGCCAGCGCCAGCACACCGATCGCGGTGACCGCCCAGAAGGCCGCCCGCCAGCCCCACCGCTCACCGACGAGTGCGCCGAACGGCACGCCCAGCACGTTCGCGACCGTCAGCCCGGCGAACATGACGGCCACCGCGCGGGACTTCCTCTCCGGCGCGACCAGGCTTCGAGCGACGAGTGAGCCGATGCCGAAGAACGAGCCGTGGCACAACGCCGCGACGACCCGGCCGAGCAGCATCACGGGATAGCTCGGTGCCAGAGCGGACAACAGATTGCCGATGACGAACAACGCCACCAGACCGACCAGGACGTTCTTGCGGGGCAGCCGGGCCGTCGCCGCCGTCAGTGCGATCGCGCCGACCGCGACACTCAGCGCGTACCCGGAGATCAGCCATCCCGCGGCCGCCTCGGACACCGCGAGACTCGACGCCACCTGCGGCAGCAGCCCGGCGATCAGGAACTCGGTCAGTCCGATGCCGAAACCGCCGAGTGCCAGCGCGACGAGTCCACCCGGCATCCGCCGCCGTTCGATCGCGGGCCCCTGCGGAGCGGGCCCGGACGTGCCGCCGCTCACCGGAAGTCCGTGTCCCGGACGCTGAATTCATCCATGGAGCCACCCTCGACCGCCGCCGGCGGACCCGTCGATGGACAGAGATCGAGAATGTTTGGACAAAGCGAGAGGGGAACCAACGGGAGAGCGGCCAGGCTCCCACCCGGACATGCGGCTGCCACGCCCGCCTACGCCCGAATCCACCGCCTCAGCGCCTCGACCGTGTCCTCCGGCGACGTGTTGAAGCAGAGCCGGATCCCGGGCGCCTCCTCGGTCAGGACGTTGACCAGCCGCTCGAACAGCAGGGTGTTCTCCGGCAGCATCCGTACGCCCCCGCCGATCATCGCCAAGCCGAACGTGTGCTCCTGAAGCCGCTCGCGGACAGTGGCCTCGGCGCTGTCGGGAGAGACGCCGATCAGGCACGGAACAGCATCGAACCCCGCCTCGCGCAGCGCCGCGTTCGCCGCGTCGATCCGAGCGGTGAGCACCGCCTCGTCGACACCGTCGGGCATCCGGCTGTAGTCGAGCGCACTCGGATGCAGACCGATGGACAGTACCTTGGTGTCGCCCGGCAGGGGAGTCGAGGTCGTGGGTCGGCCCATGGGCAATGCCCTCTCTGCTCGCGGCATGGTGAACTTCCCGGTGTATCACGGAAGTTGGGCAACCGGCCCGAGCGGCCGGAAAACGGCCGACGACCTGATACCGCGCTCAGGTCCGCGCCGCTACCGGCCGCCGAAGGAGATAGGCCGCCGCCCCCGACACCAGGATGGCCATGCACGCGATGAACACCAGCCCCGCGTCCTCCAGACCGATCGACTGGGTCAGCACCCCCACACCGATCACCGGAACCGAAATGCCCGCGTAGGCCACCACGAACAGCGTCGAGATCACCGCCGCGCGCCGGTCCGCCGGAGACGCCTCGGCCACCGCGGCCAGCGCCCCGCGAAACGCCAGCCCCTGCCCGACCCCGCCGACGAGCGCGCTGAGCACCACCAGCGACATCAGATCCCAGTGCAGCGCCCCCGCGAGCAGCGCCAGCCCGGCGAGGAGTCCGGCGCAGCCCAGCGGCAGCGATCGGCTCACCCCGACCCGGCCGACGACCAGTTGCCCGGCGGTCGAGGCGAAGAACGCCAGCGCGACGACCAGCCCGCTCACGGCGTGGTCGGTCACGTCGAGGGACTCGGCGAGGAACGCCGGGCTGACCGACGTGAAGACCCCGAACAGGGCGAACCCCACGAACGAGGCGATCGCCGCCGGCCCGAACACCGCCCGCACACCCGCCGGCAGAGCGGGCCGCCGCGGCCGTACGGTGCTCAGCGGCTGCCGCTCCCGAACGGTCTCCGGAAGCCGCGACAGGACGGCGGCCGAGAGGGCCACCAGGGCCAGGTGCACGGCGAACGGCAGGTACAGCGGCCAGGCCGCGTACTGTGCGAGCACCCCGGCGAGCAGCGGGCCGCAGCCCAGTCCGCCCATGTTGGCGGCCGTCGCCACGAAGGTGGCCCGCGAGGCGCCCCCGTGCGGCGCCAACTCCATCACGTACGCCGTCGCGGCCCCGGTGAACAGACCGGCGGACAGCCCGGACAACAGCCGCCCCGCGAACAGCCAGCCCAGCCCCGTGGCGCACAGGAAGCAGACGGCACTCGCCGCCGCGAACCCCAGGCCCCACATCAGCACCGCACGCCTGCCCACCGCGTCCGAGGCGTTGCCCACCAGCAGCAGCACGCCGATGACCCCGAACGCGTACACGGCGTACACCGCGGTCACCGTCAACTCGGAGAACCCGAACTTCTCCTGGTAGAGGGGATACAGGGGCGTCGGCAGGGTGGTGCCGGCCATGCACACGGCGAACACCGCCCCGCTGAGCCAACACTCCCGCCACCCTCGGCGATCACCGTCCACGCCGCCGACGATAACCCCGTACGCGACCATGGTGCGGACCGGCACGCCACCGGCACGGCAGAGGCGGCGGCGCAGGCCGAACGGCTCAGAACGTCCGCTTCAGCAGATCGAGCAGCGCCGCCCAGTGCCGCTCGGCCCCGGCCTGGTCGTACGCGGCGGTGTCGGCCTGCGTGTAGCCGTGGTGGGCGCCCTCGTAGACCTCGTACCGGTGACGGACGCCGGCCGCGGTCAGCGCGGCGGCGAGGCGCTCCATCTGCTCGGGCGGCATCGACTGGTCCGCGTCGGCGTGCCCGAAGTACAGCTCCGCGGTGACGTGTTCGGCGACCAGGTGGGGACTGTCCGGCGCGTCCGTCGCCAACTGCCCGCCGTGGAATCCGGCCGCGGCGGCGACCCGGTCCGGATAGGCGCCGGCGGTGCGCAGGGCGAGCCGCGCGCCCATGCAGTAACCGGTGAGGGCGACCGGACCGTCGGCCACCTCGGGCCGCTCGGCCATCCAGCGCAGATAGGCGCCGGCGTCCCGGATCGCGAGCTCGGACGTCAGGGACTGCATGACCGGGGCGATCTTCCCCCACAGTTCCGGCCGGGCGGCGGGGTCGATGAACTCGGGCAGCTCGAAGACCGGGCTGCGCCCGTGCCGGTAGAAGACGTTCGGCACGAGGACCGTGTAGCCGGCCTCGGCGAGTCGGTCGGCCATCGACCGCAGATGGGGACGCAGCCCGAAGGCGTCCTGGTAGAGGAGGACACCCGGCCGGGGCAGACCGTCACCGGGATGGGCCAGATAGGCGTCCGCGACGCCGTCCTCGGTGGGGACGTCGACGTCTGTTGCCTGTACGGAGGTCATGGGGGTGCCTCTCTGCGCGGTTGATGGCGAACAGGTCGCCGACCCGGCGGAATCGGGCCGCGCACATGGTTGCACGCACCATCCACATGGCCCCGGGTACCCCCGTCCACTTGGGGGCGGCTTTACTCGAACCGGGACGTGTCGCCCGCTCCCTTCCGTACGATCTCGGCCTCCCCGGACGAGAAGTCGATCACCGTCGTCGGGTCGGTCCCGCAGTCCCCGGAGTCGACCACCGCGTCCAGCACATGGTCCAGCCGGTCCTTGATCTCCCAGCCCTGCGTCATCGGCTCCTCCTCGTCGGGCAGCAGCAGGGTGCTGGACAGCAGCGGCTCCCCGAGCTCGGCCAGCAGCGCCTGGGTGACGACGTGGTCGGGGATGCGCACGCCGACCGTCTTCTTCTTCGGATGCTGGAGCATGCGCGGCACCTCCCTCGTCGCGGGCAGGATGAACGTGTAACTGCCGGGCGTCGACGCCTTGACCGCGCGGAACACGTCGTTGTCGACCCGCACGAACTGGCCGAGCTGCGCGAAGTCCTGGCAGACCAGGGTGAAGTGGTGCCGGTCGTCCAGTCGGCGAATGGATCGGATCCGGTCGATGCCGTCACGGCTGCCCAGCCGGCAGCCCAGCGCATAGCAGGAGTCCGTCGGATACGCGATCAGCGCACCGGAGCGGACGCTGTCGGCGACCTGCGCGATGGTGCGCGGCTGAGGATTGTCGGGGTGCACGTCGAAGTACTTCGCCATTCGCCGAGCCTATGCCCTTCAGGCCCGGCGGACGCGCAGGCCTCCGCGTCGGGATGAGCGTCGCGGCACGGGACGTCCCGATGCGAACGGCGGCGTACGCCGGGTCCATGGGTTGGTGAGGTAACGTCCCGAGCGGTACGTCGTGGATGAAGTGCAGGACGAGGTGAAGGCCGACGTGGCTGATGGAGAGGACGGGGTCCGTGAGGCGGGGGTGAGGAGCGCCGACGGCTCGGTGTGGGCGGAGGAGTTGCTGGACCACCTGCGGCCGACCGGGCGCGACGTGCGCCGCGTCGTCGCCTGGCTCGCGGACGCCGTGCAGGGCCTCGCCGCGCTCCAGGACGACACCGGCACGCTCCTCGTCGGCACCCGGCCACCCCTGGACGATCACCTCGTCGAGGCCGTCGCGGCCGGCCGTATCGCCTCCGCCGCCTGGGAGGGACAGGGCCGTCATCTGCGCCTGGTCCGGGTGGCCTACCCGAACCCCCAGTCGGCGGGCGTCCTCGCCGTGTCGCGCGAGACGCCCTTCGACCGGCGCACCGCCGACATCGTCACGCACACCGTCCAGGTCATCGAACTCCTGCTCAAGGCCGGCGAGATGACCGCCGCCGGACGCCGGCTCGAACAGGCGACGTCCGACCTGCGCCTGGCGATCCTTCAACTCCTGATGGTGGAGGACACCGTCTCCGCACGCCGGGTCGCCGCGGGACTGTGGCCGGGCCTGCTCGACACGGACTCCGCCTGCGTCTACGTCGTCGAGGGCACCGCCGAGGAACGCGACCGACTCGCCGAGGAGTGCATCGACGTGACGGGCGAGCAGGCGCTGGTCGTGCTCTGCCCGGCGGTCGACGAGCACGTGATCGTCGTGACGCCCGGCGAGACCGAGGCCCGGCAACTGCGCTCACTGATCGGCCCCCGCCCCCGCACCTTCCTCGGCGGCAGCGCCCGGCACAGCCTGGCCCGCACCGCCACCGCGTACGGGCAGGCGGTGAGCGCCCTCGCCGTCGCGCACTTCCGTCCGGACAAAGCCGCCGTCTACGCCGAACGCACCCACCCCGAGCGACTGATCGACCCGGCGGCGCTGCGCGGCTGGACGGACCGTCTGCTGCGCCCGCTCGACACCCTGCCGCACCACACCCGAGCCGAGCTGCTCGCCACCACCCGGCTGGGCCTTGAGTTCACCGCGGTGAGCGCGGCGAAGGTCCTCGGCGTCAGCCGCAACACCGTCCGCGCCCGCATGGAACGCGTGGAGGGCCTGCTGCGCACGGACTTCACCGACCTCACCGCCCGCGCCGTGGTCCACCTGGCGCTCAACATCCAGGTGAGCCTGGCGGACGCACCGGCCGACGCCGACACCTCGCAAGCCGCGCCCGAAGCGCTGTGCGACCTGCTGTCCGGGCCCGCCATACGCACCTGGGCGCAGGACCTCCTCGCCCACCTGGACAAGGACAGCCGGGACCTGCGCCGCACCCTGCGCGCCTGGATCGCCGAGGGCGGCAACGCCGAACGGGCCGCACACACCCTCGGAGTGCATGCCCAGACCGTCCGCGAGCACGTCCGCAGCGCGGAACCCGTCCTCGAACGGCAGCTTCTCGCCGGCGGCACCGACCTGTACGAGGTCGTCCTGGCCCATCTCGCCCTCGGTGACCTGGATCAGCCCGCACTTGAGGCAGCCAAATAGGGCCTTCCGGACTCACTTGTGCACAGGTGAGCCCCACGGCCGCCACAGCGGGCATCGACGCGATACCCAATCCCCCCGCGTAGACGTAAGTTCAACCTGCCGCGGGGGAGCGACCGGAACGGGGGACCGGTCGCACCCCGCGCCCTGAACCTCAGGCCCGCAGCCGCACGGGTACCTCCTGCCAGCCGAACGCGATGAACGACGGCACCTGGCGCAACTCCTCCTCCGGCACGGCCAACTCCAGGCCGGGGAAGCGGTCGAAGAGGGCGGGCAGCGCCGTCAGGGCCTCGACACGGGCCAGCGGCGCGCCGATGCAGCGGTGCACACCGATCCCGAACGCCAGATGGTCGTCGGCCCCGCGCGCCGCGTCGAAGCCGTCCGCGTCCGGCCCGTAGCGCACGGGGTCCAGTCCCGCGGCGGCGTACGTCGTGATGATCGCGTCCCCGGCCGGAATGGTCACGTCCCCGACCTTGATGTCACTGACCGCGAACCGCAGGGGCAGCGCCGCGATCGACGGGTGGACCCGCAGAGTCTCGTCGATCACCGCGTCCCAGCCGATCTTCCCCGCCTGTACGGCCGCCAACTGCTCGGGGTGGGTCAGCAGGGCGACGACCGCGTTGCCGATGAGATTGACGGTCGTCTCGAAACCGGCGCCGATGACCAGCAGCAGCGTGTACAGCAACTCCTCGTCGCTGAGCCGGTCGCCGTCCTCGTCGCGCACCCGGATCAGCTCGGTCGTCAGATCGTCCCCGGGGTGCTCGCCGCGGTGGGCGATCAGCGCCCCCAGCACCGTGCCGATCTGCTGCTGCACGAACGCCGCGTGCTCCGGACTCGGGTCGGAGGTGTCCATGATGGCGGCGATGAGAGCCGCCGTCGCCTCCCTCAACTCCTCCGGCACACCGAACAGTTCGCAGATCATCCGCATCGGCAGGGGATGGGCGAACCAGGCCCGCAGATCGACCACAGCGCCGCCCGCGCTTCCGTCGCCGCCCGCGCCTCCGTCGTCGAGCGAGCCTCCGTGATCGAGCTTGCCTCCGTCGTCGAGCGCGTCGAGCAACTCCGCGGTGATCGCCTCCACCCGCGGCCGCATCAGCTCCGTACGCCGCTGGGTGAAACTCGGCGCGACCAGCTTGCGCAGCCGTGTGTGGTCGGCGCCGTACGTCGAGAGCATGTTGACCACGCCGACCCAGCCCAGGATCCAGCCCCAGGAGGGGTGTTCGCCGATCTCGGGCCAGAGCCGCCAGTGCCGCCGGGGATCCTTGCTGACCTGCGGGTCGAGGATGAGCTCCTTGAGGACGGCGTGGCCGGTGGGCGCCCATGCGGGAATGCCGCCGGGCAGCTCCACGGGCACGATCGGGCCGAGGGCGCGCAGCCGGGCGGTCTCGGCGGGGATGTCGGCGCCGAACGGGTCGATAACAACGCGGTCGAAGCGTTCGATGCGGTCGGTCACGGTCACGAAGGAACTCCAGGCTGGTCGGGGGAGCGAGGGCTGAACCTGACGGGCAGGGAGGTCAGCGAGCGGTGGAAGGGGCCGGGCCGCCAGGTCAGGCGCTCGCGCGCCAGTACCGGCTCCAGGTCGGGAAGCCACTGGGTGAGCCGCTCGATCGCCTCGGTGGCGATGAGCAGCGTGTGCTGCCGCACCGGGCAGGCGTGCGGGCCCGCCGACCAGGACAGGTGCGAGGCGTCCTGGGGATGGCGGCCGCTGGTGATCTCCCGCTCGGCGAACCGCGCGAGAGCCCCGTAGGAGACGACCAGCGGCACGGCGGCCCTGACCCAGGCGCCGTGGAAGGACACGGGCCTGCGCGCGTAGTGGATGCCGTAGTTGGCGAGCGGCGTCTCGTGGTGCAGCACCTCCACGACCGCGTCCATCACGGGGCGGGCCCCGCTGGTGAGGGTGGAGTAGTAGAGCGGGTTGCCGAGGATGCGGGAGAGCGCGTTGGACACCAGGTTGGCCGTCGGCTCGTGCCCGGCGCCGAGGGTGAGGAACACCTGCCAGGTGACCTCCTCGGGGGTCAGCCCTGCCGGGTGGTCCAGCAGCCAGCTGGGCAGGTCGTCGCCCCGCCGCTCCGCCTTGGCCGCGATCAGCTCCAGTACGTAGCCGCCGAACTCCGCCTCGCCCTCGGCCGCTTCGGCGCCGCCCTCCATCATCTTGCCCAGCGCCCCGTCGAGGCGGTCGCTCTGACTGTCCGGCAGACCGAAGAGGCTGTTGAACACCAGCGCCATCAGCGGCCGCGCGAACTCGCCCACCAGATCGGCCTCGCCCTTCGCCCCCATCCGGCCCACCAGCACCCGCACCGCGCGGTGCACCCGTGCCCGCAGGTCGTGCGGCTCGATCCGGTCGAAGGTGTCGATCAGCGAGGTGCGGTACCTGACATGGGCCGCGCCGTCGGCGAACAGGGTGTTGGGCCGCCAGCGCATCATGCCCAGGATCGGCGAGTCGTCGGCGACCGTGGACTCCCAGGGCCGCGGGTCGTGCGAGAAGGTCTCCGTGTCGTGCAGCAGATCCAGCGCCGCCCGCCGGTCCGTGACGACATACGCCGGCACACCAGGCGCCAACTCGGCCCAGCCGACCGGTCCTTGGGCGCGCAGGGCGTCGTAGTAGTGGTACGGATCCCGTGCGAAGCCGTCCTCCCACAGGCGCACGGGCGCCGAGCGGGAGAAGGCCTGGCGGTCGGGGGAGTAGGTGGTCACCGGTCCTCCGGGGGGTGACGGTCGATCAGATGCTGGACCAGCGCGAGCAGCGCGTCGACCGACGAGTCGGCCTCCCGCGCGTCACACGTCACCATCGGTGTCGCCGCGTCCAGGTCCAGGGCGGCGCGCAGTTGTTCCTCCGTGTAGTGCCGGGGCGCGTCCGGGAAGGCGTTGAAGGCGACGGCGTACGGCAGCCCCGACTCCTCCACCAGCCCCAGCACGTCGAACGACGCGTCGACGCGCCGGCTGTCGACCAGGACCAGGGCACCCAGCGCGCCGTACGCGATGTCGTCCCACAGCGCCCGGAACCGCTCCTGCCCGGGCGTGCCGAACAGATACAGCACGATCTGGCCGGGCAGGCTGATCCGGCCGAAGTCGACTGCGACCGTGGTCGTCGACTTGTCCCGCACCCCGGCGAGATCGTCCACCTGCGCGGACGCCTCGCTGAGCGGCTCCTCGGTGTGCAGCGGGCGGATCTCGGAGACGGAGTCGATCAGGGTCGTCTTGCCCACGCCGAAGGGGCCGGCGACCAGGATCTTGACCAGGTCGCGGGCGGTGTCGGGCAGGTGGATGTCCTCAGTCGGGCTGGTTGTGCTTGAGGGCGCGAAGGCCATCGGCCACTCTCTTCAGCAGGTCGGGGTCGAAGCGTCCGGCGGGCGGAATCGGCGCACGGGCCATCACCAGGTCCCGGTCGATGAGTTCGGCCGCCAGCACGCGTATCGCGGACACCGGCAACCGCAGCAGCGCCGAGGCCTCCACGACGGTCAGCGAACCGGCGTCCAGGGCGTCCAGCAGGGCGAGTTGGGCGGCGGGCAGACCGGCGGGGGCAGGCGTACGCGCGCTCGTGAGCACCGACAATCGCTCCAGCTGGGGCCGGCTGGGCCGGGCCACGCCGCCGGTCGACAGATACGCCGGGACCAGCGGGCGCCCGCCACGCCGGCCGGTCATGCCGGCGCGTCGCCGTCGGCACCTCGGGGCGCTGCGGCCATCGCCTTCTCGCCCAGCCGGGCCACCTGCGAGTGCACCCGGTGCGCGAGCAGATCGAGGCGCACCTCCTCGTCGCCGTACGCGGCCACACACGTGCCGTGGTCCGTGGGCACGATCAGCACATAGCCGTGGTCCGACTCGATGACGACCTGACGCACCTCGGCCCCCTCCCGGTCGGCGAACGCGGCCGCCGCGGTACGGCACGCTCCCTGCACGGTGCTGGTGATCGCGGCCACCCGCTCGGCCGAGGGCCGGGTGAGCGCGTCCGTGTACCCGGTCACCAGTCCGTCCCGCGTGAGCAGTACGGCGGCCACCACATGCGGCACCTGCAGGATTGGTTCGAGCACCCACGCCGTGTCTCCAGCATCGCGGCCGGTCATCGAGCCGTTCCCCCTTCATGGTCGGTCTGATCGTTGTCGTCGGCCGTGATGTCGGCCCGCTTTCGCGTCGCTCGGGCGGTTTCCGGTACGGCCGTGGAGGCGTCGTCGGCACGTTCACCGGCCGCCGACCGGGCCGCGGACGTACCGGCTTGCAGCGCGCCCAGCGCGGCGGCGGCCCGCTCCGGGCGGCGCGCCTCGGGCCGCGGCGCGGGCGTGTCACCGGACGCGGCGGTCACCCGCGTCCGGCGCCGGCGCTGCGGCAGACCGCCGGCGTCGCGCGGGGCGTGATGCCCGGACACGGTGCCGGAGGCGTCGTGGTCGTGCTCGGCGCCGTATCCGTGCGAGGTGGCGGACGTCTCGCCTCGGGAGGCTGCGGCGGCCTCATCGTGGGAGCCGACGGATGCCTCGTCCCGGGACTCGGCGGACGCCTCGTCGCGGGGCGCCTTGCGCGTGGAGCGCGGTGCGCTGGCCGCGGGCGGTCGTTCGTCGGGGTCGATACGGCTGAGCAGGTGGCTGTCGACCCGCAGGACCGCCCGCACCCCGCCGTACGGCGACGGCGACGACAAGTCCACGCTCAGGTCGAACTGACGGGTCAGCTGCCCGATCGCGGCGAGCCCCATGCGCGGTGGATCGCCCAGCTCGGTGAGGAGAATCGGCTCGGAACCGGCCACCAGCCGCTGTGCGCGGGCGCGTTCGTCCTGGGTCATGCCCAGGCCCGCGTCGTCGACCGTGACACACACGCCGTGATGGACGTGCTCCAGGTTGACCACGACGTCCGTGTCGGGCGCGGAGTGCCGCAGGGCGTTGTCGAGGAGTTCGGCGACGATGATCGCGACCGGTTCCACGGCATGGGAAACCAGCCCGGTCCCCGCCGCCAGGTGGTTGTGGACCCGGATCCGGTGGTAGCCCGCGAGCCGCGCCTGGCCGCCGGTCACCGCGTCCACGAGATGCGACTCCTCGCGGGCGAGCCCGACCCAGGCCCCGCACACCACCGCGGCGACCTGCGCGCGCCGCAACGACTGCTCGTTCTCGTGGTCGAGTCGGAACAGGGTCTGCGCCAGCTCGGGGTCGTCGTACTTCTGTTGCAGCCCCCGCAACGCGTCCTGCAGCCGGTACAGGGCCGCCTGGATCTCGCGTGTCGCCCCGCGCATGCCGGCCTGCGCGGCCGCGTCGATCCGGGTGCGCTGCGTGGCCAGCTCGGTGCGCAGTCCGGTCAGCACCTGCTCCAGCGCGGGGCCCAGCGGTGTCCCCGAGGTCTGCGGATGCAGCGGACCCGGCACGGCGACATGCGGATACGTCGACTGCCGGGCGGCGGCCGGAAGGCGTTGCGCCGCCAGATGCTCGACCTCGGCCGTCAACGCCTGTAGCGCGTCCTTGAGTTGAAGACGCAGGGCCGCGATCTCGGCACGCTGCCGGGCTTGTTGCCGCTGTGCGTGCAGCAGACCGCCGCCCAAGGCGAGTGCGGACAGCATGCCGACGGCGAGACCGCCGGTCACCAGGTCCGGTAGTTCCATCATCGAGTCGGTTCCCAGGAGGTCGGTTCGGGAGCGGTCGGACAGGTCTGGTTCGGAGGCCGTGGGTCGAGGCGCTCGCAGCACAGTACACACCGTCATCGACCGATCTCGCACGGTCGATCGATACTTCGTTTCGAAAGTGCCGGACTCTGCTCGCTTCTGTGTCGACTGTCGGAATTGGCCTACAAGGAGGGGGAGTTGGGGTGATTGGTCGACTGTGAGTCGGCGGCGCTCGGGTCGTTGCTTGGTCAACTGCCTTTTGGACACATAGGGTTTACTTTCGTTCGGCCCGTCGGACCGAACGGACTTGCTATGGTGTTACTCGCCGGTAGCAAGCTGAACGAGGGGGGCTCGGGGAGTCGGCGGACCAGCGCCACAACTCCCCGGCGGGTCGTCGAGACGACAGGTCTGGCAAGGGGGCCGGATCGACCGAGGCGTCTGCGCGTTTCCCTGACGCGCCCCTCGAACTCCAGTTCCTCGCCCACCGATCCAGACAGGTGAGACTCGCAACATGGTTCGTTCCCTGGTCGATCTGCTGACCACGCACGCTTCGCACCACCCCGACCGAACCGCCTACCGCTACCTCGTCACCGGCGATGCCGACGGCGAGATCCAGGAGATCTCGTACGGCCGACTCGCCGCCCGATCCCGGGCCGTCGCCGCCTGGCTGCAGGAGCGCGGCCTGGCCGGTACCCGCGCCATGCTGCTGTACCCGCCCGGCCTGGAGTTCATCTGCGGCTACCTCGGCTGCCTCGCGGCCGGCGTGGTCGCCGTACCGGGCGTCCCGCCGCAGGGCCGGGCGCAGAACCACCGTGCCCTGACCAGGATGAAGCGGCTCATCGCCGACGCCGACGCCAAGGTGATCCTGGGCGGTCGCGAGGTGATCTCGGCCCTGTCCGGCATGGCGGAGCACCTGCCCGAACTCGCCGGCATCACCTGTGTCGCCACCGAGGACATCCCGGACGAGGCAGCCGCCGCCTGGTGTGAGCCCGATCTCACCGCCGACTCGGTCGCCTTCCTCCAGTACACCTCGGGCTCAACCTCCGCCCCGCGTGGCGTGATGGTCACCCACGGAAACCTGCTGGACAACGAGCGGGTCATCAGCGAGCGCATGGGCCACACCGAGGACGTCATCGCCGAGTACGACCACGAGATGTTCGTCAGCTGGCTGCCGATGTACCACGACATGGGCCTCATAGGCCCCGTCCTCAACACGGTGCACCTCGGCGCGACCGCCACCCTCTTCTCCCCGCTGCACTTCCTGCAGCAGCCCCAGCGCTGGCTCACCGCGATCAGCCGCTACCGCCCGCACACCAGCGGTGGCCCCAACTTCGCCTACGAGCTGTGCCTCAAGCACGCCACCCCCGGGCTCCTCGACGACTTGGGCCTCAGCAGCTGGCGGGTCGCCTTCAACGGCGCCGAACCCGTACGCGCCGCCACCCTCCGCCGCTTCGCCGACACCTTCGCCCCGGCCGGCTTCCGCCGCGAGGCCCTCTACCCCTGCTACGGCCTCGCCGAGGCCACGCTGATGGTCACCGGCAGCGCGGTCCACACCCCGCCCACCCTGCTCCAGGCCCCCGAATCGGGCCCGCACGCCGGCCAGTCCGACGCGGCGTCCGTCAGTTGCGGCCGTCCCGGCCCCGACATCACCGTCGCCGTCGCCGACCCCGAACGGCGCGAGGAGCTGCCCGACGGCGAGGTCGGCGAGATCTGGGTGCGCGGCGCGAGCGTCGCCAAGGGCTACTGGCGCAACGCCCTCGCCACCCGCGAGACCTTCCGCGCCACCCTGACCGGCCACGACGGCCGCTTCCTGCGCACCGGCGACCTCGGATTCCTGCGCGACGGCGAGCTGTTCGTCACCGGCCGCCTGAAGGACCTCATCGTCATCGACGGACGCAACCACTACCCACAGGACCTGGAACTGACCGCCGAGATGGCCCACCCGGCCCTGCGCCCCGGCTGCACGGCGGCGTTCTCCGTCGACGGCGGAGACGGCGCAAGTGACGGAGACGGTGCGAACGGCGGCGCCCACGGCGAACAGCCCGTCATCGTCGCCGAGATCGCCCCGGACGCGGTGTCCGAGGCGGAGAAGATCATCGACGTCATCCGCAGCGGCATCGGCGACGCCCACGGCCTGGCGGTCCGCGACGTCGTGTTGGTCCAGCCCGGCACCATCCCCAAGACGTCCAGCGGCAAGATCCAGCGCCGCGCCTCCCGGACGGCCTACGTGGACGGCACCCTCGCGGTGATCACCGCGTACTCCCAGAGCTGACACCGCCCGGTCCAGACCGTCGTACGCCGGCGAATCCGCCGTACGACGGACACGAGCTCCTGCCCGAATCCACGAGGACACCTGTCTAGATGCCTGCGCACGAGTCCGCGAAGCAGTCCACCGAGCCGTCCCTCACGACACCTCAGGACGTGCGGGCCTGGTTGGAGCCGGCCGTCGCCGAGGTGGCCGGACTCGACCGGTCGGCCATCGATCCAGACCGTCCGATCGCCGAACTCGGGCTGGGATCACGGCAGTTGGTCACACTGGCCGCAGAGCTGTCGGCGTTGACCGGCCGGCCGCTGGACCCGTCGCTGGTCTTCAACCATCCCACCATCGCGGCACTCGCGGAGGCGGTGTTCGACGACGAACCGCCGCGCACGAGTACGCCGTCCGCTGCCCGGGCCGAGATACCCGTACGCCAGGACGACGACATCGCGATCATCTCGATGGCCTGTCGCTTCCCCGGCGGTGCCGACAACCCCGAGGCGCTGTGGCGGCTGCTCGCCGCGGGCGAGGACGCCATCACCGAGGTGCCGACGGGCCGTTGGGACACGCGAGGGCTGCACGACCCCGACCCGGAGGCCACCGGCAAGGCGTACTCCCTGCGCGGCGGCTACCTCTCCGGCATCGACCGCTTCGACGCGGGCTTCTTCGGGATCTCGCCCCGCGAGGCCGCCGCCATGGACCCCCAGCAGCGGCTGCTCCTGCAGACCGGCTGGGAGGCCGTCGAACGCGCCGGGATCGTCCCGGACACGCTGAACGGCAGCTCCACGGGCGTGTACATCGGCCTGTACGACAGCGGCTATCTGGCGTCGGCCGCCCTGGACCAGCTCGACGGGCACGTCGGCACCGGCTCGGCGTCCAGTGTGGCGTCCGGGCGGATCGCCTACACCCTCGGCCTCCAGGGCCCGGCGGTCACCGTCGACACCGCCTGCTCCTCCTCCCTGGTCGCCCTGCACCTGGCGGCGCGGGCGCTGGCGGCCGGTGAGTGCGACCTCGCGCTGGCGGGCGGTGCGTCGCTGCTGGTGACGCCGCGTGGGCACGTCGAGTTCAGCAGGCTGCGCGGACTGTCGCCGTCCGGGCGGTGCAGCCCGTTCTCGGCCGACGCGGACGGCGTGGTGTGGGCCGAGGGCTGTGGCGTGGTGCTGCTGAAGCGGCTCGCCGACGCGCGCCGCGACGGTGACCGGATCCTCGCGGTCGTCAAGGGCTCGGCGATCAACCAGGACGGCCGCAGTCAGGGCCTCAGCGCCCCCAACGGCCCCGCTCAGGAACGGGTGGTGCGGGCCGCCCTCGACGCCGCCGGGCTCCAGCCGCACGACCTGGACCACATCGAGGCGCACGGCACCGGCACCCGGCTGGGCGACCCCATCGAGGGCCGGGCCCTGGCCGCGGTCTTCGGGCCCGGGCGTCCCGCCGACCGCCCCCTCGGGATCGGCTCCCTCAAGTCCAACATCGGCCACACCCAGGCCGCCGCGGGCATCGCCGGCGTCATCAAGACCGTGCTGGCCCTCCACCACGCCCGCATGCCGGCGTCCCTGCACGCCGAGACCCCGACCGAGCACATCGACTGGGCGGACAGCGGGCTGCGCGTACTCGGTGAGCCCCAGCACTGGCCGCGGGACCCCGAACGGGTGCGGCGTGCCGGGGTGAGCGCGTTCGGGATCAGCGGCACGAACGCCCACGTGGTGCTGGAGGAAGCCCCCGACGAGCCGACGCGACCGCCCGGCGACGAACTCCCCGACAGCACCCTCTTCCCGCTCTCCGCCCGCACCCTCCCCGCCCTCCGGGCACAGGCCGGTCGCCTCCTCGAAACCCTCTCCGAGCATCCCGAGCCGGCGCTTCCCGCCGTCGCCTCGACCCTGGGCCACCACCGCACCCACTTCGAGCACCGAGCCGTCGTCCGGGCGAGCGAGCGCACCGAACTGCTCACCGCCCTGAGCGCGCTCGCCGAGGATCGGCCCGACACCGACTTGACCATCGGCCCCCAACAGGCCCTCCCCGCAGGGAAGGTGGCGTTCGTCTTCCCCGGGCAGGGATCCCAGTGGACCGGCATGGCGCGCGATCTGCTCGACCGCGACCCGGTGTTCGCCGACGAACTCGACCGCTGCGACGCCGCCCTGCGCCCGTTCACCGACTGGTCGGTGACGTCCGTGCTGCGTGGCGACGCGGGCGCCCCGAGCCTGGACCGCGTCGACGTCGTCCAGCCGGTGCTCTTCGCCGTGATGGTGTCGCTGGCCGCGGTGTGGCGGGCGCGCGGCGTACGGCCGGACGCGGTCGTCGGACACAGCCAGGGCGAGGTGGCCGCCGCCTGCGTCGCAGGTGCGCTGAGCCTCAGCGACGCCGCTGCCGTCGTCGCCCTGCGCAGCCAGGCCCTGACCGAACTCTCCGGCACCGGCACGATGGCCGTCGTCGCGCTGCCGCACACCGAGGTCGAGGCCCAACTCGCCGACCGCGACGGTGAGATCAGTGTCGCGGCCGTGAACAGCGGCCGCTCGACCGTGATCGCCGGTGCCGTGGACACGGTGGAGGCCCTGCTCACCCACCTCGACCGGCAGCAGGTCTTCGTCCGCCGCCTCGACGTGGACTACGCCTCCCACAGCACCCAGGTCGAGCCGGTCCGTACGACCATCCTCGACGAACTCGACGGCGTCGCCACCTACCCCACCTCCGTCGCCTGGTACTCCACGGTCACGGCCGAACCGGTCACCGAGGAACTCGAAGCCGACTACTGGTACACCAACCTGCGCGAACCCGTCCGCTTCGCACCCACCGTCGAGCGCATGGCCGCCGACGGCTACCGCCACTTCGTCGAACTCAGCCCGCATCCGTCCCTGCTCACCGCCCTGCACACCATCGACGAGAGCCTGGTCGCGGTCGGCTCCCTGCGCCGCGACGAGGACGGCCCCGCCTGCCTGGACCGGGCCGCAGCCGAACTCCACGTCCACGGACGGCGGCTCGACTGGCGCCGACTGGTCCCGCACACCGCCCCCGCCGACCTGCCGACATACGCCTGGGACACCCAGCGCCACTGGATCGAGCCGGCCGCCTCCGCCACCACCCCCGGCCTCTTCGACCGTGCCGCCCACCCCTTGCTCGGCGTCCAGCTCCAGTCCGCGGACGCGACCCGCTGGACGTTCCGCAACGAGTGGTCCCCGGCCACCGCCGACTGGCTGCCCGACCACACCGTCTTCGGCCGGACCGTGGTCTCCGGCACCACCCTGATGGAACTCTGCCGAGCCGCCCTCGCCGTGGCCCGCCCGGACACCCCGGCCGACGTCACCGACCTGCTCCTGCTGGCCCCGCTCACCCTGCCCGACACCGGCACCGTCGAAGTGTCCGTCGAGGTGGTCACCGCCGGGGCCGCACCGGAGATCACGGTCCACAGCCGACCGCGCGGCCAGGAAGCCGCCGACTGGACCCTGCACGCCACCGCCTCCGCCGCCGAGTCGGCCGCCCTGCCGGCCGACGAACCACCGACGTGGCCCGAGACGGCCGAACCGGCCTGGGACGAGCACACCTACGAGCGACTGGCCGCTCTCGGCCTCGGCTACGGCCCCGCCTTCCAAGGCGTACGACAAGCAGCCGCGACCGGCGACGGAGCTGTGCTCGCCCGCCTTTCCCTGCCGCCCGTCGCCCGCGACACCGCTGACCCCTACCCCGTCCACCCGGCGCTCCTGGACGCCGCCCTCCACGTGGCCGCCGGCCTTGATGCCTCGGACCAGCGCGTTCTGCTGCCCGTCGCGGTGGCCCGCTGCGTCCTGCCGCCCGGCGGTGCGACGGACCTCACCGTGTCCGTGCGCCGGAGGCACGGCGATTTCGGCACCGACCTCACCCTGGACGTCAGCCTGTGGGACGCCGACGGCTTCCCGGCGGGCCGGCTGGAGGGCGTACGTCTGCGCGCCGCGAACCCGGCCGACCTGAACAGCGGCTCGGACAGCGGGCGGCACCTGTACGAGGTGGCGTGGACGGCCGTACCGGACCAACCGACCGAGGCACCCGGCACCGCGTGGGCCGTCCACGGCGACCCGTCGGACCCGGCGGTTGCGGCGGCCCTGCGCGACCTGCGTACGGCGGGCGTCCAGGTCACCGACGAGGGCGCCGAGACCGTCGTACGATTCTGGCCCCGCCCGACGGCCGACACCGAACCGGTCGCTGCGGCACACGAGTTGGCGGCTACCGCCCTCGCTGAACTGCAGGCGCTGATCGCCCTCCCGCCGGACGAGGCGCCCGCGCGCACCGTATGGGTGACCCGCGGAGCGATCGCAGCCGCCGACGGGGACACGGTCCCCGGGTTCGCACAGTCGGTGCTGTGGGGCCTCGTGCGCAGCGCCCGCAGCGAACACCCGGATCTCGGGCTGACCCTCCTCGACGTCGACCTCGGCCCCGACGTCGACCTTGGCCTTGGTCGCGATGGCGGCGAATCGTCACTGCTCGCTGCCGCCGCGCAATCCGACGAGCCGGAATTCGCCCTGCGAGGCGGTGAGTTGCTCGCCCCACGCCTCGTGCGCGCCCGTACGGCGGCATCCGACCGCACGGCTCAGCTCCCCACCGACGGCACCGTACTGATCACCGGAGGCCTCGGAGCGGTAGGCCACCACATCGCCCGACTGCTCGCCGAGAACGGCGTCCCTCGCCTGCTGCTGACCTCCCGTCAGGGACCCGACGACCCCCGCGCGGCCGACGTCACGGCCGAACTGACCGCCCTCGGTGCCGAAGTCGAGATCGCCGCATGCGACGTCGCCGACGCGGCAGCCGTGGCGGACGTCCTGGCCCGAATCGGCGACGCGTTTCCCCTGCGTGGCGTCGTCCACTGTGCCGGAGTCCTCGCCGACGGCGTGGTGGCCGAGCTGACGCCCGAACGTCTCGCGCAGGTGCTGCGCCCCAAGGTGGACGGCGCCGTCCACCTGCACCGGCTCACCGCCGGCCACCCCCTCGACCTCTTCCTCCTGGTGTCCTCGGCCGCGGGCGTCGTCGGCAACGCGGGCCAGGCCAACTACGCTGCCGCCAACGTCCTCCTCGACCAACTCGCCCACCACCGACGCGCCTTGGGCCTGTCCGGCGTCTCGGTCTCCTTCGGTGCCTGGGCGGGGGAGGGGCTCGCCGCCGAGCACGCCGACCTGGAGCGGATGGCCCGCGTCGGCCACCGCGCCCTCACCGCCGACCAGGGGCGGGAGCTGACCGAACTGTCCTTGCGGCGCGACGCCGCGCACCTCGTCGCCTGGGTTCTGGACCTGCCCCGGCTGCGAGCCGCCGCACCGACGGGCGCGCTGTGGCGCTCCCTGCTCCCCGCACCCCAGCACGCCCCTGCGGGCGGCCGCACCCTGGCCGACCGCCTGGCCAGGCTGCCGGAGCCCGAACGCACCGCACGCGTCCTCGCCCTGGTCCGCGAGGAGGCCGCCCACGCCCTCGGCCTGCGCTCGGCGGATTCCGTCCGCCCCGACCAGCCGCTGCGCGACCTCGGCATGGACTCGGTGACGGCCGTCGACCTGCGCAACCGCATCAGCGCCCGGATCGGCACCAAACTCCCCGCCACCCTCCTCTTCGACCATCCGACACCGGGTCGGCTCGCGGAGTACCTGCTGAGCAGTGCCCTGGCGACCACGGGCCGCACGAGCCGGAAGGCCGCGCCCGCACCCGCACGCTCCTCGGACGAGCCGGTGGCTCTCGTCGCCATGGCCTGCCGACTGCCCGGTGGCGTGACCGACCCGGAGGGTCTGTGGCGCCTCGTCGCGGAGGGACGGGACGCGGTCGGACCGTTCCCGGCGGGGCGGTGGGACGTCGAGTCCCTGTACGACCCCGACCCGGACGCCCTCGGCAAGTCCTACGCCCGCGAGGGCGGCTTCCTCGACGACATCGACTCCTTCGACGCGGGCTTCTTCGGCATCACCCCGAAGGAGGCGGCGGCCATGGACCCGCAGCAGCGCCTGCTGCTGGAGACGGCCTGGGAGTCGCTGGAGCGCGCCGGAACCGTCCCCGCCGACCTGGCCGGCAGCATCACCGGCGTGTACGTCGGCATGTTCGGCAGCGACTACCTGTCCGGCACCCGGCTCGACCAACTCGACGGCTACGTCGGCACGGGCTCCGCCCTGAGCGTCGCCTCGGGACGGCTCGCGTACACACTGGGGCTGAACGGCCCGGCGCTGACCGTGGACACCGCGTGCTCGTCCTCGCTCGTGGCAGTACATCTCGCGGCGCAGGCGCTGCGCGCGGGCGAGTGCGATCTGGCGCTCGCCGGCGGCGTCACCCTGATGGTCACGCCGCAGACCTTCGTCGAGTTCAGCCGGCTGCGCGGCCTGTCGCCGACGGGCCGCTGCCGCTCCTTCTCCGACGCCGCCGACGGGGCCATCTGGGCCGAGGGCGCCGGGATGGTCGTACTGAAACGACTGAGCGACGCCCGGCGCGACGGCGACCGGATCCTGGCCGTCCTGCGCGGCACCGCCGTCAACCAGGACGGCCGCAGCCAGGGCCTGTCCGCACCGAACGGCCCCGCGCAGGAGCAGGTGATCCGGCGCGCGCTGGACCGGTCCGGCCTCCGGCCCGCCGACATCGACTACGTCGAGGCCCACGGCACCGGCACGACCCTGGGCGACCCGATCGAGGCGAACGCCCTCACGGAGGTGTTCGGCGCCTCGCGCCCCGAGGGGCGCCCGCTGTACCTGGGCTCGCTGAAGTCCAACGTCGGGCACGCACAGGCCGCTTCGGGCGTCGTCGGCCTCATCAAGGTCGTGCAGTCACTGCACCACGAAGCCCTGCCGCGCACTCTGCACGCCGACATGCCCAGCCGTCACGTGGACTGGGCGGACAGCGGACTGAGCCTGCTGCGCGAGGAGACGGCCTGGCCCGCGTCGGCGGAGCGGATCCGGCGTGCGGGCGTGAGCGCCTTCGGGATCAGCGGCACCAACGCGCACGTGATCGTGGAGGAGGCGGAACCGCTCGCACCCGAGCCCACGGCCGAAGTTCCGCCGGGCAAGCACCTGTTCGTCCTGTCGGGCCGCAGTGCGCAGGGCCTGCGAGGCCAGGCCGCCGCACTGGCCCGCCACCTCGCCGACGACTCCGTCGCGCTGCCGGACGTGGCGCACACCCTGGCCCGGCACCGCAGCCACTTCGAGCGGCGCGCGGCGATCGTGGCCGAGGAGCGGGAGCGTGGCGAACTGCGGTCCGTTCTGGGCGAGGTGGCCGCCGGACGGATGCCGCTGCCGCCGCACCGTGAGGAGCAGACGGGGAAGATCGCCTTCGTCTACGCCGGACATGGTGGTCAGTGGCCCGGGATGGGGCTGGACCTGATGACCGAGTCGGAGGAGTTCCGCGAAGAGCTGACCCGGATCGACGAGGCGGTGGAGCGGCACGCCGGATGGTCGGTGCTCAACGCGCTTCGGGCGCCGGAGGAGTTCTCCCCGCTGGAGCGCACCGAGTATCTCCAGCCGACGCTGTTCGCGGTGAACGCGGCGCTGACCGTCGCCTGGCGCTCGCTCGGCATCACCCCGGACGCCGTGACCGGCCACAGCCTGGGCGAGATCGCTGCCGCGTACGGCGCGGGCGCCCTCACACTGGACGACGCCGTCGCCGTGGTCACCGGGCGCGCCCAGACGGTCGTACCGGTCGCGGGCCAGGGCGGCATGATCTCCCTGGACCTGCCGCGCGCGCAGGTGGAGGAACTGCTCGCCCCTTACGCGGGCCGGCTGTTCGTCGCCGCCGTCAACAGCCCGCACTCCACGGCCGTCTCCGGCGACGCCGAGGCACTGGCCGAGCTGCGTCGGGGCCTCGACGAGCAGGGGATCAAGGTCCGGCCGCTGTCGACACCGTTCGCCTCGCACACCCCGCTCATGGCGCCCCTGCGTGAGGACCTCCTCGACCGGCTCGCCGGCATCCGGGGCGGGCACGCCCGGACCCCGCTGTACTCGACGGTGCTGGCCGAACCTGTGCCCGCATCGCGCCTCGACCCCGGCTACTGGTACGCCAACCTCAGCGAGCCGGTCCGCTTCGCGGACACGATCACCCGCATGCTGGACGACGGCTACCGCTACTTCGTCGAGCTGAGCCCGCACCCCTCGCTCGGCTCGTCCATCGAGGCGGTGGCGGCCGAGGCCGGAATCGACGCGGTGAGCGTCGGCTCGCTGCGCCGCCAGCGGGGCGGGCGGGACGTACTGCTGGGCAGGCTGGGGGAGTTGTACGCCGCCGGCCACACGCCCGACTGGTCCGCGCTGTTCCCGGCGGGCCGCCGCGTCGACCTGCCGACCTACGCCTTCGCCCGCGAACGCCACTGGCTCGCCCCCGCCCCGGCCACCGCGAGCGGCGCCTCACCACTCCTCGGCACCCACGTCGAGGCCAGCGACGAAGCCGACCGGCACCTCTTCCAGAGCGAGGTGGACCTGCGCGACAGCCGCTTCGCCTATCTGACCGACCACAAGGTCACCGGAGAGGTGTGGCTGCCCGGCGCCGCCTTCCTCGACCTGGCGCTGGAGGCCGCGTCCGCAGTGCGGGACGGCGCCGACGTACGGCTCGCCGACGTCAGGTTCGTCCAGCCGCTGTGCCTCGACGAGTCCCGGCCGACCCGGCTGCAACTGGTCCTGAGCCCTGCCGCCGACGGCTTCCGGGACTTCGCCATCGCCTCGGCGCCCACGGCACGCGGAGAGCGTATGCGGTGGGAACGCCATGTCAGTGGGCGCGTCGCGGTCACGCCTGACGAGCCCGCCGCTGGATCCGCCGAGCCCATCGGGTCCGCCCAACCCGCCGGGTCCGCTGGCCCCGACGCCGCCCCGAGCGACTCGCTCGCCGCACTGCGCGCACAGTGCACGGAGCAGGTCGACCTGTCCGCCGTCTACGGCGCCCTCGCCGCCCTCGGCATCGAGTACGGCCCCGCCTTCCGAGGCCTGGAGTCGGGCCACCGCGCCCACTCCACGAGCCTCGCCCGACTGGCCGACCGGCCCGCCGCCGGTCATCTGCTGCACCCGGCCGTCCTCGACGCCGCCTTCCACACGGCCGCGCTGCCCGGGGACGCCCCCGAGGGACGGGCGTTCGTGCCCGCCGGGGTCGGACGGCTCCACCACACCGGACTGCGCACCACCCCCGTGTGGGTGACCTGCGCACTGCGGTCCGTGTCCGGCGACACCGTCAAGCTGGACCTTCGGATCTACGACGAGAAGGACCAACTACTCCTGGAGGTCGAGGAGTTCGAGCTGGCCGCGCTCTCACCCCTGGACGGGGCGCTGTTCGAGACGCGCTGGCAGCCCCGCCCGGTCGCCGACGAACCGCCCACGCAGGGCAGTTGGCTGATCCTGGCCGACGAGTCGGGTGTGGCATCCGAACTCGTCGAACGGCTGGGCAGCTCCGTGCCGTACGTGATCGCCCGCAGGGGCGAGGAGTTCGCCGCCGAGGGACCCGGCCGCTACGTCCTCGATCCAGCCGACCCACAGCACCTGGACCGCCTCCTCGACGAGGCCTTCGCGAACGAACCGCCCGAGCGGATCGTCCAGTTGTCCGCCCTCGACGCACCCGCGATCGAGGACGTCGGCACGGCCGAGGAGGCCGCCCGGCTGGGCTGCCTGAGCACCCTGCACCTCGTGCGCGCGCTCACGGACCGGGCGCAGGGCACGGCACCGCGCCTCTTCGTCGTCGTGCGGGGCAGCCAGGCCGCCGGTGACAGCACCCAGGTGACGCACCCGCAACAGGCGCTCGCCTGGGGCTTCGGGCTCGCGGTGGCCCAGGAGCACCCCGAACTGAGGACCACGCTCGTCGACCTCCCGCCGACCGACGGCGCCGACTCCCTGTGGCCCCAGCTGCGGAACGCCGACGACGAACGGCTCGTCGCGCTGCGCGGTGCCGGACGACTGGTACCCCGCCTGACCCGCACCCGCCCGGACGACGACGGGCACGCGGCCGTCACCGCCGACGGCGTGCACCTGATCACCGGTGGCCTGGGCGGCCTCGGACGCGTGGTCGCCGAGCGGCTGGTCCGCCGGGGCGCCCGCCGCCTGGCTCTGATGAGCCGGAGCGCACCCTCCCCGGACGCCATGGCCTGGATCCGGGATCTCGAAGAGCGGGGCGTGACCGTGCACGTGGCCCGCGCGGACGTCGCCGACCGCGACGGCCTCACCGCCGCCCTGGACGCCGTACGCCACGCACTCGGCCCGATCACCGGCGTCGTCCACGCGGCCGGCGTCCTCGACGACGCCACGATCGCGAACCTGACCGACGAGCGCGTCCGGCGCGTCCTGGCGCCCAAGGTCCTCGGCACCGCACTGCTCACCGAACTCACCCCGGACGCCAAGGACTTCGTCCTCTTCGCCTCGGCGGCCGGTCTGCTCGGCTCGCCCGGACAGAGCCCGTATTCGGCGGCCAACGCCTTCCTCGACGCCTGGGCCCACCACCTCTCGCGCACCGACCGGCGGGCGCTGAGCCTGGACTGGGGCGCCTGGTCGGGCGTCGGCATGGTGTCCGGGTCCGACGCCCGCGAGGCCGAGACGGCCCGCTCGGGCCTGGTCGCCTTCTCGGCACGGGACGGCGGCGAACTCTTCGACCGCGTCCTGACCACCGCCCGCCGCCAACTCGCCCCCCTGGCCCTGGACTGGGAGCTGCTGGCGCTCGACCCCGACGCCGCCCGCACCCGCCCGATCCTGGCCGACCTGATCACCGCCCCCACGGGCACGCCCGCCACGGACGACCTCGTGAAGAAGGTGTACGCGGCGACGACCGACACCGAACGGGCGGTACGGCTGGAGGCATACGTACGCGCCCGGGTCGGTGAGGTCTCCGGCGGCGCCGTCCAGGTCTCCGCGACGACCGCCCTGAAGGAACTCGGCCTCGACTCCCTGATGCTCGTACGGCTGCGCAACGCCTTCGCCCGCGAGCTGGGCGTCGAACTCCCCGCCGCCACCGTGTTCTCGGCCGCCGACATCCGCGGCCTCGCCCAGGCGCTGAGCGCGGCGCTGCCCGAGCGGCAGTCCACAGCGCCCGACGACGAGCCGCGGCACGCCGCCGAGGTCCCGGCTACCGAACTGCACCCCGCGACCCGCGACGTCGTGCGACTGCTGCGCAGCGCCCAGCCCGGCATGCCGGAGGCCGCCCACGCCGTCGGCCTGGCCGTACGCCTCACCACCCCCACCACCCGAGAGACCCTCACCGCCATCCTCACCCGCCTCACCGCACGGCACGCCGCCCTGCGCACGGCCGTCATCACCGCCACGGAGGGCGGGCGACAGCTACGGGTGGACCGCGAACTGCCCGAACCGCCCCTGCGGTGGACGGCCGTGCCGGACGACACCGTCCTCGACGCCGCCGACCAGCTACGCAGGCTCCTGGAACCGCCGTTCGACCTGGCTGTCGCGCCCCTGTGGCGCTTCGAGCTGCTGGACGGCGGCGAGCGCGGCCAGATCCTGGTCTACGGTGCCCATCACGCGGTCAGCGATCTGCAGTCGCTGCTGCTCGTGGCGGGCGAGCTCGACGCCGAGCTCTCCGGTAACGCGCTCGGTGACACCGTCAGCAACCGCGACATCGCCCTGCTGATCGAGGCCCAGCAGGTCGGCGGGGAGGGCGGTGAGGGTGCGCAGCAGGTCGGTGGGAAGGCCGGCGAGCAGGTCAGTGAGGACGCGCCGAAGGCCACCGAGCAGGCCGACACGCGGGCCGAAGCGGCCGAATGGCACGCCGCCTTCCAAGGCAGCGCGCGCCTCGACCTGACCCTGAGCCGACCGCGCCCGCAGACCCGCTCGTACCGCGCCGGCAGCGTCACCGTGCCGATCCCCGACGGGCTCATGGCCCGGATCTCGGCCGCAGCGAGCCGCCTGGCCGTGACCCCCGCCGCCTTCTGCCTCGGCACCCTCACCGTCCTGCTGGCCAGGAAGGGGGAGCGCGAGCGCTTCGTCCTCGCCGTGCCCGTCGACACCCGCATCCACGCCGACGCCTACGACGCCGTGGGCTTCTTCGGGGTGCCCGTGCCGTTCCCCGCCGAGGCGAACGCGGGAGAGCGGATCGAGGAGGTGCTGCGCCGCACCGACGGGCGTCTGCAGCGGGTGCTGGCCAAGGGAGCGATGTTCTCCGACGTGCTGCCGGTGCTGGCCCGGCAGGGCCTGTACCGGGCCAACGCGCCGCTGGTGGAGGTGTACTTCAACTACGTACGCGCCGCCGGCCGGCTGGCCGAACTGGAGGTGCTCCCGGCGGGTACGGGCCACTCCGACCTCGACCTGATGATCACCATGACGCCGGACGCGGGGCGCATCCGCCTGGACCACAACCTCGACATCCTGGACGCGGCGACGGTCACCGGGCTGGGGGAGGAGCTGCTGGGGCTGCTCGCGGAGACGGCCGAGGATCCGACGGGGACGGTTCGTGCGGCGCGGACGACCGGTACGGAGCGGGCGACCAGTACGACGCCGACGACGACCGAAGTCCCGCGGGAGGTCCGGCGGGAGGTCCCGCGGGAGGTCCGGCGGGAGGTCCGGCGGGAGGTCCGGCAGGAGGAGCCCGCCACCGCGCCGGCCCACACGCTCGCCCTCGCCACCACCTTCGCCCTGGGCAACCTGCCCCTGATATGCGAGACGGCGATCGACGAGTCCGTACGGGACGGCAGCGTGACGACCGTCGCGGAGGCGCCGTACCCCCACGTGCTGGCAAGCCTGCGAGACCCGTCCGGCGTGTTCGCCGACCCGGCCACCACCGCGGGTGTCGTCCTGCTGCGCGCGGCGGACCTGCAACGCTTCGGCCCCGTGGACGACGCGTTGCTCGCCGAGCTGCGCACCGCCTACCCGGCCGCACTGCGCGCGGTCGCCGAGCGCACCCGCAAGCCGCTCATCGTCGGCTTCCTGCCCGCCGCACAGCACGAGGACCGCCTCAGCCGGTGGGAGCGGGAGATCGCCGACGAGCTCGCCGACGCACCCGGCATCGCCGTGCTCGGCCCCGACGACTGGACCCGCCACCACCCCGTCGAGGAGCGCTTCGACGAGCGGACCGAACGGCTCGCCCACCTCCCGTTCACCCCGCACTTCCAGGCGGCCGTGGCCCTGCGCCTCGCCGAGGCCGTCCGGGCGGTACGGCGCCCCGCGCCGAAGGTGATCGCGGTCGACGGCGACGAGACCCTGTGGGGCGGGGTGGCGGGGGAGATCGGCCCCGAGTCCGTCGACCTGACCGGCCCGCGAGCCCTGCTCGCCCGCAGGCTGCTGCAGTGGCGGGCGGCCGGCGCGCTGCTGATGCTGGTCAGCAACAACGACGAGGACATGGTCCGCGCCGTACTCGACCGGCCGGACAGTCCCCTGAAGGCGCAGCACTTCAGCGTGGTCTCCGCCGCCTGGGATCCGAAGCCGACCCGCCTGGCCGAGGCGGCGCGCACACTCAACTTCGGTCTGGACAGCTTCCTGTTCCTCGACGACAACCCGGCCGAGATCGCCAAGATGCGCGCCGCGCTGCCGCAGGCGCTGTCGGTGACCTGTCCGCCGGAAGCCGAACTGACCGAGTTCCTGGGCCGGTTGTGGCCGCTGGTCCCGGCTGCGACGACGGCCGAGGACGCGCTGCGGGCGCGGTTCTACGAGCAGGAGCGGGAGCGCGACGCCGTACGCGAGCAGGCCGGATTCGAGGAGTTCCTGGAGGGGCTGGAGCTGGCGGTCGACATCCGGGCCCTGTCCGACGCCGATGTGCAGCGGGCCGAGCAACTCGTGGCCCGCACCAACCAGTTCACCCTCCGCGCCCGCTCCGCCGACGGCGGCGACGTCGCCCGCTGGCGCGAACACGGCGAGATCTGGACGGCCGCGGCCCGCGACCGCTTCGGCGACTACGGCCAGATCGGCCTCCTCGCCCTGCGCCGCGAGGGCGACCGACTCGACGTCCTCGGCTGGCTGATGAGCTGCCGCGCCCTCGGCCGAGGCGTCGAGGAACGCCTGCTGCAATGGCTGGCCGACCGTGCCGAGGAACTGGACTGCGCCAAGGTCCGCCTGACCGCGGAACGCACCCCGCGCAACGCCCCGGCCCGCCGCCTGCTGTCGGCACTCGGCGGCGGTGACCAGGACGACGAGCGACTGGAGACCGTCGTCACGCCGGAACACCTGCGGACGTTCCGCTCCTGGCGGCGGCAGTGACGGCACCGATCGGCGCGCGGCGGAGGAGCGCCCGGACAGCAGCGCCGGGGGACCGCCATGGCAGCACCGATGAAGAGGCAAGGCAACACCGTGAAGGACTCTCATGCGTGAGGTGAACGAGAACGTGTCGGCAGCCGCCGAACAGCGGGCGACCGCGGAGGCGATAGAGCGGGGCGGTGTCGGGCTGACCGTGACCGACCTGCTGGCCAGGGTCACGGCATCGGCACAGCCCACGCGGCCGGACCCGGACCCGGACCCGGACTCGGCGCAGGACGTGGACACACTCGCCGCCACCATCGCGGCCATCGCGGGCCGTTACGTTCCCGCAGGCCACCTTCCCGCCGACGCCGACTTCTTCGACGCAGGGGGCACCTCCGTGAGCGCGGTGGAACTCGTCGCCGCGCTGGAGGACGAGCTGGGCATGCAGCTCGACCTGGACGAGGTGTTCGCGGACGCCCGGCCGGTGAGCCTGGCCCGGCGCGGGCTGGGGAGCACCGATGCCGGAGTCGTCGTATCAGCGTCGCCCGCACCGGGAGTCCCTGCGTCGCTCGCTCCGGGGATCTCGGCGGCGCCTGCTCCGGGAGTCCCCGCGGCGCCCGCTCCGGGGATCTCGGCGGCGCCCGCCCGGGGAATCGCCGCCCCGCCCGCCCCGGGAATCCCGGCAGTTCAGGCTCCGCCCCTCACCACCCTCCCCGCCCCACTACCGCCCACCACGACCCTCGCTTCCACCCCCGCCACCTCCACCACCCCCGCACACTCCACAGCCCGCCCCGAGGACCTCACCCAGATCCTCGCCGACCTGGCCCTCGCCGACCGCCTCCCCTTCACCGCCTCGCCCGACCCCCTGCCCCCGCGCCGCCTCCTGCTGACCGGCGCCACCGGCTTCCTCGGCAGCCACATGCTGCTGGACCTGCTGCGGCACAGCGACGCCCACGTCTACTGCCTGGTCCGCGCCGCCGACGCGGAAGCGGCCGTCACCCGGCTCGGCGAGGCGCTCAAGAGCTATGGGCTGCCCTGGTCGTCGGAGGTACGGCGCCGCATCACCGTGCTCCCGGGCGACATCCGCCACCCCTACCTGGGCCTGTCCGACGACGTCTGGAACTCCCTCGCCCAGGAACTGGACAGCGTCGTCGGCGTGGCGGCGGCCGTGGACTTCCTGCGCGGGTACCAGTCCCTGCGCACCAGCAACGTCCTCGGCGCGCTCACCCTCGCCGAACTCGCCGCGACCGGCCGCCCCAAGCCCCTGCACCACATCTCCTCGATCGCCGTCTTCAACGAGGTCGGCATCCCCTCCATGGGCGAGGACGACCCCCTCGCCCACATCGACCGCCTCGTCGCCGGCTACGACCAGACCAAGTGGGCCGCCGAAGTCGCCCTGCGCCGCGCCCGCGATCACGGCCTCGTCGTCACAGCCCTGCGCCCGGGCGGCATCGGCGGGCACAGCAGGACCGGCGCCTACAACCCCCAGGACCTCAGCAGCGGCCTGATCTCGGCCTTCGGCCGCTTCCGCACCGTCCCCGCCTTCCGTTACCTCAACGCCGCCCCGGTCGACTGGGTCAGCCGCGTCGCGGTCGCCGCCATCTGCGAACCCGACGCCTGGGGCTTCGACTACAACCTCACCGGCGTCCCCAACACCCTCGACGACGTCGTACGGGACATGGGCCTCGGCGGCATGCACGTCCGCGTACAGGACTGGGACGAGTGGCGCACCGACGCCCTGACCCGCCTGGAGGCCGACCCGATCCCCGAACTGGGCTTCCTCACCCGCGTGTTGCAGAGCCCCACCGCCCTCAAGCTGTGCGAGGCGACCCTCAAGGGCCCGGCCGCCACGGCCGACCGCACCGACACGCTCGTCGAGGCACTCGGCCTGCCGACCGCCGCCCGCTACGACGCCCGGGCCCAGCTGAAGACGTTCGAGCGCCTCGCCGACGACGGCCTGGCCCGCCTCCCGCACAAGGACGACCAGCCCTACCTGTGGTTCGCCGAGACCACCGAAGGCCAAGTCGGCCCGGTCGGAGCCGCCCCCGACACCCCCTGCTCGATGTCGCTCACCCTCTCCATCGCGAGCATGCACCAGCTGGTGACCGACCGCCGCGTCGACGTGCGAGGCCACCTCACCTGCCCTGCTCTCCACCCCGAGCCACTGACCGTGGAACACGGCGACATCTGGATCCGCCCCGAGGAAGGCATCCCGCACCGGCACGGCCTGCGCCACCAACTCCTTCGCTACCGCCTCCAGTTGACCGACCGTGACGGCGGAAACTGGTGGCTGGAGGGCCACAAGTACGCCCGCGCCCGCCGCGACCTCTGGCGCCAGACCCGCGCCCTGACCGTGGAGCTCGGCCGGGAGGGCGAACCCGCGAGCCTGGCCGGCGAAGTCGTCGTCCCCGCCGACTCCTACGTACGCGACCAGATCGACGGCATCAAGGTCGACCCGCGCCTGACCAGTCAGGAGAAGCGCGCCGCCAAGCTGACCTGGCTCGCCTGGTTCGGCCTGGAGATGGGCCGCGGACTGCTCGGCCCCTTCGCCCGGGCCGCCGCGGACCTGCTCGACCTGCGCCGCACCCAGACCCCCACGGAGCACCACCGATGATCTTCCGGACGACGACCCCCAGGACCACAAGGCCGGCCCTGCGCAAGGTCAGGACCACCACGACCCTGCGCCCCCTCCACCACCGCCTCGACCCGGCGAGGGTCGAGGAGATCCCGTTCCAGGCGCCGGACGGCACACGCCTCGGCCTCACCCGCATCGACAGCGGCGACCACGACCGCCCCGCCGTGCTGCTCCTGCACGGACACACCGCGTCCGCCGACATGTTCCTGCTGCCCGAGACCCGCAACCTGGTCGACGTCCTCCTGGACGAGGGCTACGAACCCTGGCTGCTCGACTGGCGGGGCAGCTGCCGTCTGCCGTACAACGAGACCGGCCGCCGCTATACCTACGACGACGTCGCTCTCCACGACATCCCCGAGGCCGTACGCCACATCCGCACCCGCATCGGCGACCGCCCTCTGTTCGTGGTCGCCCACTGCATCGGCTCCCTCACCCTCTCCATGAGCATGACGGCGGGCCTGGTTCCCGGCCTCGCGGGCGTCGTGTCCCAGGGTGTCTTCCTCACCCCGAAGCTCGCGGGCCGCACCTCCCTGCGCATGAGCCTGGCCGGGGAGCTCCTCAAGTCCCGTATCGACCACATCCCCGTCGACTTCCGCAAGGTCGGCCTGTGGTCGAAGTACACCCCGCTGTTCGCCCTGGCCTCCCGCAAGGCGACCTGCCCCGACCCCACCTGCCAGATCCTGCACAACTCGGCCTGGGGGACCGGAGCTTCGCTCTTCGTCCACGAGCACCTGACCGACACCACCCACCAGCGCCTCGCCGATCTCCTCGGCCCCGCCCCGCTGTGGATCCTGCCGCACCTGCGCCGCATCGAACTGGCCCGCACCGTGGTCCGCTGGCACGACACCGACCACCGCTACCGGGCCCTCCCGCAGAACGCCCTCGACGCGGCCGCCCGCATCGACACCCCGGTCCTGCTCCTGGCGGGCAGCGAGAACGGCCTGTGGCTCGACTCCCAGAAGCTGTGCCGCGACGTCCTCGCCCACCGCCAACCCCAACTGGACGTGACCTACACCGAGATCCCGGGCTACGGCCACCTGGACACGTTCCTCGGCAGGGGAGCGGCCCTTGACGTCTTCGGGCACATCCTCGATTTCCTGGGCGAACGCCGGTGACGGCAGCTGGTACGGCCGGTTACCGTACCGGTCAGTAACCCCAATGGACGACAAGAACCCGCACTCCAGGAGGCCACCCATGCCGCAGCTCGAAGTCGACGGCGCAGCGCTGACGTACGACGACGAGGGCCCCCGCGAGGGTGCCGGTGTGCCCTTGGTGTTCGTCCACGGCTGGACGGCGAACCGGCACCGCTGGGACCACCAGGTGGCCCACTTCGCCGAGAAGCGCCGGGTCGTCCGGCTCGACCTGCGCGGGCACGGCGAGAGCGGCGGGGCGGGGGTGCGCACGATCGACGCCCTGGCGAAGGACGTCCTCGCCCTCCTCGACCACCTGAAGATCGAGCGGTTCGCGATCATCGGTCACTCCATGGGCGGGATGATCGCCCAGACCATCGCCCTCTCCCACCCGGAGCGGGTCGAGCGCCTGGTGCTGGTGAACTCCATCGGCAGGATGGCCTACAACCGGGGCCGCGCCCTGCTGATGGCCGCCTCGACGCTTGCCCCCTTCAAGCTGTTCGTCGCCGCCAACATCCAGCGCGCCTTCGCCCCCGGCCACCCGCGCGAGGAGATCCGGGAGTACATCCGCGCCTCCGCCGACACGCCCCGGGAGGTCGTCATGACGCTGTACGGCGCCATGCGTGCCTTCGACGTGCTCGACCGGGTCGGCGAGATACAGGCGCCCACCCTGATGGTGCACGGCTACCACGACATCCAGCTGCCCGTCTCCCAGATGCTGCGGATGGCCAAGGCCTACCCGGACGCGGTGATCCGCATCGTGGACGCGGGCCATGAACTCCCGGTCGAGAAGCCGGCCGAACTGACGACGGCACTCGACCGCTTCCTCACCGACCGCGACTAGCCTCACCGACCGCGAACCAGCGGGCCGGGGCCCCGCTCGGGCCCAGGCCCGACCTCGCGCTTTATTTAAGGCTTGCCTTATATAAGCGATGGCTGGCATAGTGGGATCCGTGCACGCCTTCGATGTGCTGGGTGATCCGGTCCGACGCCGGATATTGGAGCTGCTCGCAGCGGGCGAGCAGGCATCGGGCGACATCAGTGCCGTGATCCAGGACGAGTTCGGGATCTCCCAACCAGCCGTGTCGCAGCACCTCCGGGTGCTGCGCGAGAGCGGCTTCGCGTCCGTGCGGGCGGAGGGCACCCGACGGCTGTACGCCGTCGACGCCGCTCCGTTGCGGGAGGTGGACGCATGGCTGGAGAGATTCCGGGGTTTCTGGGAGCAGCGGCTCGACGCCCTCGAAACGGAACTCGCGCGCGGCAAGCGCGAACGCAGACTGAGAAAGGAAGTGAGCGGGGATGAGTGAGATCGTCGACGAGTTGAACCGCCTGCACCGGCAGGTCGGTGTACGGCAGGTCGAGGCGGGCGAGGCCCGCACGGTGCTGTTGCGGCGTACATACGACGCCGAGGTCGCCGACGTATGGGACGCGGTGACGTCGCCCGAGCGGATCGGCCGCTGGTTCCTGCCGGTGAGCGGGGAGTTCAAGGTCGGCGGGCGGTACCAGTTGGAGGGCCAGGCCGGCGGGGAGATCCTGCAGTGCGACGAGCCGACACGGCTGCGGGTCAGCTGGCTGATGGGGCCTGAACCGGGGTTCAGTGAGGTCGAGCTGCGGCTCACGCCTGAGGGCGACGAGCGGACGGTGTTCGAGCTGGAGCACGTGGCCGTGGTGCCGCCCGAGTTCTGGGGCCAGTTCGGGCCGGGAGCCGTGGGCGTCGGCTGGGACGGTGCGTTGCTGGGCCTCCGCATGCACCTCGCCGGGGGCGGGATGAGCAGGGAGGAGGCCGAGGCCTGGCAGGTCTCGGATGAAGGGAAGGCGTTCAACACGCGATCGGGCGAGCTGTGGGGAGAGGCCTACGCCGCCTCGGGGGCCGACGAGGCGGTCGTGGCGGCCACGAGTGCGGCGACTATCGCGTTCTACACCGGGGCCGAGTCGTAGGCGGAATCGCGCGGAACGAAGCACGGAACGGTCGCCAGGCGGCTCGAAACTTTCGAGCCGCCCGCAGTCTCTTAGAGGCCATTTCACTTGGTCAGTCTGCGGTGACATATGAGGGTCGCGGCGATGGCGGTGAAGGCGAGGAAGTGTTCCGGCTTGCGCTCGTAGCGTCGGTGAAGGCGTCGGCACCCGGACAGCCACGACACGGTCCGCTCCACGACCCAGCGATGTCGGCCCAGGCGTCGGGATGACTCGATGCCTTTTCGGGCGAGGCGGTGCCGGATGCCTCGGGAAGCGAGCCATCGCCGCAGGTGGCGGTAGTCGTAGCCCTTGTCGCCATGCAGCTTGCCGGGCCGCCGACGTCGCGGGCCGCGACGGGAACGGATGGGCGGAATGCCGCGGACCAGCGGGATGAGGGCCTGGCTGTCGTGGAGGTTGGCGGCGGAGATGCCGACAGACAGGGGCAGGCCCTGGCGGTCGACGATGAGGTGGATTTTCGATCCCTTCTTGCCGCGGTCGGTCGGATTCGGTCCTGTCAGTTGCCCCCTTTGAGGGCCCGGACGCTGACAGAGTCGATCGCGCACCGTGACCAGTCCAGGTCGCCCCGGGCACCGAGTTCGTCCAGGACCAGGCGGTGGAGCTTGGCCCACACCCTGGCCTCGGTCCACTCGGTGAACCGACGGAAGGCAGTGACCCCCGACAGCCCGAAGCCTGGCGGGAGTTGGTTCCAGGTGCAGCCCGAGGTGGCCACGAAGATGATCGCGGCCAGCACCTCGCGGTCCCCTCGCCGGCGGTGCCCTCCACCCTGCGGGCGAACCGGTGCGGGCGGCACCACCCGCTGGAACAACTTCCATAACTCTTCGGGCGCCATCCGCTCGACAAGCGCATCAGTCATCACCTCAGACTGCCGCAAGATCACACCAACTGAAATGGCGTCTTAGGGCCTTCTTGAGCCAACTCGAAGCGATGGGTGTGCGGCCTGTTGACGGTTGAGGCTGGTGCTCCTATGGTCTGCCGCGAAATTCGGAAATCCGTCCGAAACTTTCGAAGCAGAAGGCAGAAGAAGGGGACAAGATGGTGACCCGCACATCCATCGACCCGCCTCCCGAGCGTCGCCCCCGACACTCACACACCCGCACCGCACTGGCCCTCGGCCTGGCCGGGCTCCTCGCCACGGCCGGCGTCACCGCCCTCGCGGGCACCGCCGAGGCCGCGAGCACCCTCGGCGCCGCAGCCGCCGAGAAGGGCCGCTACTTCGGCGCCGCCGTCGCGGCGAACCACCTCGGCGAAGCCCCGTACGTCTCGACGCTCAACACCGAGTTCAACTCGGCGACGCCGGAGAACGAGATGAAGTGGGACGCCACCGAGCGCACCCGCGGCACCTTCACCTTCGGCTCGGCCGACCAGATCGTGAACCACGCCCAGAGCCGGGGCATGAAGGTCCGCGGACACACCCTGGTCTGGCACTCCCAACTGCCCAGCTGGGTCGGCGGCCTCGGTACCGCCGACCTCAGATCGGCGATGAACAACCACATCACCCAGGTCATGCAGCACTACAAGGGCAAGATCCACTCCTGGGACGTCGTCAACGAGGCCTTCCAGGACGGAAGCAGCGGCGCCCGGCGCAGCTCGCCCTTCCAGGACAAGCTCGGCGACGGCTTCATCGAGGAGGCGTTCCGCACCGCCCGCGCCGCCGACCCGGCCGCCAAGCTCTGCTACAACGACTACAACACCGACGGCGTCAACGCGAAGAGCAATGCCGTCTACAACCTGGTCAGGGACTTCAAGGCACGCGGCGTACCGATCGACTGCGTCGGCTTCCAGTCCCACTTCAACAGCGCCTCCCCGGTCCCGTCCGACTACCAGGCGAACCTGCAGCGATTCGCGAACCTCGGCGTCGACGTGCAGATCACCGAGCTGGACATCGAGGGCTCGGGCACGGCCCAGGCCAACAGCTACAGCAACGTCGTGCGGGCCTGCCTCGCGGTCTCGCGCTGTACCGGCATCACCGTCTGGGGAGTCACGGACAAGTACTCGTGGCGCCCGGGCGGCACGCCCCTGCTCTTCGACGGCAACTACGCCAAGAAGCCCGCGTACAACGCGGTGCTGACCGCGCTCGGCGGATCCTCAGCGGCGACGTCATGAGGGTGAGGCCGAACAGCAACGGCAGCCTGGCCGCCGGCGCATCGACCGGCTTCGGCTTCACCGCCATGAAGAACGGCACCAGTACGGCCCCCGCGATCGGCTCCCGCACGGCGTCCTGACCGACCCGGGGAGGTGTCCGGCGCGGCGCTTTCTCCGCCCGCGCCGGACACACCGGCACCGACTGCTCAGCCGATGCGCAGGGTCCGCTTGGCGAGTTCGTACGCCGGCAGCATCTCCCGGTGCTCGTCGGTGTCCATTCCGCCGAGGTGGATGACGACCGGCCCCTTCTTGGTGGTGACGGCCAGGGCGGACTCCTCCTTCGTCTCCTCCAGGAGCTCGCTCGTGGAGAGGTACTTCACCTCGACACCGGAGACGCCGCCTGCCTTGAACGGGCTGTACTTGGCCTTGCTCGTGTTCTTCTCCGCCGCCACGAAGGCCTCCAGCACGGTGCGCGCGTCGTCCTCACCCGGCTTGCCCGTCCAGACGCGCAGGAAGCCGATGTTCCCCGCCGGCTTGGCGTCGACCTCACACGCCGCCGCGACCGGGCCCTGGTACAGGATCGCGTCGGCGATCACCTCGGCCAGCTCGGCCTCCTCCGGATCGGCGGAGGCGTCGGCACCGTCGGCCGCCTTCTCCTCGGCCGCCCCGTTGTCGATGGCCTCCGCCTCCCAGTCCTCGGCGATGTCGAAGGTGACGGGCAGCTCACAGGCCGACCCGGCGGCGCCGATGGTGCCGCCGCTCTTCACCGCCGTGTCGCTCGCACTTCCCGCGCCGCCCTCGTCTGCCGCCGCCGAAGCACTGGCCGAGGTCTTCGTGTCGTCCTCCGCCGCCCCCGAACAGCCCGTCAGCACCCCGGCCAGCAAAGCCACCTGGGCCAGTCTTCGCCGTGCCCGCCCTGCCCCCACCAGCATCGTGATCTCCCCACCCGATCCTGTTTCCTGATCTTGCTCAGACGGCACACAGTATCCGAGGCCACTGACAGAGCGGATCGCTGGCCTGCGGCATCATGAGGCGATGACCGCGCTGTCCTTCGACCGCCACTGCGACGAGATCGTCACCCAGACCGAACGGCTCACCACTCAGGTACGGGGCGCGGACATGACCGCGCCGGTGCTCTCCTGCCCCGGCTGGAACCTCGGCCAATTGCTGCGGCACGTGGGCGGCGACCACCGCTGGGCCGAGGAGATCGTACGGACCCGAGCCGCCGGCCCGATCCCGGACGATCTGGTGAACGACCTGTCCGCCTACACCCACGAGGACGAGGCGTTCCTGATCCCCTGGCTCATCGAGGGCGCCGCACGGCTCAGCGCCGCCCTGCGCGCCGCGGGTCCGGACGCGCAGGCCTGGAACCCCTCCGAGGAGCGGTCGGCGCCGGTGGCGTTCTGGGCGCGACGCATGACCTACGAGACCGTCGTGCACCGCGCCGACGCGGCCCGGGCGGCGGGAGCCCAGTTCGCGCTGGAGGCCGACCTGGCCGTCGACGCCGTCGAGGAATGGCTGGAGTACTCGACCCTCCCCGAGGCGTTCGAGCCCGGGCCGGACCTGCCCGACCTGCTCGGCCCCGACCGTACGCTCCACTTCGACGCGACCGACGCCGGTGAATGGCTCGTCGACCTCACCGGCACACGGCCGGTCTGGCGCGCCGGGACCGACACGGCCACGGCGACCGCACGCGGCCCTGTCGCCGATCTGCTCCTGTTCTTCTACAAGCGGCCCGCGCCCACGATCCGGACCCAGGGCGACACGGCGCTGCTCGACCTCTGGCGGATCCGCGCCGGCTTCTGGCTTGAGGCGCCGGGCGAGTGAGCTAGCCGGCGGCGCGGGCGACCACGTTGATGTTGAACGCGTGGGCGCCCAGACCGCCCGCGATCCCCATGAACAGGAACGCGAAGTGCTCCTGGCCGCGCGCGGTGGTGATGCCGCCGATGTCCAGCTGGGACGACGGCGGCCAGCCGAGGTCGGCGAGCAGTCGGCCGGTGGTCCGCTTGGCCTCGGCGTCGTCGCCGGAGAGGAAGACGGTGCTCGGACCGTCGAGACTGTCCGGCGCGGTCATCACCGTGGAGTCCATGGTGCACAGCGTCTTGACGACGGGGGTGAGCGGGAACGCCTCCTGGATCTGCTCACCCAGGCTGCTGTTGGGGTGCGAGAGCTTGGTGTAGTCGGCGGAAAGGCCGACTCCGACGTCGATCAGCAGCGTGCCGGCCAGCGTCGACGCCCCGATGGAGCGCAGCAGTTCCACGGAGACGTCCCCCGGGGTGGCGTTGACCAGTACCTCCGCGTGGGTCGCCGTCTCGCTCAGGTCTGCCACGGGGAGACCGAGATCCGTTCGTTCCTTCGGGTTGCGTGAGCCGAGGAGCACGTCGTGCCCCGCGGCGCTCCAGCCATGGGCCAGTGCTCGTGCGACGTTTCCGGTGCCGAGAAGTCCTATACGCATGCTGTGACGCTAGCCGCGGCCGCCGCTCACCGAATCGGACCACGGGTCCAGGTGGACCGGCTCCAAGGTCGTAGTCCTTTGGTCCCTCGGAGTTCGAAGTTCGGCGACAGACGGTCGGCGGGCAGTCAGAGTTCGGCCGAGGCCTTTGCCGAACCGGCAAACAGCCTTGGGCCACCTCCAAGGTGTCCCGCAGGCTTCTCGCAGCGGACAGGAGAGCCCGGGTTCGCCCGGCCCTTCCCCCCCCGCCACAACACTCGCGCACCCCCGGAGGCACCATGACCGAGACCCCCGCCCTGAAGGCCGCCGAGTTCTGGGAGGCCCGCTACCGGGACGGCGGCCCTGTGTGGAGCGGCCGCCCCAACGCGCTGCTCGTCCGCGAGGCCGGTGACCTCCGGCCGGGCAGCGCGCTCGACCTCGGATGCGGCGAAGGGGCTGACGCGGTGTGGCTCGCCGCGCGGGGCTGGCGGGCCACCGGCGTCGACATCTCGCACACGGCACTGGAGCGTGCCGCACTGCACGCCGCCGAGGCCGGCGTGAGCGACCGTACGGTCTGGGAACGGCATGTGCTGGGGGAGTCGTTCCCCGAGGGCTCCTTCGACCTGGTGAACGCTCAGTATCTGCAGTCGCCGGTCCCCTTGGACCAGCAGCGGGTTCTGCGCCAGGCCGCGGACGCGGTCGCACCGGGCGGCACTCTGCTGATCGTGATGCACGCGGGCTGGCCGTCCTGGCAGACCGAGCCACCCTTCGAGGCGGAGTTCCCGACGCAGCGGGGCGTCCTCGACGAACTCGCGCTCCCGGAAGCCGGCTGGACCGTGGAGACGCTGGACACGGTGCGCAGGGCGAGCGTGTCACCCGAGGGCGTGGAGGGCTTCCGGGACGACCACGTGTGGCGGATCCGGCGCACGGAGACCTGACGTACCTGAGGTACCGGCAGGCTCCACACCTCGCCCAGCCGTGCGCCTACCCGACAGCCACCTCTCGCCTACCTGTGCCCCTACACCTCGCCCACCCGTGCCGACACCTCGTCCAGCACCCGGCGTGCGCCGTCCATCGCCGCCGTACGGTCCGCGGGCACCAGCCCGATGCGCGTGCGCCGATCCAGCAGGTCGGCCTCGTCCAGGGCGCCCTCATGGCGTACGGCCCACAGCAGTTCGGCGCCGGTGACGGGATGCCCCGGCAGCACGGGTTCGTCGAGCCGGGGCGTGTGCGCGCCGAGCGCTTGGACGGCGGCTGCCTCGGTGCCGTAGCGCTGGACGAGGCGGTGCGGAGCCCGGACGTCGGCGAGCGCGTCGCGTGAGGCGGCGCCGACGAGAGGCAGGGAGGCGGTGGGGGAGGAGCCGGCGGTGATGCGGCGGGTGGCGACGGCGGCGTCGACGGTGTCCTCGGCCATGCGCCGGTAAGTCGTGAGCTTGCCGCCCACCACCGTGATCACGCCCTCCGACGAGGTGAGGACCGCGTGCCGCCGGGAGATGTCGGCGGTCCGTGGCGCCGCGCCCGACTGCGCCTCCGGCGTGGTGTCGAGCAGCGGGCGCAGACCCGCGAACGCGCCGACCACGTCGTCGCGTTGGACCGGGATGTCCAGGACGGATCCGAGGACGTCGAGGAGGAACCCGATGTCCGTCTCGGGCACCTCCGGAATGTCGGGGATGTCGCCCTCGACGGGCTCGTCGGTGAGCCCGACGTAGACGCGGCCGTCGCCCTGGGGCAGGACGAGGACGAAGCGGTTCGTCTCCCCGGGGACCGGCACGTGCAGCCCGGCGGGCAGCGGGCCGAGATGGTCGGAGCGCAGGACGAGGTGGGTACCGCGGGAGGGGCGGATCCGGATGCCGTCCACCAGGCCGCCCGCCCAGACGCCGGACGCGTTGATCACGACGCGGGCCCTGATCTCGCCCTCCTCGCCGGTGAGTTCGTCACGTATCACAGCGCCGGACGCGGTGAGCCGCAGCGCCCTCACCCGGGTCAGGATCCGTGCGCCGCGGGCAGCGGCGGTGCGGGCGATCGCGGTCACCAGGCGGGCGTCGTCGGTGAGCCGGCCGTCCCAGGACAGCAGACCGCCGCGCAGGCCCTGGGGGCGCAGGGCGGGGGCGAGGTGCCGGGTCTCCACGGCGGAGAGCCGGCGCGGGGCGGGCAGGGTGGCGCGGGCCGTGCGGGCCGCGAGGCGAAGGGTGTCACCGGCCCGGAATCCGGCCCAGGCCAGGGCCGACTGGCCGCGGGAGACCAGGGGCGTCAGGGGCAGCACGAAGGGCTGCGCCCGCACCAGATGCGGTGCCGTGCGCTCCATCAGCACCCCGCGCTCCACGGCGCTCTCATGGGCGACGTCGAGCTGCGCCGAGGCGAGATAGCGCAGCCCGCCGTGGATGAGCTTGCTGCTGAAGCGGGAGGTGCCGAAGGCCAGGTCGTGGGCGTCGATGGCGGCCACCGTCAGGCCACGGGCGGCGGCGTCCAGGGCGGCTCCGGCGCCGGTCGCGCCCAGTCCGACGACCAGGACGTCCACGGCCGGACCGCCGACCGTCTCGGCCAGTTCGCGCGCGCGTCGGGCGGCGTTGAGCGACGATCCCGGAACCGGGACAGGAGGGGTGGGGCTCATGGCGTCAGGGTCCTCTCCAGGATGCTGCGCAGTTCCACGAGGAAGGCCTCGCTGCTCAGGTCGGGGTCGTCCTCGTCGGTCATGGTGCGCAGGGACAGCGTGAAGGACTGGACGATCAACAGCACGGTCCGCGCCTGCCGTTCGGCATGGCCGGTGCGTACCGACCCGTCCGCGTGGCCCTCCCGCACGGCGTCGCCCAGGAGGGCTATCAGGGCTTCCTGGCTCGCACCGCGGCGGTCGAGGACGTAGGGCAGGAGCAGTTCCGGATCGACGTCGACGATCTTCCGGAACAGCGGATGGGCCCGGAAGGCCTCCACCCCGGCCACCAGGCCGTCGACGATCAGGCCGCGCGTGTCGGCGCCGGGGCGCCGCTCGGGCATGGCCCCGGTGGCCACCGCGACCCACTCCCGGGTCATCAGGTCGCCCACCAGCGAGCGCACATCGGGCCAGCGCCGGTACAGCGTCATCCGGGAGACACCCGCACGGCGGGCCACGTCGGTCAGCGTCGTACGGCGGACACCGACGGCCAGGACACAGTCGCGCACCGCGTCGAGCACCGCGTCGCCGTCCGAGTGGTTGTGACGAATAGGCGTCATGTGTAACAGTGTAACGCCTGCGAGGCCGTCCGGGACACGGCATCGCTCGAATCGACCGGTGAGGACGACCGCCATGGACATGTTGTGGAGCGGCTGGGGCGACCCGGCCAAGGCGGCGCCGCTGCCCGAGACCGTGACCGGACTGCTGCGCGATCTGCTCGGCGTCAAGCCGCGCACCGCCGGGCCGGTCGCCCTGGAGGACATCGCCGTACCCGAGCCGGGGCTCGAACCCGCCGTGCGCCAGGCCCTGTTCGTCGCCGTGGGCGGGGAGGAGCACGTCCGCGTCGACGCGGAGACCCGTATCCGCCACACGCGCGGCAAGTCCACCCCCGACCTGCTGCGGATGCGCGAGGGCGACGTCGACGACATTCCCGCGGCCGTCGTACTGCCCACCGATCACGACGAGGTGGCCGCCGTCCTGCGCGTCTGCGCCGAACACGGCCTGCCCGTGGTCCCGTTCGGCGGCGGCACCTCAGTCGTCGGCGGCCTCGCCCCCACCCGTCGGGGCCCCTTCGTCGCCCTGGACCTGCGCCGCATGGACCAGCTCCTGGCCCTCGACCCGGTCTCCCGCACCGCCACCCTGCAACCGGGCCTGCGCGCCCCGCACGCCGAGGCGCTGCTGGCCGAACACGGCTTCACCCTCGGCCACTTCCCCCAGTCCTACGAGTGGGCGACCATCGGCGGATTCGCCGCCGCCCGCTCCAGCGGCCAGGCGTCCGCCGGCTACGGCCGCTTCGACGACATGGTCCTGGGCCTCACCCTCGCCACCCCCGAGGGCACCATCGACACCGGCCGCGCCCCGCGCTCCGCAGCCGGTCCCGACCTGCGTCAGCTCTTGCTCGGCTCCGAGGGGGCGTTCGGCGTCATCACGTCCGTCACGGTGCGGATCCGACCCGTCCCCGAGACGTGCGTGTACGAGGGCTGGCGCTTCCCCTCCTTCGAGGAAGGCGCCGCGGCACTGCGCCGCCTCGCCCAGGACGGGCCGCGCCCGACGGTGCTGCGGCTGTCCGACGAGACCGAGACACTGATCGGCCTCGCCCAGCCCGACGCGATCGGCGCCGCCGTCGCCGGGCAGCAGCCCACGGGATGCATGGCGATCACCGGCTACGAGGGCACGGACGAGGACACCTCGCACCGCCGGGACAAGGCCGCCGCCGTCCTGCGCGAGTGCGGCGGAACCCCGCTCGGCGAGGAACCCGGACAGCGCTGGGCGCACGGCCGCTACTCGGCCCCCTACCTGCGGGACTCCCTGCTGGACGCAGGGGCGTTCGCCGAGACGCTGGAGACGGCGGCCTTCTGGTCACGCGTCCCCGAGTTGTACGCCTCCGTCCGCGACGCCCTCACCACCACGCTCACCGAATCCGGCACCCCGCCCCTGATCATGTGCCACATCTCCCACGTCTACGAAAACGGCGCCTCGCTGTACTTCACCGTCGTCTCCGCACAGGGCGACGACCCGGTGGCGCACTGGGAGAAGGCCAAGCACGCCGCCAACGAGGCGATCCTCGCCGCGGGCGGCACCATCAGCCACCACCACGGCGTGGGCACCGACCACCGGGACTGGTACGTCCGCGAGGCCGGCTCCCTGGGCATCGAGGCGCTGCGCGCGGTGAAGCGCACGCTGGACCCTGCGGGCCTGCTCAACCCCGGCGTCCTGCTGCCCCTCGACTGATCCTGCCGCCCCTCGACCGACCCCGGAATCCACGCACTCCCTCCGCTCACGCCGCCCCGCCTCCGGCAGCGCCCTCCGTCGGCCCGAAAGGCACACCGATGCGACAGTTCACCGCCATCGTCAACCCCACGGCCGGCGGATCCGCCTCAGCGGCCGCGCTGCTCCAGGTGGCCCGGCAGCTACGGGAGGCCGGGGCCGGCCTCGAAACCGAGTACAGCCGCAGCCTGGCGCACGCCCGGGACCTCGCCCGGGACGCCGGGCAGCGGGGCCGGGTGGTGCTCGCCGTCGGCGGTGACGGCATCGCCGGCGGCGTCGGCGGAGCCCTCAGCGGCACGGACGCCCTGCTCGGCCTCGTCCCGGCCGGCCGCGGCAACGACTTCGCCCGGGCCCTGAACCTGCCCACCGACCCGACGGCACTCGCGCAGGTGCTGCTCCACCACGAACCCCGCACCGTCGACACCATCGAGGTCGAGTCGGCCGTCCACCAGCGCACGGTGGTCCTCGGCAGCGTGTACGCGGGCGTCGACGCACTCGCCAACCGCCACGCCAACAACGCCACCCTGCTGCGGGGCGCGGCCTCCTACTACGCCGGCGGGCTGCGCGCCGTCACCAGCTGGCGCCCGGCCCGCTACCGGGTCACCGTGGACGGCGAGGAACACCCGCACACCGGCTACACGGTCGTCGCCGCCAACTCCGGCTACTACGGCTCCGGCCGCCTCATCGCCCCCGACGCCCGCGTGGACGACGGCCTGCTGGACGTGGTGATGATCCAAGAGGCGCCCCGCCGGCTGTTCTTCGCCCTGATGAACGACCTCAAGACGGGCGCCCACGTCCACCGCCCCCAGGTGCGGATCCTGCGGGGCAGGGAGATCCGCATCGAGGCCGACCGCGAGGTGCCCTACGGCGCCGACGGCGAGGTCGAGGCGACCCTGCCGGTCACGGTCAGAGTCCTGCCCGGAGCGCTGCGCGTGCTGTGCTGAGCCCGGTCAGGGGTATCGCGTCCGCGACCTGGTTCTGCGACCGCTCATCCGCCGTCCACGGGCATCCGCTGACGCGCAGCCCTCAGCTGATCGGAGACCGTGCTGCGGTCGGCCTCGTCCTGCACGAGCAGCGACAGCAGAGCGGCGACCGGCAGTCCGGCTTCGGCAGGGTGACGCAGCACCTTGTCGGGATCGATCAGGTAGGTGTTGTTGCGTCCCTCGCGGGTGTGGGACAGATAGCCGTCCCGCTCGAGCTCAGAAATGATCTTCTGGACTGCACGCTCCGTGAGTCGGCAGTGCGCCGCGATATGTCGGATGCGGACGTTCGGGTTGTCGGCGATGGCCGCCAGTACGCGGGCATGGTTCGTCAGGAACGTCCATCCGGTGTGCGGTTCAGGGACTCCGTCCATGTTCCAAGACTACGACTGTGCGTTCACGTATACAAAAACACGCACTGCATTTCATGTATCTATTGACGTGTCCTGTAGTTCCGGTTCAGTCTGGTAGCGAGACGAGGGAGCAGCTGAGGGAGAGGCGGTCATGCCGGAGCTCGCGTTCTCTGCGCACCCCCCTGGCGGGGGCGCTGCCGATCGTGCCGACACCGCAGGCGTACCGGCGGCGGTGTCACAGTGCCCGCTGGTCACCGGCCTGCGCCCGGACGGTGACCGGATCATCGTGAAGATCCGCGGAGAGCTCGACCTCGACACCAGCGAGCAGCTCCGAGGTGTCCTGCGCGAAGCCCTGAGCCGCTCGGTCCGCGGCATCGACCTGGACCTCGAGGACGTCACCTTCTGCGACTGCTCGGCCCTCAACATCCTGCTCAGCCTGCGCCACCGAGCGCTGGAGCAGGCCAAGACGGTCGCCATACGCTCCACCAGTACCGCAGTCGATCGCCTGCTCACCCTGTCCGGCACGCGGACGCTGTTCGCCCGCTCGGCCCCGGACGAGCAGGGCGCGGCGGACCGGCACGGACAGGACATGCAAGCGCCCGAAGTCGCCGATCACGACCTGCGGATCGAGGTCGCCCAGCTGCGCCGGGCCATGCAGACCCGGCCGACCATCGACCTGGCCCGGGGCATCCTGATGGCCTCGTTCAGCCTGACCTCCGAGGAGGCCTGGACGGTACTCGTCTCGGCCTCCCAGAACACCAACACCAAACTGCACTCGCTGGCCGGAGACCTGGTCACCGCCGTGAAGGGCCAAGCGCTGCCCGAAGCCGTCCAGGAGCAGCTGTCGTGCGCGGTCGCCAGGGTCAACCCCTCCTCGGAGACCACGCCGGACCCCGCGCAGGACCAGAGCCCCGCACAGCCCGCCGACTGAACCGTCGCGGTTGCGTCCACCGGCGGCGCGGCGGCAGGGTTCGGGTGTGCCTACCTTGCTGATCGTCCATCACACCCCCTCGCCCAACTGCCAGGCCATGCTCGAAGCCGTCCTCTCCGGTGCCACGGCGCCGGAGATCGAGAACGTCGAGGTCGTGCGGCGACCCGCACTGGCGGCCACGGCCACCGATGTGCTGGAAGCCGACGCCTACCTGCTGGGCACCCCGGCCAACCTCGGCTACATCTCCGGCGCCCTCAAGCATTTCTTCGACCAGATCTACTACCCGTGCCTGGACGCGACCCGAGGCCGGCCCTTCGGCTACTACGTGCACGGCGGCAGCGACGTCACCGGGGCAGTCCGGGCGATCGACGCCATCACGACCGGCCTCGCCTGGCGTCGCGCCGCGCAACCCGTGACGGTGACGGGCGAGCCGGTCAAGGCAGACACCGAGGCCTGCTGGGAACTGGGCGCGACACTCGCCGCCGGCCTCATGAACTGACGCTTGTTGTAAGGAATTTCTGTGAATCCGTGAGGCGGTTGAACACAACGCGGCGCGTCTCCGTATAAGGCCGGGGGATTTTCATGCCCTGACCCACGACGAGGCGTAGGAGTACTTCCTTGGGACGCAGCACGCGAAGACGCCCCACGGGCGCACGGCGCGCGACCTTTGCAGCGGTCGCGCTGATGTTGGGCGGCGGCGGCCTGGTTGCGGCCAACGTCTACGCCTCGGCCACCGAGGACGGCGGAAACGAACAGGCCCGGACGCTGTCCTCCCCGGCCGGCACGATCGACTGCCCGGACGTCGGCAGCGAACTGACGGCCGTGCCGGAGGGAGCGAGGGAGGACGTCGCCAAGGAACTCGCCCTCCTCGACCAGCAGATAGCCGACGCCTACCAGCGCTTGCTGGAGTCGGCCCAGGCCATCCAGCAGGACGCGGGCTTCGCCGACAGCGCGATCATGAATCCGCTGAAGGAGAAGCGCACGGCGACGATCGAACGCATCGTCATCGCCATCGAGGCCGTGGGGGACCGGCCGCAAGGCCTGGAGTCCCTCGCACCCTGCACCCTGCGCGCCGCCGACAACGGCAACGGCGACCAGGGCAGCGGCGATCAGGGCGACGCCGGCCAGGACGAGGGCGGCGACAACCAGGCGGGCGAGGACCAGGGCGACCAGCAGCCCGAGAACGGCGGCCAGACCGGTGACGGCGGCCAGGCCGGCAATGGTGGCCAGGCCGGCAACGGCCCCGTCGCCGCGGACTTCGCGGACATCACCGCCGTACAGCCGAACGTGGCCGCCCCGGCCGCCCAGAAGGGCGCCTCCCGCGGCACCTTCGCCACCAGCTGTGGCGTCAACGAGAACGGCCTGTTCAACTCCGACAACGTCATCGTGGCCCCCGGCGTCTCCAACGGCGCCCACCACTTCCACGACTACGTCGGCAACCAGTCCAACGACGCCTTCGCGAGCGACGAGGACCTGGCGAACGCCGCGACGACGTGTGTCGACCAGGGCGACAAGTCCTCCTACTTCTGGCCGGTCCTGCGTCTGCAGAACGGCGCCCAGGAGCAGGACGCCAACTCGCCCGGCGGCGGCATCGAGGGCAACGCCGGCAAGATCGTCACTCCCAAGGAGGTGACGATGACGTTCGTCGGCAGCCCGCGCGGCAAGGTCACCGAGATGCCGCGGCTGCTGCGCATCATCACCGGTGACGCCAAGGCGTTCATCAACGGCACCGCCAACGCCAACGCCTCCTGGAGCTGCACCGGCTTCGAGGACCGGCAGCTGAAGGACAAGTACCCGCTGTGCCCCCAGGGCAGCGACGTGGTGCGCTCCTTCAAGTTCCAGAGCTGCTGGGACGGCCAGAACATCGACAGCGCCAACCACCGTACCCACGTGGCGTTCGCGGCGGCCGACGGCAGCTGCCCGAGCGGCTTCGAGGCCATCCCGCAGCTGGTCCAGCGGATCGTGTACGACGTCGACGCGCCGAGCTTGCAGGATGGGGGCCGGACGACCCCGCTGTTCGCGGTGGACTCCTTCCCCGAGCAGCTGCACAAGCCGGTCACCGACCACGGCGACTTCATCAACGTCTTCGACGAGGACCTGATGGGGCAGATGGTGGACTGCATCAACGAGGGCCGGAAGTGCGGCGCCGGTGAAGGTGATGGCGGCGACGGCGGCGGGGACCCGGGCCAGGAGGAGCCGACCCAGCAGCCGACCGAGGCTCCCACCACTCCGCCGGCCGACGACGACAAGCCGGAGCCCGGCGACGGCAACGGCGGGAACGAGCAGACGGACCCGCCGGCGAACGACGACCCCGCGACCGATGAGCCGGCCACGGAAGAGCCGGCCACCGAGGCACCCGGGAACGACGAGCCCGGCAATGAGGCGCCCGCCACCGAACCGGCGAAGGACGACAAGCCCACCCTGTCGAGCACGGTGGCGCCCAAGTCCTCCGGAACCCCGTCGGCCGCCGCGGACGCGACCGCCCCGGCCCAGGGCGGCTCGGGCAACGACGACGAGGGCGCCGCCGCGCAGCAGACACAACCCGCCGGTGTCGGCGACGACACCGAGGACAGTCTGGGGACGAAGCCGCAGGCGGTCGGCGGCGACCTGGCCGAGACGGGCACCAGTCTGTGGCCGGCCGCGGCAGGCGCCGTCCTCCTTGTGGGTGGCGGCCTGCTGCTGATACGGAGCAGGCGCCGCATCGGGTGACGGTGACGACGCACCGGAACGGCACCTGAGACGGTGACGTTCCCGAGGGGCCCGGACCGGACTTCCCGGTTCGGGCCCCTCGCTTTCGCGCAGCGCCCGAGAGGTCCGTGGGGCGTCCTAGTCCACGATGGCGCCGCAGGAGATGTTCACGTCGGTCGCGGTGAGCGTACGGGCCCGGTCGGAGGCGACGAAGGCGGCCACGTCACCGACGTCCGCGAGGGTAGCCGCCCGCCCGAGCTGCGTAGCCTCGACCAGGCTGTCGACGATCGCCGAGCGGCCGGGGAACCCGTCGGGCAGGCTCTCCGGCACGCCGCCGGACTTCAGCGTCACGATCCGGACGCCCTGCGGTCCCAGCTCGATGGCCCACTGGCGGCGCAGCCCCTCCAGCGCGTCCAGCGCGATCTTGAAACCGCCGAGGCCGGGCAGCGTCTGCGGCCCACCGCCGCCGAAGACGAGGATGACTCCCGTACCGCGCGGGATCATGTGCCGTGCCGCCGCTCGGGTCGTCAGGAACTGCGACCGCATCGCGGTCACGATCGGCTGGAGAAAGTCCGCCTCGGAGATCTCCATGAGCGGTTTCTGGACATCTCCGTATCCGATGGCGTTGAACGAGATGTCGATCCGCCCTGTCCGTGCCGCGATGTCGTCGACGAAAGCGTCGATCGCTGCCTCCTCCCGCGCGTCGACCACGGCGGTCTCCGCTGTGCCCCCCACGGCACGGATGCCCTCGGCAAGCTTGTCCAGCGATGCCGCCGTGCGCCCTGCGAGGAAGACCCGGGCCCCTTCGCGGGCGAAGGCGCGCGCCGCCGCTCCGCCGATGGAACCGCCCGCGCCGTACACCACCGCGACCTTGTCCTTCAGCAACATGATCGAACTCCGTCCTGATCGGCTGGAGGCTGTCCGGCCGCTCAGCGCGGCCCCAGCCCTCATCCGATACGTCGGCGCCGAGCTCCGGAATTCGACACGCGCATGCGGATCACGGGGTGGGGATGCCCGCGGGACGCGCCGGGCGGCCCAGGCGGACCGGGACGCCGGGGGAGTACAGGACGCTGACCGGCGTGGTGCTCGGAGCGGGCAGCCCGGCCGCGGTGACGAGGTTCTCCTCGCAGGTGATCAGGTCGGCGCGGTACAGCGGCCAGCGAGGGTGGTGGTTGGGCAGGTAGGCCAGTGGCTCGGGCCCGCCGAAGAAGGCGTTGTGCATGCCCCAGCGGGCGGTGAGGAAGTGCTCCAGCTCGGTGGGTTCCTCGATGCGTTCACCGGGCCGCACGGTGATACGGCTGTACGCGCCGCGCGGGCCGGGCCAGCGCCGGGAACTGGTGTAGGTGACGGTGTCGCCGGCCGTGCGCACGGTCATCCGGGACCACAGGTACGGCAGCCGGAAGCCGACCCGTCCCATCACGACCGGGATCAGCCGTGCGGCGTCCATCGACCGGAACACGACACCGCGCCGCCCGTGCGCGTCCACGGAGTACAGGCGCACGTTGGTCTCGGGAAAGGTCCCGAGATACGGCACCCCGGGCAGCCGCAGCCAGCCGACCCGATGCATCCGGAAGGCCACGAGCCCGACGTACGTGACCCCGTCATGCGTGTCCGGAACAGTTCCTTTCGGCAGCAGTCCGGCCACGGCGTCCGGTTCGACGGCCCAGTGGACGAAGGCGAGGTCGAGCCACTCCTGGGTGAGGAGCGGGGTGCGTATGCGGGCGGGCGCGTCCGGGGTGACAGGAGTGGGTTTCGGCACGACGCCAGCATGGCAGAGCCGGAAATCCGGGCTGCTTCGGAGCCTGGAGTCATCGTCCCCGCGTCGCTTCGGAGTCTGGAGTCATGGTCCCCGCGTCGCCTCGCAGCCTGAAGTCATCGCCCCCGCACCGCCTCCGAGCCCGAAGTCATCGCCCCCGCGCGGCGACATCGGCCAGATATCCACGCAGCATGATCCCGGCCTCGTCGAGGAGGCCCGCATCGCCCTCGGGGTCACGCCGGAACGCCTCCTGGGCGAGGGCGTCGGCGGCGAGGACCGCCGCGTGGCAGGCCCGGCCGAGCGCCTCGTCGTCGCGGGCGATGCCGAGCGCCAGCAGGACACGCCGGACACCGTCCGCCATCCGGCGTTTGTGCTCGCGGTCCGCCGCGCGGGTCTGCTCGGTGAGACTGCTGCCGAACCACAGCGCCCTGAAGCCGTGCCCGGTGCGGTAGATGGCGGCGTAGGCGTCGATGAGCACCCCGACGGGGTCGTCCCACTGCTCGGCGGCGGCCGCGCGGACCAGGTCGTCCATGGCGGCCTCCAGCCGGGCCAGGTACCCGGCCGCGAGGGCGTCGATGATGGCGTCGCGGTCGGGCAGGTACTGGTACAGCGAACCCACCGAGACCTTCGCCTCCGCCGCGACCCGGGTCGTGGTCAGCGCCTGGACCCCTTCGCCGACCAGGACCCGCTCGGCGGCCTCGAGGACCCGCGCCAACCGTGCTTTGCTGCGCGCCTGTTGGGGAGTGCGGCGCAGCGGAACGGGCCAGGTGCCGCCGGGCCCGGGAGGGGCCGGATCACCCATGCACAGCCTCCGAACCTGAACATGACATTGTTTCAGGTTTACGCTACCGTCGCGGACATGACCGACTCAAGCTCGGTGCTGGGTCAGGAGCGCGCCGCCGTGGCCGCGGCGTGCCGTCGCCTGGGGGCCGAGGGGCTGCTCATCGGTACGGCCGGCAACGTCAGTGTGCGGGTGCAGGACCGTGTCGCCATCACGGCGACCGGCGCGGTCCTCGCCGAACTGGCCGACGACCAGGTGACCGTGGTCGACCTCGACGGAAACATCGTCGCCGGGACACTCCAGCCCACCTCGGAACTCGACCTGCACCTGGGCGTCTACCGCCGCTACGGCACGGGCGCGGTCGTCCACACCCACGCCCCGATGGCCACCGCGCTGTCCTGCGTCCTCGATGAACTCCCTTGCATCCACTACCAGTTGATGGCGCTCGGCGGATCGGTGCGCGTGGCGCCGTACGCCACGTTCGGCACGCCGGAACTCGCCGAGTCGGTCCTCACGGCACTGGAGGGCCGCAGTGCCGCGCTGATGGCCAGCCACGGCGCGCTCACCCACGCCCCGACGCTGGACAAAGCGGTCGAACACGCGCTGCTGCTGGAGTGGGCGTGCGGCGTCTACCAGCACGCGGCCGCTCTCGGCACGCCGCGAGTCCTGGACGAGGGCCAGCAACTCGCGGTGATCGAGGCCGCGATCGCCCGGAACTACGGCACCACCCACCCCGTACCGCCTGTGCAGGAGGGAAACCGATGAACGTCGTCACGATGGGCGTGCACGTGCTGGACGTGCTGGTGCGGCCGGTGGAGGCGATACCCGAGGGCCAGGGCGCCACGCTGGTGGAGGACATCAGGATGACCGCCGCCGGAACCGCCGGCGGGACCGCACTCACCCTCGCCAAGCTCGGCGCCACCGTCCACAGCGCCGGGGCCATCGGTTCCGACCCCACCGGCGACATGCTGGTCCAACTCCTCGGCGCAGCAGGCATCGACACGCGATTCCTCGTCCGCCGCACCGACACCCCCACCTCCGCGAGCGTCCTGCCCATCCGCCCCAATGGCGACCGACCCTCGCTGCACCTCCTCGGCGCCAACATCACCTACGGCCCCGACGACGTGCCCTGGGACGCGCTCGCCGAGGCGACCCACCTGCACCTCGGCGGCCCCGAGCTCATCGGCGTCGACACCGCGACGCGCGTCCTGTCGTACGCCAAGGAACACGGCGTGACCACCTCGGTGGACTTGCTCGCACCCGGTGTGCTCGGGAGCTTCGAGCAGATCGCGGCGGCGCTGCCGTACGTCGACCACATGCTGCCGAACGAGGACCAGGTCCTCGGCTTCACCGGTGAGCAGGACCTGGTCGCGGGCGCGCACAAGCTCCTCGACGCCGGCGCCGGCCTGGTCGCGGTCACGCGGGGCGGCGACGGTGCGCTGCTCGTGACCCCGCAGGGCACCGAGCAGGTCCCCGCCTTCGCGATCGACGTGGTGGACACCACCGGTTGCGGCGACGCGTTCTCGGCCGGCTTCGTGCGCGGTATGGGCCTGGGCCGCACACCGTACGACTCCGCCGTCCTCGGCTGCGCTGCCGCGGCGCTGGTGGCCCAGGGCCTCGGCAGCGACCACGGAGACTTCGACCTCGCGGCGGCCGACGCCTTCGCCGCGACGCACAAGCCCCGCTCGTGACCTGAGACAGGGGCTGCGCCTGTACAGCCGTCAGCCGTGTGCACTACGTTGCCGCCAGAATCGGGTCCGTCGGCGCGCTGGTGGCTGGGTAGCGCGTCTCCTCGGCGTACCCGATGGAGACATCAGTGTCCTACCGCTCCCTGCTGCGTGTGGCAGGCGTGGGCTTCTTCCCGCTGGGATTCCTGGCCCGCCTGCCGTACGCGTCCTCGGCCCTGTCCACGCTCATCCTGCTTCAGTCGTCGACCCACAGCTACGCCTTCGCGGGCCTTGCCGCCGCGGCACAGAGCACCGCGATGGCCATCGGCGGCCCGGTCGTCGGCGCCCTGGCCGACCGCCACGGCCACCGGACAGTCGGAGTTCTGGCGCCACTGGCCAACTTCGCCGCGTGGGCGGGCTTGCTGGCCGCGAGCCACGGCGCCCAGGCGAGCATGCTGGTTGCAGCGACGTTGGTGGGGCTCACCCAGCCCCAGGTCGCTCCCCTCGTCCGGGTGCACTGGTCACGGCTGCTACGTCCGCACGGCGAGCGGCGGCTGCTGTCGGCGGCCCTGTCGTACGAGGCGGCGGCCGACGAGGTGAGCTTCGTCGCCGGACCCGCGGTCGTCGGGTTGCTGGCGTCGGCCGGCCCTGTGGCACCCGCGGTGCTGACCATGGTCCTGATCGCGGCCGCCACGCTGCCCTTCGCCCTGCTCCACGCCCACCGCGGCATCCCCCGGCCGCCCTCGGTAGAACACCGCGAGCCGTCTCTGCCCCGCCGCCCGCTGGCCGTCATGGTCCTGGCGATGGTCGCGATGGGCGCGGTCTTCGGTGCCGTGCAGACGGCCGTCACCGTGTATGCCGACACCATCGGGGAGCCGGGTGCGGCGGGGCTCGTCTACGCGGAGTTCGGCATCGGAAGCGCGCTGGCCGGGGCCGCGTGTGCCTGGCTGCCGCAGCGGTTCTCACTGCGCGCCCGGTACCTCACGTTCGCCGCGGTGCTCTTCGCGGGCATGCTGGTGCTGTTCGCCGGGTCGCGGACGGTCTCCCTGCCCGCCGCTGTCGCCGTGGCCGGCTGCACCGTCGCGCCCTACATGATCAGCCTCTACGCCCTGACCGAACGTCTGGCCCCCACGCGGCGGGCAGCGCTCGCCATGACCGTCCTGTGCGCCGGCGGCCCGCTCGGCACAGCGGCCGGGCAGGCCCTGTCGGGCTCCCTCGCTGCAACCCACGGCACCGAGGGCGCACTCCTGGTGGCCGTCGCGGTCGCGGCTGGCGCCCTCCTGCTGGCTCTCGTAGCGGTCATGGCCGATCGAGGCCGCGGTGTGTGGATCATCGACACGGTTCCGGTGGAGCATCACCAGGCCCCGGAGCCGGGAGTGCCCGCGCGGGGACGCCCGGAGGGCTGACGGTCGCGTGCTCAGCCGTGCAGTTCGCGGTACGCGACGACCGCCCCGGGGTGCAGCGGCACGACCCCGGTGGAGATCAGGCTGCGGACGTCGAGGAACTGGGTGCCGAGGGCGGTGGTGGGGACGAGGTGGGCGGCTCGGCGCACCAGGACGTCGGTGAGGGCGGCCGCGACGGGTGCGGGCAGGTCGGGGCGGCACAGCAGGAGGTTGGCCACGCCGATGGTGGTCACCTCGCGAGTGCCGCGGTACGCCCCGGCCGGCACCGTCACCGCCTCAAGTCCCGGTCCGGGGCTGCTCGTTCCGGCACGCAGGCGGGGGAGCAGGTCGGCCAGCGGCAGGAGGCGGATGCCGCTGCGGGTGTCCAGGCCGGAGAGCGTCGGCAGCGGCAGACCGCCCGACACGAGCAGGGCGTCGATCGCGCCGTCCCGCATCGCGTGTGCGGCCTGCGGCAGCAACAGGTGGCGCACGTGGACATCGGAGCCCGGGGTCAGGCCCGCGGCGCGCAGCAGCCGGTCGCCGAGTACGGCACCGCCGGATGCGGGCGCGCCCAGGGAGACGGTGCGCCCCGCCAGGTCGGCGACGGTGCGGATCGGTGCCTCGGCGCGCACGGCCAGCTGAAGGTAGTTCTCGTAGACCCGGCCGATCGCCCGCAGCGGGACCCGGCGGCCGAACGGTGCCGAGCCACCGTAGGCGGCCCACGCGATGTCGGCCAGGGCCAGCGCGACCTCGGCCCGGCCCGCTTGAAGCAGCCGGATGTTGGCCACACTGGCCTCGCTGTTGATCACCTCGCAGGACAGCCGGGGGTAGACCGTCCTCACCTGGTCGGCGAGCAGTTGACCGAAGGCCGCGTAGAAGTTGCCGGACTCGCCGGTCGCGATCCGTAGCCTGCCCTGCGGGCCACGGTCCGCGTGCCGGGCGTCGGCCGCCGCGGCGGCCGCCACAAGCCCGGTGCACGCGGTGCCGAGTGCGGCGCGCAGGACGATGCGGCGGGAGGGACCGTTCATGCCGTACGTCCCTTCGGACCGGATGTTGCTCCATGATCGGCGCGGGGGAGTACGACCCGCACGCGCAGGCCCTGCGGGTCGGCCGCGGCGAACTCGACGCGTCCGCCATGGCCGGCCACCAGCTGCTCGGCGATCGCCAGGCCCAGGCCGCTGCCGCGTACGTCGCGATGGCGCTCCGAGCGCCAGAAACGGATGCCCGCCTGGGCGAGTTCGCCGGTGGCAAGCCCCGGCCCGTCGTCCGCCACTTCGAACACCGCGTCCGGGCCGTCGGCGAAGCAGAGCGTCTCGACACGGGCGCCGTCACCGGCGTACTTGATCGCGTTGTCGAGCAGGATGTCGGCCACCTGGGCCAGTTCGCCTTCCGAGCAGGTCATGAGGACCGCAGGCCCGGGGGTGAACTCCAAGCGGACTCCCGCCTGTTCGGCCACCGGCCGCCACAGCTGAGCCTGGGCCGCGGCGACCGCCGTCGCGTCGCACCACACCTTCCGCTCGCCCGCCACGGCCAGCTCCCCGGCACGATGCTCGGCGTTCGCGAGGGCCAGCAGATCGTCCAGGAGGTGTTCCATCCGTTCGAGTTCGCCGGTCACGCCCGTGTACGTGCGGGTGGCGGAGTCAGGCAGACGGGGCTGGAGCGAGTCGATGCGCAGGCGCAACGCGGCGAGCGGGTTGCGCAGCTGGTGCGAGGTGTCGGCCACCAGGCGGCGCTGCTGTTCCAGCGCGGTGGTCACCGCGTCGGCCATGCGGTTGAAGCCGGTGGCCAGCTGGCGCAGCTCGGGCGGACCGCCGGCCCGGGCGTGCTCGGCGGGCAGCCCGGCCGCCAGCGCGCCGACCGCGCGGTCCAGGTGGTGCAGCGGGCGTACGACCCACCGGGTCGCGGCCCGGCCGAGCAGCACGCAGGCCACGGCGAACAGGCCCGCACCGGCCAGGACCAGCGCCCAGCGCAGGGCGATGTCGTCGGCGGCGTCCCGCACCGAGGCGCGCAGCACCACCGCACCGGACACCCGGGTGCCCGTGCCGACCGGGCGGGCGAGCAGCTTCTCGCCGCGGGACCAGGGGCGCAGCGTGCCCCCGGGAGAGACGGGCTGGTTGCGCAGCGCCGCGTCGAGGAGGCGGGCGACCGCGGGGTCGGCGGCGCGTATGCCGCCCGTCTGCACCACCGGGGCGCGGCGGGCGTCGACGACCACGACCGCCTCGCCGTACAGCGCGGTGTACCGGGTGGTCTCGGCCGTCAACGCCCCGGTGTCGCCGCTCTCGGCGGCCTGGTCGGCGAGTCCGGCGAAACGGTCGAGGTCGGCGGTGCGGGCCGCGACGAGCTGTTCGGTGCGCTGTGCGGCGGTGACGCCGAGCAGCGGGACGGCGAACCCGGCCACCGCGAGCACGGCGAAGGCCAGGACGACGGTCAGTACCCGAGTACGCATGGCCCGGTTCAGCCGCCGAACCGGTAGCCGAAGCCCCGGATCGTGGTCAGCACCTCGGGGCGGCCGAGCTTGGCCCGCAGCTGGGTGAGATGAACGTCGAGCGAGCGGGACACCGCCAGATAGGCGTCGCCCCACACCTCGTCCATCAGCTGCTGGCGGCTCACCGCCGTGCCCGCCCGGGCCGCCAGCGCGGCGAGCACCGCGAACTCCTTGGTGGTCAGCCGCACCTCGGCCCCGCCGACCGTCACCCGCCGCGCGTCGAGGTCGATCTCGACGTCACCGGCGAGGACCGTACGCGGCGCCGGAGCGGCCCGTGTCGCGGCGCGGCGGGTCACCGCCTCGATCCGGGCCAGCAGCTCGGCCAGCCGGACCGGCTTGACCAGGTAGTCGTCGGCACCCAGCCGCAGGCCCCGCACCACCGACCGCTCGTCACCCCTCGCGGTGAGGACCACCACCGGCAGACCGCTCACCGCACGCAGCTTGCGCAGCACCTCCAGCCCGTCCAGGTCGGGCAGCCCGAGATCGAGCAGCAGCAGGTCCGCCTGGCGGTGGCGGGCGAGGACCTCCTCGCCGCGCCGCACCCGCGTGGGCAGATGACCGTGCTCGTACAGGACCTCGGTCAGCGCACCCGCCACCCCGTCGTCGTCCTCGGCCAGCAGTACGCGCACGGTCGCCACCCTCCCAGTCAGCCCTTTGCCTCGCTCTCCAGCGGCGATCCGTCCGACGTCTCGCGCATCCGAATGTAGACGAGCAGCGAGATCAGGACACAGGCGGTGACGTAGTAGAAGTACCAGCTCTCGTGCCCGGCGTCCTTGAACCACAGGGCGACGTACTCCGCGGTCCCGCCGAACAGGGCCACGGTCAGCGCGTACGGCAGACCGACGCCCAGCGCCCGGATCGAGGTCGGGAACAGCTCGGCCTTCACCACCGCGCTGATCGAGGTGTACAGGGAGCTGACCGCCAGCGGCCCCACCATCAGCAAGAACGCGTACACGGGGTCGCTGGTGTGGGACAGCAGCGTGAGCGAGGGCACCACGACCACGGCGCCCAGCGCGCCGAACGCGATCAGCATCGGCCGCCGCCCCACCCGGTCCGACAGCAGCCCCATCACCGGCTGCAGCAGCACGAACACCAACAAGGCGAAGAAGTTGATCCAGGCCGCCGTCGGCTTGGCGATGCCGCTGGTGTTGACCATGAACTTCTGCAGATACGTGGTGTACGTGTAGAAGAACAGCGTGCCGCCCATGGTCAGCCCGACGACGACCATGCACTGCCGGGGGTAGGACAGCAGCATCCGCAGACTGCCACGCGCGGGCCCGTCGCCCGCACCCTTCTCGCTCTCCTCGGCCGCCGCGCGCTCGAAGCTCTCCGACTCGTCCATGCCGCGCCGCAGCCACAGCACGACGATCGCCCCCGCGGCGCCGACGACGAACGCGACCCGCCAGCCCCACGCCTCCATCTGGGAGGCGCTGAGCACCTGCTGCAGGACGATCTGCAGCCCGAGCGCCGTCAGCTGGCCGGCGATGAGCGTGACGTACTGGAAACTGGAGTAGTAGCCGCGCCGGCCGGGCGAGGCCACCTCCGACATGTACGTCGCCGAGGTCGAGTACTCACCCCCGACGGACAGGCCCTGCAGCAGCCGCGCCGTCACCAGGAGCACCGGCGCCGCGACCCCGATCGCCCCGTACGACGGCGTCAGCGCCACGATCAGCGAACCGGCCGCCATGAGCGTCACCGACAGGGTCAGTGCCGAACGCCGCCCCCGACGGTCGGCGTACCGCCCCAGCACCCAGCCGCCGATCGGCCGCATCAGGAACCCGACGGCGAACACCGCGGCGGTGTTCAGCAGTTGGGCGGTCTGGTCGCCGGACGGAAAGAACGCGGCGGCGAAGTACACACTGAACGCGGTGTACGCGTACCAGTCGTACCATTCGATCAGGTTGCCGATCGATCCACGCACGATGTTGCTGACGACCCTGCGCTCGCTGCGGCGCGACTCCTGCGCGCCCGCTGCCGTGGTCTGTGTGGCCATCGAAAACTCCCTTGTCTGAGGCCCGGGAGCACACAGAGTCGATGGCACGACAGGGCCGTTCAACATCACGAACCAAGTCCTAACAGTCCCTTAGGGCGGTGGCGGCGCGAGCCTCCGGTTCGCTGCGCGTGCCGTCACCGTCGCGCGGGCGTACCGTCCTGATATGGGCGTGAGGTTGTGCCCCACGTGACCGGGCCCTGCGAGGAACCGGTCGGTGCCGATCCGCTGGGTGAGGCGTTGGCGGCTGCCGTGCACCGCACGGGTGCGGTGGCCGGGGCCGTGTATCGGCTGGACGCGGCGGGAGAGGTACTGACGCTGGACGCGATGTGCGGAGTACCGGTCGAGGCCTTCGCTCCGTGGTGGCGGGTACGGCTCGCCTCCCACGGCCCGACGCAGGACGCCGTACGCGAGGAGCGGCTCGTCTGGGTGAGCTCCCAGGAGGAGCTGGCCCGCGCATACCCGCACGTGGCGGCGAACGTCCCCTACGGCCTCGCGTTCGCCGTCGTTCCCTTAACAGCGGGCGTCCGCGTGCGGCGTGGCGCACTGCTGCTGATGTGGCCACCCGACCATCCGGGCCGCCTGTCGCTCCGGGAGCGGGGAGGCATCGCACTGAGCGCTCGCCGCCTCGCCCGCATCCTGGACACCGCCCGCCCCACGGCCGTGCCCGGCCGGCCCCGCTTCGTCCCCCTGCGCCACCACGACACGCGACACACTCAGCCGGCGCTGGCCGCGTCGGCCCTGGCCGAACGCCTCACCCTCGGCGCCCTCGCCCTCGACCGCGAAGGACGGATCACCTTCGCCAACACCGCGGCCGCCGAACTGCTGGGCAGACCCGTGGAAGACCTGCTGGGCACCCAGCCATGGCAGTCACTGCCCTGGCTGGACGACGTCGCCTTCATGGACGCCTACCGCACCGCCGTGACCAGCCGCGAGCCACTCGCCCTGACGGTCCTGTGCCCCTCGGCCCAATGGCTCAGCCTCCGTTTCGACGCCGACGCCACCGGTATCAGCATCCTCATCACCCCCGGTCTCACGGCCGGCCCGCCGTCCAGACCCGGCACCACACAGCCCGTCCCGATCGACGCCCCCGCCGCCAGCCGCATCCACCTCCTGGTGTATCTGGCCGCCGCACTGACGGAAACCGTCGGCGTCCAGGACGTCGTCGACCTGGTCGCCGACCAGATCCTGCCCGCCTTCGGCGCCCACGGCATGATCATGACCACCGTCGAGGCCGGCCGTATGCAGATCATCGGGCACCGCGGCTACACCCCGGACACCATCGAACGACTCGACGGCCTGCCCGTGGACGCCGGCCTCACCCCCGCGGGACGCGCCCTGGCCACCGGCCGTTCGTCCTACATCGCCGACCCCGCGGAACTGACGCGCGCCTATCCCGGAGCACCGCAGATCAGCGACAAACAGGCCTGGGCGTTCCTGCCGCTGATCACCTCAGGGCACCCCATCGGCTGCTTCGTCCTCGCCTACAACCACCCCCGCACCTTCACCGCCGCCGAGCGCTCCATCCTCACCCCCCTGGCGGGCCTCATCGCCCAGGCCCTGGACCGCGCCCGCCTCTACGACGCCAAACACAGCCTCGCCCACGCCCTCCAGCAGGCACTGCTGCCACGCACCCTGCCCACCGTGACCGGCCTCGACGTCGCGGCCCGCTACCTGCCCGCGAGCCACGGCATGGACATCGGCGGCGACTTCTACGACCTCATCCGCCTCACCGAGACCACGGCCGCGGCGGTCATCGGCGACGTGCAGGGCCATGACGCGACGGCCGCGGCCCTCATGGGCCAGGTCCGCACGGCCGTCCACTCCCACGCCACCGCCGGTGCCGGCCCCGGTCAGGTCCTGGCCCGTACCGACCGCGATCTGACCGATCTGGAGGCCGGCCGTTTCGTGTCCTGCCTCTACGCCCACCTCGACCTGGCCCGCCACGAGGTGACCCTGGCCAGCGCGGGCCACCCGCCCCCGCTGCTGCGCCACCCCGACCACCACGCCCACGCCGTCGCCATCGACCCCGGCCCACCCCTCGGCCTGGGCATGGGAACGACCACCTACCCGGTCACGGCCCTGCCCCTGACCGAGGGGTCGCTCCTCGCGCTCTACACGGACGGTCTGGTCGAAGTCCCCGGCACCGACATCGAGCAGACCACGGCCGACCTCGCCCACCACCTCGGCGAGTCGAGCCACCTCCCGCTGCACCACCTCGTCGACCACTTGGTCCACCGCACCCGCCCGACCAACCGGCACACCGACGACATCGCCCTTCTCCTGCTGCGCCCCACGGCGCGTTTGGAGGGTCGGGTTGTGGGGTCGGGGGTGGTGGTGCGGTAGCCGGGGAGCCGCTGGCTGCGCCCCGCATGCGGGTGTGTGTCGCACGCCGCACTCTGGTGCTATGGCAAGTACGCAGCCCGTCGTCGTCTACCCGCCCGCCGAGGACGGCGGGCGGCGGGTCCGCGTCGACGATCACTTCCTGGGCATGGCGTATGGCCTGCTGGACGTGGCCGAGTTCCTGAGACGGGTGGGTATTGAGGACGCGGATCCGGAGTATGTACGGGGTTCCGGGCTGATCGAGTGGCGCGGCGGGGGCCCGGAGGCGTGGCAGCCCTGAGCGTGACACGTCACCGTTCGGCGGCCGGATCCGTCCCCGGATGGGCGGCTTCTTGTGGTGGTTGTGGCGGTTGTTATGCCGGGTCGATGCGGGAGATGCTGCCTCCGAGGTCGAGTGCGTACAGTTCGCCATTGCCGCCTTGCACGAAGGAGACGACCGAGCCGCCGTTGACTGCGAGGTCGCTCACGCCGGTCACCTTGCCGTTCTCTATCTGCAGGGTGCGCAGGGTGCCGTCGCAGTAGTCGCTGAACACGTACTGGCCTTGGAGGTCTGGGATGGCGGTGCCTCGGTAGACGTATCCGCCGGTCACCGAGCAGCCAAGGCCGTTGCGGTCGTACTCGTGGATCGGCGGCACGTGGTTGGCGGGCTCTGTGCCGTCCCGGAAGGGATGGTTGCCCTCCATCTGGGACCAGCCGTAGTTCTCACCGCCCTTGCTGCTTGCCGGGGCCCAGTCGATCTCCTCCCAGGCACTCTGGCCGACGTCACCGATCAGCAGGTCGCCGGTGCCCGCGTCGAAGGAGAACCGCCACGGGTTGCGGAGCCCGTACGCCCAGATCTCGTCCTTCGCGTTCGGGTCGTCCACGAACGGGTTGTCCGGCGGGATCGCGTACGGCTTGGCACCGTGCGGGTCGATCCGCAGGAGCTTGCCGAGCAGCGTGTCGAGGTTCTGTCCGTTGCCGTGCGGGTCGCCGCCCGCGCCTCCGTCGCCGAACGCGATGTAGAGGTAGCCGTCGGGGCCGAAGGTGATGTCGCCGCCGTTGTGGTTGGAGTAGGGCTGCGTCTGGGTGAGGACGGTGCGCCGGGTGTCCGGCTGGATCTTGCCGTCCCGCATGGTGAACTCGTCGACGGTGCTGGTGCCTTCGAGGTTGGTGAACGAGATGTAGAAGTGCGCGAATCCCTTGTCGAACGCGATGCCCAGCAGGCCGCGTTCGCCGTCGGTGGTGGTCTCGCCGGATATGTCGAGGACGGGTTCGCCGAGTCCCTGATCGCCCAAGGCCCTTACGGTTCCTGCGCGTTCGGCTATCCAGATGGTGCCTCCGGGACCGGCGGTGCCGGCGGTCGGATTCTGGGCCGTGGCGACTTCCTTGAGCGTGACCTTGGCTGCCTGGGGTGGGGCGGCGGGCTCGTCGGCGGACGCCGTGGTGAAGGCGAGGGAGGCGACGAGGCAGAGGGTGCCGATGATCGCCGAGCTTCTGGTGCGAACTCTCACCGTGATCCTCCTGGAGGCGGTGAAGGGGGAGGTCACCCGGCTGCTTGGGCAGGTTGAGGGGGTGTCGCCCGTGCCAGCACGCGACCTGGGTGGGGGGATTGTGTGCTACTGGCTACAGATGAGGATACGGGGGACAGCGGTGTTCGGTGTAGACCGCAACTCGGCCCGTCTGCCTCGGCTTTGCCTTCCGTCGCACCGGCCTGATGAAATGCCGGGCGCCCTCAGTGACGGAGTCTCAGCGTCGATGTCTGAACTGCTGATCTGGTTCTTTGGGTGGGGCTGGCCTGGCGGTGGGGGGTTCGTCGGGCCGCCGCGTCAACGGTGTTGTCCGGTGCGTGACTCCTCGCTGGAGCTGGTGGCTGCACCGAGGGCTGTGTACTGCTGAGTGATGAGTGGTCGGTGAACACGGCGGTCAGCAGGGTGAGTTGGTCTGCGGCGGTGGAGGTCTCCCAGGGGGTGAGGGACCGTTCTGCGTGTTGGGCTTGCAGGAGCAGGGCGGCGAGGATGTTCACTTTCGCGAGGCTGGCGGTGATGTGTTTGTGTGAGCCGTACACCGCCCGTCGAAGTCCGCGGCCGACCGCATCATGGCCCATCTCGGGCCGTTGCTTGCGTTCCAGCCCCGCAGAGTTGGTCGCCGACGGCCTCGTCCCGGTGCCGGCCGGTCGGTGACGGGGGTGCCGGCACGGCCTGCGGGGGCCTGGGGTTCTCAGGCCGCGGCGCCGTGGGCGGTCAGTGCCTGCGGGGCGAGTGCGTCGTCGCCGTAGAGGTCTTGCACCCAGTTGGTCTGGTAGACGGTCTCGAGGTAGCGCTCACCGAGGTCGGGGGCGATGGCCACCGCGGTCGGCTGCCGGTGGTGCCCTGAGTGCTCGGCGAGCCATCGGGTGGCGCCGCTGACGACGGTGCCGGTGGAGCCTCCGAAGACGAAGCCGCGACGCGCCAGCTGGTGGCAGGTGCGGATGGTGTCGGCTTCGTTGACGTGTATCACTTCGTCCACGTACGAGTCGTCCAGCAGCGGCGGACGGACGCTGGTGCCGAGACCGGGGATCATGCGTCGGCCTGGGGTGTCCCCGAAGGTGACGGAGCCTTCGCTGTCGACGGCGACGATGTGTACCGGCCTGTGCCAGTCGCGGAAATAGCGGGCGCAGCCCATGAGCGTGCCGGTGGTGCCGGCTCCGACGAAGAGGACGTCGAGGTCGGGGAAGTGGCGGGCGATGGCGGGGGCGGTGGTGCGGTAGTGGGCCATGCGGTTGTGGGGGTTGGTGTACTGGTTGAGCCATAGGTAGCGGTCGTCTGAGGCGCACAGCGCGCGGACGTGGTTGATGCGCCCGGCGAGCAGACCGCCATCGGCGGCGGGCTCGGTGATGATGTGGATCTGGCTGCCCAGGGCTTCCATGAGCAGCCGGGTGGGCAGGTTGCAGCGGGAGTCGGTCACGCACACGAACCGGTAGCCCTTGCTGGCTGCGATCATGCTCAGGGCCACTCCTAGGTTGCCGGAGGAGGACTCGACGAGGATCGAGTCCTCGGTGAGCCGGCCGTCGCGTTCGGCGGCCTCGACCATCTCGGCGGCGGCTTTGAGTTTTATGGAGCCGGCGAAGTTGAATCCTTCGCATTTGAGAAACAGTCGGTTCCCGATGATTTCGTCGAGGTCGACGTAGAGGTCGTCCTGGTTGAATTCCTGGGGGGTGGATATGACCGGCATGATCGCCTCCCGAAAAGCGCTGGAACATCTCGTGCCGCTCGTCCGTAATGCGGGCGGCTGAGAGAAGACGTCACCTGCCGGGGAAGACGTCTTTTGGACTCCTCCAGTACGCGCGATCGCAGAGGTCCTGTCACGCCACCGGATCTCGGGGCTTGACAGTGACCGCGATCAGGCGTAAAAGCGCGCGGTCGTCGTTATTCGAGGCGAGTCGGATCGTCCCGGGCTGCAAGCTCCGATCTGTCCCGGGCTGTATAGCAGCGTCCGGGGTCCGCGCAGCAGCGAAGAGGCCGCAGCATCGGCCGATTCCCGCTACCGCTGTCGGTCTGTGGTGTCAAGGTACGAAATTCAGCGGCGTGACGAGGATGTGCCGACCGGGCGTAATGGAGAGGCAGGCGTGAGGAATCCGCCCCGGATAGCTCTGACGCCTCTGCGGGTGGAAGAAGCCCTCACCCGCGACCACACCGACGACACCGGAGCTCACATGGCAGGAATATCCCCCGGCACCTGGACGGCCGGCCCGCCCGGCATCTCCACGTGCTCCGACGGCAACGGCGGCGGCAGGCCCGATGGCACGTCCGCCGGCCCGACGGCCGATACCGCACGGCGTCTGGCGCAGGTGCTGGCCGACGTCGTGCGCGTGGATCAGGTATCGGTCGACAGTCACTTCTTCGAAGATCTCGGTGCGGACTCGATGGTGATGGCCCAGTTCTGTGCGCGGGTCAGGAAGCGGGCGGACCTGCCGTCCGTGTCGATGAAGGACGTCTACCGGCATCCCACCGTCGAGAGCCTGGCCACCGCGCTCACCGGATCTGACGCAGTGGCCTTCGCTCCCGCAGCCGTGGCTCCCGCGTCCGCCGCCACCGGCGCGGCGACCACGGCCACCGGCGCGGCGACCACGGCCACCGGCGCGGCGACCACGGCCACCGGCGCGGCGACCGCGGCCACCGTGCCCACGACCAGTGGCTCGACGGCCACCGTGCGCCCGGCCGCGGCACACGTGCCGGTCCAGCCGTCCGGCCCCGCGGCCGCCTCGACCTCTGCTGCGGCGCCCGCCGCGCCCGCTGTCCAGGAGTCGAGCGGGACGGCGGCACGGGCCGGTACACGCCAGTACCTGCTGTGCGGAATGCTGCAGTTGCTGTTCTTCCTCGGGTGGTCCTACCTGGCCGCCCTGGCCGTGGTCGGCGGCTACGAATGGATCAGCGATGCTTCCGCCCTGACCGACCGCTACCTGCGTTCCGTGCTGGTCGGCGGTGCCGGCTTCATCGGCTTGTGCACCGTGCCGATCCTGGCCAAATGGACGCTCATCGGCCGCTTCAAGCCCGGCCGGTTCCCCGTGTGGAGCCTGGCCTATCTGCGCTGGTGGATCGTCAAAACGCTGATGCGAACGAGCCCTGTGCGCCTGTTCACCGCGTCGCCGCTGTTCGTGCTCTACCTTCGGGCCCTGGGCGCGAAGGTCGGACGTAACGTGGCGATCTTCTCCACGCATATCCCCGTGTGCACCGATCTGCTCACGATCGGAGACGGGACGGTCATCCGCAAGGACTCACTGTTCTCCTGTTACCGGGCCCACGACGGCTTCATCCAGACCGGCCCGGTCACTCTGGGCAAGGACGTCGTCGTCAGCGAACAGACGGTCCTCGACATCAACACCTCCATGGGCGACGCGGCCCAGCTCGGGCATGCCTCCTCCTTGCACGCCGGACAGGCTGTCCCCGCCGGACAGCGCTGGCACGGCTCACCGGGCGAGGCCACCGTCACGGACTTCCGCAGGGTGGACGCCGCCGACTGCTCCACCACCGGGAAGGTCCTGTACGGCATCGGGCAGCTGCTGACCCTGCTGCTGGTGTACCTGCCGCTGACGACGGGTGGCGTGACCCTGCTCCTCGCCGCGGTACCGCAGCTGAACGCGCCGCTCGATTCCGGGTCATCGCCCTTCGCCGGCTGGACGTTCTTCCTCGGTGCCCTGGCCGCGTCCTTCGTATTGTTCTTCGGCGCCGCTTTCGCCGGGCTCGTCATCCAGGGAATGGTGCCGCGCCTGCTCAAGAGGGCCATCAAGCCGGACACGGTCTATCCGCTCTACGGCTTCCAATACGGTGTGCAGCGGGCGATCGCCTTTCTGACCAACAGGAAGTTCTTCACCACGCTTTTCGGCGACAGCTCCGCGATCGTCCACTACCTGCGCTATATCGGATACGACCTGTCGAATTTCACGCAGACCGGCTCGAACTTCGGTACGGAAGTGAAGCACGACAGCCCGTTCCTGAGCTCGGTGGGCAGCGGCACGATGGTCGCCGACGGCCTGTCGATCATCAATGCCGACTTCTCCAACACGTCGTTCTCCCTCTCCCGTGTCTCGATCGGAGCGCGCAGTTTCCTCGGAAACCACATCGCCTATCCGGCACGGGCCACGACCGGCGACAACTGCCTGCTGGCAACGAAGGTCATGGTGCCTGTCGACGGAGAGGTGCGGGAGGACGTCGGTCTGCTGGGATCGCCTGCCTTCACCATTCCGCGCACGGTGATGCGGGACGTCCGGTTGAACGACGTGGCGAGCGGTAGCGAGCTGCGCCGGCGCCTCGCCGCCAAGAGCCGGCACAACGCCGTCACCGCGGTGTTGTATCTGCTGGCGCGGTGGTTCCACGTCTTCGCCGTCACCCTGCTGGCCGTGGCAGCGGAAGCCCTCTACCCCTCCTTCGGCGCATCGGTGATAGCGCTGGCCGGTGTGCTCGGCCTCGTCTTCACCGTCTGCTACTTCGCGCTGATCGATCGGGCCGCCACGGGATTCAAGGCCCAAGTACCGCTGAACTGCTCGATCTATGAGGGGTCCTTCTGGCGGCATGAACGTTTCTGGAAGCTGGCCCGAGCCGATTACACCCAGTTCTTCAACGGGACCCCGTTCAAGAACGTGGTCTGGCGACTTCTGGGTGCCCGGGTCGGCAAGCGGGTCTTCGACGACGGCTGCTCCTTCCCGGAGCGGACGCTGGTGACGATCGGCGATGACTGCACCCTCAACGCGGGCACGGGGATCCAGTGCCACTCGCAGGAGGACGGCGCCTTCAAGTCCGACCGGACCACGATCGGCTCCGGCTGCACCCTCGGTGTCGGCGCGTTCGTCCACTACGGCGTGGCCATGGCCGACCACGTCGACCTCGCCTGCGACTCGTTCCTCATGAAGGGCGAGCACGTCCCCTCACACGCCCGGTGGGGAGGAAACCCGGCCTGTCACCTGCCCGACAACGCCCCCCAACCGCAAGCCGCGACGGCAACCCGCATCTGACGAGGGTTGGCACCCCGCCGCACCACATGAGAACCCGAGCACAAGGACAGATCCTGATGGCACTCAACACTCCCGCCGGCCGAAACTTCCGGCACGGTGTCCTGACCGCATCCGGCGGTTGCACGCCCCTTCCGCGCTGGACCCGTGAGCCGGTCGCCGGCCTGGCCGAGCACCACGCACCGATCCCCGTCAGCCACGTGAGGGCACTGCGTCGGCTGGCAGACGACCTGGCCGCGCCGCTGAGCTCTCTGCTCCTGGGCGCGCATGCCAAGGTGCTCGCCGCGCTGACCGGCGAACGCGACGTGACCACCGGCTACGTCGCCGCCGCGCGGGGCCGACCGCTGCCGTGCCGGCTGGCGACCGGACACGGCTCGTGGCGGGCTCTGCTGCTGCACACCCATCAGGTCGCCTCGCAACTGCTCACCCACCGGGATCACCCGGTCGACGACCTCAGGCGCGAACTCGGTCTGACCGAGCCACTGTTTGAAACCGTTCTCGATGCGACCGGCGCCGGTGCCGACCCCACCGGCACCGACGGCGATGCGACCGACACCAGCTGCGATCCGGCCACGGGCCGCAGCCAGGCAGCCGCAGACAGCATCGAGTACGTCGGCGACAGCGGCGACCCGGCCCAGAACGCCGTACTGCGGGTGGGCATCCTGTCCCACGACGACGGACGGCTCACGCTGCGGCTGCGCTACCGCACCGACGCCCTCGACGCCGACTGCGCTGCCCGGATCGCCGGCTATCACCTCACCGCGCTCGCGCTGATCGCCGCCGACCCGGATGCGGAGCATGCACGGCAGAGCCTGCTGTCCGCCGAGGAAGTGCGTTTCCAGCTCGAAGGGCTCGCAGGGGCGCCCCGGAGCCTGCCCGACGCCCGGGTGCACGAGCTGTTCGAGCAGCGTGTACGGCAACACCCCGGCGCCGTCGCGGCCCAGCACGGCAACCGGCAGTGGACCTACCGGGAGCTCAACGCCCGCGCGAACCGGTTGGCCCGTGCCCTGCTGGCGCGGGGGCTCGGCCATGAAGGCGTCGTCGCGGTGGTGATGGACAGGAACCTTTACTGGCTGGCAGCCGTTCTGGCGGTCTTCAAGGCCGGCGGCGTGTACCTGCCCATCGAGCCGCATCTGCCTGCCGCACGTATCAAGTCCACGCTGGCCCGTTCCGAGTGCACGCTCGTGCTCACCGAACCCGGCACCCCCACCAGCACGCTCGACACGGCCCTCGCGTCGCTGCCCGCAGTCCGGACGCTGGTCACCGACACTGCCTACGAGGAGAGCCACGCCGAGGGTGATCTCGGCGTCGACGTCGCACCCGACCAGCCGGCCTACATCTACTTCACCTCCGGCTCCACCGGCGAACCGAAGGGCGCCATGTGTGAACACGCGGGCATGCTCAACCACCTCTACGCCAAGATCGACGATCTGGAGATCGGCGAGGGGCAGGTGGTCGCCCAGACCGCTCCTCAGTGCTTCGACATCTCGCTGTGGCAGCTGCTCGCCGCGCTTATGAGGGGTGGGCGGACCCTGCTCGTCGAGCAGGAGGTGATCCTGGACGTGCAGCGGTTCGTCGACAAGATCGTCGATGAACGGGTCGCCGTACTCCAGGTCGTGCCGTCGTACCTCGAAGTCGTCATGACGTATGTCGAGCAGCACCCGCGCGAGCTGCCCGACCTGCGGTATGTGTCGGTCACCGGCGAGGCGCTGAAGAAGGAACTCGTCCAGCGCTGGTTCACCGCCCAGCCCCACATCAAGCTGGTCAACGCGTACGGCCTGACCGAGACCTCGGACGACACCAACCACGAGGTCATGGACCGGGTACCGGATGGCGACCGGATCCCGCTGGGCCGGCCGGTCAACAACGTGCACGTCTACGTCGTCGACGAGTACCTCAACCCGGTGCCGCTCGGTGCGCCCGGCGCGATCGCCTTCTCCGGGATCTGCGTCGGGCGCGGCTACGTCAACGACCCTGAGCGCACCCTGCCTGCCTACCTGCGCGATCCCCACCGTCAAGGCCGGCGCCTCTACCTCAGCGGCGACTTCGGCCGCTGGCGGCCCGATGGCAAGCTGGAGTTCCTCGGCCGCCGCGACACCCAGGTCAAGATCCGCGGCTTCCGTATCGAGACCGGCGAGATCGAGAACACCTTGCTGCAGGTGCCGGGTGTGCGCGGCAGCGCCGTGGTGGTCGCCGAACGCCCCGACCGCAGCACACACCTGGTGGCCTTCTACAGCGCCCCGGGGCCCCTGTCGGCCGATGTCCTGTTGACCCGGCTGGGCGCCGCGCTGCCCGCGTACATGGTCCCTTCGGCCGTCCACTGGCGCGAAGGCCTCCCGCTGACCGCGAACAGCAAGATCGACCGGAAGGCCCTGACGGCCCTGGCCGCTCAACTCCACGTCGCCGAGGACGACTTCCAGGCACCCGGCATGCCAACCGAACAGCGACTGGCAGTCGCATGGGCCGGCGTGCTCGGCATCCCGCTGAGCGGGATCGGACGCCACGACCACTTCTTCGACCTCGGCGGCACCTCGCTGTCGGCCGTGAAACTCGCCATCACCCTGGACCGTGCGGTGTCCCTGGCAGACATCACCCGCCACCCCGTCCTCGCCGACCTGGCCCGGCTCCTGAAGGACCCGTCACTGCGACAGCCAACCGCACAGCCGGCCGCCTCCTGACCGCCGGCCTCTCCCTCAAATCCACTGAGGACTTCCTCTGAGGAATTTCTCAACACCACTGAAAGGACGAAGACGATGTCACTCCGCACCATGATCAGCCACATGCCCATGCCCATGCCCATGCCCATGCCCATGCTCATGCCCGCGCCCGAGCTCCGGGTGGACCTGCACCCCGGCAAACCCCCGATACTGCACACCCCCGCCCACGCCTTTGAGGACGCGCCGGGCTGGGCGGCCGTGCACCGCCACGCCCTGCGCCGCCTGGTCACCGAACACGGCGCGCTGCTCGTCCGCGGCCTTCGCCTGCGCGCCACCGATCAGGTCGGCGCCGTCTTCCACCACCTGGCTGCCGGCCTGATGACCGAGAGGGAAGCCTTCGCCCCCCGCCGCACCCACACCCCGGGCGTGTACTCCTCCACGGCATGGCCGGCCAACCAGCCCATGTGCATGCACCACGAACTCAGCTACACCCACTCACCCCCCGGCCTCCTGCTGATGGCCTGTCTGACCCCGCCACCCGCCGGCGGAGCCACCGCCCTCGCCGACGCCTGCGCCGTCCTCGATGCGCTGGCGCCGGAACTGGTCCAGCGGTTCCAAGAGGAGGGCTGGCTGCTCACCCGCACGTACAACGACGAGATCGGGGCGTCCTGGCAGGAGGCGTTCGGCACCGAGGACAAGGCCGCCGTCGAGGAATACTGCCGCGCCAACACCATCGAGTTCTGCTGGGGGCCCGACGGGACCCTGAACACCCGCCAGCGCCGCCCCGCCGTGGTGCGCCACCCGGTCAGCGGCCGGCACTGCTGGTTCAACCAGGTCGCGTTCCTCAACGAGTGGACGATGGCCCCGGAGATACGGGAATACCTCACCGACGTCTACGGCCCCGACGGGCTGCCCTTCAACACCCGCTTCGGAGGCGGCGACCCGGTCAGCGAGGACGTCGTCCAGCTGATCAACACCGTCTACGAGCGACACACCGTCCGCGAGCCGTGGCAGGCCGGCGACCTGATGCTCGTCGACAACGTCCGCACCGCCCACAGCCGAGAACCCTACGAGCCACCGCGCGACGTACTCGTCGCCATGGCCGAACCGATGCACCCGACCCCGACCCCCTGCCCGCCGACCCGCGAGGGGAGCACCCGATGACCACGTCCCGCTCCAACGCCACGGAGTCCTCCATGTCCGACATGTCCGAGCAGATCGCCGCGCCACAGCCGATCACCGTGCCACCGTTCGCGGTGATCCCGGGAGCCCAGGTCCAGCACACCCTGCAGGGCCAGGAACGACAGATCGTGGACCTGGTCGAAGCCACCTACGCGCTGCACGCCGCGGGGGATTCGGTCAACCCGCCGTCGTACTTCCTGCGCTTTTCCGACCGCCCGACGGCGCGGATCATCGCGCTGCCCGCGTCGATCGGCGGGGAGGTGCGGGTGGACGGGCTGAAGTGGATCTCCAGCTTCCCCGAGAACGTGCAGGCAGGCATCCCGAGGGCCTCGGCGGTGCTGATCCTCAACGACCACGACACCGGCTACCCGTTCGCCTGCCTGGAAAGCTCCATCATCAGCGCCACCAGAACGGCCGCGATGGCCGCATCGGCGGCCGACCAGCTCAGCCGCAACCGCCGGCGCCCCACCCGTGTCGGATTCTTCGGGACGGGCCTGATCGCCCGCTACATCCACACCTTTCTGACCGCGACCGGCTGGTCGTTCGACGAGATCGGCGTGCACGACGTGTCCGCCGACCACGCGAGCGGCTTCCACGGCTACCTGCAGCAGACCGCCGCCGGCCGGATCACCGTGCACGACGACCCCGAGCAGCTGATCCGCACCAGCGACCTGGTCGTCTTCGCCACCGTCGCCGGCCGGCCACACGTCACCGACCCGGCGTGGTTCGACCACAACCCCCTGGTGCTGCACGTGTCGCTGCGCGACCTCGCCCCCGAGATCATCCTCGCCTCGGCGAACATCGTCGACGACGTCGACCACTGCCTCAAAGCCGACACCTCACCGCACCTGGCCGAACAGCTCACCGGCAACCGGGACTTCCTGACCGGCACGCTGCACGACGTCATGACCGCACGCGCGACGCTACCGACGGACCGGCCGGTGGTGTTCTCGCCCTTCGGCCTCGGAGTGCTCGACCTCGCCGTCGGCAAGCACGTGTACGACGAGGTGACCCGCGCCGGGCAGCTGCACGTCATCGACGACTTCTTCCACGACTTGCGTCGCTATGGATGAACGTACGCGTACGGCTGCGGGGGCGTCCCGGTGTACGGGCACCGGGGACCGCGGCGGCTCTCGGTGGCGTCGGCTTGCCCGCGGGTACCGCTGGGGGACCGTAGAACAGCCGGGACGAGATCAGGACCTGCATGGCGAGGGCGTTCGACAGCCCGCTCAAGGGCTCGACGTCGACGGACACGCCAAAGAGCATGCGGTTCGTCTTCGGGGACGCAAAGGTGTTGATCAGCGTCAGCGGCATCCTCATGTCCGGCGAGACCGAACGGCCCGATGGACGCCGCCGGGCGAACCGGGTGCTGTCCCGCAACGATGACGGGATGTGGACCGCCTGCGCGTACACCAACTCCTGACCCTCGCGTTTCACTTGGCCCCGTCTCCGGAACATGAGCGGTGACGCGGCTTTCTGGGCTGGGACGACGAACCTTGCCGAGGGGTTCTGCCGGTCCGGGCGGAAGGCACGCAGTCACAGATCATGCAGATTCGCCCCGGCAAGCCGGTCGCGTCCATCGCGCTCCGGCACAGGCGATCACCAGCGATATCCGCTGCGGCCGCACTCGACGACGGCCCCACTTCAGCCGCCACCGAAAGCCGAGGCGGCCATCCACGGGTGAGCTCCTGCTCAATGCCGGCGGCAATGACGGGCCATGGGGTGGGAAGCGCTGCAATCGTCGACCAGTACCGATGCGACGCTGCGGACCGCAGCGCTCACTCCAAGGCCCACAGACTTGGGCGCAAGCGTGCCGAGCACCCGTCGGGTTGTCGTGCCTGCGCCTCGCGCTGCGGCGCCGCAACCGGTGCCTCCCGCGTGGCGATCCACCTCGACGTCGACACCGCCGGCGTCCGCGAAGGCAGCCTCGGCCCCGGCCAGATCCCCGACGGCCTCACCGGCGCCCAGGTCAACCGCATCGCCCACGACCTCGCACAGGCCAGCGACGTCGTTGCCACCACCGTCGCCGAGTCCTTCCCCCGCGACGTCGTCCACGTCCAGCAGGTACTGCGCGGCTTCCCGCTCATCGGCGGCTGACCCGGCCCGGCCGCTCTCCCGCACCCGCCGGCCGCGTGACGCGCCCATCCGCGGCGCCGTGAACGGGCGCGTCCACCCGCCCCGTACAGCCACCACGCGCAGGCTTCCCTCGCCAAGGAGTCGACCGTCATCCGCCGCGCCGCCGCCGTGCCCGACATGGGCGTCGAGGAACGCCCCGTCCCCGAACCCACCGCCGGCCACTTTCCGGTCCGCGTCCACGCGGCCACCGCCAACCAGCTCGCCAACTCGCTGCGCACCGCAACCTTCGGGGCTCCGCCCCCGCCCCCGGTGCTCGGCAACGAGGGCCCGGGCACGGTCGAGGCGAGCGACACCCTCCCCGCCGGCACCCGGGTCGCCCTCTGCGGCCACAGAAACCTCGGCGTCACAGCCGGCTTCCGCCAGCAGTGGGTCAGCGTCCCGGACAGCCGCCTGCTGCCACTGCCGGGCGGCATCGGCTTCGACGAGTGCGCCGCGCTCGCCGTCAACTTCCTCACCGCCTACCTCGCCCTCACCAACGCCGCCCACGTACAGCACGGGCAGACCGTCCTGATCTCCGGCGCCACCGGAGGACTCGGCAGCGCCCTGATACAGACAGCCCGCGCGCTCGGAACGCGCCCCATCGCCCTGCTCTCCACCGCACACAAGGCACAGCGGGCCCTGGACATCGCAGCCGAGGCCGCCATCGACCTGTCGGCGCGGGACCTGGCAACGGCCGTCGCCGAGGCCACCGGTGGGCAGGAGGCGGATGCCGCCCTCGACCCCGCAGGCGGTGTCCGGCTCGGCGAACTGCTGCGCGCTGTCCAGCCCCGGGGCACTGTGGTCTCCCTCGGCTGCACCGGCGGCAAGCAGGCTGAACTGGGCATCGTCGACCTGCTCATGGGGGAGAAGCACCTTCACCGTCTACGCCGTCCACGACGAACCCGCGGAAGCGATTGCCCCGGGGCTGAGGAAGATCGGTGAACTGGCCGCGCAGGGCTTCCTCCACCCCGTGATCGACAGCCGGTTCACCCCCGACGACTTCGAGGACGCCTTCACTCACCTGACGTCCCGACAGGCGATCGGCTCGATTGTCCTCAGATTCTGAACCAGACAAGGCGCAGGCGCGCCTCACTGTCCACCACACCACCGAAGACATCCCGTCAGTGGTCGGCGGCGTGATGGGGTCTGTCCGGCGGATTCCTTGACGACGAAGACGAGTGGTAAGCCCGGCTATGAGGATCCGCCACCCGTGGTGAGGCGGATCAACCCCGACGGGCGGTGAGACAGACTTGAAAGCCGCAGGTCACAGCGGTGACCTGCGACACGAGGCGAGAGATCCTGCGCCAGCGTAGGGTTTCAGATTTCGTGTCGGAGTCTCACGGCTGGTGCTGGATGGAAGGAACAGCCGCTCCGGCGGCGCGGTTGCATCGACCGAGGGAGCGGCGCCGGGCGGGCGGGGAACACGCAAGACCACGAGGTCGTCCGCCCCACCAGGATCTGGGCCCCGGGATCGCGGTATGCCCGCCGCGCTCTTGGACCAGGACGTATTTCTGCAGGAGGACTGTTTCATGACTGACCGGCCCTTGACGCTCATGGCCGTACACGCCCACCCCGACGACGAGGCCACCGGAACCGGAGGGGTCCTCGCCCGGTACGCGGCGGAAGGCATCCGCACGGTACTCGTGACGTGTACCGACGGCGGTTGCGGTGACGGACCGGGGGGTGTCAAACCGGGCGATCCCGGGCACGATCCGGCGGCCGTCGCTTTGATGCGCCGTCAAGAACTCGAGGCGAGCTGTGGCGTCCTGAAGGTCAGCGATCTGGAGATGCTGGACTATGCCGACTCCGGGATGATGGGCTGGCCGAGCAACGAAGCCCCCGGATCCTTCTGGCAGACGCCCGTGGAGGAAGGTGCGGCCCGACTCGCGGAACTCATGCGGCACTACCGACCTGATGTGGTCGTCACCTACGACGAGAACGGCTTCTACGGCCATCCCGATCACATCCAGGCCCACCGCATCACGATGGCGGCGCTGGAGATGACCGCGCTGACACCGAAGGTGTACTGGACGACGATGCCCCGCTCGATGATGCAGCGGTTCGGCGAGATCATGCGCGAGTTTCATGAGGACATGCCGGAGCCGGATCCTGCCGAGGCCGCCGCGATGGCCGAGATCGGCCTCCCCGACGATGAGATCAGCACGTGGGTGGACACCACCGCGTTCAGCGGTCAGAAGTTCGACGCGCTGGCCGCGCACGCCAGTCAGGGCGAGAACATCTTCTTCCTCAAGATGGGCAAGGAGAGGTTCGGCGAGCTGATGGGCATGGAGACCTTCGTACGTGTCAAGGACGCCACCGGCTCGGCCCTACCCGAGAACGATCTCTTCGCCGGACTGCGCTGATCCGCCCGTCCGGCCGGGGCCCGGGAAGACCCATCGCCCGCACGGCGCGACCGAGCGGGTCACACACCCAAAGGCTTGTCCATGCGAGTTCCGCTCCGGCAGCCCGCGTCCAGGCCCTGGCCGACGGCGTCGACGCGTGCCCGCACTTACGGCCCGGCACCGCGCTCGTCCCCGAACCACCTGGCAACCGCACAGGTGGGAGACTTGCGGACTGCTGACTCGGACAGTGCGCGACAGCCCAGGTCACAAGCCCGGCGGTCTGCTCCGACAAGACAGACCGCCGAGGAAGCGACACGAAGCTGAGGCTCCGTTGTCCGACACGCCGTGAGGCAGCGGAAGAAGCAGCAGGTCACCAGGGCGGTCTCCGACACCAGCCGCGAGACCCTGCAACCGGCCTACGACGCCGCGGGCGCCCCGCGCCCGGCCGGGGCGGGGCGTCACCGCAGCTCGTCCACGTAGCGGCCAGGAACAGCTTTGCCGGGCAGATCACCACCAGCGCTAACAGCGGCTAACACAATGAGGTGGATCACGCCTCAGGGTCTGTGATGCCATGCAAGCCACGCCTCGACGCGGTTGCCGTGCGCCGCAAAATCGGTCGACAGGCGCAGCCGTGAACCACTGTGATGGCTGCGACTGCCCGTCGCACGGATCGGGCCGGCCATGGGAGCTGCTCTTGGTAGCTGAGAGAACTGCGGACACTCGTCCCCAGATCGATGAGGCACTGGTCAGGCGCCTGGTCGACACTCAGTTCCCGCAGTGGGCAGGGCTGGCCCTGAAGCTGCTCAACCCCGCTGGATCCGATCATGTGATCTACCGGTTGGGCGAGGAGCTGTCCGTCCGGCTGCCCCGCCATGCCGGAGCCATCGGGCAGGCCAGGAAGGAATTCCAGTGGCTGCCCCGACTCGCCCCGCACCTTCCCCTGGCCATCCCGGTACCAGTGGGAGTGGGCGACCCCGACTTCGGTTATCCGTGGCCGTGGGCGGTGTCCCGCTGGCTGGACGGCGAGGTGGCGGCCGTCGACGCACTGGGCGACTCCTCCAGGGCCGCAGTTGAACTGGCTCAGTTCCTGGCCGCCCTGCAGCGGTTCGCGCCCGAGGACATCCACGCCGGAAACACCAGGGAAGACCTCACCGGCCGCCCGTTGTCCGACCGGGACCGCGCGACGCGGGTCGCCATCGCCAAGGTCGACGGCGTGTTCGACACAACAGCGATGACGGAACTGTGGAACGCGGCGCTGAGCGCGTCTGGATGGGACCGCTCTCCGGTGTGGTTTCACGGCGACTTCCACACCGGCAACCTGCTGACCTTCGACGGCCGCCTCAGCGCCGTCATCGACTTCGGCGGGCTCGGCATGGGCGACCCGGCCTGCGACCTGATGGTCGCCTTCACCTTGATGTCGGCAAACAGCCGAGCCGCCTTCCGCGATGCGCTCGGCGTGGACGACGCCACCTGGATGCGGGGTCGCGGTTGGGCCCTGGCCACCGGCCTGAACGCCTACACCTCCTACGCCGCCGTCAACCCCCGGGTCGCCGCGCAGACGACCCGGCAGATCACCCAAGCCCTCATCGGCTGACAACGGCAACACAATGAACGGAGCTGCCGCTGGGTGATCAGGCAGCAAGCAAGTTTGAGGAACGCTTCGTGGATGTCGGCCCGCCGTTCCCAGCGGATCCGCAGACGTCGAAAGCCGTGCAGCCACGCGAAGCTCCGCTCGATCACCCAGCGGTAGGTGCCCAGGCCGGTGCCGTGCAGGGTGCCGCGGCGGGCGATCGCGGGCACGATGCCTCGGTTGCGGACCTGGTCGCGGTAGATGTCGTGGTCGTAGCCGCGGTCGGCGAACAGCGAGTCGGGCTTGCGGCGGGGACGGCCGACCCGGCCGCGGACCGGCGGGATCGCATCGAGCAGGGGGATCAGCTGGGTGACGTCGTTGCGGTTGCCGCCGGTCAGCAGGACCGCGAGCGGAGTGCCGTGTCCGTCGGTGATCAAGTGGTGTTTCGAGCCGGCCCGGCCCCGGTCGACCGGCGAGGGGCCCGTGTGCTCCCCCCTTTTAGGGCCCTGACGTGGGAGGAGTCGACCACGCAGCGGGACCAGTCCAGGCGCGAGGCCGCGTTCAGTTCGGCGAGCAGGACCTCGTGAAGGCGGTGCCAGACGCCGGCCTCGTTCCAGTCCCGCAGCCGTCGCCAGCAGGTCATGTCCGAGCCGAAGCCGAGTTCCTGCGGCAGGTACTCCCACTGGATCCCGGTGTGCAGCACGTACAGGATCCCGCACAGCACCTCGCGGTCCGGCAGCGGTTTGCGGCCCGGGTACCGGAAGCGCCGCTCACGCCGCGGCAGCAGCGGCTCAAAGCGGTCCCAAAGCTCATCCGACACGATCCACGGCGACGTCCCCACATATGACTGAACACTCAACCACCGTCCCGGACACAGCACTCAGCGACAATCCACCTCATTGTGTTAGAGGTCGTTCTCTTTCCGAACCTCGTGTGCGGATTCCGCTGGTCAGACATGGGATCGCAGCTGTCGCGGAAGTCTCGGCTCGTTACCGGTCGGGATGTTGCGGGGGTGGCGGATGCCGTCGATGCGGGCGGTTCTGGAAGCACGGCGCAAGGCCGCGGTGGTGCGGGTCGAGGAGCTCGAAGCCGAACTGAAGCGGGTGCGGGCCGACTTGACGGATGCGGAAGAGGTGCTCAGGCGCCGGATGGTCGGCCTCGAGCAGTATCTGGAGGCGCTGGCCGAGGAGGAAGCGCCCGCCGTGGCGGTCGGCGGGTCGTCGCAGAGGAAGCCGGTCGGACCGCGACGCGGTGTGCCTCACCGGGAGAACGCGGCCGGGGTGGAGGACCTGTCGGTGGACTACCAGGCGGTGATGGCGGCCGCGACGGAGGCCGGAGCCGACGGACTGGATGCCCGGCGGACGGTCGTGGTACTCGGCTGGGACAGCGCGTCCGCCTCTTGTGTCGAGGGTGCGAGAGCACGTCTGAAGAGGCTGGTCGAACGGGGCTGGCTGGTGGAGGCGAAGCCGGGAAGGTTCACACTGCCGGCATCGCAGCAGGCCCCATGATGCTGGTGCTGTCGGTCGGCCAGGCGGCGGTTCATGAGCGCGATCATCGACCACCGGATGACGGCTTCACTGGTGTCGGTGCGTCGCTCGTAGTCCCGGACCAGGCGCCTGCTGCGCAGGAGCCAGGCGAAGGATCTTTCGACGACCCAGCGGCGGGGCAGTGCCTGGAATCCGCGGACGTCCTCGCGGCGGCGGACGACGTCCAGGACGAGCCCGAGGTGCTGGATGGTCCAGTCGGCGAGGTGCCCGGTGTAGCCGCCGTCGGCCCAGACCCGCACCAGCCGCCGGAAGCGGCTGGCTGCTGTCGGCAGAAGCATCCGGGCGGCGTCCCGGTCGGTCGTGGATGCCGGCGTGACCAGCACGTCCAGCAGGGGCCCGAGGGTATCGGTGAGCAGGTGCCGCTTGCGCCGGTTGATCCTCTTGCCGGCGTCGAATCCCCGTGAGTCGAGGGCGACGGTGGCGTCCGCTTTCACCGACTGGGAGTCCACCACAGCCGTGCTCGGCTCCGGTTCACGGCCCTGCACTCGGCGGAGGGCCTGGTGCAGACGTTCATGCAGCTCGGTCACCAGCCCCGTATCCCGCCAGCGGGCGAAGAAGGCATACACACGCGGCCAGGGCGGGAAGCCGGAAGGCATCGCCCGCCACTTGATGCCGTTGTCGACGAGATAGCGCACCGCGTCGATCATCTGCCGGTGGCAGTAGCCCTCCGGTCTGCCGCCCTGGCCCGCCAGCCAGCCCGGAACCGGCAGCAGATCCCGCACCAGGGTCCACTCGGCATCGCTCATGTCCGAGCCGTACCGGGGCCGGCGATCCGGCCGGTCGGCCGCGTTACCGAACCTCTGGGCGAGGCAGTCACACCCACGAGTGGACGAACTGGACCCCGCGACCACGACCACGCGACACTTCGACAACAGGGCCTCTTGCTTCTCGCTGGACTCGACAACCGCGAGCTACCAAGAGGCCCTTCTTCCATGCCCGTACACCGGCCAACTCACCCGAACCAGGCCCCTGTTCGAACCCCACCGACCACACGAGCGGATAGAGAACAGCCAGTTAGACCGTGGAGTCGATCGTCTCGGGTTCGGGGAAGACCATGCCGACGCCGATGACGTGTTCTTCGGCATTGAGGGGGGCTCGGGTCTTCTTAGTGGTGCTGGGGGCGGAGGTTTTGTCGATGGGGTAGAGGGCGAGCAGCCCGGTGTGGGGCAACTGGATACGGCGGGCGTGCTTGATGCCGTGTTCGCTGAGGTGATTGATGTCGCCGGCGAGATCAATGGCGGCGTCGCGGCGGCTCATGAGGGTCTTGATATCGGCGACGTCTGACTCGGGTGAGGTGCTGGCCAGGCGGGAGCGGACGATGCGGCCGACGGTGATGTTGTCGGCGAAGGTCAGTGTGTCGTCGCCGGTCTCGGATGGTTTGCCGAGGAGAGCGACGTTCCAATGCCGCAGGGAATTGGCCCGGGCGATGCGCTTTTCAATGTAGTCAATGAGGAGGTAGGGGTCGGCGTCGGATGAGCGTTCGTGGAATTGGTAGCTGGTGAGGAAGTCGATGACCAGCTGGGCGGGCACGTTGTAGAAGAGGTAGCGGCCCAGGTCGGGGTGTGCCTGGGTGTGGCTGGCGTGGGAGATTGAGGCGGCTACGAGGGTGTCTGCTGCTTGGAGGTTGGCGCGTAGCCAGCTGGCGTTGGTGTGGAAGTAGCGAGTTTGCACCCGTCGACCGCCGTAGGAGACCGACACAATCGGCTGACCTTGCTTGGCTGCCCGGACGATGCGCAGCTGAGGGTGAGACCGTACGCGCAGGGCCAGGTTGAGTGGGCTGGTGCCCTCGTCGGCGGCGCGTTCCAGTTGCTGGCGTAGCTCAGTTTGGGCGCCGATGATCTCGCGCCACCCGGCGGACAGCTCGTCGGTCATCCAGATCCGCGGTAGGTCGGCGTAGCCGGCACGGAAGCCGAACCAGCGTTCCATTTGGTGCAGGGTGTCGTAAGCGGTGACGGCCGTCACGAAGTACCCCACCGACATGCCCTCAAGTGCCAGGCCGCGCGCCAGGGTAGTGCCGCCCACCACCACGGCGGTGACGGGACCGGGCGTGTAGTCGAGGCGATCGTTGCTGCTGGCGTTGTCGGTGAGGATGCGGCAATCCTGTAGCACGGCGGGCAGGTGCGCGAGCAGCTCGGCGAAGCCAACCGTCTCCTGATCGAAGTCTTCGGCCGGGACCAGACGCGTTTCGTGCTGCCACAGGTTGCGCAGGTGTTCGAGGTAGGACGGGGAGGCCAACTGGTGGGCCGCGTGCGCGCGTAGCGCCTGCAAGGGGGCCATGAAGCTGGCGTGGACTGTGGTGTTGACGGATGTGTGGATCAGCATCGTGTTGTGAGGGGTGCCGCTGCCGCGGACATGACGGGCGGCGGCGACCAGCCAGAAGTACTCCACGGCGTGACGCAGGCTATCTGGCACCTGGGGGGTGAAGTCTTCCACCTGTGCCCGGGAGATGGGCCGTAGTTGCGGGACGTCCTCGTCAGGGATCAGCCGGATCATGTCGTACCCGTCATCGGCCTGTTCCGGGTCGTCCTGCTCACGCGCAGCGCCGCCGAAGAGGATTTCCGGGCCGCTGTAGTGGTCAGGTCGCGGCAGGGTGACGATGAAGTCTTCGGGGAAGAGGTCGTCAGCGCCTGGCTCGAGGAGGAGGCCCGCCAAAGGAGTATGGGTGTATCCCACGTAGGCGGCGCGCGGTAGCAGCTTGAGCAGGCTGCCGATGCGGGGGGTGATGCTGGCCGAGGCCACCGACGGCTGATCGGCCTCGGTGTCAATGATCAGCGTGGGATACTCGTGCAGCAGACTGGGGGCCGCAGCCAGCCACTTTGTCAGCTTGCGCAGCACCGTTACGTTCTTCTTCACCACGCACAGCGCCGGGCCGCCCGATGCACCGAGCACGCCAGCTGGAGGCGTAATCGTTGGCTGGAAATCCCGCGCGGTGGTGGTCAGTTCAACCCAACGTGCCGGATGGGGCCCGATGAGCTGCTGAGTCAACCGCATCTGCATCTGCTCACGCAGTGCATTGTGTACGCCCGCTAGCACGATGAAGAGCCGATAGCCCCGGTCGGCGGCCTTAGCGATGACGGCTGCGATGTTCGTGGCCGTCCCGGACTGGGGGTAGGCCACGACCAGGCCACGGGTGGCAAAGGACGGCTCCTTGGGGTGGCGCAGATGGCTCACGATCCGCGTGGAGGCATCATCCAACGCCGTGAACGCCGCCCTATGGGGGGTGTGGGGGCCCAGCTGATGGACGAACGCCGGCCAATACACATCACCCTCGCGCGGACCGGTGTACCACAGGGCGTGCGATGGCCACGCGTCCACCGGCCCCGCCCCCCGCCACATGGCCTGTTCCTTGCGTAGGGCGTGGCGGGCGTTGAGCGCGTCAATCTCCCGAGCGTTGAGACCGAGCTGCTCGAGGCGGGCAGCGCAGTGGGATAGCTCCAGTACAAGCCGGAACGTTCCATACAGTGCATCGACGTTGTCGCTCATGCGTCCTTCTCGCGCTCCCTGTGCATTCCCCACAGCCGGCGGTGTGGCCGGCCGTAGCGAGCGAAGTGTGATGCCGTCCTTGAGGAGCTGGCCGTGACGCCGAGCCCTTTGCCTGCGCGGTCCATGCGCGGCTGCCTTTCTGCCCCCGCCATCGGGCATCTTTGCGCGCCGTGGCACTGGGTGCAGTAGCACATGCAGCGCTACGCCCAGCGCGGTGACGGTCGGCCCGAGTGAGCACGACACACTCGCATCGCCGCGCTGCGCTCCTCGTTCCTGGGGCGGCCGGCACCTTATGCTCCCTGACCCAAGGCGAGGGCGATGAGGCCATCGCTGAGCCCGGCGACAACCTGCGCACCGCAGTCGGCGAGGGCCCAGGCGGGGGAGTGCACCGCTACCGTCATCGTCGCATGCAGGGTGTGGGGGTCCCACACCCGTATGGTGCGATCGTCACTGGCGGAAACCAGCTGCGTGCGCGAGCCCACGGTCACCGTCGCCAGTGTGGTGACCTTGTCAGTGTGGCCCTCGAAACGGTGGATGACCTGTCCGGTGTCGATATCCCACAGCGAAATGGTGCGGTCGTCGCTGGCACTGGCGAGCAGTGTCCGTCCGGGCAGGGGCAGGGCGGTGAGTGCGGTGACGGCGTCGGTGCAGCCTTCCCAGATGCCTACCGTGCGCTCGCGGTGAGGATCCCACAGGCCGATGCTGCCATCCTCCAGCCCGACGGCCAGCAGCTGTTGCTTGCCTACCCGCACGCTGTCCAGCGCCACCACGGGGCTCTCCCAGGCTACCTGGGTCACCCTGGACGCTGAGGTGGCCGGGTCCCACACTCGCAGGGTGTGATCCGTGCTGGCACTGGCCAGCAGCATGCGTCCCCCAACGGTTACCGGGCGCAAGGCGGTGAGGGCGTCGTCGTGGCCCACCCACGTCCGCACGCTTGCTTCGTCCGTCAGGTCCCACAGCTGGATGCGGCCCTCATCGCCGCCGGCGGCCAGGTGAGGCCGGCCGTCCACTTCGACCAAGCACAGCGTGCGCACCCACGCGTCGTGTCCGTGGAGCTCGCGGACCACGGCACCGCTGGCCGCGTCCCGCACGCGCACCACAGAGTCACCTTCCGCCGAGGCCACCATGGTCGAGTGGATGGTGGGCAGGGCGCAGACGGCGGTAACCGCTCCCACCTGGCCTTCGCTAGGCTGGGGCGGCTCGGCTTGCACATCCCAGATCCGGATGGCGCTGTCGTTGCCGGCGCTGGCCAGCAACAACTGCTGCCCTTGAGTAAGGACGCACAGGCTGGTGACCCAGTCGGTGTGGCCATCAAAACCGTCGTGCGCCAGCGGGGCGGGGGCGCTGTGCCACAGGCGCACCACACTGTCATGGCCGCCGCTGGCCACCACGCTGCGTCCTGCCACCGCGAAGGAGGCCAGCGTACGCACCCAGTCGCGGTGCTGGGTGATTGTGCGCACGAGCTCGCCCGTGGCAGGATTCCACAGCCGCAGGGCCGGGTCGTTGCCCGCGCTGGCCAGCAGCATCTCGTCGCCCACCCGTACGGGGCACAGGGCGTTGATCCAGGCATCACCCGCGGCAAGCACCCGCACGTTGTGCCCGGTGGCCGGATCCCACAGCCGGATAGTGCCATCGGCGCCGGCGCTCGCCAGCAGCGTCTGCCCGCCGCTGACACAGCAGGCCAACGCGCGGACGGAACCGGTGTGCGCGGCCAGCACCCGCACCAGCTCCCCAGTGGCGGGATCCCACAGTCGGATGGTGTGGTCGTTGCTGGCGCTGGCGAGCAGTGTCTGCTGGCCCGCCTCCACCGCGCACAGGGCGTTGATGTAGGCGGTGTGTCCGGGCAGTAAGCGCACTGTCGTCCCGGTCAGTGGATGCCACAGCCGGATGGTGTGATCGCTGCCAGCGCTGGCAAGCAGAGCGTGGCCGCCCCCCGGACAGCCGGCCAGGGCGCGGACAGGTCCGGTATGCCCGGCCAGGACCCGCACGGTTTCTCCGGTATCGATATTCCACAGTCGGATGGTGTGGTCGTTGCTGGCACTGGCCAGCAGTGTCTGCTGGCCCACCTGAACCGCGCACAGGGCGTTGATCCACCCGGTGTGCCCCTCCAGCACGATGTCCTCCGCATGCGGTGCCCCGACCGCCCACACCGCCCGATACGCCGCAGCCTCCTCCCGGCGGCGGTAAGCGTGGCCCAGCTGCTCGCGCGCTTCGGTCACGCTGAGCAAGGCAACCCGCTCGCTGGGGCCCGCCGCCAACGCCTGCGGCGTCTTGCGCAGCAGGCGCGCTCGTGCACGGCCGGCCGCCGATTGGGCCGATTTCGCCGCCGGCACCAGCCGCCGCAAGTCGGCGTGCAGGGGATAGGCGTCATCGTGGAGTAGCTCGTCGATGATGCCTCCACGCGCCGCATGACCGGGCAGCGACCGCAACACGTAGCCCGGCGCTGCCGCCCACTGACCGTCGGCCGCCTGCATCAATGCGCGCGCGATGTCGCGTTCATCGTCGACCGCGGAGGCGATGGCAGCTCGAGGCCGGCGCAGGGCCTCGTTCAACGCTTGATGGAACAGCCGAAAACTCCCCGACGGGGAGCTGACGTCGCTCGATTCGACGAGGAAGTTGGCGGCCGCTGACCGGGCAAAGCGATACAGCTGCTGCTCCTCTACCTCCTTACCGGCCATGGCCTGCACCACGCAGCGCCACAACGCCAACGTCAGCCCAGGGGATTCCGCATACGCCAACGCGGTCAGCAGCGCCTGCGCCGACACCCCCTGCACGCCCGGCAGCCGCTGAAGATACGCATGCAGCGCTGTTCTCACCGTCGTTGTGTAGCGCAGCTGCTCCACGGCCACCGCCTGCCGATCGTGCAGGCCGTGCGAGCGGGCCACCAGGCCAGCGATCAGGAAGTTGCTGTGCGCCATGTCGGCTATGCGCGTGGCGACGGCGGTAGCGACCTGGGTGTCACGGTAGGGGCTGTTCGCCCGCTCAGCCCCGACCAACTGCAACGTTGCCAGCGCATAGGCGACCAGATCCTCCCGCGCAAAGAACTCCGGCAAGTCAAGATCAACAATCTTCAATGCGCTATCGAACGGCGCGAGCAGATCTCCCGCATCGTCAATACGGCGACTGCCCACCACCACCCGCACATTCACATCCGCGCACGTCTCCGCCAACGCGATCGCGGTCTGCATCATCAGACGCGCCTGCTCCGCGGTGGCCGCCTCATCCACCGCGTCGATCACCACACAGAAACGGCCACGGTCATCCCGCTCCAACGCCTCGCGCAGCAGATCCGGCAACTCCTTGGCCTGCTCAGGCACCCGCGCCGACGCGGCCATGGCGATCTCAACGGCCACCTCCACCGCCGTCTTATCGCGCGCATGCACCGCACACGCCACCGACCCCACCGTAGCCCGCACCGCCGTATCGTCGTCCGGCAACCAGGCCGCAATCTCCGCATCGGCCGTGGTCACCACCCGGCTCAGCACCGCCGACTTTCCCACCCCGGGAGAGCCCGTCACCAGCAGCACCTGACGCCGATCCGCCCCCGCTGCAGTGATCCAATCGACCACCGTGGTCAACGCCGCATGCCGGCCACGGAAACGAAACCCCTGCTCGGCATCGGTGCTCACGCCCCGCGCCCGTGGACGCCAGTGCCGCACCGACTCCGCATCCCCCGCCAGCGTCCACGCCCACTGCACGCCAGCCCCATCCGAAACCGTCTCCTGCGACCAGCCGGGCAACCGCTCCAAATGCGCCTGCGGCAACCACCGATTGACCGCCTTCAGCGTCAACGCGCGCGCATCCCCCGAACCTTGACGCGCTTGCCCCACCAGGCCCACCACGGCCTCGTACTTCGCCGACCACAACGCGGCCCCGCTGTAGCCGGGCTGCACCAATGAAGGCGAGGTGGTCGTCAGCCGCACCCAGCCAAGAGCCAGGGCCTCACCCACCTCACCCTCGGCTGAGTCGCCCAACACGCTGTCGGGAAAACCAAACGACCACCACGCACTATCGACCAGGGCACGAGGCGAGGGATTATGCAGCGGCGCCGCATGCTTCGCGGCGACCTCGTCCTCCAGCACCAAGACCGCCACGTCCTGGACCTCATGCAGCTCCGGCAAGGGCGCATGGACCTCCACGACCCGCAGCCGCTCAAACATCAACTCATCAGCCTTGGGAAACGCCACCCACAGACCGTCCCGCACCTGCCCACCGTCGTACACCACATGAGCGCACGTCAGCACCCGACGCGTGTCGATCAACACCCCCGACCCCAGCGGCAGGGCCGCATCTGCCTCTTGGTGAATGGCCGCCACCCATCCATCCAAGGAGGGCCGCACACCCGGTTGGTGCTGCCCCGTCATGCCGAAGTGCCGTCCCCGTCCCCGGCGCTATCCCGTCCGGCCCCCGGACGCCAGACGAGCTTCACCCCGAAGTTTGCCTCCGACGCGGCCTTGGCGATAAGCCAGTTGGCCGTGCCGCTGACCTTGATCCCGAACGACACCTCCACCTCAGCCGGACGCAACTCAGCGATCTGCGCCAGGATCCGCTGCGCGGCCTCCACCGCGGGCCGCGCGGCCTCATCAACCTGGCCTGCCACTTGGTCGGCCCTCACTTGCCGCCATTGACCGGTCGGTTCCACCTCGAACTGGACGACCGTGTCCGCATCGAGTGCATACGACACCACCTGGGATGCCACGAACCCCCCTCGCTCCCGTGCTGCTGGATTCAGCACGGTACCCGCAACCTCAATGTCCACGCAGCTCAGCGCACGCCTCGACATCAGCAAGTTGCCCCTTGGCGCGTCCTGTTCGCCCTCACCGGCTCCAGCCGTGTCGGTACCCAGGCCATTGCCTGCCGCTCCACCTGCCTGCGTCCGCTGATCGCCGAAGCCGCCAGCCAGGGCCTGCGCTTGGCCGTCACCGTCCGCTGGGCCAAGACCGGCTACCTGCATCCCATGGGCAGGCGCACTGACGCACCGGCATCCACCGCGATGTTATCCGGCGCGTCGATCACGTCGAGGAACGCTCCTCGGCTCTACTCAGACCGCCGACGTTGCCCGCTGTATGGAGGCCGCCGCAGCAGGCGACGTGACACGGGCGGCACTCCCATGGATGGCCGAGACCAAACGCATCCGAGCCAATACCCAGATCCTCCACGTCGAAGTCCGCACCAAGAGCGCCGGCGCTAGTCGGCCCGCCGCCAGCCAGCCAGCGATCGCGTCCGGCCGGAAGGATCAAACTCCCTCGGCGAGGGGAGTGCAGCGCACGCGGCGCCGACCGTTTCGTCCACAACAGCGTGGCCTATCCAGCCATTGCGGACTGAGCCTCGGCCTCGGGTGCTGCCGTGGGCTCCGGCGGGTTGGGAGCGGTGTAGAAGACGGAAGTGCCCTGCCTCGTGCGCTGAGCCTGGTTCCTGGCCACAAGATTTTCGAGGGTGGTGCGCACAACAGTGGTTTTTACGCCGCGGTCGGGATGGGTCTGGCTGAGCGCCGTGGCGACCTCCGCCGCAGAGCGCGGTTCACTCTGTTCGATGAGGTAGCGGCGGACGAGCTCGATCAGCGTGGGCTGAGCCGTCTTCGCGACGGCCTTTGGGGCGGCCTGCTTCGTGGCCGCGGACGGCTTGGCAGCTGCCGTCTTCCCCCGCCCGCGACGCTCAGCAGCGGCCTCCTTCCGAGGGGAGGGCACGGTGGCGGTGGCGGCGCTCGCCGCCTCAGGGGCCGGTGCTGCGACTCCGAGTGCCTGTTGCATGTTCACCAGCACCGTGTGGTCATGCTGCAAGGCGGCCAACTGTTGCTGCAGCGCGGCGATGTCCGCCGTGATGCGTTCCTGCTCCTTGACGTTGCGCTCGAGGTCATTGGCTACTTGGTTGATGTACTGCGATGTCAATTCGGTGGCTGACGTAGTGCTTTGGGGCATGCTGTTCTCCTCGGTTCATGGCCGGGCTAAGCCCTGTGGCCAAGTGCAGCGAGTCAGGTGCCCCGGCTACGGACGCCTGGCGCAGAGATAATACGGGTGGGTAGACCTGTTTCTGCCTCGTGTGTCATTCCTTCGGCCGGCCTGGGTGCCAGCGGCCCCACGAGCGGGTGGTGACCAGACGGCCGAGTAAATCTGCGGTCTCAATGGGCGAGTATCCCCGCAGGTGGGTGAGCACGTCCATGTCGGCGCTGTGTGGTCGCGGGTGCGCGCGGCCAGGACGAGTGTGATCGGCTGCAGTGCCGAGGCACGGCCAACGACGTTGGGGTGTGGCGCTCAGTGGGCGGCGCGGCGGCGTGCGTTTGGGCCGAGCCGCCCTGAGCGGGACATGACCCCAGGCAGCCTTTGGTTCCACGCCAGCGGCTGACCTGGCAACGCGGCGGATCACTGCATCGGCGACCGAGTGTCAGTGGGGCTGGCTACGGTGGTCGGCTGTGACTTTGACGTCGTGGGTGAATGAGTCGGGTTCGTTACTGCGTCGCTTTTTGGCGGGGGAGTTACCGCAGGTGTCCCGCTTACGGGCGGCGTTTCGCGCCCGGCTGCCGGCAGGCGTGCCCGTCACGCCTTCTAGCGAAGGGCAACCAGTGCGGTGGTCGACGCTAGGGACGGCCATCGACCACCGGCTGCGGCTCGCGTTGAGCGGACAGGTCTTTCGCGAGCGGGCGGTGGGAGCTGGGATGGCGCTGGCTTCGCGGCCGGAGTTATCTGATCCGACCACCGCCAAGGCGCTGTCCACGTGCGGAGCCGCGGTGCTGGACGCTTTGGAGGAGGGGGTGCGCCAACACCAGCTGACCGATCGCTTTTTGCCCCTAGAGCGTGCGGGGAGGGTGGAGGAGGAGCTGGCGCGGGCCTGTTATGCGGCGGCGCTGTTCGAGGAGGTGATCCGGTGTCCTGATCCGCGGCGCAGTCATCTGCTGCAGACGGCACACAGCGGCTTGACTCCGGCGGGGCTCTTGGCCAGCGTGCCGGCGCATGCGGTGGCCGACCTGACAGCGATGACAACCCTGGCCGGGGAGGGGATGGCCGCGGTGCGCAGACGGGTGGCTGCCGACCAGATCGTGCTGGCCCCTACCTTCGCCGGCAGTGAGGATGTCGGCGGGGCAGACGGGGACTGGCTGGCCGATGGCCTGTTGGTCGACGTGAAGGCAACGATCCATCCCGGCAAACTGCCACTCACCGATGTCTACCAGCTAGCCGGCTACCTGCTCCTGGACTACCACGACGAGCACCGCATCAGCGAAGTCGGTTGGTATTCCGCCCGCCTCGGAGCGCTCATCTCGTTCTCCTGCGAGGAGTTCGTGCACCTGCTGGGCGCGCAGCGCAGCCTGCCCGCCTTACGCCAGGCGATGTACCGACTGTGGCACCCAAGCGCTCCGCCCGCCCGGCCAAGCCGGCCTGCGGCCCGCCCGGCGCAGCCCTCCGGCGCCCCAGCTGGCCCCACCCGCCCTGGGCGGGCTCCCGTGCAGACGGACAGTGGGCGTGAACACGGGCTTGTCATCACTGCCGTCCAGGACGCAGGCGGGCAGTGGCACGGGCAGCGGGCCGGTGAGGACCGGCACTGGACGCGGGCGACCCTGCCCCACCATCCCGCACCCGCAGAGCCAGGCGCCCTGAGCCCTTTCACCGGCCAAAACCTCACAGTAGAGATCGTTTCTGCCGAGGCGGGCGTCGACCTCGCGCCCGCGCTCTACCGGCTGGATGATGGCCGCCTCCTGCCCGCGACCTGGCAGGTCCACGAGCTCCTCGACGACCCCTTCCCCGGCCCGTTGCCGCCGGCTTCGGTAACGACGCCTGTTCCAGGGCCCGGTATCCGGCTCGAGGCCACCCATGGCGATCGCCGCTACTGCCTGGCCGCCGACCCGGTCGGCGCAGACCGCCTGGAGGTGACCGTCCTGGTGTGCTCGACGGACGGCATCATCCACGGCGAACTGACGGGAGAGATGGATGCGGGTGATCTTGCCCGTATCGGCCGCCTGATCACTGCCGTGGCCGACGCCTGCCCGGCGCCTGCGGCCGCTGCAACGGCAGTCCGCCAAGGACCCCCGGACGAGGGCGCCAACGCGGTGAAGGCCACCCGGCCGGGCGCTGCCTGGACACCCCAGCAAGAGCAGCACCTGCGCCAGGGACACCACGCCGGTCAGAGCGCGGCCGAGCTGGCCAGGGAGCTGGGGCGCAGCGAGAGCGCGATCCGATGGAAGCTGTACGCCCTCAAGCTTGGCCCCTATCCGGACGACCTGGTGCCCTCCCCACGGCCGGCCCCCGAGCCGGTACCGCCCAAGGCCTACACCGCGACGGAGAAACGGCAGACCCATCCACGCGCCTATGAGCGCTGGACGCCCGAAGAAGACGCCCGGCTGGGCGAACTGCACGCCCGCGGCCTGTCGGTGGAGCAGATGGCGCAGGAACTGGGCCGCAATGAGGGCGCCATCAGCGCGCGCCTGGGGCGCATCCTCCCTCCCTTTTAACCCCTTGCCCCTGGTGTCTGGCCTGCCTCGTAGCGGCGGGTCTGGCTACGGCGACGTCATTTGGGACCACCGAGGCGTCTCGAAGCGGCCCCGATCTGCGAAGATCGCCTCCCGTGAAGGTGTCCTGGAATGGCTCCACTTGGCCTTTTGGCTCGTCACCGGTGGGGCCAGTTCAGATCGTCGCGGTACAGGCTTCACAAAATCCAGAAGAGGACGACGCAGCCACCGCGGTTCCAGCCCAGGGGGCCTTCATAGCGTTCGAGGAGCTCGGAGACCTCCGCAAGGCTGTGGCTCTGCTTGAAGCGGTGGCCGATCTTCGCTTCCAGGTCGCTGCAGCGGGCGAGCAGCGGCAGGCCGAGGGCCCAGCGCAGGCGGGCGGCGCGCACGAGGACGGCGTAGGGGACCAGGACGCAGAACACGCATGACAGGCGCAGGATCAGGGCGTCATAAACCGGGTGGTACTCCAGCCTGTGTGCGGGGACCATCGTCAGTGCCGCCTCGAGAACCGCGCGCGACGCCAACCGGCCGTGACTGCCCGCGCGCCCATGGCGTTCATTCGACGATGACCACGAACCGCCGCCCCATGCTCCGCCCCCGCACGCCGCGCCTCCCCGCGAACGGCAGGTACAGCGGCCAGGCCGCGTACTGTGCGAGCACCCCGGCGAGCAGCGGACCGCAGCCCAGTCCGCCCATGTTGGCGGCCGTCGCCACGAACCAGGTCGTGCACGGCGCCGCCGCCAAGCACGGTCAAGCCCGGAACCTTCGCCAGCTGCGCCGCCAAACCGTCCACGGCCGGTGCCACAGACGGAAGTTGCTCCAAGGCCTGCGGAACCAGCAAGCCCTCGTCCCCGTTGCCCCCCTCGTTGTCGAAGGCGCCGATACCGACAACGAGCACCTGCGCCACAAGCCACCCCCGGTCTCTACCGCCCCCTGCTACCCATCCTAGGATCCACCATCACGGCCGGCGGGCCGCCTGACAGGGGGACTCGGGACAGCACGCCCGGGCGAACTCGTCAGCAGCGGTGTCCCGAGCGTGCCTTTGGAGGACGGCATGGTGCTCTCAGGAAACGGCAGGCACCGCCGCCCCCTTTGCGGTGGCTGCTCTCGACGACCGCGGTGCTGCCCACGGGCCGGGCACCTACCGCTGCCTCAGAGCGCGTCAGTCCTTCTGCGGCGGCGTCGAGTGCTTCGCCCGACGAAGGTCGTCGCGTAGCAGGCTGCGCAGCTGGGGGAGTGGAGCATGGGCGCCGAGGGCGGTGAGGAACTCGGGGACGGGCCAGGTGATCAGGGCGCCCTGGCGGGAGAGGTAGAGGCCGACGCGGTTGATGCCGTAGGTGTCGTTGTAGTCGAGCAGCAGGTATCCGGCGAGTTGCTGGACCGCGGAGCGGTGCAGGGAGTGGGGGCGGGTGGTGGCTTTGCAGTCGATGAGCAGTCCGCCGACGATGAAGTCCGCATCCGCGCCGCCCAGGTTGTCACTGCCGGCGAACACCGGCCCGCACACCCGCTGCTGCTCCGGCAACTGCCGGAGCGGCGCGAAGGGCCGCTCGGCAAGCTCCATCTGCTCGGCGATGTCTTCCACCACGTACATGGGCACCGCCGCGGTCAGATGGGCGAGGGTGGTGTGCGCATCGGCGTGTGCGAGGAGGTTCCGGCGCCGGGAGAACACGCCATTGCGGTAGACGGCCTCAAAGAACCCCGCCACGTGACACAGCCGGGTCAGCTCCTCCTCTCCCAGCTGCGGCGTACCCTCCAGGTGGGCCTGGAGCCGGGCGAGCAGCCGGGTGCCAGCCGTATGCAGGGCTCGCCGTACCTCTGGTGCGGGAGCACCCTGCAGCGGGATGGTACTGCCGAGAAGGCGCACGCCGGTCGTGACCGCGCCTCCCAGGCCGCACCCGAGACTGAGCCGGAGGCGGTAGTCGATGGTGCGTCCGAGGGCCGCATAGTCGGGGCGCCGCTCGTCCATCGGCTGCACCGCCGGCGCAAACCCACGCGACTGTCGCAGGTAGGAGCCGACCAGCCGGTCCGTGCGCGGCAGATGCCGGGCCAGGAACTGCGACATCGGCGAGCGCGGGTACTCCAGCTGCCCCGTCAACGGCAGCGCGGCCAGCGGCACACCTTCCGGAGTGCTCGTCACAGACGCGCGCGTGGCCTGCCGGATCTGGGCTTCGGCCCACTGGATCCCCGTCGTGTCCAGCACCTCCCGCGCCCGCGTCACCGCCACGTAGATCAGCCGTGCCTCCGCCGGGTGCACTCCACGCGGCCCGGGCTCGTCGGCCGCCGGGGCGAACCCGTCCCCGATCCGCACCCGTTTCCACTCACGCCCCTTGGCCTTGTGCACCGTCGATACGACGACCCGCGCCTGGTCCTCGTCGACCATCCGCTTCACCGCCGCGATGATCTGCTGCGGCCCGTAGGTGTCGACCAGCTCCACGATCGCCTTCAACTCCGACGCCGCGGAGTCCTGCGCGGCGTACTCCTGCACCTCGCCCCAGGACGAGAACAAGAACAGCTCATGGTGCGACGTACGACGGCCTGCCTGCAGATCGATCGCCGCCTCAGCGATCCTCAACAGCGGCTTACCGCCCCCGGCCAGCGCAACCGGCACACCTTCCTCAAGGAAGCGCAGCACCTCGGCGAGAGCGTCCGCGTTGCCACGGCACAGCACCGCGTCCGGGACCTCGGCACGGCCCAGCCCTGAGACCCCGCCGGCATGCCCGGTCAGCTGCATCGTCGACGAGGCAGCCCGCAGCCATCGATTCGCCACCTCCGCGATCGCCGGCCCGAACCTGAACGACTGCGTCAACTCCAGCCGCTGCCCGGGAAATCCACTCATGATGTCCCTGGCATGCCGCCACTCATAGATCTGCTGCGCCGGATCCCCGACACACACCCGCTGCGCATCCTGCGCCAGAAAGATCTCCTCCAGGACCGGGTTGGTGTCCTGCGCCTCGTCCAACAGCACGAAGTCCGCCGGGAGCCTGGGCCGCGTCAGCGCCCACATCTTCAGATAGTGGTCGTGCTGAAACGGCAGCTCCCCCTCAGGCGAGCAGATGTCGTCCCACGCCCACCGCGCCTGCTTCAGCAACACCTGCGCCAGATACTGCGTACCCATGTCATCCAGTCCGTTCACCGGGCCCAGATGCCGGGCCGCTACCTGCTCATCCGTGCTGTAGGAAAACCGCCGGACCATCTCCATCACGAGCCGAGCCTGCGTCGTCGCCTTGAGCCGCCTCTTGCCCACCGCCAGGTCGCGGTCCAACCCGAGCAACTGCGCCGTGCGCCAAAGCGGCATGTGGCGGGAGGCGGCAAGACGGTCCCGGAACCGGTACCCCACCGCCCGGTGAGCCAGCGAGTGCGACGTACGGCAGTCCACGTTCCGCCCGAACCGGCCCCTGGCCTCGTCCGCGATCGGCTTGTTGAACGCCACGTACAGGCCCCGCCCACGCGCGGCCGACCCCATCATCACCAGCGTCGACGTCTTGCCCGTACCGGCGCCGGCCACCAGCGCCAAGTCATCGCCCGCGGCGAACGCCTCCCTGGCGGCCTCCTGCTCAGCCGTCGCCCTCAAGGCCACCCCACACACCCCTTCCGCCCACACCACGGGTCATCTCGAACCTCGGCCCCGCTCCGCGGCCGCGCAGGATCAGCATGGCGGCGCCCACTGACAACCTGTCACCTCGATCAATACGCCCATGCGAATCCTCGAAAGAGTGGCCGAACGATCACCGCCCACCCATCCCCTTCCGGCCACTCGACAAGGCGAGCAGCGGTCCTGCCGACGCCGGCTCCTGCATGGACGCAGCGGGCGATGACGGTCTTTGCCTGCGCCCAGCCACTCGGGGTGGATCACTCGCGACCTGCGTGCTGCCCAAGCCGGCGGCTTGACCAAATTCGGCCTCAGCTGCTCCTTATGGCAGGCGGGTGTTCGCGCACTGTTTGCACACACTGACGCTGTGCGCAAACAGTGCCGGGCGGGCGGCAAAGACGTGTCACATACCGACGTCGAAAAGGCTCTCCTGTGCGCCGGACCCCTGGTGGGGCAGCCGGGTCGGCTTCGACGATGAGGGAGAGGCCAGCGCCGTGCGGCAGTCTGTCCGCAGCTGATGCAGTGGCTGTTGGGCGCCTAGCAGGTTCAGAAACTCCTGTACGGTCCAGCCGACCAACTGCCCTTGCCGGGACAGGTAAAAGCTGGCGCGCTTGATGCTGTACTGGTCCTCGTAGTCGAGGAGCAGGTATCCGGCCAGCTGGTGAATCTCTGCCGCTCCGATGCGCTCGGGGCGGATAGTTGCCTTGCAGTCGATGAGCTGGCCTGCGGTAATGAAATCAGCGTCCGCTCCATCGACATCGCTGCTGCCGCAGAATGTGGGCGCGCACACGCATTGCCCCGCCGGCAGGCCGACGATCCAGCCCAAAGCCTGTTCAGCGCCAGCCAGCTGAACCTGCTGCGCGACGTCTGCGGGGACATAGGCCGGGACCTGTGCGAGGAGGTCTTCCAGGCCGCCGCCTGGCGCAACCTGCAGCAGCGGATTGCCCGGACGCAACCCGGCTCTGAACACCTCTTCGAAGTGCGAGGCGACGAAGCACAGTCGCGCCAGCCGCTCCTCCTCGGTTCGAGACCGACCGGCCAACACTGCTGGCTGGTCCTTCAGTTCAGCCAGCAGCTGCCTGCCACCCTCCCGGATTGCTACCCCCGCCGCCCGGCCCGACTCGGCTGCCACCTCGCCTGGTGCAAACATGACGCCTGCCGTCAGTGCGCAGTCGAGAGGGGATCCGAATGCCACGCGCAGACGCCGGTCGATGGCCCGGCCCAGACTGCGGTAGTCGAACCGCTGGCTGCCTTGCGGTCTGACCGTCGCCACAGACAGCGGCAGTTGGCTGCGGACACTGCCGATGACGTGCGCCGTACGAGGGAGACGGTCAGCCAGGAAGCGGGACACCGGCGAGTTCGGGTTCTTCAGGTTACTGGTGAGACTCATGCCCGGAGGATGGAACAGAGCACTGACAACGCCCCTCCCTCGGCTCGCACACCGCCCGAAAATCCGAACACATACCCGACTCCCTCTCTCGGTGGCTACGGCCTCTTGCGGTGAGCGGGAACTCCTCGACCTTCTTCACCAGGCACTGACCGCCGTACCCGAGACTGCAGCACCGCTGGACCTACGCGACCGGCGCCAAGAACTCAACGAGGAACGCCGTCTCCTGCGCGAACAACTGCAGGAATTCGACGATGCCCTGGCCGCAGTCGACCGCTGGCAACAGCAGGGCCGTGCCTTCACGGTCGAGCTCCACCTCCAGCTCGACCGCCTCAAAACCCTCGACCTCCTCGGCCCCGAGCGCCAGCACGACACCAACGTGTGCCCCATGTGCACCCAGACCCTGGAACATCCAGACCCTTCCGCACAGGACATTTCCGAGCTCACCGACCACCTCGCGCAGGAACTCGCCCAGGCACAAACACTCCAGCCCGTCCGCGAAGAACACCCCGACACGCCCTCCAAACCGAACGCGGCCGCGTCACCGAACGTCTGAGACTGAACGGTGCCCAGCTCAGAGAGCTACTGGCGAACGACGAACGCCTGCGCAACCTGCAGGAGCAGAACCTGCGCGTCGCGCACATCCAGGGCAGGATCGCCGAAGCACTCACCCGGACCGGAACCGACGGCGACCTCACCCGGCTGCGCAACGACCTTGCCCTGGCCCAGGAACACGTCGCCACGCTGGAACAGCTCGTCGACGAGGACGACGTCGCCGCCGAGACTGAACGCCGGCTCGCCGACATCGCCGTCGGCATGACCGCCTGGGCGAAGCGCTTTCCCCCGTGGTGACGGGCCAGAGTCGCTTTCAGCGGGCGCGGGTGACTTCGATGGGGGTGTTCGGGCAGCCGTCCAAGACGTCGGTGAGCGCCGCCTGCTCGGCGCCGTCGACTGCAAGACTCCCGGGCTATGCCCTGGCCCGGCGGGCCTTCGACGCCGGATTCACAGGCGCCCTGTACAAGCTGGAGGGCTGGGGTCGTGTCGGGTCCCGACCTTCGGTCTGTGCACGGCCGCTCGCCTTGGGGAGGGAAGCCCTGGACGGATGGGTCAACTCACACCGATATCCCTCACAGATGAGTGACTCATGGAGTGAACTGTGTGGACTTAGTCAGAAACTGAGTGGATAGCCGATATGGTGGTGTGAGGTTCTAGGTGGGGAGGGTGAGTGAGTCAGTCGGAGCACGGTGAAGCTGCGGTGAATGCGACCGAGGCACGGAACGATCTGTATGCCCTGGTGAAACACGCTGAGGAAGACGGGCGTACAACGCTGATCACCAAGCACAGGGTGCGTGCTCTGCTGGCACCGCTCGACCGGCTTCCGGCGGCCGGCAAGACCGAGGTGTTGCCGTCTCACACGCTGAGCGCTGCGCAAGCGAAGTTCGGCGAACTCATCACCCTGGCTGCTCAAGGCCAGCCGCAGTTGCTCCTGCGGAACACCACACCGGTCGCGGTACTGCTGCCTAAGGACGCAGCCTCCGGTACCCCCTCATCCGACCCCGCCGCGGCCACGAGTGCGGTGCCTGTAGGAGATGCGGTGAACAGCTCCAACAATCCGGACCGCGGCAGCTCGCCGCGCAGGCTCGCCACGCTCGGCGACGCGATCGGCGCCGTACTCACCTCCGCCCCAGCCGCCGGCCCCGCGTTCGGACTGCGCGGGCTGGACGCGGCGACGGGCGGCTTGCCGTCCGGCCGGCTCACGCTGGTGGCGGCCGCCCCGAACGTGGGCGGGAGCCTGTTGGGGCTGGCTGCCGCACGGCAGACCGCGCTCGTTGACGGTCACAAGGTCCTGTACGCGGCGTCCGGGCCGAACCAGGCCGACATCATGCGGCGCATCATCTCCGCAGAGACTGGTGGCGACTACCCGCGTCTGAAGCAGGGCCGCCTCACCGAGCACGAGCAGCAAGTGGCCCAGGAGTTGGTCCAGGCCCCTCTGCTGATCGACGACGGCAGTGATCTGACCGCCGAAGCGATCGCGGAGACGGCCCCGTACGTCGAGAACCTGGCCCTCGTGGTCGTGGACCGGCTCCAGGCCGCCCGCAACGCACGCCTGCCTCTGTCGGGTGACCGTCTCCCGGACGCCTCCCAGGTCCTGGCCTCCCTCGCACGGACCCTGCGCGTGCCGGTGCTCGCCATCGTGGACAGCGACGATCCCACGCTCCTGGGTCTCCTGGACGCCGACGTCCTGGTGACGCTCACGCCGACTGAGGACCCTGCCAAGGTCCAGGCAACGGTCGCGGAGCGCGACTTCGGCGCGATCGGCTCGGCGTACCTGAGCCCCGATCTACTGCACGCCCGCTTCCTCGACGCCGGTGGCGCCCCCGTCGGCCGTACGAGCGGAAACGAACCTGCGCAGAGTCTGGGCAGCGCCCTGGAGCGGGAGTTGGCCGAAGCGGCGCTGCCCTACACGTCCGGTGCCCGGCAGGGACTGCCGGCTTCCGTCACTCACGTGCTGGCCGCGCTGCGCACCGCGCTGGTCAAGGGTGACGAGGCAGCCCTTGCCGAACTCGGGCCAGCCCTGGCCGAGACGGCTGCGGCGCCCCAACTGCCTAACGACGCCGAGGGGCGCCGTCTCGCCGCCGCGCTGAACGCCTACAACACCGCCGTGTCCGCCGGCGCCCCCGGGCTGCCCGCCGCTACCGGGCCCGCCGCGGGCAGCGGACATGTCCCAGACGACGAAGACGACGCGGAAGCAGACGTGGAACTGCAGCCGGGAGACGAGGAGGACGAGCCCGAAGGCGCGCCCTTCCCCGCGCTGAAGCTCCTCAAGGACGCGGTCGGCCGCTCGAAGATGCACCCGATCAGGGTCATCCGCATCGAGGATCGGGAGAGCGGTCCGTGGCCGCTGATCAGTGAGCACATGGACGGCGAACCGCGCTGGGTCCACCCCGACGTCACCAGTACGCGGGTGCCCTTCATCCGGGAGAACGGGAAGCGGGTTCGGCGGGATCAGCTCGATGTGCCCGACTCGTTCGGCGACGGGGTGCTGTGCCTGATCGACCGCAACGGCAGCTACCCGTCCGCGTGTTCGGCCGTGCCCCTGGCCCCGAACAAGCTGCTGCACACCGGCCCCCTTGCCGCGTTCGACAAGGCCAGCGCTGGCATCTACCTCATCGACATCCCACAGTGGACCCGTACCGACATGCCGCACCCGCTGGGACGCATCGTTGACCGGCCTGATGAGCAGGGCCGCGTGTGGGTCACCACCCCGCACATCAAGCAGCTGGAGAGGCTCGTCCGCGAAGGCCACCTCGCCGCGATGCCGACCATCTACGACTCCTGGACTGGCAAGGCCAACGAGTCCCTGTTCAAGCCCTTCTACGCCGCGGCCCGCCAGGCACGTATCGACCTCGTCCAGGCCGGCGGCGAGCCCTACAAGGCGTACAAAACCCGGCTGTCCATCGCACTACGCCTGCTGTGGCCCAAGCGCCAGGAACAGAAGTCTCCATTCTGGCGGCCGGACTGGCGCATGAGCATGGTCGCCGAAGCCTCCGTCCGCCACTGGACCGTGGCCTTCAAAGCGGTCCAAGAAGGCCACACGCTCATCGCCCTGCGCAACGTCGACGCGGCCGTCTTCTGGACGCCCGACGGCACCCCGCCCTCCACGTACCGGATCGGGACCGGCTTCGGCGAAGTGAAGGCCAAGTTCATCCAGCCCGGCGAGATCATCCCCGAAGGTGACGACTGATGGCCGGCCCCACCGGCCGCGGCCGCTCCCTGGGCGCCGCCCTCAACGACCTCCTGCGCTCCCAAGTCACCCCCCGCCACCGGCTGTCGTCATACACCGCCAAGCACTGGCACGCCCAGCTCAACCACCTCACCGCGACCCAACGCGGCTACCAGGCCCTAGAGGACGTCGGCCTCCACGTGACCACCAAGACCCTGATCAACTGGCTGTCCGATCCCGAATACAACATCCGCCGCAGCTACATCGACATCATCCACACCGCCTACGAGAACGCCGCCGTCGTCCCCGCCGATCCGATCCCCGACCACGTCAAGAGAGGCCAGTTCGAGATCAGCGGCGTCGTCAAGACGGGCGACGACGAGCGCGAGCGCGGCAACCGCCGGGCTGCGCCCCTGCGTATCGACGGCAGCCGGGGCGACTGGGCCGAGATCGAGGAACTCTGGCTGGCTGGCGAGCTCACCGACGACGAGTTCGAAGACCACTTCATCGACGACATCATCGTGGCGGACATCGGCGAAGGCACCGACGGATGGGAGTTTCCCGGCGCCTCATACTCCGTCGAACTCAGGTAACAGCACGCTGAGCTGCACGCCTCCTGTTCCGGCTAGGAGTCGGCGGGAGCTGTACTCGTCGGACCGGGCAAGGGACGTTCGGCTTGTCGGGTGACCAGATGTTCGATCGCATCGATCACCTCGCGGGCACCGAGCCGCCCGAGCAGGTCGAGGTCCGCGAGGGGGCCGCAGCCCTGCACTGTCAGCATCCCTTCGCCGCTCACATGGATGCGTCCGGAGACTGTGTCGCCCGAGAAGCCAGGAAGACGCACGGTGAAAGTGGCATCGGTCAGACGAGCTGGGGGCGTCCCGTAGTTCTCATCGCGCTCACACGAACGCTCGAACTCGGCTTCTTCGTCATCCATGGTGCGGTCGATAAGGAAGCTGAGGCTTCGGCGTGCTGCGCGCGCAGCGGCGACAGCATGGTGCTCTACCACGCGCAGCGCCTCCGCAGACGTCTCGGCGCGCTCCTCACCTCCACCGGTCTTCCCCAGCCACCACACAGCCCTGATCAGGCTCTCGAGCACGGGCAGGGTGGGGTGGTTCTGCTCCGACTCCAGCAGTCCGCGGCCAGGCAGTGCACCATCCTCAAGGGCGGCGAGGTGCAGATACGTGTCGTCGGTCCACCAGCCGGGGCGAATGGCTGAGGCAGGATCGATCGCGCTCACAGGCTTTCTCCAGTCAGGCGGCTCGACCACATCAACGCCACGAGCCGGTCCCGAGAATGTGCTGCATACGGGCGTTGTCTACGGTGTTTCAGAAGGTCTGGCGGCAAAACCGCCGTACCCCTGCCGATAACGGCGCTCCTCCGCCACCCTGATGGCATGCACAACGGGGAACCAACTACGTACGACTACGCACTCGCCGTGGTTCGTCGGGGGACCAGCCAGATTCGGTTTACAGCAATCGTGATCCTCTCGGGGTTCGGGTGGGACGCCTATGCCGATCCCATCTGGAGCTGGACGCCTTCAGTAGTGCTGTACACCTGGCTGGTCCTGGGGGTTGTGACCTTTCGAGCCCGGCAACCGACCGCATACGAGCGCAGATGGGCCTCTGAGCTCGTCAAAAAGTGGGAGAACGAGGCCAAACTTGCCGAGCGCAAAGGCGTCGGCACGCCCCTTGCAGAGCGAACAAAAGGCAGGCTGGCGCAGCGTCTCCGCGACTGGGAGGTCTACCTGCTGTGCACCTTCCTTGGCCTTTCCCTGTTCGGGCTCAGAGACGTGCTTACCTCTCTCGACTCCCCGGTGGGCCTTGGCCCCGCCGACACGCCGGCCATCGTAAGTACTGCAATCGGTATCCCCGCTCTGATCACTGCTGCGATCCTGGTGATCCCGCACATCGTCCGGGCCTGGGGAGCCCAAGCCAGGGACGAGAGGGCAGGAGACGCGGACGTCATCCGCGCGGAGAAGGAAGGCCAGGCAGCAATCATCCGCGCCCAGGCCGAACTGCGCCGGGCGGACGCCGAGTTCCTGCGAGCCGAAAAGGGCCTCGAACCGCTGCCGGCGCCGCCCCCTCCAGACAACCTTCCGGCAGTGCCTGCACCAGGTGCCAACGGCGACGGACTCACGCAGACGTCACCAGCGCCCTGACTGACGGACTGCCTTGCCGACGACCGGGGTCGCGCGGCGTCTCATTCGATCCGCAGAAGGAGGCTGGCAGCGTTTAAAGGCGCTCGCCCAGTCCATCGCAGAGGAAGCCTGGGAAGGATCTCTCGCGCTGACGCAGGAGCTCCTCACTCGTCCCGGTCGTGACCTCTGGTTTGGCAGGCTGTGGTGCGCGGCGAGCTGGATGTCTCGCCTCAGGAACGGAGGGCTGGTGGAAGCGTTCAACCGTGAGCCGGCGGAGGTTCGGATACCTCGCGCGGTCCTTGACGCCATGGCCGCGGCGCTGAGCGTGCGCACGGTGGCGATGCGTGCCTGGCCCGACGGCATCGAGTGGATGTACCCGCTCGGGACGTGGGACGAGCCGCACTTGGAGGTGGCGCTCATGCCCGGTGGAGAAGAGGTGTGGCTGCGGATGTCCACCGACCGCTCCAGTGTCGCCGTGTGGACCATCGAGCAGTGGCTGGGCTTTGCCGGACAGCTGCCCGGAGCGATGCCTCCCGACTGAACAGGCGGTGCTATGCCGCCGTTGTCCTGCGGCAGGTCTCGGGGCGTCGACGACGGCGCATTCAGCCCCGTCCGCGCGGAGTGAGGCCTGATGGGGCCGGTGGACTGGAAGGCGGTGCGGGCTGGGCAGCGCGGGCCCAGCCGTGGGCGTGCATGGTCTCGGTCTCCCAGTCCTCGAACAGCTGGGGGAGTGCCTTCGGATCGCGGTCGGCGTCGCGGTACCAGCGGATGAAGGCACGGGCCGCGGGGCGGTGCGCGTCGCAGGCCGGGCAGAGCTCCATCCACACACCGGTCATGAGGGGCCCGTGCCAGTGCAGGAGGAGGTCGCCTCCACAGCGTGAACAGGGCCGGGCCGGCTGGGCCTCCTCGCGATCGGACGAGTGCAGGCGGGCCAGCTCCTCGTCGCTGACGTCGTCTAGACGGCCGTCGAGGTTGCCGATGCGGCAGAAGTCGCCGTCGGGGCGTACGAGGTATCGCCAGGTGAAGGACATACGGTCCCCTTCCCGTGGAGCAAGGCGCGAGACTTACCGTCTGTCCGATTCGCGACCTGCGTCAAGATGTGAGACGCATGTGCAAACGGGATCCGACGCCGTGCTTCAACGTCGAGTGCTGGACGTGGGCCTCGCCGAAGGGTGAGAGCGCGCTGTTCCCCGGCACGTGCCCGCCAGACAGAACTACGCTGGCACGGTGACCCTGTTGGCTCCCCAGATTGCCCAGCTGCCCGCCGATCCGTCGTTGATCAGCCTCGTATACCACCACGAACACCCCGTCCAGGCGTACGAGTTCGAGAACACGCTGGAGGTGTGGACGGTGTCCGCCCGGATCGACGCGGACGTCCTGGCGGAGGACCTGGCCGCCTATAGCGACATGGACCAGGAGTCGCTGGACGCGGTGCAGGACGTCACGGTGGGCAGCATGTCGTTCGTGCGGGTGCGGATGTTCGGGCCGGACCATCCATTCGAGGCGATGGACTCCTACACCGGGGACGTCTCCCGCATCGGCGAGGTGGTGCTGGACGTCGCTGACGGCCGATGGGAGCCGGCCTTCGAGGCCGCCCTCGCGCACCCCGTCGGCGACCTGCTCGTCATGGACCGGCGGGAGCGGATCGGCTTCGAACCCTTCCGGGCCGGCGTGCACATCCTGGACTGCCACCGGCAACGGCCTCAGGACCTTCTTGCCGCACGTCAGGAGGAGTTCAACGCACTGTGCCGCGCCTGGCGGGAACACCACCGACCGTAGGGCTCGCGAGCGATTCACGCCCGGCACGTCAGCACCGGTCGTTCAGATCTGTTACGGCAGGCTGGAGCCGTCCGAATACGGCGCCCGCCTCCGGCGCCGGAGGCGCCAGCGCGTTCGGCGTCGTGGCTGGCTCCGCCATCGGAGTCGGCCACGACGCGTTTCAAGCGCACCAGGGGGTCAGCCGAGCGAGGCCTCGGACGTGAACGGCGTACCGCACGTTGGGGATGGCCACGACGTCGGGGGTGGGCCAAATGCGCGACGAGCGGCCCACACGTGCAGAGCGGCGAGAGCAGCGTTGGCGCCACCACCAATCACGGCGCCGAAACCCAGCGGCGCTACTTGGCTGAGCACGACGATTCCTTCCTTGGTCCCGTGGCTGTGAGGGTTGTCGGGGATGTCGTTTGTCGCTGAGTCGCGATGTCAGTCGGAGCCATGCGGCTTGATCGATGTCGCCGAGTTTTAATGTCGCTCGGATGTTCGGTGGCCTTCTCTGCGCGTCAGGTCCCGAGCCATACGATGCTGATCGTGACGCGCTTCGATGAGGTCAGGGCATCGTTCTGGAACGACGACTACGGAGTCCAGCCGCCGCTGACGGAAGAGATGGTTCAAGACGCCGAACGCCTGCTCGGCGTCTCGCTTCCTGCTTCGCTTCTGACGCTTTTGCGGGTGCGGAACGGCGGTGGGGTGGCGGAGCGCTGGAACGTGTTTCCCACCCGGATGCCGACATCGTGGAGCGAGGACCACGTGCCGTTCGGCGACTTGATGGGGATCGGCCGACGCGAGCGGATCACATCGCTTCTGGACACGCCATATCTGGTTGAGGAGTGGGACCTTCCGGCGCCGATTGTCCTTCTCTCCGGCGACGGCCACTACTGGGTGGCGCTCGATTACCGGAACTGCGGCCGGCAAGGCGAGCCGTCGGTCACGTGGTTCGACGCCGATGCGGAGAGCGATCTCGTCCTCGCTCCAGACTTCAAGTCGTTTGTCGAAGGGCTCACATCAACCGACAGGCTCGACGAAAGCGTTCAGCCGATCTGAGGTTGCCGACCGGCAGCTTGTCCCGCTCGGGCTTTGGTCTGGGCAACCGACGGAATTCGTTGACCAGGCGGTACGTGGCTTCCGTCGAGCTGGCTTCCCGCGCGGGGGTGCCCACGTTCCCGCCCCTGAGCGTCGGCGCCGACGTGAACGCACTCAGCACCGATGGGGCCCGCCGAACCGACTGCGTTTCGTCACCTGGGGCGGCCCATTTCGTCGGTAGCCCGACTTGACCGGGTGGGCCCGCAACCGGCCACGCGCAGGCGCCGCCGTCGACGCCAGCCGCTCGACTTCTTCTGATGTGCATATGCGTGAAGTGCAGTTCGCCAGTTCCCACCTACTCGGCGGGTCGGGGCGATCTATGCTGACCGCCCGACTGTGTAGACAGAGGGGCGGGATTCGCTGTGATTTCGAGGTGGCTGTCGGCTGTGGTGGCGTCCGGATTCGTGTGGGCGTTGAGCTGCACACCGGCGAACGCTACGGCGGTGGCGGGATCGTGGGGCGTTTACGCGGGCCCCAAGGCGTGCCTGGACTACCGGGCGGACTGGGGCGTATACGTCACCGGCTGCAACGGCAGCACCTACCAGACGTGGTACTTCGACCCGGACGTCCCGAAAACGGCGCTGCGACAGAGGGCGAGCGGCTTGTGTCTGACGGTGCGCAGCGGGGGGCCGGTGATGCGTGCATGCAACGCGTCCGACCCGGCGGCCTTCTGGCACGTGGCGGGACCGAATCTGGCGATCAACAACGACTACTACCCATTCAACTGTCTGGGGCGGCAGACAAACGACCGGGTCAACCTGGCCATCTGTTCCGGCGGTGAGTCGCAGGTCTGGTATATGTGGCCATAAAGCGCCCCGGAGCCGTCGTGTGCGTGTAGCCGCCCCGGTACCGGGATGGCATGTGATCCTGACGGCGGGGTCGGAGCGCCCGGACGGCACACCGGCCAGCGCCCGCGTACCAACGGGCACCGGACGGAGTTCATTGACCAGCCGGTACGTAGCTTCCCGCGCGGGGGTGCCCACGTTCCCGCCCCTGAGCGTCGGCGCCGACGTGAACGCACTCAGCACCGATGAGGCCCGCCGAACCAACTGCGTTTCGTCACCTGGGGCGGCCCATTTCGTCGGTAGCCCGGTCTGGGCGAGGCGGTAGGAGTCCGTGCCGGTCTCCATGATGGCCGAGCTGAGAACAGGGACGACGCGGCCACCGAAAAGATGAGCAACACAGAGCAACACGTTTCGCTGTTCTCCGGTGACCGAACCGCACTTAGCGTTGTCCTCGCTCGCCCTTCGGAGGCAACACCTTTCTCCTGTCCTGCTGTTGGGCCCTGGGCGCCCGGGTCCGGCATGGGGCCGGCCGGGAGGAGGGAGATGTCTGTGGGCGAGCGCACCAGGCCGAGGAGGGCCCGAACCGCGCGGCCCGTGCGGTTGTGGTTGGGTCCGGTCTCGGCCGCCGCGTACTGGGTGGTCCGGAGCATCAGGGACTTCGTGATCCCGAGGTGCTGACGGGCGCCCCGGCTCCTGCGAACTGAGCCGGGACAGCCGACCCGCCCTACGCGGGGCGGGTCCTGGCCGTGGCCGCGGCTGGGGCCCGCTGTCCTACGCCAACCATGGCACCTCTCACGTCGACGCCGTTATGCCGACCATGTCCTCCAGCGGGTCCCGCCTGCGACGGCGTGTTCAGCCTCGTCCGCGCGGTGTGAGACCGGGCGATGCCGGCGGGCTGGGAGGCGGTGCCGGCCGACCAACGTCCTCTAGCTGTACTACTCCGAGAGGTTGGGGACAGAGTTGGATGCTGTCTTGCCGTGAGTCTGGTTGCGATCTGGGATGACAGGCGTGATCGAGGCATTGCTGCTCTTGCAGCATGTCGGGCAAGGAGCACGCAAGGGGACTTTTGTGCCTTTTGGGTGGATTCTTTCGCGGTTTGCGTGGGTCGATTCTGCGGGTTATGTTGAATGTGCGACAGGAGATCACCGCTGGATAGCGGCAGATCCTGGCGTACGTCCCGCCTGCGGGACGGCAAGAGAAAGTAGTACCAGCGTCGGCGTGCCGCCCAGGCCGCCCTTTTCATGACGCGAGGGCACCAGTTGAGAAATCCTGGTTCCCGGTACTTCGACCTCCTTCAGAGTCTTCGTTCCCGGGAGCCACCCACCCCGAACGGAATGACTCATGTCGCAGCTTGAGCGCAACAAGCAGATCGTCGTCGACTACTACCAGACTGCCTTCGGCGGCAACCCCGAGAAGGCTATCGCGGACCACTTCGGCGACCGCTACATACAGCACAACCCCGATGCTGCCGACGGCCCGGAAGCCTTCACCGGATTCGTGACCTGGCTGCGCGGCGAGTACCCGCAGTTGCAGCTGGACATCAAGCGGGTCCTGGCCGAGGGCGACATGGTCGTCACGCACTCCCACCTCATCCTGGAGCCCGGCAAGCCGGGCCGTGCCCTGGCCGACTTCTTCCGGCTGGAGAACGGCAAAGTCGTCGAGCACTGGGACGTCATCCAGGACGTTCCGGAGACCGCGGCCAACCCCAACGGCATGTTCTGATGCCCGCACACGATCTGGCCGCCACTGCGCCTGTGGACGTGGTGCGCCGCCAGTACCTGGCCTCAGCCACCGGTGATCTTCAGATGTGGCGCACGGCGGTCGCGGACGACGTGGAGTGGATCGAGGCGGCGGGATTCCCGCTGGCCGGCACCTACCGCACCCCGGACGGTGTGATCAAGGGTGTCTTCGAACAGCTGGCCGCGGCCTGGGACGGCTGGGTCACCCACGACGACACCTACGTCGTTGACGGTGAGCGCGTCGTCGTCCTGGGACGGTACAGCGCCACGCACAGGGCCACGGGCAAGTCGATGAGCGTGCGGGTTGCCCACTGCTTCATCGTGCGCGGCGGGCGCATCGTGCGCTTCGAGCAGATCGTCGACTCAGCCAGCGTCCACGCGGCCATGACCCCCTGACGCTCGCCCTCACCGCCGGGTGTCGCCTCGCCGGCCGAGGCGGCACCCGGCCACTACACACGCCCTTGGGCCGACAGTCGCTGTCCTGGCCCCCTCCTGATCAACTCCAAGGACGTTGCCGTATGCGCGTAGAGATATGGGCGGACATCATCTGCCCCTGGTGCTACATCGGTAAGGCACGCTTCGATCGTGCCCTGGCCGCATTCGCCCACCGTAACCAAGTCGAGGTGCTCTACCGCTCCTTCGAGCTGGAGCCGGGACGCGACAAGGCGCGTGTCGAGCCCGTTGGGCACATGCTGCTCGACAGGTTCGGGTCCCGCGGACCCAGCATGGACCGGCAGGTTGCCGAGCTGGCCCACGCCGAAGGGCTCGATTACCGCACCGACCGGCACGTCGGCAGCACCTTCGACCTCCACCGCCTGATCCATCTGGCCCGCGAGTACGGTCTCCAGCACCAGCTGGTCGCCGCCGCCTTCCGCGCCAACTTCGCCGAGGCCCGCAATCTGTTCACCACCAGCCCCCTGATCGAGCTTGCCATCGAGACGGGGCTGGAGGCCCAAGACGTCCAGCGGGTGCTCGATGACCCGTCCGCCTACGCCGCCGCGGTCCGCGCCGACGAACAACGTGCCGCCGAACTCGATGTGCCGGGTGTCCCCTTCTTCCTCATCGACGGACACACCGTCATCTCCGGCGGCCAGTCCGTCGATGCCTTCACCCGGGCGCTGGAGCGGGCCTGGACCGATAGCCCTAACAGCGTCGACGGTGCGGCGATGTGCAGTCCGACCGACTCCTGCGAACTACCCCCGCGCTAGGCACGATCGAGACAACAACCTGTCGGAGAGCTGCTGCAGCTTCCCGACACCGTTTACCCGCTCCCTGAGCCACGGTCGGGGGCACGAGAAACGACTCGTGCCCCCGACCGTCGTCTTACGCAACGTCAGAAAGTGCCGCATGGTTCACCGCAACGCGCCCTTGACCGAGACCGGCCGCCTACGCTTGGCCGAGTGCATCGTCGAGGACGGATGGCCGCTTAGGCGCGCAGCCGAACGCTTCCAGGTCTCTCCCACTACGGCGAAACGGTGGGCGGACCGCTACCGCCAACAGGGTTCCGCCGGCATGACGGATCGCTCCAGCCGCCCGCACCTCAGCCCGCTGCGCACACCAACCCGAACTGAGCGGCGCATCATAAAGGTCCGCGTCTTGCGCCGCTGGGGTCCAGCACGCATCGCCCACCTGCTCACCCTTAACCCCTCCACCGTGCATCGCGTACTGAGCCGATACCGCATCAGCCGCCTGTCCTACCTCGACCGCGCCACAGGACGCGTCATCCGCCGCTACGAACACGCCGCACCGGGCGATCTGGTACATGTCGACATCAAGAAGCTCGGCAATATCCCCAATGGCGGGGGCCATCAGATCTGGGGTCGTCAAGCAGGCCGCAAGAACCGTATCGGCGGGGGCTACAGCTATCTCCATAATGCCGTTGATGACCATTCACGCCTGGCCTACAGCGAGATCCTCACCGACGAGAGGAAGGAGACCGCTGCCGCGTTCTGGATACGGGCGCAGAAGTTCTTCAGCCAGGCCGGGATCACCGTCCAGCGTGTCCTGACCGACAACGGCTCCTGTTATCGCTCACGCGCCTGGGCCGACACTCTCGACGCCGCGGGAATCACCCACAAGCGCACCCGGCCCTACCGCCCACAGACCAACGGCAAGGTCGAACGCTTCAACCGCACCCTCCTCGACGAATGGGCCTACGCCAGGCCGTATCTCAGCGAGCAGGAACGCCGCGACGCGTTCCCTGCGTGGCTGCACCACTACAACCATCACCGCAGGCACACCAGCCTCAAGGGCCTGCCATCGGCGGTCTCGGCCACCTGCAGGTCCTGCTGCCGGCGTCGCAACAGGCGCCGGGCGGCCGTCAGCTCGTGCTGCTTTTGCGCCTGGTCCTCGCCGACGGCGCCCAGGAAGTACGGCAGGGTTGAGGTCAGCCGTGCTCCACCATCGCGCTCGCCCTGCCGATGGAACAGGATGCTGCGGGTGATGATCTCGTCCTGGTTCTGAAGACACAACGGCACCGCATGCCCCAGGTGGACTGCGAAGGGCGCCTGCAGGCTCCCAGGCTGGGGTTCGCTGCGGACGTCGCCCAGGCCGATCCTCCGCCCGAGCTGCTGGCGCAGTTCATCGGAGTCGCAATTGTTCGCGAGCCCCTCGTAGGACAGCGGCTGCAGGGTGGAGCCGAACTCGAGCATCGCTGTGGAGATGGACTTCTTGCCCTTGGCGGGAAGCCGGCGTGCCACGAACGCCCGAGTGTCGGGCAACTGGAGCAGCACGGCCACCCATTCGACGGTCCGGGTGATCGGGCCGACCGAGACGGGGGCATCGTCGCGGCCCAGGCAGAAGTCGACGATGTCCAGGACGATGCTTTTCCCGGTCCGTGAACTGCCCGTGATGATGTTGAGCTCGCCGAGGCGGAACCTCAGCTCGCGGACCTTGCCGCTCTTGCTGTAAAGGATCAGAGACCGAAGCTGCACGGTGATCAGACTCTCACGCCCAGTAGCGCCAAGAGGGTAGAAGGCTGATCTACGGTCGCCGCCCACTTTCCCACCAGACGAGCCGCCTTCAACAGCTCCTGCAGTTCTCCTTCGGCACGTCGTGTGGAGAAGGGCACGGCGTACACGGCCCCGGCCTCCATCTGGATCAGGCCGTGGCGCAGAGCGAACCGCAGCCCTTCGCGGAGCACGGGCAGCGTCGAGTCGACCTGGGCTCCAAATCCCGTGAGGAGGGCGGGATTGCGCCCGGCCCACGTCGGCAGGTGCGTCCTGATACTGGACGGCAGCGCTTCACGTGTGGAGCGGTGCAGCACCAGCACGGGAAGGACCATCGCCAAGGGCCAGACCATCGCCCGCCCTCGCTTGAGCTCGTACTCCTGGGCCATCACGGCCTGCACCGCACCCACCAGCGCCGGATTCAGGAACGCGGCGAAGGCCTGCGGCTGCTGTGAGTGGCTAGGCATGTACGGCCCCGACGGTCAGTGCCTGGACCCGCTGCAGGAACTTGGGATGCCATCCCACGCGGGCTTCATCCGCCAGGCAGTGGTGCTGGCCACGGTGAAAGAAGACCTGGTCGTACTGGTGCCGGATCCTGACCGTGACGCTGTCCAGCACCTGCCACAGCAGCTCTTCTCCCGCGTCCCGCCGGTCCTGCTCACTCGCATCCGCCGGCAGCCGTCGGACCATGCGGGCAAAGAGCCGCTCCCACTCGTCAACCAAGTCGCCCTGGTAACGCTGCAGTTCGTCCAGGCCGATCAGGTCGTTGTCAGCCCAGGCCACTGCCTGGTTGTAGGCCCGGTAGTAGTCCATCATCGCCTTCTCCGGCTCGGGCCGGCCGAGGTTGACCCACCGCAGCTGATGGACGAAGTACCGCTCGCTGTAGTCCACGCCCTCCCGCTGGGCGGCCTGCCAGTCGCTCCGCTCCACCAGGGTGGGGAGCCGGTCGGCGGCGTAGTCGTCCCGGATCTGCTCCACCCGCCGATGCACCGTCCCCACGGAGACGCTCGTCCGGCGCTTCTGCAGCATCTCGACGACCTGGTCGTACCACCACGCCCACAACTGCTCCATGAACGCTGCCTGCGGACCGTCGCCAGACGGGAGTGTGAACAGCAGCCGCTTCCGCACGGCCCCATCGAGGTCGTCGATGCCGAGCGTGCTGTCGATGACGCGCATGCGTTCCACGAACGTCGCGCGCTCACCGGCTGACAGGGCCAGAAAGCGGGCCCGAGCCTCAGCGGTCTCCTTCGACTTCGACTCGGCCGCGGCTGTCTCGAGCCGTCGCAGAGCCACGCCAGGCTCTCGGTTCGCGCTGCGCAGCGCCGCAGCTGCCGAACCGTCGCGCGCCTGTTGGGTCGTGACGAGCGTCAGCCAAGGCCCCTCTGCATCACCGGGATCATGGGTATCCATCCATGACCGGATTGTGCGCCACAAATCGTCATCCCGATCGCCCAGCGTGCGGGTCGATCGTTGGTGGAGCTTGGTCTGTAGCAGGTCGACAGGACGCCCAGCCACCTCCCACGCCACGTCGTCGTGCAACTCGAGGCTGATCGCTCCGTCAGGGCGTTCGGACGACCCGCGCAACAACTCCAACAGCGCCCACTTCGCCTGGTACAGATAGCCCAGCGCGGAGGCCGACGTATCGTGAGATACCTGGGAGGCCATGATCCAGTTTCCTCACGTACCACGCACCGTGTCTAGTTGCTTGCATGCAGTGGACGTCCGGAACGGGGTACGGAAGCGGGCCCACGGGCGGGGGAGGGCCGTGCAGAGGCCAGACGCAGGGCGCAACCAGCACGACCGCCAGCGGCCGATTGTCCTTCGATCTGATCATTCGAGCCGGGAACTGCCGGACACCGAGATGGAAGGCCTGCGGCGGTGATCCGTCCAGGCGCTCCGCAGGGCTGCCTCATCGACGTCTATCTGTCGGCGGGACGACAGATCGATGACCGCGGCACGTGGCTGGGCAAGCTCCTCGAGGGCCTTGCGGAAGGGGTTCGTACCGGGGCGTTCCGGCGGGCTTGCCTTGCGCTGCTGGAAGCGCGATCGCCGACTGCCCTGGGCAAAGTAGGCCTGCCGCCGACGATGGATGTCGTAGACGCTCGGGGCCAGGCGCCGTTGGACGGCGGAGGAAACCCGTTCGTGTAGGCCGGCGGCGAGAGTCGTGACGGACACCCGCGGCTGATCGCGTACCCCCAGAACCGCCTTCACAGCTTCGCGGCGGGCAGTGACGAAGTCGAGCTCGGGGAAGTATTCGCCGCGGGGCGTAGATGAGGGAGAGAGCGCTCGGCAGGCTGCAAGGATGTGGGACTCGCTGGTCTGGTAGTCCGGGTGCGCAGGCGAGAGCCAGGCCCGGGACACGGTTGAGCCGACACGGTGTGCCTCGCTGCGCAGGGCTTCGAAGCGGGCACGTGGCCCGGCGGTGGAGCCCACCTTCACGTACGACACAGCGCCGGTGATCGCGAGGACATAGACGAAACCCGTGCCCTTCCAGGCCCGGTCGGGGACCGATCGCTTCTTGATGTAGTGCCGCAGCCAACCGCGAGGGTCCTCGTACACCAGGTGCAACATCCCTGCCCTTTCACTGGGTTGCTGGCCAGTGAATCGGAGGGGTGTGACAACGACCCCTGCGCTCCGGCTCTCGCCGAGCCCGATTGCCTGAGGTTCGGTCGCTTCAGTCGCTTGGGTCGCTGTACTCGACACGGCACAGCGACTGAACAGCCAGCGACCGGGCAACCCTTCGGTCGCTGGCTGACCAAGCGGGGAAAACTGCAGGTCAACACGTTCTCTGCGGAGGGATAGCGACTCAAGCGACTCGGAGTTGGCATATACGGGATCCAGAGAGAGTGTGCGTGTGCGTCATATACGGAGAGCTTCAGTCGCTTCAGTCGCTGTTCAGGCCTCATACCCGGCTTGACCAGGCTGTTTGCCGTTGTCCGCCAGAAGCGACCGGGCGGTCCTGAGTCGCTGCGCCTCTCGCTCGGTCGCTGGACGCACGCTCGCCGGTCGCATCATCGACACGGCGTCACTGTTGTTCCGCATGTGCTCCACGACCCCACCGGCCCCGTTCGCTAGTCTGTGTCCGTCGTTGAGTCGCTTCGGTCGCTGATAGGGGGTGCAGATGCCTGCTGAGCTGCAGTTTTCCCGCAGCGACTCAAGGGCCCCTGCCATCCGAGCTTCTTCAGTCGCTCCGTCCCTTGCCCTCGCGCAGGCGTGCGCCCGCCGAGGCTGGCCCGTGCATCCCCTCGCCCCGGGCCGTAAGACACCAGCCGCGAACTGCAGCGAGTGCCGTGGCAGCTCCCACGCCGCGGTCAACTGCCCCTGCCTTCGCGCAGGCCGCTGGTGTCACAGCTTCCACGCAGCCACCCTGAACCAAGACCGCATCCAGCAGTGGTGGGGGCAGCACCCGGAGTTCGGCATTGGCGTCTCCTGCGGCCCGGCCGGCCTGGTCGTCATCGACATCGACGCTCATGACGCCGAGCCTCCCGCGCGTGACCGGATCCTGCCCGGCATCCCCATCGGAGACCACGTCAACCTCGCCGGCCTCGCCAACGGTTTCCACACCCTCGCCGTCCTCGCTGCCCTCCGCGGCCAGCAGAGCCCCGCCGACGACACCACCACTCTGCGCGTACGCACGCCCTCCGGCGGCCTGCACGTCTGGTACCGGGCTACCGGCAACCGTCAGTGGAAGTCCTCCGCCGGATCCAGCCCCGGCCGGGCCCTTGCCTGGCAGGTCGACATCCGCGCCCACGGCAGCTACATCATCGCCCCCGGCACCACCACCCACCACGGCACCTACACCCCAGTCGACGAGGCCCGCGAGCCCGCGGCCCTCCCCCTATGGCTCGCCCAGGAACTCGACCGCACCGGGCACCTGCCCGCACCCACGATCCCCGCTCCACGCCCCGTCCCGCCGCGCGCCCAACAGGCTGTCCTCGCAGCCGGTGGCGGCCGCAGCCAGACCGAGCGCACCCTCGCCTCGGTCCTGGCACCGGTTGCGGCCTGCGGCCACGTTGCCCACGGCGCGGGCTTCTCCGACACCCTCAACCGAGCTGCCTACACCCTCGGCGGCCTCATCGCCGCCGGCCGTCTCTCCCGGCAAGAAGCCGAGCAGGCACTCAAGGACACCGCGGCTGCGGCCCGTCCGGGCCAAGAACTGCGCATCGAGCAGATCATCCGCAGCGGTCTCGCCGCCGGCCTGGAAAAGCCCCTGCACGCCACGGGGAGGCGCCCGTGACGTCCCCCAGCAACGAGACGCTCTTCGAGTTCGACCCCGAAGCCGTCGCCGCCCAGATCCGCGCACAGAGCCATGCCACGCCGCTCCCGGCCCAGGCCACCGCCGAACGCCCCGTCGGCCAAGCAACCTCCCACGGCCTCCTGCCGGACACCCTGACCGACCGCGGCAACGCCAAGCTGTTCGTCAAGCTCTACGCCAACGACTTCCGGCACGTACCCAACATCGGCTGGTACCGGTGGGACACCACCCGCTGGCAGATCGACGAGGACGACACCGTCCTGTGGGCGGCCGGCGACCTTGCCGAGACCATCGCCACCCACGACCCCCGCGGCCTGTTCACCACCACCGCCCTGCACAAGCACCGCACCCGTGCCATGTCGACCTCCGGCATGAACGCGATGCTCACCCAGGCCAGGTCCGCGCCCGGCATGGTCCTCAAAGCAGACCGCCTGGACGCCGACCCCTACGCACTGTGCACCCCTCGCGGGGTCGTCGACCTGCGCACCGGGCTGCTGAAAGCCCCCGACCCCAACAAGGACTTCCACTCCCGCTCAACCACCGTCGGCCCGCAGCAGATGCCCGTCCCCCGCTGGCTGCGCTTCTTGACCGACACCTTCGGCGACGACGCCGAAGGCCTCAATATGATCGACTACCTGCACCTGCTGCTCGGGTACTCGATCACCGGGGACGTCGGAGCCCAGATCCTCCCCTTCCTCTGGGGAACGGGCAAGAACGGCAAGTCCGTCCTCCTGGACGTCATGATGAAGCTGCTCGGCGACTACGCGGACGCGGCCCCGCCCGGCTTCCTGATGGCTAAGCCGTTCGAAGGCCACCCCACTGACCTCGCCGAACTCCACGGCCGGCGCGTCTACGTCTACTCGGAGATCAAGCCCGGCGACAAGTTCGACGAAGCCCGGGTGAAACTGCTGACCGGCGGCGACCGCATCAAGGCCCGCCGCATGCGCCAGGACCCCTTCAGCTTCGAACCCACCCACAAACTGTGGCTGCTGGGCAACCATAAGCCCGAAGTCGGCACCGGCGGCTTCGCGTTCTGGCGCCGCATGCGACTGATCCCCTTCGAACGCGTCGTCCCCGACGACCGCAAGATCGACAACCTGGCCGACCTCCTCGTCATGGAAGAGGGCCCCGGCATTCTCGCCTGGCTCATCGACGGTGCCCGCCGCTACCTAGGCGGCGACCGCGACCTCACCGGCCCCGAACGCGTCCGCATCGCCACGACCGCCTACGCCGAGACCGAGGACCACACCGGCCGGTTCTACGAGGAGTGCTGCCGCCTGGGCCCCGACCTGCGCGCCGAGCAGACGGCGCTCTACGCCGCCTACACCACCTGGTGTCAGAATGAAGGCGCGCAGATCATCTCCTCCCGCGCGTTCGCCTCCCGGACCAGGGAACTGGTCGGACTGGCCTCGCCCAAGGAGATGAAAGTGTCCAACCAGCGCAAGTACTACCCGGGCATCGGACTGCTCACCGACGAGGAGAGGGACGCCGGCGCATGAGTTCCCTGATCAGCGCGGAAGAGATCAGCCACGAAGCCGAACTCGTGTGGCTGGAGGATATCGACGCCCTCGACTATGTGCGCCAGAGCCTGGACCGGCTGCCCACCCGCAAGGGCAAGCCCCCCTACCACCGCGACGGCCGCATGGTCGGCTACGCCATCCTCGGCCCCGACGCCAAGCCCTCCCGCGCCTCGGGCACCTTCCGCCGCCGTGTCTTCTGGCTGTTGCCCCACGACCGCGACACCGAGCCCGAGGGCCTGTACGCCAAGAGCGCCCCCGCGGAAGCCGTCGACCCCCGCACCCTCGAGCCCCGCGTCAAGGGCTATAAGACCGAGCGCTCCGAGGGTGGCCCGCCGTCCCGCGCCATGCAGGAACTCGGCATACAACTCCCGCTGTAACCCGCGCCGCCACCACCTCTTGATCGCGCGCCAGTTCGCGGATTGCCTCGGCGTCTTCGCCTGGGCGGTGAAGGGGACCTGGATCTCTTCGGTCTTCCAGCCCACGAACTTCTTGGCGTCCTTCGAAGCTCGTCGAGCGGCAGGTGACCGCCGTAGCCGTGAAGCGGCTTCAGCACCAGCGCCGCGTCGCCGAGTGCGAGGCACGCGGCGTACGGCCTGTACGGCGGCGAGCTTGCGCTCGATCCACCCGGGAGCGTCGAGGCCGTCGGCGAGCTGGCGGGCGATGATGCCCAACAGGCGCTCCTCGGCCTGCTGATACAGGCACGGGGGTGCCGACGGCGAGGTCTTCAACCATTCCCGAGTGGATGGGCATTCCACCCCCTCATTGCAGGTCAGGCGCAGGCTTGCAATTCTTCCGTCTCATATCTAATGTCGTACTCGCTGATGATGTCTTTTCCCTCATCGTCCAGGAAACCGTTCACTTCTTGTACTGTGGAATCGTCATTCCGCCACACTCTGCCGAGGCTATCCACAAAGTACAAGCTCGTCGGGCCTGGCTCGTTGAATTCGTTGATGGCTTCGATTGCGTTGGGGGGGAGGCGGTAAGTCTCCCGCGTGCAAGGAGTGATGTAGTCGAAGAGGTAGTGCTGCACGGCTCTGCCGCGCTCGTCTTTAAGCACTAGAGTGGTAAGTGACGCGGGATTGAGGCTTCGATTCTCGATTACGACCGCCGTCGCCTTCGTTTTATCCTCGTTCCATTCCACACTCCAATTGACGCGTGCGGCTTCCTTTTTCCCTGCCTCGTTGTCATTTTGAACCTGAAAATAGAGGCTGAACAGACTGATGATGAGTGCGGGCGCCGACAGAAGTGCGACGAATGCGGCTATCTTCAAATTCAGGCGCTGATCTCTGGCCGCTTGTTCCGCAGCGGCTTGTGCCACATGCTCTGTGAATTCGTCCTGCGGGCGACGATTGATGCGGACCTTCTGCTTGGCTGCTCGGTTTCGACGACGCGGAAGACCTGACATGCCAGGAGATCTACTAGTCAACGTGCCTGGGTGTTGCGTCTTCCGCTGACGGCGAATGGGGGTTTACAGCGGGGAACTCCCGACGGGGTCCGGCGCGGCAACTCCGGTCTCGGCGAGAATCGCGGACACCTCGGCCTGTACGGCAGTGTCGTCCCACTCAGGGTTGCCGCGAGCGTGGTCGCGGCAACTGCATCGACTCGGCGATGCCGGACCCGAGCTCGACCTGTGGCCAGCCCGGGTGATCCGGGAACCGAACAGGCTCCGGTCGAGCCGAAGTGTCGGGTGTCCTGCGTCAGCGGGGCCTGGTGGCCGGCTTCCACATCACCCCTGGTCATCCCAACAATCGTGCGTGGTTGGGGGTCTGACATCCCCTCTGCTGCCACTTTTCCCACGCTGGTTGGAGGAATGGGTGTGGGTGGTGGGTGGCTGCTGCGCGTCGGCCGGAGGCCGCCGCGCTGGTGGTGGGTGTGTGGTGGGGGTATGGGCCTGTCGGCCCGTGCTGGGGGTGGCGTGAGGGGCCAGGACCACCGTCCCGGCCCTCAACTCCCCCTCCCTGCCCCCGTACTCCCCTCTCCTCCCATCCCTCACCCCCGGCCCGTCCTGCCGGAGGCAGGCCCCACCCTCCACCCCTCACAGAGCAACGGGGCCCCGGAGGGGCCCCGTTGTCTCTCCCTGGTATTCCGTGGTTTACTTTTCTCCACGGAATACAATTCAATTCTTCCCGGGTTCAAGGGAATCGGAGATTCCCCCTCAACCCAACCACGGGAAACGGCGCATGACGCCCCCTCAACCCGTTCCCCAACTCCCCACACCCACAATCAAAACCAGCACCCTCCTTTTGTGCCGGAGGCACAAACCCTTTTCGCCATCTTTTCGTGCCGGAGGCACGCAAGTTGGGAAAATGGCCGGAGGCCAAATTTCCCAACTCCCCGCCGGAGGCGGGCAATTCGCGCGGGGACGCGCGAAACGAGCGAAGCGAGTATTCGGCTGCCGGAGGCAGAGCGAAGCGG
>NZ_JBITCM010000020.1:0-215526 GCF_044453205.1 Streptomyces sp. NPDC051738 | reverse complement strand
CGCCCGGTTACATTCCGAACCCGGAAGCTAAGCCTTACAGCGCCGATGGTACTGCAGGGGGGACCCTGTGGGAGAGTAGGACGCCGCCGAACAAAATTTGAGAAAACCCCGCACCGTTTCGGTGCGGGGTTTTCTGCGTTTAGGCTCGCGGTATGCGCTATGACCTCATCATCTTCGACAACGACGGTGTGCTCGTCGACAGCGAGCCCATTTCCAACCGGCTGCTGGCCGAGTATCTGACGGAGCTGGGGCATCCGACGTCGTACGAGGACTCCATTCGGGACTACATGGGGTCCGCGATGCACCGGATCCACGATCTGATCGAGGAGCGGACCGGGCAGCGGCTGCCGGCGGACTTCGATGATGTCTTTCATGCGCGGGTGTTCGCGGCGTTCGAGCGGGAGTTGAAAGCGGTGGACGGGGCCGCGGATGTGTTGGAGAGGCTGGCCGGGGACGGGGTGCCGTACTGCGTGGCCTCGTCGGGGAGTCATGAGCGGATCCGGGTGGGGCATCGGACGACCGGGCTGGACCGGTGGTTCGATGACGGGCGGATCTTCAGTTCCCAGGATGTGGGGCGGGGGAAGCCGGCGCCTGATCTGTTTCTGTACGCGGCCGAGCGGATGAGGGTTGCGCCGGAGCGGTGTGTCGTCGTCGAGGACAGTCCGCTGGGGGTGCAGGCGGCTGTTGCGGCCGGGATGGATGTCTACGGGTTTGCCGCCATGACGCCTGTCGACAGGCTCGCTCGTGCCACTCATCTCTTTTCGGACATGGGGGAGTTGGCCGGCCTGCTGGTCTGACATTTGTCATGCCGAGCCCCGGACGTTCGTTTCTACTGCGGGACCCCGGCCGGGCGAGACGCTGACGGCATGACGACGCAGACGCGTAAGAAGACGCGCAAGCAGGACACCTTCGGGCCGCTGATTGTGGACGTGGCAGTGCCCGTCGGGTCGTACTACCTCTTCAAGGAGGCCTTCGGGGCGAGCACCTTCGCGGCGCTTGCCTGAGCAGTGTGGCGCCTGCTGTGCGGACGGTGTGGTGTGTGGTCAAGGAGCGGCGGGTCAATGCGTTTGCGGGGCTCATCCTCGTCGTGAACGTGGTGTCGCTGCTGCTCAGCTTCGTCTCTGGGGACCCGCGGCTCATGCTTGCCAAGGACAGCGGTGTGAGCAGCGCGATCGGCCTCGCGGTTCTGGTGTCGGTGGTGGTGGGGCGGCCGATGTTGACCGCGGGGTTCAAGCCCTTCCTGGTGCAGGGTGACCCGGCCCGGGAGGCTGCGTGGGAGCGGCTGGTTGGTGGGTCCGTTGCCGGGGCGGTTGCGTTTGTGCGCGCTGAGCGGGTGTTCTCGGTGGTGTGGGGTGTCGTACTGCTCGTGGAGTGTGTGGTGCGGGTCGTCGGTGCGTACACGGTGCCCGTGGACACGATGGTGTGGCTCGGGTCCGTCATTCTGATCGGTTCTATGGCGGTGGCCTTCGTGGTCAGCCGGGCGGTCGCCGCCAAGCCCATGGCGCGGCTGCTCATCGCTGAGGTGAAGGCGGCTGAGGCTGCTGCGCGGGCTGGGGTTGCCGTTGTCGCCTGAGGGCTGTGGCCGTAAAGCTGAGGGGAATTCATCTTTGGCTGGATCTACCCACGGGTAGTCCGGGGCCCTACGCTCGCCGCCATGACTGATGTGCTGCGGCGCGGTAGGGCCTCGTTGGCGTTCGGATTCTTTGCTCAGGGTGTTGCTTTTGCCCTGCTCGTGACGCGGATTCCGGCCATCCAGGACCGGTACGGGGTCTCCGACGCGTTGTTGCCCGCCTTCCTCGCCGCCGTACCGATCCTGGCCGGTGTCGGGAGTGTGACGACCGAGCGGCTGGTGCGGCGAATACCGCCGAGCCGGCTGCTGCGGTGGTCCCAGCCCGTGGTGCTCCTGGCGCTGCTCGGGGTCGGGGCGGGGGAGCGGATGGTCGAGCTGGGGCTGGCGCTTGCCGTGTTCGGGCTGGCCGTGGGTGTGCTCGACGCCTCGATGAACATGCTCGGGGTGAGCCTGCAGCGGTCGTACGGGCGCAGCATCATGCTCAGCTTTCACGCGGCGTTCAGCCTGGGTGGGATCGTGGGGGCCTCGCTGGCGTGGGTGGGGGCGCACTGGGATCTGGCGCTGTTCGTGTCGTATCTGCCGGTCGTTGTGGTGTTGTTGCCGGCCGTGCTGGTGGGGAGTCGGTGGTACGTCGACGGTGGTGGGAGTGGGGGCGGTGGTGAGGCGGGGGACTCTGGGGCGGGTGGGCCCGTCGCGTTCAAGGTGTTGTTGCCGTTCTGTCTGGTGATGACCTTCGCGTATATCGGGGACTCGACCGTCTCCAACTGGAGCGCGAAGTATCTGCAGGATGTGCTGGGGAGTTCGGAGCAGCTCGCGACCGTGCCGTACAACGTCTATATGGTCACCACGTTGCTGGGGCGGGCCATCGGGGACTTCGGGGTGCGGAAGTTCGGGGCTGTCGTGGTGGTGCGGATGGGGGCGCTGGTGGCGGCCGTCGGGTTCGCGGTGGTGGCCGGGGCGCCGGGGGCGTGGGTCGGGATGCTGGGGTTCACGTTGCTCGGGCTGGGGTTGTGTGTGCTGGTGCCGCAGACGTTCGCGGCGGCTGGGCGGCTCGCTTCCGACAAGTACGGCCCGCGGGGTTCGGACGCTGCCATCGCGCGGCTCAATGTGTTCAATTACGTGGGGTTTTTGATCGGTTCGCCTCTGGTGGGTGCGCTGGGCGATGCGTGGAGCTATCGCGGGGCGATGTTGGTGCCGATGGTGTTGGTGCTGGTGACGCTGGTGTACGCCCGGTCGTTCGCCGCTCAACCGGACCGATACGGTGGCGGGCATGAGCGGCCGCGCACAGCTGATGTGGGACGAGGCAGTAACGGGCTATGACTTCGGCCGGGACCATCCGATGGACCCGGTCCGGCTCGCGCTGACCAGGAGACTCGTCGATGCCTTCGGGCTGGACAAGGACATGGACGTCGTCGCGGCGCAGCCGGCCGGGGAGTCGACGTTGCGGTTGGTGCACCGGGAGGACTACATCGCGGCCGTGAAGGCGGCTTCGGCGGATCCGCGGGCGGCCGATCAGTCGTATGGGCTCGGGACGCTGGATGATCCGGCGTTCTCGGGGATGCATGAGGTGTCGGCGCTCATCGCCGGGCAGTCGGTGGGGGCGGCGGAGGCCGTGTGGCGGGGGGATGCGCTGCATGCGGTGAACTTCGCGGGTGGGTTGCACCATGCGATGCCGGGGGGTGCGTCGGGGTTCTGCATCTACAACGATGCGTCGCTGGCTGTCGCGCGGTTGTTGGAGCTGGGGGCTGAGCGGGTCGCCTACATCGACGTCGATGTGCATCACGGGGATGGGGTGCAGGCGGCGTTCTGGGAGGACCCGCGGGTGCTGACGGTGTCGTTGCACGAGCATCCTCGTACGTTGTTTCCGCAGACCGGGTGGCCGGAGGAGACCGGTGGGGGGGCCGCGGAGGGGTCGGCCGTGAATGTGGCGTTGCCGGCCGGGACCGGGGATGCGGGGTGGTTGCGGGCGTTTCATGCCGTGGTGCCGGAGGTGATTGCTGATTTTCGGCCGCAGGTGTTGGTGACTCAGCATGGGGCCGATACGCACTTCGAGGATCCGCTGGCGCATCTGGCTGTGTCGTTGGATGCGCAGCGGGCTGTGCAGGTGGCGTGTCATGAGCTGGCGCATGAGTACGCCGAGGGGAAGTGGGTCGCGCTGGGTGGGGGTGGATACGCCGTGGTGGAGGTCGTGCCGCGGTCGTGGACGCATCTGGTGGGGATTGTGGCGGGGCGGCCGATTGAGCCTTCGGCGGTGATTCCGGAGGGGTGGCGGCAGGAAGTCTTTGCTCGGACTCGGCAGTTGGGGCCGGTGCGGATGACTGATGGGCGGTGGCCTGTGTCTTGGGGGGAGTGGGAGGCGGGGTACGACCCTGCGGATCGGTTGGATCAGGCTGTGCTTGCTACTCGTAAGGCTGTGTTTCCGTTGCGGGGGTTGTTGGCGTGAGTGGGTGGGGGGTGCGGGTGGAGTTTTTCGCCCCCGCCGCCCCTACCCGTCCCGTCCTCCAGGGGCTCTGCCCCTTCGACCCCGGGGCCTTTCTGGGGGCTGCCGCCCCCAGACCCCCGTATCGGCCCTTAAGGGGCCTCGTCCTCAAACGCCGGACGGGCTGAAAGTGCCTGGGCCGGCGTTGAGAAGTTGCCGTTGCTCCACCACGACGTCCCCTGCGGGTGGGTGGGGGATTGGACGGTGTGACCCCGGGCTCGAACGCTGGACGGGCTGAAATGCGTGGGCTGGCGTCGAGGCGTCGCCTTCGCTGCACTAAGACGTCCCCTGCGGGTGGGTGGGGGATTGGGACGGTGGGGCCTCGGGCTCGAACGTCGGACGGGCTGAAATGCGCGGGCCTGCGCCGTGAGGTTGTCGTCGGTTCGCTAGGACGCGCCCTGTGGGTGGGTGGGGGATTGGGGGTGGGTTCCTTAGCCCAACAGCGCGGTGTTTCGTTGTTCGTCCGACTCCTTGCCGTCCCGTCCGTCAGCATCGCTCACGTGTTGAGTACCGGAGCCCTTCGTGCCCATCTCCTGGCTGCTCGGCTTGCTGGGGTCGTGGCTACTTCTCGGGAGGTGAGTCTCAGGAGTTATCGGCTTTTTGCTGCTCGGGATCCTCGAGTGGTCATCGGGCTTGATCCTGAGTGGAGTTGGGGGCTGCGGGATCTGGTCGAGTTGATGGCGGACAAGTGTGGGGTTTCGGCCGATCCGGCGCATGTTTCCGGCCTTGATGTGATCGATCCTGAGCGGACGTTGAGTGGGTTGGATGCCTTCGGTGAGCGGATCGGGGTGGCCGCCGAGCACCGGGTGCCCGTGCTGATCGGTACCGGGCATCCGCATCGACTGCTCGGGTTCTACGCCGCCTTGGCGGACGCGTTGTCGGCGGCGGGGTGTGCCGTACTCACCCCCGCGCATGGTCGCCGTGTCGACATAACGACCCGGTTCGGCCTACGCACGTACAACCTTGACTACGTACGAGGAGTCGCGTTGGTGCGCGAAGCCGGCGCTCCGAGCACCGGGCGTGAGACCGGCGCACACACGCATTCGCCCCTCCCGGTTCGTACCGCCCTGGCCGCCGCGGCCGAGGCCGGCGGGCCGTTGCCGGAGCTGGTGATCGGGGACCACGGGTGGGTCTGCGGGGCAGGTCAGCTGGGGTTTGAGGCCATTGGTCTCGCCGATACGAATGACCCCGCGCTCTTTGTGGGGGAGGCTGAGGGGTCTGTGTCCGTCGTCGTTCCACTTGATGACGCTGTGCGGTCTGATTACTACCGGCCGCTTACCCGCTACGTACTCAATCGAGCGTGTCTGTCCCAGTAGGCCGCCGATGGGTGCACCTCTTCCCCACTCGCATCACTGGCACCTACATTGGGGAGTGAGCACGCAGCGACGAAGAGTCACCGGAAGGGGAAGCCGGTGGCCGTCGAGTGCGGAAGGTTCAGGTGTGTCATGGCTGCAGCTGGCGAGAGGCCTCTGAACGAGGTTCAGTTCCTTACCGTGGCGGAAGTCGCCTCGGTGATGCGAGTGTCGAAGATGACCGTGTACCGGTTGGTGCACAGTGGTCATCTGCCCGCGATCCGGGTGGGGCGGTCCTTCCGCGTCCCCGAGCAAGCGGTTCACGAGTACCTCCGCGAGAGTTATGTGGGGGTGGAAACGGCCTGACGGCGACGGGCGAGGGGGGATCCTCCGGGATTCTCAGGGTTCCCCAGGGGCCCTCAAAGGTCCTCAGGGCTTTGCGGGATTCCCCTCTCGTCCGCCTCGATTACGACCTCAGCGCTCGGGCGGGTAGGCTAGCCCCTCGTAGGTCGTGTGGGCCCATGGCGCCCAAACACCGAGTGATGAGAAGTGAGCGAGGGTAGTCGTGGGCTCTGTTATCAAGAAGCGGCGCAAGCGGATGGCCAAGAAGAAGCACCGCAAGCTGCTCAAGCGCACGCGCGTTCAGCGTCGCAACAAGAAGTGAGCGACGCCGCGGAAGCGGCGTAAGGCGTGTCTGTGGCCCCCCACCGCATCCGGTGGGGGGCCACACGCGTATCGCGGGCGGTGTGCGAAGGGCCGGACTCTGTGCGTATGCCTGGACAACCGGTTGATCCGTCCGGTCGTACGCAGGGAATTTTCGTCACTTCATGCATTGGGCGGTCATCACAGCGCAACACCGACCCGCTAGGTTGGCCGCACACGGGGAACTCGGCAGGGTACGCAGGGGACGAGTGCTGGAAGGAAGGCGCTGAATTTTGGGCAAGGTCGTGCTCGTGACCGGAGTGGCCCGTCAACTGGGGGGCCGGTTCGTACGACGGATCCAGCGTGACCCACAGGTGGACCGGGTGGTCGCCGTGGACGCGGTGCCGCCGGAGCACCATCTGGGGGGTGCCGACTTCATCCAGGCCGACATCCGGCAGCCCACCATCGCGCGGGTGCTGGCCGAGAGCGGCGCCGACACCGTCGTACACATGGATGTGACCGGAACCGCGCTCGGCAGCGGCAGCCGGACCACGGTCAAGGAAACCAACGTCATCGGGACGATGCAGCTGCTGGGCGCCTGCCAGAAGTCCCCCACCGTCAAGCGGCTCGTGGTCAAGTCCAGTACGAACGTGTACGGATCCGCGCCCCGCGACCCGGCCGTCTTCACCGAGACCACCCCGCCCAAGTCCCTGCCCAGCGGTGGCTTCGCCAAGGACGCGGTCGAGGTCGAGGGCTATGTGCGGGGCTTCGCGCGGCGGCGGCCGGATGTCGCCGTGTGCGTGCTGCGGTTCGCCAACATCCTCGGACCGAGCGCCGACACCCCCCTCGCCTCGTACTTCTCGCTGCCCGTGCTGCCGACCGTGTTCGGGTACGACCCACGGCTGCAGTTCGTGCACGAGGACGACGTGATCGAGGTGCTGCGCATCGCCTCGCACGAGCCGGAGCGGGGCACGCTCAACAGCGGCACCTTCAACGTCGCCGGCGACGGCGTCCTGCTGCTCTCGCAGTGTTCCCGGCGGCTCGGACGGCCGACCGTGCCGCTGCTGCTGCCCGCGGTCACCTGGGCCGGCTCCCTCGTGCGTACGCTGGGTATGTCGGACTTCTCGCCCGAGCAGATCCGGCTGCTCACGCACGGCCGGGTCGTGGCGACGGACCAGATGCGGGAGACGCTCGGATTCAAGCCGAAGTTCACGACGGCGGAGACCTTCGCGGAGTTCGCGCGCAGCCGCGCACCGGGTCTGCTGCCGCCTGAGGCCCTTGCGGGGGCCGTCGACCGGATCGCCGCGCTGCCCGTGCTGGGCGGCGGCCACCTCCCGACTCAGAGCGCCAACTGAGGAGCGCATCAACGATGGCGGACGCCAAGGTCATTCCGTTCGACGACGACCGGTCCCGCGGGAGCGCCGTGCAGCGGCCGGCGCGGCGCCGGAGCGGGGGGAGCCGGCGCAAGAGCGGTGAATCCGCGCTGGTACGCGAGGTCCAGCCCCTCCCGGGACGGTCCTTCGCGCAGGATGATGTTCCTGTGACACGTGAGGAACAGCCGCCCCAGAAGCCGCAGGACGACGGCGGGCTGGAGCGGCGCATCGCGAGCGGCCTGGCCTTTCTGCGCCGCCGGCTCACCGGGGACTACGACGTCGACGACTTCGGGTACGACGAGGAGCTCACCGACCAGGTCCTGATGTCCATGCTGCGCCCGGTGTACGAGAAGTACTTCCGGGTCGAGGTGAAGGGCATCGAGAACATCCCGTCCGAGGGCGGCGCGCTGATCGTCGCCAACCACTCCGGGACACTGCCGCTGGACGGCCTGATGATGCAGGTCGCCGTGCACGACCAGCACCCGGCGGGCCGCCATCTGCGGCTGCTCGCCGCCGACCTGGTCTTCATGCTGCCGGTGGTCAACGAGCTCGCCCGCAAACTCGGCCACACCCTGGCCTGCGCGGAGGACGCCGAGCGCCTTCTCGGCCAGGGCGAGCTGGTCGGGGTGATGCCCGAGGGCTTCAAGGGCATCGGCAAGCCCTTCTCCGAGCGCTACAAGCTGCAGCGCTTCGGCCGCGGCGGCTTCGTGTCCACGGCCCTGCGCAAGGGCACACCGATCATTCCGTGCTCGATCGTCGGGGCGGAGGAGATCTACCCGATGATCGGCAACGCCAAGACCCTCGCCCGCCTCCTGGGCTTCCCGTACTTCCCGCTGACGCCGACCTTCCCGTGGCTGGGCCCGCTGGGCGCGATCCCGCTCCCGACGAAGTGGACGATCCAGTTCGGCGAGCCGATCCCCACGGACGGCTATCCGCCGGAGGCCGCCGAGGACCCGATGCTGATGTTCAACCTGACCGACCAGGTGAGGGAGCAGATCCAGCACACGCTGTACAAGTTGTTGGTGCAGCGGCGGTCGGTGTTCTTCTGACGTCGATCGGACGGTATTGCCGGGAGGCCGGTCGCTCGGAGCCGCCACACGGAGTCCGGCGCAGCTGTCCGCAGCCTGCGGAGCAGTGCAAGGGCAGCAGACAGGAGGGGCCAAGTTGCTGGTGCAGCGGCGGTCCGTGTTCTTCTGACGCCGGCAGCGGTTGTACGGCAATGGGGGCGCCCCTCACGGGAGGGGCGCCCCCATTGCCGTACGGCTTATGTGCCTAGTTCGTGTCCTCGCCCTCGATGCCCAGGCCCGGCAGGAGGCCCGGGAGGAGGGGTGGGAGGGTGACGGCGGGCTCGGTGCTCGGTGATGTGGACGGGGACGTGCCGGTGCTGCCGGTGTCCTTCGGTGGGTCGAGCAGGCCGCCGGTGCTGCCGCCGAGCAGGCCCTCGCTCTCGCCGGCGGAGCTCTCGGCGGAGTTGCTGGGGCGGCTGGACCGGTTGCCGTCGGAGGAGCCGCTGCCGCCGGTGCTGGGGCGGGCCGACCGGTCGGAGTCCGACGTACCGGTGGACGCCGATCCGGAACCGCCTCCCCGCTTGCCGTCGCCGCTCTGTGCGGGCGGCTGCGGGAGGAGCGACTCCAGCGGGGCGACCTCTTCGTCTATGGCGTCGAACACCGACGACACCCGGTCACTGACGTCCCCCAGTTGGAGGGGAAGCCGCTCGCGGAGGCTGCCCCACGCCGCGCGGTGCGAGCGTGAGAAGGCGGAGAGGGCCTGGATGGGGCCCAGGGAGCCCGGGTCGCGCTGGTAGGCCTCGCTCAGCAGGCGATGCCCCTCCGAGGCGTCGTGCTGCATGCCGGACAGGGCGCGGCGGATCTCCGCCATCGACTCGTGGTCGAGCTGTCCGCCACGGTCGCGCTCCATCAGTCGCCGGGCCTCGCTCAACCGGGTGGAGGCCTGGTCGAGATAGGAGCGGCCGCGTTCGTCGTCGCCGTCGGCCAGGATGTTGAGCTTGAAGTCCTCGATGCCGCGTTTGAGGCCGTAGAGGGAGTCACCGGGCAGGGCGTCGGCGCTTGCGGCGGATACTCCGCCGAAGGCCCCTGCGGCGACACCTACGCTCAGCCCGCCCGCGGTGAGGCCCTTGGCCAACCGTGAACTTGGTCGCAACTTCCCCAGCGGGGACGCCCGGTGAGCGCCCCGTGCCCGGTCCGAACGTTGCCCCGGCAGGGCCGGTCCCGCCTCGCCCCCCGCGGTGCTCTCCAGCAGCATGGCCTCCATCGCGGCCACGAGCTGGGCGCGCTGGACGACCTTGACCTCGGGGTCGAGCACGGGCTTGGGCAACTCGCCGAGGTCCTCGGTGAGGGCCAACAGGCGCCCCTGCTCGCTGTGTTCCGCAGCAGCCGGTGCCGGTGCCGATCCATCGGGCTGCTCGGCCTGCTCGGCCGCCGAGCCCCGGTCGGTCAGCTCCTCCAGGGCCTGGGCGAAGGCGTTCGCCCGCCGGTGTGCCGATACGTTCGCGATCACTGGCGGCACCTCCTCTCGTGATGACGGTCGGCTCCCCAGGGGGTCCTGAGGGTTGCACGCCCTGACCACATGCACACGATCGAGTGATCGAAGTCGGCCAGGGAGTGACCACAGGGAGCCTGCATCCCGCACAACGAGTGGCTCGGCACTTGGGTTACGGACAGAGGATGAACGGACCGCGAAGTCAACAGACTTTCACCGACGGTGAGTTGGCGGTTGCGGAGAGTGCCGGGTCGGTATGGGTGACGTGCTCAGCGCACGTCGTCCGGGAGGAGCCGGGCGAGGGTGCGCACGGCACGGTACTGGAGGGTCTTGATGGCGCCCTCGTTCTTGCCCATGACACGGGCGGTCTCGGCGACGGAGAGGCCTTGGAGGAAACGGAGGGTCACGCACTCCTGCTGCTGCGGGTTGAGCCGTCGTACGGCGTCGAGGAGTGCGGCGTTGGAGAGGGACTCCAGGACGGAGTCCTCGGGGGACCGCTCGACCTCGTTGGCGTCGAGCATCTCCCCGGTGGTCACCTCAAGCCGGAAGCGGCTGGACTTGAAGTGGTCGGCGACGAGGTTGCGGGCGATGGTGACGAGCCAGGCACCGAAGTCCCGGCCCTGCCAGGTGAAGGTGCCGATGCGTCGGAGTGCCCGCAGAAAGGTCTCGCTCGTGAGGTCCTCGGCGGTGGCCTTTCCTCCGACCCGGTAATAGATGTAGCGGTACACGGTGTCGCTGTACTGGTCGTAGAGCCTTCCGAACGCGTCGGCCTCGCCGGCCTGTGCGCGTTCGACGAGATCCATCATTCGAGCGCTGTCGCTGTCCGCGGCAGGTCGACGAGCGGTTGCCGCACCGGCCGACCGTCCCCGTCTACCGACGGCGGCGGTGCCGTCGGCGAGTGCGTAGCACGGGCCTACGGGCACGGTGGTAACGGCGAGGGCGGGGACGGCGTACGCGGTGGGGACGAAGCCGCGCAACAGGTCTTGGACCGTTGCGCGCAGCGTAGCCAGGCCCGAGGCGTCAACCCCGACGTGTGGGTACACGGGACTCCCAGAGGCAGAGCTTCCATCACGTGCAGTGCGGGACCGTTCACCCGTCGTAGCGACGGAGGGGTACCGGATTGCGTCTGAGGAGAATAACGCTTCGTGCAGGCACTGCTACGCCCAGTTGCTCAAATCACCGATTGCGTCTCTTCTGTAACCGATTGACGGCCGATCAAGTGCCGCAGAGTGACCGCTTGTTGATCGAATCCGCCCGTGTTCCGGCTGACTCCGGGGCGTGTTGTGGCCGTGTGCAGCCAAGGGGACTGGACCGGGGGCCGCGGGGGTATGGGTGCGGATTGGCCGAATGGCCGGGCGCGCGGCTGAAAGCGCCGGCCGAATCGAGCTGGCCGGCCGGCGCTGGGGAGTGCATCTCGTTGTCAGGGGTGGTGCCGCTTCAGGGGTGGAGCCGCTTGCGGGTCGAGTGCGGGTCGAGTCCGCTATCGGCGGCGCCGGTGCAGCGCGATCGCCGCGGCCGTTCCGCCGGCCACCGCACCCACGCCGGCGGCCGCCGGGATGCCGACCTTCGCCGCCTTGCGGCCGGTGCGGTAGTCGCGCAGGCGCCAGTCCAGCTTGCGGGCGTGCTTGCGGAGCTTGCTGTCGGGGTTGATGGCGTAGGGGTGGCCGACAAGGGAGAGCATCGGGATGTCGTTGTGGGAGTCGCTGTACGCCGCGCAGCGGGAGAGGTCCAGCTCCTCCGCCGCGGCCAGGGCGCGCAGCGCCTCCGCCTTCGCCGGGCCGTGCAGCGGCTCGCCCACCAGCTTGCCGGTGTAGACGCCGTCCACCGACTCCGCCACCGTGCCGAGAGCGCCGGTGAGGCCGAGGCGGCGGGCGATCACCTGGGCGATCTCCACCGGGGCCGCCGTCACCAGCCACACCTTCTGACCGGCGTCCAGGTGTGCCTGGGCGAGGGCGCGGGTGCCGGGCCAGATGCGCTCGGCCATGTACTCGTCGTAGATCTCCTCGCCGATCGACATCAGCTCGGAGACCCGGTGACCCTTGACGATGGACAGCGCCGAGTCGCGCGCGTCCTGCATGTGTTCCGGGTCCTCGACGCCCGCCAGCCTGAACCACGCCTGCTGCCAGGCGAACCTGGCGAGGTCGCGGGTCTCGAAGAACTTCCGCTTGTACAGGCCCCGCCCGAAGTGGAACAGCGCGGCGCCCTGCATCACGGTGTTGTCCAGGTCGAAGAAGGCGGCGGCCTTCTCGTCGCCGAGTACCGGGAACTCCGGTTCCTCGGAGGTGTCCTCGGGGACTTCGGACACTGTCGCTTCCTGCGACGACTTACGGGCTGCCTCCGCCGAGGCCTCGCCAGCCAACACGCTCCGCGCCGTGGCGGAGCGCCTACGGGGAGTGAGCCATCCAAGAGCGGCCATGACCGTGAGCATAGCCAGTTTGTTCGGTGCTACCGGAGTCGAGAGGTTTGAAGGGTGTGAACTCTCCGCGACCGCGCAGTTAAACAGCGTGGCGGAGCGCACGATCGAGCGATATCGAGCGATCAGGCGGCGCGCGGGAGAATGGCTGACATGAGTCCCTTCTTTCGTCGCGGCGCGGCCAAGTCGCCCCAGGAGCGGCTGGTCACACTCATCCGCAAACCCGGCTGTCATCTGTGTGATGACGCACAGATCGTCATCGAGAAGGTCTGTGGTGATCTCGGCGTTCCGTGGGAGCAAAAGGACATCACCGAGGACCCCCAACTCCACGACCAGTACTGGGAACAGATTCCCGTCGTCCTGGTCGACGGGGACCAGCACACCTTCTGGCGCGTGAACGAAGATCGCCTGCGCAAAGCACTGACCGGCTAGTCCAACTGGCCGGGAAACTGGCTTAGGATCGACGGCGACCTGGTCTGGGGGGCGAGGATCGTTGAGGAGAGTGTGCGGTTTTGCCCCCGAAAGCAGAGGAACGGTGGTGCGTATGCGCCGGTTCCATAGCTGCGCGCCGGGCGTGCGTGAGCCCGGTCACGTTGGGCGGGCAAATCGGACACCATCTTTGTGCACGCGTTCACAAAGACATAGCCTGCATTCGACGGGGCGGTCTGGGGACGTGTGACCGCCTGCAGCCCCGCTCTACCCGCAGGAGCACCGTGGCAACTGGCCGAACACACCGACCGGCGACCCGTAGCCGAGGGATTCCCGAGGCCACCGTCGCCAGGCTTCCGCTGTACCTCCGCGCGCTGACCGCACTGTCAGAGCGCTCGGTACCCACGGTCTCCTCCGAGGAGCTCGCGGCTGCGGCGGGGGTCAACTCCGCCAAGCTGCGCAAGGACTTCTCGTACCTCGGGTCGTACGGAACGCGCGGTGTCGGCTACGACGTCGAGTATCTCGTCTACCAGATCTCCCGCGAACTCGGCCTGACCCAGGACTGGCCGGTTGTGATCGTCGGTATCGGTAACCTCGGCGCCGCGCTCGCCAACTACGGCGGCTTCGCCTCCCGTGGCTTCCGGGTCGCCGCGCTCATCGACGCCGACCCGGCCATGGCCGGCAAGCCCGTCGCCGGGATTCCAGTGCAGCACTCCGACGACCTGGAGAAGATCATCCAGGACAACGGCGTGTCCATCGGCGTCATCGCGACCCCCGCCGGTGCCGCCCAGCCGGTCTGCGACCGGCTCGTGGCCGCCGGGGTCACCTCCATCCTGAACTTCGCGCCGACCGTGCTGACCGTCCCGGACGGCGTCGACGTGCGCAAGGTCGACCTCTCCATCGAGCTGCAGATCCTCGCCTTCCACGAGCAGCGCAAGGCCGGCGAGGAGGCCCACTCCGACGGCGCCGGTCCGGCCGCCGTCACCCGCGAGGACCCCGACGCATCCGCCGACAAGGGACCGGACGGGGACGTACCCGCCGTGATGCCGGCATGAGTCTCCTCGTCGTGGGGCTGAGCCACCGCAGCGCCCCGGTCAGCGTTCTGGAGCGGGCCGCGCTGAGCGCCGACGCCCAGATCAAGCTGCTGCAGGACACGGTCGCCGCCGAACCGGCCACCGAGGCCGCCGTGCTGGCCACCTGCAACCGCATCGAGCTGTACGCCGACGTGGACAAGTTCCACGCCGGTGTCGCCGAGCTGTCCACGCTGCTCGCCCAGCACAGCGGGGTCGGGCTCGACGAGCTCACGCCGTACCTCTACGTCCACTACGAGGACCGGGCCGTCCACCACCTGTTCTCGGTGGCCTGCGGGCTCGACTCCATGGTCGTCGGCGAGGGGCAGATCCTCGGCCAGATCAAGGACTCCCTCGCCAAGGCGCAGGAGCTGCACAGCGCCGGGCGGCTGCTGAACGACCTGTTCCAGCAGGCCCTGCGCGTCGGCAAGCGCGCCCACTCCGAGACCGGGATCGACCGTGCCGGACAGTCACTGGTCACCTTCGGTCTGGAGCAGCTGGCCACGGGGACGGACGTGGCGGCCTGGGCCCGCGGCAAGAAGGCCCTCGTCATCGGCGCCGGTTCGATGTCCTCGCTGGCCGCGGCCACGCTCGCGCGGGCCGGGGTCGCCGAGATCGTCGTCGCCAACCGCACCTACGACCGCGCCGAGCGGCTCGCCCAGATCCTCACCGAGGTCGACGGCACGGACGTGCCCGCCCGCGCGGTACCGATGGAGTCGGTGCCGGTCGAGCTGACACGTGCCGACGTCGCCGTCTCCTGTACCGGCGCGACCGGGCTCGTCCTCACGGCCGAGGCGATCGCGTCGGCGGTCGAGGGCCGTACCGGGCGGCCGGTCGCCTTCGAGGAGGCCGAGGACGGAGTCCGTACGGCCGTCCAGGCGCCCGCGGCCCGGACGAGCGGCGACAGCGTTGACGTACGGCAGACTCCGCTTCCGCCCACCAGCGTCGGCACCGACGACGACTGCCCGCTGGATCTCGGCTCCGTGCAGGGAGGTTTCTCTGTCATGGGGGAGGCCGCCGTCGCCGGTATGGACGCGGCCCAGCTGGAGCAGCACGCGGCCTGGGCGGCGGGCAGTGCCGTCGACCGCCGCGAGGCCGCCCGCCGCAGCCCCGAGGCCGACGCCGAGCTGATCACCGCGCTCGCCGCGACCGTGGCCACCGTCGGCCGGATCCCCGAGCGCCGCAAGCCCGAGCCCGTCGTCGAGGTGCCCCGCCCCGCGCCGGTGCTCTCGCTGCTCGACCTCGCCATGCCGCGCGACATCGACGCCGCCGTGCACCGGCTGACCGGGGTGCGGCTGGTGGACATCGAGTCGCTGGCGGAAGCCTCCGCCGACGCCCCGATGGCGGCCGACGTCGACCAGGTCCGCCGTATCGTCTCCGACGAGGTCGCGGCCTTCGGGGCGGCGCTGCGGGCCGCGCACATCACGCCCACCGTCGTCGCGCTGCGCGCGATGGCCGCCGACGTCGTGACGAGCGAGATCGCCCGCCTCGAAGGACGGCTGCCCGGGCTCGACGACAAGCACCGCGGCGAGATCACGCAGACCGTCAAGCGCGTGGTCGACAAGCTGCTGCACGCCCCGACCGTGCGGGTCAAGCAGCTCGCCGCCGAGCCCGGCGGCGCCGGATACGCGGACGCGCTGCGGACCCTGTTCGACCTCGACCAGGAGACGGTGGCCTCCGTCTCCCGCGCCGAGGACAGCACCGAGAAGAACCGAGGCCCACGATGACTCAAGCGCCACTTCGGCTCGGCACCAGACGCAGCAAGCTCGCCATGGCCCAGTCCGGGCAGGTCGCGGACGCCGTGCGCCAGGTGACCGGACGGCCCGTCGAACTCGTCGAGATCACCACGTACGGCGATGTCTCACGCGAGGCCCTCGCGCAGATCGGCGGCACCGGTGTGTTCGTCACCGCGCTGCGGGACGCGCTGCTGCGCGGCGAGGTCGACTTCGCGGTGCACTCCCTCAAGGACCTGCCGACCGCGCAGCCCGAGGAACTCGTCCTGGCGGCCGTTCCCGTGCGCGAGGATCCGCGCGATGTGATCGTCGCGCGGGACGCGCTGAAGTTCACCGACCTGCCCCGCGGGGCGCGCATCGGTACGGGCTCGCCGCGCCGGATGGCGCAGCTGAACGCGTACGCGCGCGGCCACGGGCTGGACATCGAGGCCGTGCCGATCCGCGGGAACGTGGATACGCGCATCGGGTACGTGCGCGATGGTGAGCTCGATGCGGTGGTGCTTGCTGCGGCCGGCCTGCAGCGCATCGGCCGTATCGACGAGGTGACCGACTTCCTGTCGGTCGACACTGTTTTGCCCGCCCCCGGCCAGGGGGCACTGGCGATCGAATGCACCGCGGACAACGCGGACCTCATCGCCGCGCTCGGCGAGCTCGACGACCCGTTCACGCGGATCGCCGTGACTGCCGAGCGCTCACTGCTCGCCGCCCTGGAGGCCGGCTGCTCCGCCCCTGTGGGCGCGCTGGCCGACCTTCTGGCCGACGGGCAGATTGTCAAGGAAATGCGCCTGCGCGGCGTCGTCGGTACGACCGACGGCACGCGGATGGTGCAGCTGTCCACCACCGGTCCCGTGCCCGAGACGCACGACCAAGCGCTGGCGCTCGGTCGCGAACTCGCCTCCGAGATGCTTGCCCAGGGCGCGGCCGGTCTGATGGGGGAGCGAGCACATTGAGCCCCACCACCCTTCCCGCCGGCCTTGAACACGGGCACGTCACCTTCCTCGGTGCCGGACCCGGGGATCCGGGGCTACTGACTCTGCGCGCCGTAGAGGCGTTGGCGAACGCGGACGTACTCGTCGCCGAGCACGAGGTGCTCGACGTCGTACGCCAGCACGCCAGACGAGGTGTTGCCGAAGTGCACACGGATACGGGTCCCGATGCGGACACCGTCCCGGGCACAGGCACGCCTCAACTAGCGGTTGTTGACGGCGCGTCAACGACCGCTGGGCTACCCGTCGTGCGGGATGCCGCACATCTTGTCATGGAGGCCGCGCGCGGCGGCAGGCGGGTCGTACGTGCGGTGTCCGGGGATCCCGGGCTCGACACGTACGCCGCCGAGGAGATGCTCGCGTGCGCCGCGGCGGGCGTGCCGTTCGAGGTCGTGCCGGGTGTGGCCGCGGCCGTCGGCGTGCCCGCGTACGCCGGTGTGCCGCTGCGGGACGCGCAGGGCGCCGATGTGCGGTTCGTGGACGCGCGGACCGCTTCGGACCGGTGCTGGACCGAGGTCGGGGCGTCGGACGGGACGGTTGTCGTCTCGACGACGCTGGATTCCGTGGGTGCGGCCGCCGGTGAGCTGGTGTCGGCTGGGCGTAAGCCCGATACGCCGATGACGGTGACGGTCGCCGGTACGACGACTCGGCAGCGGACCTGGACCGCGACCCTGGGGACCATCGCCCAGACGCTGAAGCAGGCCAAGGTGCTGCCCTCGCCGGAGGGCGGGCGGCCGGTGATAGCCGTGGTCGGTGAGCGGTCCGCCGCCGCGCAGCGCGACCAGTTGTCGTGGTTCGAGTCCAAGCCGCTCTTCGGGTGGCGGGTGCTCGTGCCGCGTACGAAGGAGCAGGCGGCTTCGCTCTCCGACCAGCTGCGGTCGTACGGGGCCGTGCCGCACGAGGTGCCGACGATCGCCGTCGAGCCGCCGCGGACGCCTCAGCAGATGGAGCGGGCGGTCAAGGGGCTGGTGACCGGGCGGTACGAGTGGATCGCCTTCACCTCCGTGAACGCGGTCAAGGCCGTGCGGGAGAAGTTCGAGGAGTACGGGCTTGATGCTCGGGCGTTTGCCGGGATCAAGGTCGCCGCAGTGGGGGAGCAGACCGCGAAGGCGCTGATCGCCTTTGGTGTGAAGCCGGATCTCGTGCCTTCGGGGGAGCAGTCGGCTGCGGGGCTGCTTGAGGACTGGCCGCCGTATGACCCTGTCTTCGACCCGATCGACCGGGTGTTCCTGCCTCGGGCGGACATCGCGACGGAGACGCTTGTGGCCGGGCTCATCGAGCTGGGCTGGGAGGTCGATGACGTCACGGCCTATCGGACCGTGCGGGCCTCGCCGCCGCCGGCGGAGACGCGGGAGGCGATCAAGGGGGGTGGCTTCGATGCCGTTCTCTTCACGTCGTCGTCTACCGTGCGGAATCTGGTGGGGATTGCCGGGAAGCCGCACAACGTGACGGTGATCGCGTGTATCGGGCCTGCTACGGCGAAGACCGCCGAGGAGCATGGGCTTCGGGTGGATGTCATGGCTCCGGAGCCGTCTGTGCACAAGTTGGCCGAGGCGCTTGCCGACTTTGGGCTGCGGCGGCGGGCTGCGGCGCTTGAGGCGGGGGATCCGGTTACTCGGCCCAGTGAGCGGAGGCCGGGGGCTCGGCGGAGGCGGTCTACTACGTAGGGGTGTGGGGGTGGGTTGGGGGTTGGGGGTTGGTGCGGGTGGAGTTTTTCGCCCCCGCCGCCCCTACCCGTCCCGTCCTCCAGGGGCTCTGCCCCTTTGACCCCGGGGTCCTTCTGGGGGCTCCGCCCCCAGACCCCCGGTTCGGCCCTTGAGGGGCCTTGTCCTCAAACGCCGGACGGGCTGAAATGCGCGGGCCGGTGTTCAGGTGGGCCGTGGGCAGAGCGGCTTGCGTTGGTTTGTGTAGAGGGCGGGGCCGGTTCGGCCCTCGCCCTCACTTTTTTCCGCCTGTGAGGGGTGGTCAGCTCGGCGCCGGGGTCGGAGTCTCGTCGGCCTGGATGTCGAAGTTCATTTTGGTGCCTTCGACCGAGCTCACCGTCGCTGTGACGCCCAAGGTGCTGCCGTCGTCCGCAGTGAGCTTGCACCGTGTGGTCGTGCCGACCTTCGCGGGGACGGCCTCGGGGCACGTGACATCCGGCTTCGGCTGGTTTGCAGTAGCGGCCAGCTTTTCGGCGACCAGGTTCGCCAGCTTTTCCGCAGACATTTTCAGCTCCGGCTTTTCGACATTCACCGACGCGGAACAGCCTGTGAGTAGCGCGCCAACGGCTACGGCCGAGAGGAGCGAAGTTGCTGCGGACAGCCGGGCTACGGCCATGGGGGTCTCCGTTTCGGATGAGCAAGACACAAATAACCGGAGCATACCGGCAGGACTCGACTGGGGCATGAGATTTCCCTGGTCGGACGTCGGGCGGAGCGCCCTTGGCGCGCGTGCCGGCACTGGAGAGCCTCGCAATACCTTCACGCCTTCCACACTTTTTCTGAAGAACGTGAAACCAATTGCTGCTCCGACAGCGCCGAGGGTGCCGTCGGTAGCTCCATCTGTTCTTTCTTCGCGGTGGCAAAACGGTTTTCCGAGCGGCGGACCTGTGCGACTTGGGGAATTTTTCGGGTGGTTTTGTGGGCGTGGGTGGTGAAGCGCCGCGCGCATCCTGATGGTGCAGGTGGTGATATGTTTCATCGCCGACGGCAGTGTCAACCTGCCTGTCTTTGGCGTGCATTCACGGGGGCGGTGATTCGAACATGGGCATGGACGGCTTTCGCGCCGATCCGGAAGAGCTCAGAGGTGGCGCTTCAGATATTCAAAAATGTCTGAATCCAGCCAAAGATGCCGATTTTGGTGCACTGAATCGCAGTGTTGAAGAATTTGGCAATCTGATCGTGTCCGGGAAGTTCGAAAAATTCTGCGACACGTGGGACGTGGCCATCGGGGTCCTCGGGGAACGTTCGACCGACTTGGCGGACGAACTCAAGAGGACGGCCGACAATTATGAGCGGTCGGATGCCGAGGCAGAGCGGCTGGTGAGTCCGTCTCACGGGGGACGGTAAGAACGGGGAACGGGCATGGCAGCTGATCTGGGTGAGACGAAAGACCCGAAGGAGCTGATCCCCGGTGACGCGGGGAACCTCTACAGCATTGCGCAGTCACTCAGGAAGTATTCCGGCAACTTCGAGGATGTCGGTGATGGGCTGGGCGGCGTACGTATTTCCGCCTGGACCGGGCCGGCCAGCGACGGATTCTCGGAGAAGCTCGCCGGCGAGAAGAAGAACTGGCTTTACGCGTCCGACCAGATGTCTGAGGCGGCCTCGACGATCAGCACGTATGCCGCGGCGTTGAGTGAGGCGCAGCGGCAGGCCGGAGAGGCTATCGCGCTGTGGGACGGTGGCGACAAGAGCCAGGCCGAGCTGATTTTGAACAATGCCCGGCAGTATCTTCGGGACGAAGGCGACAAGGCGGCGGAGAAGCTCAAGGAGCTGTCCGGCGACTCCGACAAGGCTCCGGACTGGCTGGCGCGGGCGGCGAAAACGGCGGAGAACCAGCAGGAATCTGGGAAGTCCAGCTACGGCAAGAACGTCTACGAAAGCCAAGCCAAAGACCTCAAGGGGGCAGAGCACCGCACCTGGGGCACGCCCAACGGCCAGTCCGCCGAAGACCCCAACGCCAAGCCCAAGGCAGGTCATGAGACCAAGTTGTGGGAAAGAAGCGCCGAAGCAGAGGCCTGGAAGGCCGAGGCCGAAGGCGAGACGGAGCTGGCGGGTGGTAAGGCCGCAGGAAAGGCCGGCGTCCAAGTGCTCTCTGCGCAAGCCACCGCAGGGGCATCCATGGTCGACGGCAGATTGCAGGCCGGAGTCGGCGCTTCCGCCAACCTTGTAGCTGCCTCCGCGGAGGGCAGTATCGAGAACGGCCCCTTTGCCGTCAGCGGAAAGGCCTCGGCATCCGTCGGCGCCGAAGCGTCAGCCAAGGCATCCGTCGGAAAGGACGGTGTGCATGCCGGCGTTGAGGGATTTGTGGGCGGCAAGGCCGGTGTGGAGGGCCATGGTGATGTTGCCGGTGTCGGGATCGGTGGCAAGGCCGAGGTGAGTTACGGACTCGGCGGCACAGCCACCTTTGATGCCGGTATGAAGGACGGCAAGTTCGTCATCGGTGGAGAGTTGGGTGCCACAGTTGGCGTCGGCGGCAGCGTTGGCGGGCAGGTCGAGATTGACCCGGGTAAGGTCGTCGATTCGATCGGTGACGCAGCCGACTTTGTTGGCCTTGATGATGTCGGAGACACGGTGAAAGAGTGGAACCCCTTCGGCTGACACTACTTTGAATTCCGCATACTGAGGGAGATGATCCACCATGGCGACCACGCTGCCGGTGAAGATCGAATTTTCATTGCCGGAGGGCTGGCAGCCTGCATCCCCGGATGAGATGGGCGCCCCAGAGGTGGCTTTCGTAGCGCTCCACCCCGAGTCCCGGGACGGGTTCACCGCGAATATCACCATCGCCGGCAAGATGCGGGACGACCTGGCTGACCTGGTCACCCTCGCCGAAGAGTCGGTTCAGCGATTGAGTGAGGCGGGGGCCGTGCGCGTCGCCAAGCGGCACGAGGTGGGAACACCGGAGGCGCCTGTGCTCACCCAGACCCTCCGTCTCTCGAGCAGGCTGCGCGGGTTGCCCTTGGAGCTGGTGCAGAGCCAGGTGTACGTGACCATGCAGGATGTGCACGATCCGGCCAAGCGCGCGGTGCTCGAGTTCATGCTGACGGCCAAGTTGTCCCAGCTCGACGCCGTCCAGGACGACTTCAAGGAGTTCGTCCGGTCAATTCGCCCCGCGGACCCTGCCGCAGCGTAGCTCTCATGTACCTCGGCACTCATGGGTGAGCCCCTCGCGCATCAGATCCGCGAGGGGCTCACCCCTGAGCAGTTTCCACTCAGGCTGAGTGCCACGTCTGTGCCGGTACCCGCTCCAGGGCGTCACACAGGTAGTTCAGCTTCGGATCGATCCCGTCCGGCCGCAGCCGTCCCTCGAACCACGTGATCAGCTCGTTCCCGTGGAACCGAAGAGGCGCATCCTTGACGCGGGGGTCGGACAGGAGGAACCGCACCAGGTCGTCGGTCAGCACGCTACGCGCGAACGGCTCGTCGTCGGTGATGATGCGAAAGTCCTCGTCGAATTCGGGAACTCCCAGCTTCACCTCGTTGTCGCCGAGACCGAACACGTTGTTGAGGCGGTTGTCCGCCCTCTCCAGTACATTCGGCCTATCAATGATCATGCCGGGTGTGGGTGCCGGCAGTGTGACCGTGAATGCGACAAAATACCGATGGTCGGTCGTCCCGGCGTCCTCCGCGTCGAAATCGCGCGGGCGGTACTCGAAGCAGCTGACAGTGTGCCCCTGGAATTCACCGGTCACATGGTCCCAAAGGTAATGGCCCTTTGCCCGGAAGGGCAGCGCTCCTACGTAACGTTCTGCCCCGCCGGGGATCTCTGCGGTATAGTTCCAGCCGCGTTCCTGGGCGAGCTGGACAAGGCCCGCCTGATCTTGCTCGTTCCGTACGTCCCTTTTGTTCACGCGTCTGATGCCGCGGATAACAACAATGAAACCAGCAACAATCACCAGGAACATGATGGTCTGCACGAGTACTTCCAGCACGTCATCATCCATGCTGCATGAGTATGGTGGATGCCCGGACGTAACGCACACCGGGATTCCGTGTCGGCCCTACCGGAAGTGATGGCGGGGTGGGGTGATGTGACGATCCTGTGTGTTATCGGAGTCGAAAATGGGGATGCGGTCGGGAATGGCCGCCTATACAGGAGTCACGGTGTGGCCGAAGCGGAGCAGGTCGGTGGGATCGTAAGTCGACTTGTCCTTGCGTAGCCGGTCGTAGACCTCTGGGCTCCAGGCCCGGGCGCGGTCGGAATCGTCGCCCGGCGTTCCGTGGATGTTGACCATCGTGAGGCCTGTGCCGTAGGGGGCCATCGCTGTGTGCAGGGCGGCTGTGGCCTGTTCTATGGCCTCGGCCGCTGGTGGGGCGGTCAGGACGCCCACCGTTTCCAGGAGGTAGGTCGCGTCTCGGGCGCAGATCGCGTCGGGCGTGTGGGCGGGGCGGGACAGGGCGCCGCCGAGGTGGCGGAGCTCCACCAGGAGGAGGGGGCAGTCGGGGGCCTGCGGGCCTGCTTGGGCCAGGAAGGTGTCGATGGCTTCGGGGGTGAGGTCGCGGAGGAGGGCGCACGACTCGCGGGCGGGGAGCGGGTCCTGTGGCTCCATGTGGATGCGGTCCAGGGCCGCGTACGGCATCTCCTCGACCGTGTCGACCGTCACCGGGGCCGCCGCGCGGATCGGGGCCAGCAGGTGTTCGCCTTCGGCCGGGTCGCCGGGCCAGGCGATCGCCACGCGGGCCCAGAAGCCGCCGCGCAGGGGTTCGGGGATCTCCGGGATGGGTGGCAGGCGCAGGAGGGTGAAGGCGCTGCACATGGCGTCCGGGAGGGTTCTTGTCCAGTCGGTCCACGTGCGGAGCAGGGGCTCTGCGTGTTCGCCGGGGCAGTAGACGCCGCCGCCGAGGATCGTGGGGAGGGGGAGCAGCTCGCAGACCATTGACGTCACCACGCCCACGTTGCCCTTGCCGCCGCGCAGGGCCCAGAACAGTTCCGGCTCGTGGTCGGGGTCGCTCTCGCGGAGCGTGCCGTCGGGGGTGACGACCTGGAAGGAGCGGACGAGGTCGGTCGCGTAGCCGTAGGCCCGGCCCAGCACGGGCAGGCCGCCGCCCAGGGTGTAGCCGACCGCGCCGGCGTCCGTGGAGGTGCCGCAGAGTGCGGCGAGGCCGTGCGGTGCGGTCGCGTCCAGGACGTGCCGCCACTTCGCTCCGGCCGCGATGGTGGCGAGGCGTTCCTGAGGGTCGACGCGTACGTCCGTCATGCGGGCCGTGCTGATCAGCAGACCGTGGTCGATGGGGAAGTTCGCGCCGTGGCCGGTCGACTGGACCGCGACCGGTGTGCCGGTGGCCGTCGCCCAGCGCAGGGCCGCGACGATGTCGTCGACTCCTGTCGCACCCACGACCACGTCGGGCGTGTGCAGCGCGGCCAGGTTGAAGCCGGTGACCTCGTCGGCGTAGCCATCGTCGCCGGGGCGCAGGACCGGGCCGTGGATCTCGGAGAGGGCGAAGAGGTCGGGGGTCTGGTGGAGGGGGTGGGTGGTGGGCATCGCGTCCTCCGTGGTGCGGGTACGGAGGGACGGCGGCGGCACCTTCACCACCTTCACCGAGGGGCGGCGGGGCCGTCGGGGTCCTTGGGATCCGGGGCTTCTTTCAGGATGGACCCGGTGGGTGGGAGGGCGCATGCGGGCCGTTCGCGGTCGTTCGCGGTCGTACGTCCGTGCCGACTTGCCGTCGGCAAAGGTGCTGCGGGGGCGGGCGTAGCGTAGGTGGCATGACGACGTACGGATCCTTCCCGGGCACGCGGCCGCGGCGTCTGCGGACCACCCCGGCCATGCGGCGCATGGTCGCCGAGACCCGGCTGCACCCCGCCGACTTCATCCTCCCGGCCTTCGTGCGGGAAGGCGTCAGCGAGCCGGTGCCGATCTCCGCCATGCCGGGGGTCGTCCAGCACACGCGGGACAGCCTCAAGAAGGCCGCCGCCGAAGCCGTCGAGGCCGGTGTCTCCGGGATCATGCTCTTCGGGGTGCCGGAAGAGGAGAAGAAGGACGCCCTCGGGACTCCCGGGACCGATCCCGACGGGATTCTGCAGGTCGCCATCCGGGACGTGCGGGCCGAGGTGGGGGACGAGCTGCTCGTCATGTCCGACCTGTGCCTCGACGAGACCATCGATCATGGGCACTGCGGCGTGCTCGACGCCGAAGGGCGTGTCGACAATGACGCCACCCTTGAGCGGTATGCCGAGATGGCGCAGGTCCAGGCCGACGCGGGGGCCCATGTCGTAGGGCCCAGCGGGATGATGGACGGGCAGATCGGCGTCGTCCGCGACGCGCTCGATCAGATCGGGCGGGAGGATGTCGCGATCCTCGCCTATACCGCCAAGTACGCCTCCGCCTTCTACGGCCCCTTCCGGGAGGCCGTCGCCTCCTCGTTGCAGGGGGACCGGAAGACCTATCAGCAGGATCCGGCGAACGTGCGGGAGTCGCTGCGGGAGCTGGCCCTCGATCTGGAGGAGGGCGCCGACATGGTGATGGTCAAGCCGGCCGGGCCCTACCTCGACATCCTGGCGCGGGTCGCCGACGCCGTCGACGTGCCGGTCGCCGCCTATCAGATCTCCGGCGAGTACTCGATGGTCGAGGCCGCCGCCGAGAAGGGCTGGATCGACCGGGACCGGGCGATCTTCGAGACGCTGACCGGCATCAAGCGGGCCGGTGCGCGCAACATCCTCACCTACTGGGCGACGGAGGCGGCGCAGAAGTTGGGCCGCGCCTGAACGCCTGAACGCCTGAATGCCGAGGGCCCGTCACGGGCGGTCGGACGTCGGCGGTGGTGCCGTCGCCGTCGGGCTGGTCGGGGTCGACGGGCCCTCGTCGCGCAGGCCCTGGCCGTCCTCGCACGCGGTGAGCGTGAGCGCGGCGACCGCCACCAGCGTGGCGGCGAGGAGCCGGGCGCGGGGGCGACGGGCGGGGGGTGCGTCCGCGGACATGGGGTTGCCCTCTCCTTGGGTGGGGGTCGAGGTCGGCCTTCAGCCTGCGTGATCATCCGTCCCGGCCGCCACCCTCGGCCGGGAATTCGGGACACCGGAGTGGTGGGACCGCCGCTGACCTGCGGGGATGGTCCGTCCCGTCGGCGTGGCATGGGACGCCGGGGGCCGGGGAAATCGGCAGCCGATGGCGAGCGGAGGGCAAGCAGGCGGCAAGCGGAGGGCAAGCAGGCGGCAAGCGGACCGCACGTGGACGCCATCGGAACGCCGTCGGCGGAGCCCCTGGGGTCCGTATCCCGGAAAGCTGCCTGTAGGTGACATGTAGTTCTCTACGCTGCTCGGCACGAGCCGTCACACTCGTCGTCGTAGCCGAAGGAGCCGTGTCATGAGCGTGATCGAGTCCGCATCCGCGCCACTCCCCACCCGCGCCGCCGTACCGTCCCTTGCGGCGCGGGCCGCGTCCGTCGGTGGCTCACCCGTGCGCGACATCCTCGCCGTCACCTCCCGTCCCGAGGTCATCAACTTCGCGGGCGGGCTGCCGGCGCCCGAGCTGTTCGACCGGGAGGGCATCGCGGCCGCCTTCCGCGACGTACTCGACGAGACACCGGCGCAGGCGCTGCAGTACTCCACGACCGAGGGCGAGCCCAGCCTGCGGAGCGGGCTCGCCGCGCGCATGTCGGCGCGGGGTCTCGCCACGGACGCCGACGACCTGCTCATCACGACCGGCTCCCAGCAGGGGCTGTCGCTCCTCGCCACCGCGCTGCTGGATCCCGGTGACACCGTCCTCGTCGAAGACCCCTGCTATCTGGCGGCACTTCAGGCCTTCGGCCTCGCGGGAGCGCGGATCGTGGCCGTGCCGGGCGACGCGGACGGGGTGGACGTGCGGGCGCTGGAGGACCTGGTGGCGCGGGAGCGGCCGAAGCTCCTCTACACCGTGCCGACCTTCCAGAACCCGACCGGCAGAACCCTGCCCGCCGAGCGCAGGGCGGCCGTCGCGGAGGTCGCCGCCCGGTGCGGGCTGTGGATCGTCGAGGACGACCCCTACGGCGAACTCCGCTACGAGGGCGAGCGCGTGCCCTGGATCGCCTCCTACCCCGGCGCCGAGGACCGCACCGTGCTGCTCGGCTCCTTCTCCAAGGTGATGGCGCCGGGGCTGCGGCTGGGCTGGCTGCGCGCACCGGCCGCCCCGCGGCGCGCCTGCGCGGTCGCCAAGCAGGCCGCCGACCTGCACACCCCGACCGTCAACCAGCTCGCCGCCGCCCGCTACCTCACCGGCCTCGACGCCCACGTGGCCCGCGTCCGGGACGTCTACCGGGAACGCCGCGACGCCATGCTGGCCGGGCTGGCGGAGGCGCTGCCGGAGGGCTCGACCTGGAACCGGCCCGAGGGCGGCATGTTCCTCTGGGCCCGGCTGCCGGAGTCGTACGACACGACGGCCCTGCTGCCCGGGGTGGTGCGGCACGATGTCGCCTACGTCCCCGGGGCGCCCTTCTACGCCGGTGAGCCCGACCGGGCCACGCTGCGGCTGTGCTTCGTGACGCAGACGCCGGAGGAGATCCGGGAAGGGTTGAGGAGGTTGGCGGACGGGCTGCGGCAGGCTTAGGCCATCCTTCGGAACAGGCTCAGCCCATCCTTCGGAAGAGGAGTCAGTCCCACCAGAAGTGCCAGACCGGCTGGTTGAGGAGCTGGTTCTCGGCGTAGGCGCGGATGGTCGTGTCCCTGCCCTGCCAGATGTTGTCGGGGCAGAACGCGAAGTGCTCGGCGGCGACGGCCTCCGCCTCCGCCAGGGTGGTGGGCGGGGACGCCACCGAGGCGAGGAGGTGGTCGAAGCCGAGCGCCACCACGCGTATGCCGAAGCGGTCCTCCCAGGAGCGGAGCACCGCGCAGAGGCGGGCGGTGTCGTTCTCGTGGTTCATCGGGCCCGTCCAGCCGATCGCCGCCGGAACGTCCGCGCTGCGGCGGGCCGGGACCAGGGCGAGGCGGGGGTTCTTCAGGGGGCCGCCGCCGTCGACGAGGGCGTCCGCGATGCCGGTGGCCACCGTGTCCGGGTCCGGCGACAGGTCCGGGGCCGGGCCGGGGGCGGAGCCGTTCAAAGTGGTGGCGGGGGCGGAGCCGTTCAAGGTGGTGGCGGGGGTGTCGGGGGTGTCGGCCAGGCCCGGCCACTCCGCGTCCTCCTTCGTCACGCAGTCGTACCAGAAGTCCTCCAGTACTTCCTCCGCGTCGTGGTCTCCCGGATACGACATCTCCCCGGGCATCAACTCCCAGTCCTCCGGGGCACCCTGGCTTCCGCCCACGTCGATGACGACCGGCAGCAGTCCGGCCGAGTGCCGTGCCGGCTCCAGTGCCGCCCAGGCGCCGGGTGCCGCCGGTACGTCGGCGAGCCACAGCAGCGGCTCGTGCCAGGGGCCCTCGTCAGTCGCGTCCAGGAGTCTGCCGGGCGGGAGTTGGAGGCCGAGGGCGGTGCCCGTCGGGTCGGTGGCCAGTTTCGGCAGCGGGTTCGGAAGTGTCGCCATGTCGGTGACTGTAGGCGGTGCCACTGACAACGGACCCCGCCCTCACCCGGGCACCCTGGCGTCGAAGCATTCCCCCTCGCCGCCCGCCGCGGGCCGGAAGCAGGCCCGGACGACGGTGCCGGGATGAGCCACGGTCATGGGGGTGAAGAGGTACGAGTCCGCGTCGACGGCGTCCTGGACTTCGGCGCTGCGGACCGGACCCGCACGATCCTCGGGACCGTCAGTAGCCTCACGACCATCACGACCATCACGACCATCACGATCCTCACGACCGTCAGGATCCTCACCTCCGCCCGCCGTCATCTCGATCCGGTCCCCGATGCGCGTCCGCCACATCCGGGCCCAACTCGTCCCGCACTCCTCGCTGTAGCGCAGTTCCATCCAGGTTCCGGTGGCCGTGCGGTGCGCGGCGACGGTCGTCGGCTCGGCGCCGCACTTCATCTGCATCGGGCTCCTGCCCTCGCAGACCGCTCCCCGGCAGCGCGGGCCGCCGGGCGCGGCAGGGGAGGAGGACGGGGACAGGGCCGACCGCGGTTCGCCGTCCCGGTGCGGCAGGAGGAGTACGGCTGTCGCCAGGCCTCCGACCACCACGGCACACACCGTCGCGAGCACAGCCATGGCCGTCGCGCTCCGGCGCACGGCGCCGGCGTCAGCGGTGCACCCGTCCCCGCCCCCGGCCCCACCTCCACTCCCGGCACCGTCGTCGGCAGGCGTGACCTCCTCTCGGGACGGCAGCGGAGGCGAACCCGCGCACTGGCTCCGTCCGCTCCCCGCACCCCGCCCACTCCCCTCCGCCTCCGCGATCTCCCACAGCGCCAGACACCGTCCTTCCGGCTCGCCGGCGAGGCGGCACAGTTTCTGTACCGCGTCGCGCGGGGGCAGCGCCCTGCCGTTGAGGTAGCGGTCCCAGGAGGACTTGCTGTACGTGGTCTTCGTCGCGAGGCCGACCAGGCTCAGACTGGTGCGGACCTTCAACTCCCTCAGCGTGGCGGCCAGTCGGGCCCGCTCCGGCGACGTCGACGGCGACGGCTTCGTCATCGTCGTAGGGCCTTCCAGGTGTGCGGCCCGACGATGCCGTCCACGACCAGCCCCGACCGCTTCTGCAGCTGCCGGACCGCGCGTTCCGTCACCGGACCGAAGATCCCGTCGACGTCGCCCGGCGAGATCCCCGCCCTGCGCAGCAGGCACTGCGCCTCCGCGACCTCCGACCCGGCGTGGCCGAAGGCCAGGACGGCGCCCTGGGTGCGGCTGTTGCCCGCGTACCAGCGGCCGTCGATCCGCTCGACGCGGCAGGCGTACGGGGGTGCCGACACGGTGGGTGAGGCGGTCGCGGCGGGTGTGGTGGGCGCCGCCACGGGGGCCGCCGCTCCCGTTCCCTCGCCGCCGCTCAGCCGTACGACGAGAAGGACCGCCGTGGAGACGGCCAGCACCAGCGCCACCGCCCCCGCCACGAGCGCCACCAGCAGCGAACCCCCGGGCGACCGCGCCCCGTTGACCTCGGCGGACAGGATCTCCGGTTCCGTCGCCGGAGGTTCCGGTACGGATGTGTACGCGTCCGCCGCGGTCACGTCCCCGCGTCCCCTCGCCCACGCCTCCGCGGCGACCTCGTGCAACGCCAGCAGCCGGGTCGGATCCTCGCCCCCGGTCCGGGCCAGTGCCTCGACGGCCTCCCGGGGCGGCAGCGACCTGCCGCCCAGATACCGTTCCCAGGACTTCGGGCTGTACCCGGTCCGCGTCGCCAGCTGCCGCAGACTGAGCCCGCTGTGATCCTTCAGCCGGCGCAGCCGCACCACCAACTGTCGTACGCGCGGATCCAGTTCCGCGGGCAGCACTGCCCAACGCGACATGTTCCCCCCACTCGCGTCAACGGTCCGGGCCCGCGGTCCATGGTCCGTGGTCAGCGTCCCCGCGCGCCCGCCGCATTCTGCATCAGCATGCACGGCCCGCACCGGAAGCCGGTTCCCGGACCGGTCGGGAATCGGCCACCGGCCGCCCCAGGCGTCCCGCCGCGGCGTCCCGGCGGCCGGCGTTCGCGCAGGTCAGTGAGTGGGGTGTCCCGCGATGACGTCACTTCCGCGGTAACTGTGGCCACCCTCGTCGCCGGCCCCGCAGTCTCGTTTCGCCAGCCAGGCGGCACGGGCCGCCACCCGACCGAGATCGAGAGGGAAGCGTATGCGACCGAATGTCTGGACGAGGACCCTCGTCGGCGTCAGCGCCGTCGTCGGCCTTGCCGCCGGAGGCCTCGCGACCGCGGGCACCAGCTTCGCCGCCTCGGACGCGAAACCGGCCGTGCGCGCCGACGCCGGCGTCCTCGCGGTGAACAACCTCGGCCTGAGCACCACGCAGGCCAAGTACGTCCAGTGCTGGATCCAGGACTACTGGGGCTACACCGGCGCCCTCGACGGGCAGCTGGGCACCAACAGCTGGAAGGCGCTGCAGCGCTGGCTCAAGGCGCACTGGGGCTACAACGACAGCATCGACGGGATCGTCGGCCCGAACACCATCAAGGCCCTGCAGCGGGACCTGAAGGCGCACCACGGGTACACCGGCGCGATCGACGGCATCGCCGGATCGGGGACCAAGGCCGCGTTCAAGGACTTCGCGGCCGACTCCCAGCCGTACTGCTGAGGGGTCGCCCCCAACGGACCGCGGCCCGTCCTCCCAGCGGGGGAGAGGACGGGCCGCACGCGTTTCCGGAATGGATCAGAGCCGCTCGGGTGTCCGGATGCCCAGCAGGGCCATGCCCTGGTGAAGGGTCCGGGCCGTCAAGTCGACCAGGAACAGGCGGTTCTCCGTCTGCTCCGCGGTCTCGGCCTTGAGGACCGGGCACTGGTCGTAGAAGGTCGTCAGGTACGACGCCAGCTGGTACAGGTACGCGGCCAGCTTGTGCGGTGCGTACTCCGCGGCCGCATCGAAGACCGTGTCGCCGAACGCGTCCAGGTGCAGGCCCAACGCCCGCTCCGCCGGGGCGAGTTCGAGCTCCGGGTGCGCGAGCGGGGCAGCTCCCTCCGCCTTGCGCAGGATCGACCTGATACGGGCGTACGCGTACTGGAGGTAGACCGACGTGTCGCCGTTCAGCGACACCATCTGGTCCAGGTCGAACTTGTAGTCACGGTTCGGCGACGTCGACAGGTCCGCGTACTTCACGGCGCCGATCCCGACGTACCGCCCGTTCTCGACGATCTCCTCCTCGGTCAGGCCCACCTTCTCGGCCTTCTCGCGTACGACCGCCGTCGCTCGCTCGACCGCCTCGTCCAGCAGGTCCTCCAGCCGTACGGTCTCGCCCTCACGCGTCTTGAACGGCTTGCCGTCCGCGCCGAGCACCGTGCCGTAGCCCATGTTGTGCGCGGTGACCTCGTCGGTCAGCCAGCCGGCGCGGCGGGCCGCCTCGAAGACCATCTTGAAGTGGAGGGACTGACGGACGTCCACGACATAGAGCAGGGACGTGGCGTGCAGGTCCTGGACCCGGTTGCGGATCGCCGTCAGGTCGGACGCCGCGTAGCCGAAGCCGCCGTCCGCCTTCTGCACGATCAGCGGGACCGGCTGGTCGTCCTTGCCGCGGATCTCGTCGAAGAACACCACGAGCGCGCCCTCGGAGCGCACCGCGACGCCCATCTCCTCCAGGAGGCGGGCGGTCTCGGGCATGCCCTCGTTGTACGCGGACTCGCCGACGATCTCCTCGTCGCGGATCTCCATGTCCAGCTTCTCGAAGACCGAGTAGAAGTAGACCTTCGACTCGTCCACGAACTGCTGCCACAGCTCCAGGGTCTCCTTGTCACCGGACTGCAGGGCGACGACCCGCCCCCGGGCCCGCTCCTTGAACTCCTCGTCCGAGTCGAAGACCGCGCGGGACGCCTTGTACACCCGGTTCAGGTTGCTCATCGCCTGCTCGCCGTCGACGTCGGCCGCGGGGGCCAGCTCGCCGGGGTTCTCGAACAGGTACTGGATGAGCATGCCGAACTGGGTGCCCCAGTCGCCGATGTGATGCCGGCCGATCGTCTGCTCGCCGGTGAAGTCGAGCATGCCGCGGAGGGCGTCGCCGATTACCGCGGAGCGGAGGTGGCCGACGTGCATTTCCTTGGCGACGTTCGGCTGGGCGTAGTCGACGACGGTGATGCCGGGGGTGTTCTTGCGGGGGACGCCGAGGCGTTCGGTGTCCGCGTAGCGCGCCGCGAGGTTCTCGGTGATCGCCTTGTCGGTGACCGTGATGTTCAGGAAGCCGGGGCCGGAGACCTCGATGTCCTTGATGACGTCACCGGTGACGATGTTGCCGACGACCTGCGTCGCCAACTCCCGCGGGTTCGACTTGGCCTTCTTGGCGAGGGCCAGGATCCCGTTGGCCTGGAAGTCGGCCCGGTCGCTACGTCGCAGCAAGGCGTCTCCGACGGTTCCCGGGAGGGTGGCCGTGAGGGCGTCGGAGAGCTGTGCGTTGACGTTGGCGGTGATGGACGTGACCGGGGCCATGGGTATGGGCTGCCGTTCTGGTCGGGGCTGGGTTGACAGTCCCGGTCAGTATCCCACGGGGTCGCAAAGGGGTTTTCCGGGTTCGTGGCCGGGTGCGGGGCGGTGGGGGCTTGTCGCGCCCACGCGGCGGAGCCGCAAATCGATACAGCCCCGCGCCCCTCGATAAGCGGCTGCGCCGCTTATCGGGTCTGGGACAATGGACGGCGCCAGCCGTTGACCGTACGGCTGCCCTGGAGAAAGAAGGACGTGCCGACGTGGCTCAGAGCACCGAGACCACCGACTGGGTCTCCCGTTTCGCGGATGAGGTCATCGAGGAGTCGGAGCGTCGGGCCCCGGGCAAACCGGTCGTCGTCGCGTCCGGGCTCTCTCCCTCCGGGCCCATCCACCTGGGCAACCTGCGCGAGGTCATGACCCCGCACCTCGTCGCCGACGAGATCCGGCGGCGCGGGTACCAGGTCCGGCACCTCATCTCCTGGGACGACTACGACCGGTACCGCAAGGTGCCCGAGGGCATCGCAGGTGTCTCCAAGGAGACCCACACCCAGCACATCGGCAAGCCGCTGACCTCCGTGCCGGCGCCGCAGGGCTCGGCGCACCCGAACTGGGCCGAGCACTTCAAGGCGGCCATGGTCGAGGCGCTCGCCGAGCTCGGTGTGGAGTTCGACGGGATCAGCCAGACCGCGCAGTACACCTCCGGCGTGTACCGCGAGCAGGTCCTGCACGCCATGAAGCACCGGGGCGACATCGACGCCGTCCTCGCCCAGTACCGCACCAAGCCGAAGGCCGGCGCCAAGAAGTCGCAGAAGCCGGTCGACGAGGCCGAGCTGGAGGCCGCCGAGGGCTCCGGCGCGGCGAGCGAGGACGACGGCAGCCTCGGCTCCGCCGGGTACTTCCCGTACAAGCCCTACTGCGGCAACTGCGAGAAGGACCTCACCACCGTCACCTCCTACGTCGACGACACCACCGAGCTGTCGTACACCTGCGACGAGTGCGGCTTCTCGGAGACCGTCCGGCTCAACGAGTTCAACCGCGGCAAGCTGGTCTGGAAGGTCGACTGGCCCATGCGGTGGGCGTACGAGGGTGTCGTCTTCGAGCCGAGCGGCGTGGACCACTCGTCCCCCGGGTCGAGCTTCCAGGTGGGCGGGCAGATCGTCGGGATCTTCGGCGGCAAGCAGCCCATCGGGCCCATGTACGCCTTCGTGGGGATCAGCGGGATGGCGAAGATGTCGTCCTCGCGGGGCGGGGTACCCACGCCCGGCGACGCGCTGAAGATCATGGAGCCGCAGATCCTGCGCTGGCTCTACGCCCGCCGCCGGCCCAACCAGTCCTTCAAGATCGCCTTCGACCAGGAGATCCAGCGGCTCTACGACGAGTGGGACAAGCTCGACGGGAAGGTCGCCGACGGGTCCGCGCTGCCCGCCGACGTCGCCGCGCACTCGCGTGCCGTGCGCACGGCGGGCGGTGAGCTGCCGAGGACCGCGCGGCCGCTGCCGTACCGGACGCTCGCGTCCGTCGCCGACATCACCGCCGGGCACCAGGACCAGGCGCTGCGGATCCTCTCCGAGCTGGACCCGGAGAACCCCCTGGCCACGCTGGACGAGGCCCGTCCCCGGTACGACAAGGCCGAGGCCTGGATCAACACGCAGGTGCCCGCCGACCAGCGGACCATCGTGCGCGACGAACCCGACGCCGAGCTGCTGAAGTCCCTCGACGAGGCGTCCCAGCAGTCACTGCGGCTGCTGCTCGACGGACTCGCCGAGCACTGGTCGCTGGACGGCCTGACCCACCTCGTGTACGGCGTGCCCAAGGTGCAGGCCGGGTTCTCCGCGGACGCCACGCCCAAGGAGCTGCCGGCCGAGATCAAGACCGCCCAGCGGACGTTCTTCGCCCTGCTCTACCACCTGCTGGTCGGGCGGGACACCGGGCCGCGCCTGCCCACGCTGCTGCTTGCGGTGGGGCAGGAGCGGGTGCGGGCCCTGCTCGGGGAGTAAGTAAGCCGTTCTACGACGATGGGGGGCGCCCGGTGTTCGCCGGGCGCCCCCCATCGTCGTACGGGTACGGGTTACGCGATGTGGTCCTCCTCCAGCTCCGCCGAGTGGCGCTGCTGGAAGCGCTCCGCGAGGGTCTTCAGCTCGCTCGGGCCCAGCGACACGCCGTAAGTCGCCTGGATGTTGTCGCCGAGCACACGGGGCGTGGGATAGCTGCCGTCTATGGACTGGCGGAAGACCTGGTAGTAGTCGTCCTCGTCCGGCTCCGGGGGTTCCGCGGGGCCGCCGCCCTCGCCCAGCTGGCGGGTGCGGTTGCCGGTCACGGGGATCGGGAAGGTGCCGGTGTCCTCCGGAGAGGGCTCCTGGACGGGGGGTTCCTCCTGGTACTGGTCCTGGTACTGCTCCGCCTGGAGCTGCTCCTGGTACCAGTCGTCGTAGTGCTCCTGGGGCTCGCGCGAGGGGTCGTAGCCGCCCTGGTACGCGACCTGGCGCGGCGTGTTGAACCAGTCCTGCACGTACTCCTGCTGCTCGGGGCCCGGGGCGCCGACCATCAGCTCAGGGCGCTCCTCGCGAGGGGGCGCCGGTTGCCGGGGGACCGGTGCCACGTCCGCTACGGGTGCCGCAGGCGCCACGGGTGCCACGTCCAGGGCCTGCTTGGGCGCCGGAGGCAGCAGTGCCGGCTCGATGCCCGCCGCCGCCAGGCCCGCCGGAGCCGTCTCCGCCAGCGGCACCCCGTACCGCGCCAGGCGCAGCGGCATCAAGGACTCCACCGGGGCCTTCCTGCGCCATCCGCGGCCGAAGCGGGAGCGCAGACGCGCCTGGTACACCAGGCGCTCCTGCTCCAGCTTGATGACCTGCTCGTAGGAGCGCAGCTCCCACAGCTTCATGCGGCGCCACAGGAGGAACGTCGGGAGGGGGGAGAGGAGCCAGCGGGTGAGGCGGACGCCCTCCATGTGCTTGTCGGCCGTGATGTCCGCTATGCGGCCGATCGCGTGGCGGGCCGCCTCCACCGCCACCACGAACAGGATCGGGATCACGGCGTGCATGCCCACGCCCAGCGGGTCCGGCCAGGCGGCCGCGCCGTTGAAGGCGATCGTCGCCGCCGTCAGCAGCCAGGCCGTCTGACGCAGGAGCGGGAACGGGATACGGATCCACGTCAGGAGCAGATCCAGGGCGAGCAGGACGCAGATACCCGCGTCGATGCCTATCGGGAAGACATAACTGAAGTTCCCGAAGCCCTTCTGGATGGCCAGCTCGCGGACGGCCGCGTACGAACCGGCGAAGCCGATGCCGGCGATGATCACGGCGCCGAACACGACCACACCGATGAGAATGCGATGCGTCCGAGTCAGCTGCGGTGGTGGCGCGGCCACTCGTACTCCCCTCCCAGTGCATGCTGTTGCGCGCAACAGGGTGGCACATCTGTGCGGCGTCCGGATTCACGCATGGCACGAGCCCGGTCCCTGGAGGGGGCCGGGCTCGTACAACAGGCGGGTCTGAGCTGCGCGTTGTGACACAGGGGTGGGGCAGGTGTGACGGTCAGCTCTTCTTCGACGCTGACTTGGACGGGGAGCTGGACGCCGCCTTCGAGGAGCTGCCGGACGGCGACTTCGAGGGAGACTTCGAAGCCGACTTCGAAGGGGTGCTGCTCGGCGTGCCCGCGCCGCCGCTGCCGTTCTCCTTCGTCACAGCGGCCACCGCCTCCTTGGCCGCCTTCTGCGCGAGCTTGTTCAGATCGTCCGCGCTCGGCGTCTTCTCACCGGCCAGACCGGCGCCGTTGTAGTCGAGCGTGACGACCACGTTCTCCACCCGGGCCACGACCGTCTCCTGCTTGAAGGCGCCCTCCTTCTTCTTCAGGTCGTAGCGCACCGCCGTCGCCTCGTCGCCCACCCCGTTGACCGGCTCCGACTTGACGTTCTTCGCGCCGCTCACCGCCCGGGCGTCCTCGACCTGCGTCTCGTAGTACTCCCGCGCCAGCTGGTTGCCCGAGCCGCGCGTGACGTCCGAGTCGAAGCGCAGCAGGGAGACGTTCAGCCAGCGGAACTGCGAGCCCTTCACGCCGTTGTTGTCGAGGCTGCTCCAGGAGCACGAGCTACGCGTCGAGGCGTCGTCCGACGACCCCTTCTTGCCCGACTTGGCCTTCGGGGCCAGAACCTCCAGCGTGTTCTTCGTCAGCACCTTGCACGGCTCGGGAAGCGCCTTGTACGCGACCGCCTGCACCGTCGGCGACGGGCTCGCCGACGACTCCGACGCCGACGCCTTCGCGCTGTCCCCGGCACCGGCGTCGTCCGAACCGGAGTCCGAGGAACAGCCCGAGGCGATCAGCATCACCGGGACGGCTGCCGCGCAGACAAGGACACGGCGCAGGCCCCTAGCCCACTGCTCGCGCTGGTCACGCCGGTCATGCTGGTCTCGCTCTGCTGCTCGCTGCATGGTTCCTTCACTCATGACTGACACTCGTGGTTCCTGCGGTCGGATCGGGTCCGAGGGGCCACGGTACGCGGTGAAGAAGGTGTGTGGTCTCGTTTCGGTTACGTCGCACACGGGCGCAGTGGGGCGGTCGAGGGGCGCTACTCCGCGAGTTCGTCCGCCAGTTGCGAAGCCAGATTCAGGGCCCTGTCCTGCATTTCCTCACTGTCCGGAACCGTGCCGACGGTCGCCGGCTGCTCCTCGTACACGATCCTCACGATCACGTTGGACGTGCGGAACGCCACAGTCACCGTGCGCTGCTGGGCCGTCGAACCGGAGCTGCTGAGCGCGTCGTCGAGGAAGGCCTCGTCACCGAGGTCGTCGAGAACGCGGGGCTGGAGCTCGACGGGGGTCGCGCCGTCGGTGGGGCTGGAGGAACCGGAGGTGGAGGGGGAGGTTGAGGCAGAGGACGAAGGGGATGAGCCGGACGTAGAGGGCGAATTGGGCGTCGAGGCCGAGGTCGAGGCGGAGGCCGACGCCGAGGGGGAGGACGAGCCGCTCGGGTCGCCGGAGGAGGCGCCCTCACTGTTGCCCTCACCGCTCTCCGAACTCGTCGGCTCCGGAAGGTCGGCGGCCTCCTGCTGGATCGCGAAGAGCTCCTGCGCCTCGCTGTCGTCGCTGACCGATGTGTCGTACGACACCACACGCTCGAAGTCGACGAAGAGATGGTCCGTGGCGTCCGCCGACTCGACCTTCCAACGGCAGCCGACCTTGCGGTCCGTGTCGTAGGTCAGCGTCGGCGTGCCCTCGTACGCCTTCTCGCGCTGCTCCTCGTCCGTGAGCTGCCTGATGCCGGGCAGCAACGCGTCGAGCGTCTCCTGGCCGGGCACTTCGCAGGCCTCGGGCAGCGTGGTGTACCGGCCGGGCTCGGCCGCCGCGGTCGCCGTACCCGAGTCGCCTGGGTTGGAGTCGTCGGTCGAACCGCCGCTGTCGGAACTGCCGGTGCAGCCGGCCAGCAGCGCCGCGAGGAGCGCGGCTACGCCGGGTACGTACGCCTTCCGCTGCACGGTCAGGCTCCTCTCGACGGTGGCTGTGTGGTCGGTGCGATGCCGGTGTTCCAGTGTCCCCGCTGGTTATTCGCTTGCTGCGCGGGGGCGTGCACTGGAGACAATGTGTATCGCACGCACTGCCGTGGACGCCGGTCCGTTGTCCCTTTTCATCGATCCTGGCGCCGGTTTTGCGATTTCAGACTTGTATGTGATTTCCGGGGGATAGAGGACGATATGTCGTACGTGGAGATGCCGGGCGCGAAGGTTCCGATCCGTATGTGGACCGACCCGGCGACGGTCGAGGACGTGGCCCTGCAGCAGCTGCGGAACGTCGCGACCCTGCCGTGGATCAAGGGCCTCGCTGTGATGCCGGACGTGCATTACGGGAAGGGGGCGACGGTCGGGTCCGTCATCGCGATGCAGGGGGCTGTGTGTCCTGCGGCGGTGGGGGTGGACATCGGGTGCGGGATGTCGGCGGTGAGGACGTCGCTGACGGCCAATGATCTGCCGGGGGATCTGTCGCGGCTGCGGTCGAAGGTCGAGCAGGCGATTCCGGTGGGGCGGGGGATGCATGACAGTCCCGTGGATCCGGGGCGGATGCATGGGTTCGCCACCGCGGGGTGGGATGAGTTCTGGGGGCGGTTCGACGGGATCGCGGACGCGGTCAAGTTCCGTCAGGAGCGGGCCGGGAAGCAGATGGGGACGCTGGGCAGCGGAAACCACTTTGTGGAGGTGTGCACCGATACGGACGGTTCCGTCTGGCTGATGCTGCACTCCGGTTCCCGGAACATCGGCAAGGAACTCGCGGAGTTCCACATCGGCGTGGCCCAGAAGCTCCCGCACAATCAGGGCCTGGTCGACCGCGACCTCGCCGTGTTCATCGCGGACACCCCGCAGATGGCGGCGTACCGCAACGACCTGTTCTGGGCGCAGGAGTACGCCAAGTACAACCGCACGATCATGATGGCGCTCCTGAAGGACGTGATCCGCAAGGAGTTCAAGAAGGCCAAGCCGACCTTCGAGCCGGAGATCAGCGCGCACCACAACTACGTGGCCGAGGAGCGCTACGAGGGCATGGACATGCTCGTGACCCGCAAGGGCGCGATCAGGGCCGGCTCCGGCGAGTACGGCATCATCCCGGGCTCAATGGGCACGGGGTCGTACATCGTGAAGGGCCTCGGGAACCCGATGTCCTTCAACTCGGCCTCGCACGGCGCGGGTCGGCGCATGAGCCGGAACGCGGCGAAGCGTCGCTTCTCGACGAAGGACCTGGAGGAGCAGACGCGGGGTGTTGAGTGCCGTAAGGACTCCGGTGTCGTGGACGAGATTCCGGGTGCGTACAAGCCGATCGAGCAGGTCATCGATCAGCAGCGGGACCTCGTGGAGGTCGTGGCGAAGCTGAAGCAGGTTGTGTGCGTGAAGGGCTGACGCCCACTGACACCCCGGCCCACGCTCCTCATTTCGGAGCGTGGGTCACCGCGTAGATCATGACGAACGCCACGATGTGGATGCCGAAGAGGAAGTAGGCGAGCCACCACCACATCTGGCGTTCGTCGTGCGGGTCCTTGCGGGGCGGGGCGCTGTTCTTGTCGCCGTCCGTCACTGAAGCTCCCTGTGGACCTTGGTGTTGGACGCCTGGGCGCGGGGGCGGACGACGAGGAGGTCGATGTTGACGTGGCTGGGGCGGGTGACCGCCCAGGTGACGGTGTCGGCGACGTCGTCGGCGGTGAGGGGCTCGGTGACGCCCTCGTAGACCTTTGCCGCCCTGTCCGTGTCGCCGGCGAAGCGGGTCAGGGCGAACTCGTCCGTCTTGACCATGCCGGGGGCGATCTCGATGACGCGGACCGGGCGGCCGACGATCTCCAGGCGGAGGGTCTCGGCGAGGACGTGGGCGCCGTGCTTGGCGGCGACGTAGCCCGCGCCGCCCTCGTAGGTGCCGTGGCCGGCGGTGGAGGAGATGACGACGATCGTGCCGTCGCCGCTCGCGTCCAGCTTCGGGAGCAGGGCCTGGGTGAGGTTCAGGGTGCCGATGACGTTCGTCTCGTACATCGTGCGCCAGTCGGCGGGGTCGCCGGTGGCCACCGGGTCGGCGCCGAGTGCGCCGCCCGCGTTGTTGACCAGGACGCCGATCGTCTTGAAGGCCAGGGCGAACTCGTCGACCGCGGCGCGGTCGGTGACGTCCAGTTGGTACGGCGTCGCCGAGTGGCCGGCCGCGTTGATCTCCTCGGCCAGTGCCTCGATGCGGTCCTTGCGGCGGGCGGTCAGGACGACCCGGTAGCCGGCCGCGGCGAGCTGTCGTGCCGTGGCGGCGCCGATTCCGCCGCTCGCGCCCGTGACGACGGCGATGCGGGAGGCGGCGGACGGTGCGGCGGTGGGCATGGCTGCTCCTCGGTGCGTGATCGTGCGGGCTCGTGGGTGCTTGTGCGTGCTTGTGCGTGATCGAAAGCCTGTCCGGCCAGGATAGGTGGGCGGTGGGAGAATGAGGGGGGTGGTTCTCCACTACGGGAGGTGGATCATGGGACAGGCACGTGAGGTCATGGACCGGCTCACCGAAGCGATCACCACGGCAGACCCCGAAACCATCGCCGAGCTGTACGCGCAGGACGCGGTCGCCGTCACCCCCGACGGCGGGGAGCTCCATGGGCGGGACGACATCGCTACGTACTGGCGTCAGATGACGGAGGCGGTACCCGACGGCTCCTACGAGTCGGTGCACTCGTACGAGGTCGGCAACACGGCCATCGACGAGGGCATCTTCAGCGGCCGGAACACGGGGCCGATCCAGTTGCCCACGGGGGAGACGCTGGCCCCGACGCAGAAGGAGATCAGGATCCGCGGGGTGGACTTCGCCACCGTCGACGCCAGCGGACACATCGTCGACTACCGGCTCTACTTCGACGAGATGGACTTCCTCGGGCAGCTGGGACTGCTGCCGCCGACCTGAGCCCTGACGGGATCAGTTTCCTCGCGGCGCGTACATGATCACCGCCATGCCCGCGAGGCAGATCAGCGCGCCCGTCACGTCCCAGCGGTCGGGGCGGTAGCCGTCCGCGACCATGCCCCAGGCGAGGGAGCCGGCGACGAAGACGCCGCCGTACGCGGCGAGGATGCGGCCGAACTCGGCGTCGGGCTGGAGCGTGGCGACGAAGCCGTAGGCGCCCAGCGCCATGACGCCCGCGCCGATCCACAGCCAGCCGCGGTGCTCGCGCACGCCCTGCCAGACCAGCCAGGCGCCGCCGATCTCGAAGAGGGCGGCGACGGCGAAGAGGGCGGCGGAGCGGAGGACGAGCATGGCCGTCAGCTTCGCATGCCCTCACGTGAGCCTTCGCGTCACCTGTTGGACGGCGCCTGCCGGGCGCTCCGCGTGGGATACATCCGTACGACCACGTGGAGTGAGGAGTGGGAGTGGGCGCTATGCGGCGGATGCGGGTGGCTGCGGTGTGCGGTGCGGCCGTGCTGGCGACGGTCGGTGGGGTGGCCTCGGACGCCGGGGCGGTGGGTGGGCCCGAGCCGGGTCTCGCCTATCACGGGTCGGTGGCCCTGGCCGCCGGGCAGGTCGACGTACGGTTCGCGCCGCACCAGCACAAGCCGGCCGCGGCGGCGGGCGCGCAGGTGACGGTGCTGCTGCGCTGGTCGGTGCCGCTGGCGGACCGGCAGGAGCTGCCGCGGGGGTGCGTGCGGGCGCAGCCGCAGGCGGTGATGTGCCGGGTCGGGGGGCCGGACGCGGACGGGGTGGGGCAGCGGGTCGGGTTGCGGGTACGGCTGCAGGGGGCGCCGTCGGAGGTGCTGATGGAAGTCGGCACCTTGCGGAGCGGTCAGCAGCTCGATGAGCAGGCCGGGCAGGGGCAGCAGCGGGTGCTCGTGCTGGACACGGGGGACACGTACTACTTCTGACCGGGTCCTGCTGCTCCTGGCTGGTCCCGCTACTTCTGACTGTTCCCGACGTCGTTCGTGTCCTCGGCGTCGTAGTGCTCGCGGGCCTCGCGTACCTCGTCGAAGTGGGTCTCCGCCCAGTCCTTCACCGCGGTCAGCAGCCGGGCCAGGTCGTCGCCCAGCGCGGTGAGTTCGTAGTCGACGCGGACCGGGACGGACGGGGTGACGGCGCGGGTGAGGAGGCCGTCGCGTTCCAGTGAGCGCAGGGTCTGGGTCAGCATCTTGGGGCTGACGCCGGCGATCTTGCGGCCGAGGTCGCTGTAGCGCATGGGGCCGGGGGCGAGGGCGGCGAGGACGAGGCAGACCCACTTGTTGCTGATGCGCTCCATGAGCTGGTTGGTGGGGCAGCCCTTGAGGAACGCGTCGTACTCCATGCGGGCCTGCTCGCGGCGCTGTGCCGCCGTCATGGTCGCCATGGCTCACCTCCGGGGTCCATACGCACTCTCGGGTAACTACTTACCTTTCGATAGTAACTCTTCCTAGGGTTGTCGCAGTAGCGGGGTGAATGCCCCGGAATGAGATGAATGCTCTGGGATGGAGATGTGTCATGCGTGCTGCTGTGGTGTCGATGTTCGGTGGGCCCGAGGTCGTTGAGGTCGTGGAGACCGCGGTGCCGGAACCGGGGGCGGGACAGATACGGATCAAGGTCGCGGCAGCCTCGCTGAATCCGGCGGACGCGGGGGTGCGGTCCGGGGTCTTCGGGGGTGCGGGGCGGCAACTCGGTCTTGGCTGGGACGTGGCCGGCACCGTGGACGCGATGGGGGACGCCGGGGGTGCGTGGCGTGTGGGGGACGAGGTGGTGGCGCTGGACGCCGGGCTGATGAAGCCGTTGGGCACGCATGCCGAGTATGTCGTCGTGGACTCGGGTGCGGTGGCGGCGGCGCCGAGGACGGTCGGGGCGGTGGCCGCGGCGACACTGCCGCTGAACGCGCTGACCGCCGTACAGGCCCTGGATCTGCTGGAGTTGGCGCCGGGGCGGTCGCTGGTGGTGACGGGGGCCGCGGGGGCGGTCGGCGGGTACGCCGTGCAACTCGCCGTGCGGCGCGGGGTGTCGGTGACCGGGGTGGCCCGGGAGGGGGACGAGGAGCTCGTACGGTCGCTGGGGGCGGGGGAGTTCGTGAGCGGTGGGGTGGCTGCGGGGAGCGTCGACGCGGTGCTGGATGCGGCGGTGCTCGGGGAGTCCGCGTTGGCGTGGGTGCGGGACGGGGGTGCGTATGCGGGGGTCATTCCGCAGGCGCAGCCCGGTTCTGTGCGGGGGGTGCGGACCGGTGCGGTCGAGGTGAGTGCCGATGGGGGGCGGCTGGCCGAGTTGGTGCGGCTGGTGGATGAGGGGGTGCTGACGACTCGGGTGGCCGAGACGTTTGCGCTGGAGGACGCCGCCAAGGCGCATGCGCGGCTGGCGGAGGGTGGGGTTCGGGGGCGGTTGGTGCTGGTGCCTTGAGGTGGGGTGCGGCTGTCCGCAGCCACGCACGTCGGGTCACTCCACCCCTTGTGCGTACGCCGCGGGCGGCACCCCCACCGTCCTCGTGAAGTCCCGGATCAGGTGGGCCTGGTCGGCGTAGCCGAGGTCGTTGGCGAGGGTGGCCCAGTCGGTGCCGGTGCCGGTGCCGGTGTCAGTGTCAGTGTGGGTGGTGGCGTGGGCCAGGGCCTCGTGGATCCGGAAGCGGAGGATGACCCACTTCGGGCTGACCCCGACGTAGGCCGAGAAGAGGCGTTGCAGGGAACGTACCGACATGTTCTGCCAGTCGGCGAAGTCGGCCACGCGGCGCACGGTGCGGTCGGTGCGGATGTGCTGGACGAGGGTCGTGGCGAGGTCGGCCTGGGGGTCCGGGACGCAGGGGAGGGAGAGGAGGAAGGTGTCGAGGGCGGCGACGCGGGCGTGGTCGTCGGCGGGGGTGACGATCCCGTGGGCGATGTCGGCCGTGGCCTGCGGGAGGACTTCCCCGGCGGGCAGCGCCTCGCCGGTCCAGCGGGACACCGGCACCCCGGGGACGTACGGCCGGAAGCCGCCTGGCCGGAACTTCACCCCGCAGACCCGGCCGCGTCCGGTCAGCTTGCGGGTGAAGAGGCCGAGGGCGACTCCGGTGACCTCGCAGTAGGGCGGCGCTCCCTCCTCGTCGGCCCCGTCCCACTGGAAGGTGAGGTTGACGGACGGGTGCGGGACCACGTGGGAGGCGTACGGCTCGGGCAGGTCCCAGTCGATGAGCCAGTACCACTCGACGTACCGGCGCAGCGGCTCGGCGGGCTCGTGGCGGCGGAACCGTACGCGGTTCAGCAGTCCGGCCGGGTCGACGATCCCGCGGGTGTCGTGGCGGGGTGCCTCCATGGCCGGATCGTACGTCGCGTTTCTTCAAGAAGGCAGCGGCGGGCGTCCCTACGGTCGGGGCATGGACACGAACTCTGTGCGGACGTACGGCATCGGTGAACTGCTGGGCATGGCGCGCGAGCGGGCGGTTCCGGTGGTCCGGGGGATCCCGGATGCCGCCCTCTCCGCTCCCACGCCCTGTGCCGAGTACGACGTGAAAGCCCTGGTCAATCACCTCTTCCAGGTGATCGTGCAGTTCCAGCGGCTGGCCGCGAAGGGGGCGTCCGACTTCGGTGAGACGCCCGACCGGGTCGCCGGGAGCCCCGACTGGCGCGAGCGGCTCGCGGACGAGGCGGACCGACTGGTGGCGGCGTGGTCCGCGCCGGGTGCCGAGGAGGGGACGACCGGCGGGATGAACATGCCCGCGCGGCTGGTCGGTGCGATGGCGCTGCTCGATCTGACCGTCCATGTGTGGGACCTGGCGCGCGCGACGGGCCAGGACTACCCGGGTGCCGACGAGGCGGTCGTGGCGGAGCTGGCCGGCGCGGTGGACGAGCTTGCGCCGACGGCCCGGAAGATGGGGGTGTTCGGGGAGCCGGTGCCGGAGGTCGAGGACGCGTCGGCCTTCGAGCGGCTGCTTGCGCGGACGGGTAGGGATCCGCGCTGGGGATAGTTCCGGGCCTGCCGGGATCAGTGCCGGGTCGGGATCCGTACGGGGTGTGAGGGCCCCCGGTCGCCCGGCGGCGATCCCTGCGTGGGCGGGTCCCGGTACCGCCGGGATCCGCCCAGGACGTGTCCGGCGCCGCCGAGACCGCCGGGGACCATGCCGCTGGGCCCGCGAGAGGCCAAGCCGCCGGGCCCGCCAGGGATCCGCCCAGGACGTGTCCGGCGCCGCCGGAACCCGCCGGGAATGCTCACCGACCGGTCCCCGAGCGGGCGATGGTTCCCGGCAGCGGTCTCCGCATGGGCAAGGTCCCAGGCCCGAAAAGGGATCTGCCCGGGACCGCCGGGCCCTGTCGCAGATCTGCCGGGAATACCCCCCGCTCCCTCCCCGTTCTCCAGCTATAGTTGAACGGTCAACAACCTGGAGGATGAGCGACCCTGCAGTTCGGGATCTTCAGCGTCGGCGATGTCGCGCCGGACCCCACGACGGGCCGTACGCCGAGCGAGCGCGAGCGCATCAAGGCCATGGTCGCCATCGCGCCGAAGGCCGAGGAGGTCGGGCTCGACGTCTTCGCGACCGGGGAGCACCGCAATCCGCCGTTCGTGCCGTCGTCGCCGACGACCATGCTCGGGTACATCGCGGCGCGGACGGAGAGGCTGATTCTCTCCACCTCCACCACCCTCATCACCACCAACGACCCGGTGAAGATCGCCGAGGACTTCGCGATGCTCCAGCACCTGGCCGACGGGCGGGTGGATCTGATGATGGGCCGCGGGAACACCGGCCCGGTCTACCCCTGGCTCGGCCAGGACATCCGGCAGACGTCAACCTCGCCATCGAGGGCTACGTAATGCGATGATGTGGTGACGTGGAGTTGTGATAGCGTGCCATTGCTCCGCTCGGAGCGTCGCGGCAGGGCCTGCCGGAGGGGTGACATCGCGTCAGCGGTCGAGCGCTCGTGAACCTCAGCCCTTGGGCTGGAATCCTCTCGCTCCGGCGAGGGGGGGGGTCAAAACAACATCTTCTGGCCCCCGCCGAAGGGGGAAAGCGCCCAAGGGCCGAGCTGTATAGGACCCTTCAGCGCACATCAGGACGGGCACGCCCCGGCAGACAATAGTCGGCCGGGGCGTCCCCGTGTTCATGCGCCGCAACTCCCACGAAGCGATCCGTGAGTTCCGGCCCTACTTCGACGTCGCGCCCGTGTACGGGAACGGGCCGTCGCTGGAGGACTTCATGGACCAGACCCCGCTGACGGGCGGCTCCCCTCAGCAGGTCATCGAGAAGACCCTGGCCTTCCGCGAGTACGCCGGCGACTACCAGCGCCAGCTGTTCCTCGTCGACCACGCCGGGCTGCCGCTGAAGACCGTGCTGGAGCAGATCGACCTGCTCGGCGAGGAGGTCGTGCCGGTGCTGCGCAAGGAGTTCGCGGCGCGGCGTCCCGCGGGTGTGCCGCAGGCGCCGACCCACGCTTCGCTCAAGGCCGCTCAGGAGGTGACCGTCGCATGAGGCTCGTCGTCGTGTCCGCGGGGCTGAGTGTCCCGTCCTCCACGCGGCTGCTGGGTGATCGGCTGGCGGCGGCGGTGGGCCGGGAGGCCGCGGTGGAGGTAGAGGTCGTCGAGCTGCGCGAGCTCGCCGTCGAGATCGCGCACAACTTCACGAACGGGTTCCCGGGACGGCAGCTCTCCGCCGCGATCGACGCCGTGACCGGGGCCGATGGGCTGATCGTGGTCACGCCGGTGTTCTCGGCGTCGTACAGCGGGCTCTTCAAGTCGTTCTTCGACGTGATCGACAAGGACGCGCTCGCGGGCCTGCCCGTGCTGATCGCCGCGACCGGCGGAACGGCCCGGCACTCCCTGGTCCTGGAGCACGCCCTGCGTCCGCTCTTCGCCCACCTGCGGGCCGTCGTCGTCCCGACCGGCGTGTACGCCGCCTCGGAGGACTGGGGTGCGGCGGGGCTGGACGGGCGGATCGAGCGGGCCGCGGGGGAGCTGGTGGGGTTGATGGCCGGTCGGCCTGCGAAGAAGGGGCCGGCGACAGAGGTCGTGCCGTTCGCGGAGCAGCTGGCGGCACTCTCCAGCCCGTCCGGCGTCTGAGGACAAGGCCCCTTCAGGGCCGGAGCAGGGGCCCGGGGGCGGCAGCCCCCGGGCGGCTCCGTGAGGGTGAGAGCCCAGTAAGAAGGGTGATCGTATGTCCCTCATCACGGCTCAACCGCCGGAGGCCTTGGCAGTATGAACCCGTGCCCCAGACTGTTCTCCTCGCCGAAGACGACCGCGCCATCCGCAACGCGCTGGAGCGCGCGCTGACGCTGGAGGGCTACCAGGTCACCGCGGTCGCCGACGGCGTCGAGGCGCTGGCGCAGGCCCACCGGACGCCGCCGGACGTGCTCCTGCTCGACGTGATGATGCCCGGCATCGACGGACTTCAGGTCTGCCGGGTGCTGCGCGCCGAGGGCGACCGCACCCCGATCCTGATGCTGACGGCGCTCGTGGAGACCCAGGACCGGATCGCCGGCCTGGACGCGGGCGCCGACGACTACGTCGTGAAGCCCTTCGACGTCGAGGAGGTCTTCGCCCGGCTGCGCGCCCTGCTGCGCCGCACCAGTGAGGCGAACGGCCCCCTCGCCGGCGTACCGAAGCAGGCCCCTGAGACCCCCGAGACGCCCGGGATGCCCGGGCCGGCCGACCGGCTGATCCAGGCGGCCGGGCTGCGGATGGACCCGCAGGCGCGCCGCGCGTGGCGGGGCGTGCGGGAGCTGGAGCTGACGCGGACCGAGTTCGAGCTGCTGGAGCTGCTGGTGCGCAATGCCGGCATCGTCCTGGACCACTCCACCATCTACGACCGCATCTGGGGCTACGACTTCGGCCCCGGCTCCAAGAACCTCGCCGTCTACGTCGGCTACCTGCGCCGCAAGCTCGACGAGCCGGGCGCGCCGCAGCTGATCCACACGGTGCGCGGGGTGGGTTACGTGCTGCGGGAGGACTGAGTGGGCTCGGTCCGCCGTCGGCTCGGGCGCCTGCTGACGGGTCGGCGCAGGACGGGACTCGGCACCACCTTCGCCCTGTCCTTCGCGGCCGTGACCGCCGTGGTCACGGTCCTGGTCGGCTTGCTGTCGTACACCGCCGCCGCCCGGCTGGTGCGGGTGGACCAGGAATCCGTGTTCGACGAGGTCGTACAGGATCTGCGGGGCGAGGTGCGGCAGCGGCCGATGGCCCCGGAGGACTTCTCGTCGTCCGCGCCCGGGCACGATCTCGTACGGCCTGCCCGCACCGATGTGCAGGTGCTGGGCCCGGACGGTGCAGTCGTCGACCCCGGGCGGCCGGGGCTGCCGGTCACGGCCGGCGACCGGCGGATCGCGGCGGACGCGACGGCCGGGCGGATGGTCCAGTACAAGGACGTCGGCGTCGGCAGCGACGTCTACCGCGTCGCGACCGTCGCGCTCGGCGGCGGGCGGGGCGCGGTGCAGGTGGCGCAGGAGTTCAGCGACACCGAGGACCTGCTGCGGGCGCTCCAGCAGCGGACGCTGCTGCTGATGGCGGCCGTGGTCACCCTCGCGGGACTCTTCGGCTGGTGGCTGGCCCGGCGCATCACCCGCCGCCTGGTCGTCCTCACCGCCGCCGCCGAGGACGTCGCCCGCACCCGGCGGCTCGGAATCCAGGTACCGGTCACCGGATACGACGAGGTGGGCCGCCTGGGCCGGGCCTTCGACCGCATGCTGGGGCGGCTGGCGCAGTCGGAGGAGGACCAGCGCAGGCTGGTGCAGGACGCGGGGCATGAACTGCGTACGCCGTTGACCTCACTGCGTACGAACATCTCCTTGCTGCGGCGCATTGACGAGCTGCCTCCCGCCACCCGCGACGAACTGGTGGCCGACCTGGGCCAGGAGGCCCGCGAACTCACCGATCTCGTCAACGAGTTGGTCGATCTGGCGGCCGGGCAGTCCGACACCGGGCCGGTCCAGCGGGTGGACCTCGCCGAGATCGCCGAGGACGTCGCGGGGCTGGCACGGCGGCGTACGGGACGGCGGATCCAGGTCCGGGCGAGCGGTGAGACGACGACGGACGGACGGCCGGGGATGCTCCAGCGCGCGGTGACCAACCTCGTCGAGAACGCGGCGAAGTTCGACCGCGACGGCACCGCGCCGATCGAGATCAACGTCGCCGGTCCCGCCCGGCCGGGGACGGTGCGCGTCGAGGTCCTCGACCGGGGGCCCGGTATCGCCGAGGACGATCTGATCCGGGTCTTCGACCGCTTCTACCGCGCCGCCGACGCGCGGTCGCTGCCCGGGTCGGGGCTCGGGCTGTCGATCGTGCGGGAGGTGGCGCTGTCGCACGGGGGAGCGCCGTTCGCCATCCGGCGGGACGGGGGCGGGGCGGTGATCGGGTTCACGGTGGGGGGTTCCGCGTAGGGCGGCTTCGCTCCCCGTTCTCCCCGGGTATGGGTGACTATCGGGTCGGTGACCCGTGGGCGAGGGGAGGAACGTCATCGTGCTGAGTGACGTGGAGGGCGCCGTCCTGGCGGAGATCGACGAGGCCTGGATCGGACGCACGCTGCTGGAGCTGATCGCGGTGCCGAGCGTGACCGGGAGCGCGGCCGAGTCGGAGCTTCAGCAGCTGCTGGCGGGGCGGCTGGAACGGCTCGGGCTGGCGGTCGACCTGTGGTCCATGGACCTGGACGAGCTGCGCGCACAACCCGACTTCCCGGGGGCGGAGACGGAGCGCGAGGAGGCCTGGGGGCTCGTCGGAGTGACGCCGGACGGTGGCGACGGGCCGACCTTCGTCCTCCAGGGCCACGTGGACGTCGTACCGCCCGGGGATCCGGACGCCTGGGACGGCGATCCGTTCGTGCCCAGGGTGACCGGCGATGTCGTACACGGCCGGGGCGCCTGTGACATGAAGGCCGGCCTGGTGGCCCACCTCGCCGCGCTCTCCGCGCTGCGGGCCGCCGGGGTGCGGCTGCGCGGGCGCGTCGGCGTGCACTTCGTCGTGGGCGAGGAGGACGGCGGCCTCGGCGCCTTCGGCACGCTGCGGCGGGGCCACCGGGGCGACGTCTGCGTCATCACCGAGCCGACGGGCGGCACCCTCGTCACCGCCAACGCCGGCGCGCTGACCTTCCGCATCGCCGTGCCCGGCCTGGCGGCGCACGGCAGCGCACGGGATCAGGGCGTGAGCGCGATCGACGCGTACCTGCCGCTGCACCGGGCACTGGCGCGGTTGGAGGCCGAGCGCAACCGGGACCCGCATCCCCTGATGGCCGAGCATCCGATCCCGTACGCCCTGTCGGTGGGGACGGTCCGCGCCGGGGACTGGGCGAGCAGCGTGCCCGATCTGCTGGTCGCGGAGGGACGGTTGGGGGTACGGCTGGGCGAGGACCCGGCGCAGGCACGCGCGGCCTTCGAGCGGTGCGTGGCGCAGGCGTGCGCCGACGATCCGTGGCTGCGGGACCATCCGCCGACCGTGACCTGGCCCGGCGGGCAGTTCGCCAGTGGGCGGCTGCCGGAGGGCCATCCGCTGCCGGAGGTGATCCGGGGTGCGTACGGCGACGCCGTGGGAGCCGGGGGGTTGCGGGAGTGCGGGGCGCCGTACGGGAGTGATCTGCGGTTGTACACGGGGGCGGGCATCCCGACGCTGCAGTTCGGGCCGGGGGACATCCGGGTGGCGCACAGCGCGCGGGAGAGGGTGTCGGTCGCCGAGGTGGTGGAGGTGGCGCGGACGGTGGCGGTGACGGTGCTGCGGACGGTCGGGACGAAGTGAGGCCGGGTGCGGCGAGCGGAGGGGAGGGGAGGAGGCCGGTCGGGGCCCCAAGGGGGGGTCCTGTGCTCGTCCGTATGAAGTCCCGTGAAAACAGTCACTGTTGGACCACCGCTCCGTACACTCCGTGACCGTGTTGACGCTACGGGCCGGGCACGAGGTCGCCGGCCGCTACCTCCTTCAGGAACCCATCGGTCGCGGCGGAATGGGCGTGGTGTGGCGGGCCTGGGACGAGACGCTGAGGCGGACCGTCGCGGTCAAGTGCGCGCGCCCGGACGACGAACAGGCCGCCCGGAGACTGAAGAAGGAGGCGCAGTACGCGGCGCGGCTGCACCATCCGAACATCGTGCCGGTCTTCGACTTCGTCGAGGATGAGGGGCCGGACGGGACGGCCGGCGGCGAGGCCGCCTGCTGGATCGTCATGGAGTACGTCCCCTCCCGCAGCCTCGCCCAGGTCGTGAAGGACAGCGGCCTGCTCTCGCCCGAGGACGCCGGCTCGGTCGGCAGCCAGATCGCGGCCGCGCTGGCGAAATCCCACTCCATGGGCGTGGTGCACGGCGACGTCACCCCGGAGAACGTCCTGGTCACCGAGGACGGCGTCGCCCGGCTGACCGACTTCGGGATCGCCCGCGCGCTGTGGAGCGACGTCACGCAGACGCACACGATCACGTCGGGCGTGGTGCGCGGCAAGCCCAAGTACCTGGCGCCCGAACTGGCCAAGGGGCGGCCCGCCGACGAGAAGGCCGACGTGTTCTCCCTCGGCGCCAGCCTGTTCGCGGCCGTCGAGGGGCAGTCGCCGTACGGCGAGGCCGAGCACCCCATGGCCTACGTCGCCCGAGCAGTCGAGGGGCACCTCGAACCCGCTGAGCGGGCCGGACTGCTCACCGCCCCGCTGGCCGCGCTGCTGGAGCCGGACTCCCGGCGCCGCCCCGACGCCGTCGAGGCGCACCGGCTGCTGACCCGGGCCGCCCCACCGCCCCCGGACCTCCAGGGCAGGCTGCCCGACCGCCCCACCCCGCACCTCGCCTCGCTCACCCTGCGGCTGCCGCGTGCCGTACGGCGTCGGCGGCGGCCCCTGGCGATCACGGCGGGGGCGCTGGTCGCGGCGGCCGCCGTCACGGCCGGGATCATCGGCCTCACGGCGGGCGGCGACGCGCGCGAGAAGGGCCAGGCGTCCGACGCGAAGCCCTCCGCCACGGTCACCGCGCAGGCCGGCGCGATCGGCGACGTCACCACCGCCGACCCCTGCGAGCTGCTCGACGCCGCCTCGCTGAGCCGCTTCGGGGACACCGAACTCGACCCGGACTACGGCGAGTTGGACCGCTGTGACGTGCTGCTGCTGAGCGACGACGGGGACGAACTCGCCGGCGTCGAGGTCAACTTCCTGAGCGAGGCCCGGGAGTTCGACGGCAGTGTGCCGGTCCGCCGGGTCGGCAACATCGAGATCGCGAGCATGACGCGGGACGGCGACGACTGCGAGCGGTACATCGCCACCTCCGATCGCCGGGGGATCGTGGTCATCGGGAAGCGGCGGGAGGTCGACGCGCCCGACCCCTGCGCCCTGGCGGACGCCGCCACCGACCACGCGGTCACGGTGCTGGACCGGGGCCCGGTGCCCCGGCGCCCGGCGTCGTGGCCCGCCACCTCCCTGGCCCGGCTCAACGCCTGCGCGCTGCTCGACACCGCCGCGCTCAAGCGGGTGCCGGACCTGCGGACCCGGCCGTCGGACCACGGTTTCGCCGACTGGACCTGCGAATGGGCGAGCCCGGACGGCGACCGGGCCTTTGTGCGGCTGGCGTTCAACCGGGACAATCAGCCGGAGGACAACGGGCGGCCGACACGTATCGCCGGGACGACGACGTACGTCGCACCGGACGACGAGGGTGACCGCAGCTGCGCCGTGTACGCGCCGCACCGCACCTACACCAACTCCGTCGGCGACCCGACGGTCGAACTGTTCCGGCTCACCGTGCACGGGCAGCGGCCCACCGAGAAGGAGTGCGCCATGGCCGAGGCGCTGACGGCCACCGCGCTGAAGAACATCGCCGAGCAACTCCCGGAGGGGACATGACCGTCGGTCGTACCGGACCCGTTCCCCCGGGTCGTACCGGACCCGTTCCCCCGGGTCGTACAGGATCCGTTCCCGCGGGTCGTACGGGTTCCGTTCCCGCGGGACGCACCGGACCCGTCCCCGCCGGCCACGCACGGGCCCTCCCCGACGGCCGCGCCCTGCCCCCCACCTACGGCAGCCTCGCCCGCGGCGCCTCCGCCCTCGTGCCCGGCACGCTCTTCGCCCTCGCGCTCGGCGGCGGTATGACGCTGGGTCCCGGCGAGGGCCGCGAGGTGCTGTTCGGGCGCAACCGGCCCGAGGTGCACGTCTGTTTGGGCGAGGACGACCCGCAGGTCAGCCGCCACCAGGGCACGCTCACCCACCGCGACGGGCGCTGGTGGGTGAGCAACACCGGGCGCCTGCCCATCCGTTGCTCGGGGGGCCGGCTGCTGTTCCGGGGTGAGGAGCCGCTGCCCCTGGACACCGGCTACACCCCGCTGTTCATCGGCGGTTCGCGGGGCCGCGAGCATCTGCTGGAGGTCTTCGTCACCGACTCCGAGGGCGGCCACCGGGCGCCGAGGCACGAGGACGTCACCAGGCCGCCGAGGGTGTGGACGCTCACCGACCAGGAGCGGCTCGCCCTCGTCGCCCTCGGCCGCCGGTATCTGCTGCACGAACCCCGCCCACAGCCCCTGACCTGGCGGCAGACCGCCGCTCTGCTGGCCGAGGTGCGGCCCGCCGAGAACTGGACGGACAAACGCGTCGAGCACCTCGTCAACGGCGTGCGCATGCGGCTGTCCCACGACGGGGTGCCCGGGCTGACCCGCGAGGAGGTCGGCGAACCCGTCGGCAACGCGCTCAACGACCACCTGATCCGGGCGCTGATGGCGTCGACGACGCTGGTGCCGATGGACCTGGTGGTGATCGACGGGGCGTGACGGGTGGGCGTGGCGCCGATCGACGGTCGGCATCGACGAGTCGTCGCGGCCGGGCCAAGTGGGACCGGAACCGGCCGGGCCATGTGGGACCGGAACCGGGCGGGGCGCCCTGAGCGACAGGGCCTAGCCGTTCTCGGGCCGGGTGCGGCGGGCGTAGGCGCGGGCCGCGCGGGCGCGGTCGCCGCAGCGGGTGGAGCACCAGTGGCGGCGGCCGTGCCGGAGCAGGTAGCGGTTGCAGGGGGCGGAGCCGCAGGCGGTGAGGCGTTCGGCGTCGGGTGAGGTGAGCAGGTCGGCGGCGTCGGCGGCGAGGGTCGCCAGGGCGTGGTCGACGATCTCGGTGGTGGGGTGCGAGGCGGCGCGATACGGCCCGTCCTTGTCGTCCCACCGCAGGAGTGGGGCCGTCGGGACCCTGGTCAGCGCGTCGTTCACGGCGGCCAGGGCGGCGGGGAGGGCGGGCAGCGCCGCGACCCGCGAGTCGAACAGGGACCGGATCTGTTCCCGCAGCGAGCGCAGCTGCGCGGCGCACATCTCCCGCATACCGGCGTCGACGGGGGCGAGGTCCCGCTCGACGAGCCACTGGTTCGCCGCCGCCGGAGTGCCGAGGAAGTCGACGAACTGCCCGCCCGGCAGCGCGATCACGCTGTTGACGAGGGCGAGCGACGGGTACTGCTCCGCGCCCGGCGCGGGCGGGATCGGCGGCTCGACGGGCTCCTTCATGGCGGTGACGGTCTCCTTCGTCTCCTTCATGGCTCTCATGGTTGCTCTCATGGTAGGAACCCGGCGCGACTCGGGTGCCGCGCCGGGTTCCGTCCGTCGTACCTCACATGTGGACGACGGGGGCGGCGTCCGGGTCCTGGGCGGGTGCGCCGCGCCGGTAGAGGAGCACGCTGATGACCAGGCCGACCGCGAAGAAGACGGCGGACCACCAGTAGGCGGTGGAGTAGCCCTCCAGACTGGCCTGCGCCAGAACCGCGGGGTCCCTGGGGTCCTTGTCGGCCAGGTAGTCGGTGAGGGCGCTGGAGAACAGGGTGTTGAGCAGGGCGGTCCCGAGCGAACCGCCGACCTGCTGCATCGTGTTGACGGCGGCGGAGGCGACACCGGAGTCCTCGGCGGCGACACCGCTGGTGGCCAGGCTCATCGCGGGCGCCATCACCAGACCGAAGCCCAGGCCCGCGACGATCAGCGGCGGCAGGATGTGCGCGACGTAGCCGCTGCCGAGGTCGAGGCCGGTCAGCCAGACCATGCCGGCGGCCGCGATGCCCATGCCGAGCGGCACGACGGGCTTGGGGCCGAACCGGGGGACGAGCGCGGTGGTGGCGAGGGTGGAGGTGACCATCAGCGCGGCGATCATGGGCAGGAAGGCCAGCCCCGTCTCGATGGGCGTGTAGCCGAGGCTCTGCTGCAGGTAGTAGGTGAGGAAGAGGAACACACCGAACATGCCCGCGCCGATGATCAGCACTGAGACGAAGGAGGCGCCGCGGTTGCGGTCCAGCAGGATCCGCAGCGGCAGCAGGGGGTGCTCGGCGCGGGTCTGCCACCAGGTGAACGCGGCGAGCAGTACGGCACCGGCGACGAGGAAGCCCCAGGTGGCCACCGAGCTCCAGTCATGGCTCTCGGCGTTGGAGAAGCCGTAGACCAGGCAGAACAGGCCGCTGCCGACCAGAAACGCGCCGGGGATGTCGATCTTGGCGTTCTTGTCGCGGACGGTGCGCTGCAGCAGGATCACGCCGCCGACGAAGGCGACGGCCGCGAAGGCGAGGTTGACGTACAAGGTCCAGCGCCAGTCGAGGTACTCGGTCAGGACACCGCCGAGCAGCAGGCCGATGGCACCGCCCGCGCCGGCGATGGCGCCGTACACGCCGAAGGCCTTGGCGCGTTCCCTGGCGTCGGTGAAGGTCACGGTGAGCAGCGACAGCGCGGCCGGGGCGAGCAGGGCGCCGAACACGCCCTGTCCGGCGCGGGCGACGATGAGCATCTCGAAGCTGGTGGCCGCGCCGCCCACGGCGGAGGCGCCCGCGAAGCCGACCAGGCCGACCAGGAAGGTCATCTTGCGGCCGAAGAGATCGGCTATCCGTCCGCCGAGCAGCAGCAGGCTGCCGAAGGCGAGCGCGTAGGCGGTGACGACCCACTGCCGGTCGCCGTCGGAGAAGCCCAGGTCCTGCTGGGCCGAGGGCAGGGCGATGTTCACGATGGTCGCGTCCAGCACCACCATCAGCTGGGCCAGACCGATCACGGAGAGGATCCACCAGCGATGGCGGGGTGGCGCGGGCGGCGCCTCGGCGGGAGGGAGGGTGGACACGGTGCCCGTGGCGGTGGGTGCGTCGGTGGAGTGGTTGGGCATGACGAGGACTCCGGATCAGAAGGTGTGAACAGGCGGGAGCAGAGAGGCGGTTGCGGAGGGGAGTCCGGCGGATCAGGCCGCCGGGAGGACGGCCGCGATCAGCTCGGGCGCAGGCCCCTGGAGCGCCCGGCGCCGCGCCGCCTGGGCTTAGGGCCTGTCGTCAAATTCCCGCCCGCCCGGCCGTATGGTCTGCCGCGCCCACACGCCGGTTTCCACGAGGCGCCGCGACGCCGTGTCCGCCGGCCTGCCCGCGAGGGTCAGCAGCCGTGCGACGTCCGGGGACGCGGAGATGTACGCCAGCGCGCTCGTGATCGAGCAGAGCCCGAACCACAGGGGCGGCACGGACAGGCTCACGACGTCTCCCCGGTGGAGCATCAGGGGGTCGACCCGGGAGGGGCCGGACTCCAGGTGCTCCAGCAGCGCGGCGACGGCGTCGGGCGGCGGCTCGTCCAGACCGTCCAGGCCGGCCGGACCGTGCCGGAGGCCGGCGTCGAGGGCCTGCCGCGCGGGGGTGCCGAGGCGGTCCAGCTCGGCTACGACGGCGTCGGCGAGCGGGTCACCGCAGGTGCGCGGGGTCGCCCAGGGGTCGGTGCTGTTCCGGGGGTCGTGTGCGGTCATGGCCATGCGCCCTCTCCTGACGGTTGTCAGATTTGCCTGACGTCTGTCAGATTAGCTCGCGTCTGACAGGTGTCAAGTAAAGTGCTGGAGAGCCCTGGGAACCCGGGACAAGAGGCGGGCCGGGGTGACGCAGTGAAGGAGGCAGAGGTGGGTGCAAGAGCCGAATCCGCTCGACGGCCGGGACGTCCGGCGGGGCGTCCGGGCGCGGGCGCTCCCGCGGTGCCCGACGAGGCGGTCATCCTGCGGCGCGGGGTCGAGGCCTTCGCGGAGCTGGGCTACGACCATGCCTCGGCGCGCGAGCTGGCCCGCCGCCTGGGCGTCAGCCACAACTTCATCAACGACCGGTACGGATCCAAGGCGGCGTTCTGGCGCGCGGTGGTGGACCACTCGCTCGGGGGGCAGCTGGCGGGCATGGCGCAGGTGGACCCCTCGCTCGACGACGCCGAGCGACTGCGGCAGATCATCGTCGGCTTCTACCGGGGCGCCGCGGACGCGCCGCTGGTCGGACGGCTCCTCGTCAACGAATTCACCCTGGACAGCGAACGGTTGGATTACCTCTACGAGAAGTACATGGCCCCGACCGTGCAGACCCTGGGCGGCATCGTCGATCGCCTCGTGGCCGACGGGCGCATGGAACCCGTGCCGATGGACGTGCTGTTCTTCGCCATCGTCCCGCCCATCTCGGGAATGGTGGAGGTGCCGTTGGCCCGGCGCCTGGGCAGGCCCGAGCACACCTCGCCGCAACAGCTCGCCGAAACGGCCGAAACGCTGGCGACGCTGGTGGTCAACGGGCTGTTGGCGACGGGGCCGGGGACGCGGTCCTGAGGCGCGATGCGTCCCGGGCCTGGCCGGGCCGGGGTGGGACGCGTGGTGGCGCGTGTGCCTTGCTGAGCGGACAGCTGTCCGTTACGTTTCCCCGTATCGGACAGCTGTCCGCTTATGCTTTCCCGTCTCGGAGGTCCTGGCCATGAAGCTGCTCATCCTCGGAGCGACCGGCCCCACCGGCCGCCATCTCGTGGACCTGGCCCTGCGAGCCGGCGACTCGGTCACCGCCCTGGTGCGAAACCCTGCGCGTCTGGGTGACCTCGCGGACCAGGTCACGCCGATCACCGGAGACGCCACGTCGCCGCGCGACGTCTCTGCCGCCGCGACCGGGCGCGACGCGATCGTCTCCGCCCTCGGCAGGGGCAACTCGGTGCGCGCCGACGGCCTCTTCACGCGTGCCTCGGCGGCCGCGATCGGCGCGGCGCGGGAAGCGGGCGTATCGCGCCTGGTCTGGCTGTCGTCGTTCGGCGTCGGAGACACCTTCGCCTGGTCGAGCACGCCGCAGAAGCTGATCTACAGCACCCTGCTGCGGTCGCTCTACGCCGACAAGGCGATCGCCGACGAGAGCATCCGCACCAGCGGCCTGGACTGGACGATCGTCCTCCCGACCAAGCTGACCAACGGCCCGGCCAAGGGCACGTACCACGCGGACGACCGGCTGCCGATGAAGGGCAACCCGTCGATCAGCCGAGCGGACGTCGCCGCGTTCATGCACCAGGCGGTGCACGGTGGCGAGTGGAGCAGGCGCAGCCCGGTCATCTCTGACTGACGACTGACGACTGACGACTGACGACTGACGACTGACGACTGACGAGCGACGACTGACGACCGACGGCTGACGACCGGCGGCTGACGCGACGCTCGGAGCAGCTCCTGCCCGTACTCAGCCCTCCACGCCCGTGGCGCCGTGGGCCGCTCCCACCGGTTTCGACTCCGGGGAGCCGCGTTGCCGCAGATAGATCGAGAGCACGGCCATCGAGGCGACGGCGAGCAGTTCGGACTGCCAGTTCTGCAGGGTGCGGTTCCAGAAGTCCGCGGCGCCGAGGTAGCCGGACCAGCTCAGCGGGGCCTCCAGCTGCCGTAGCCGCTGTTCGTTGTAGGCGGCCACGCCGGTGATCGACTGGACCAGCCAGGACAGCAGGAAGATCGTCCCCATGACCAGCAGCAGCGAGTGCGAGTACACCGCCTGACGCCATCCGCCCGCCCCGGCCCACTTGGGCGAACTCTCCTTGGCGTACGCGCCGACCAGCTGCTCCTCGTCGGACTCGGTGCCGCCCTTGTGCAGCTCCTTGGACTCCGGGGAGCCGCGTTGCAGCAGCCAGACCGTCACGCCGACGTACAGGAAGAACTGCAGGTACTCCGACTGCCAGTTCTCGGACACGTCGACGGCGAAGTCGGACGTGGTGAGGTACTCGCCGAGGGAGATCTGCTGGAGTCCGTCCACGGCCAGCTGGTTGTTGAAGTCGGCGTGGCCCGCGATGGCCTGCCCGACCAGCGCGAGCACGAACGTGACGGTGAAGAACAGCCCGAGCCCGTTGTCCCGCACGAAGCCCCGCAGGCCCCGGTGGGTCGGCGCGCCGCTCCGGGACGAGTGCTCGGTCATCGGTGCATCAGCCCCAGGGCCGCCAGATAGACGAGGCCGACCGTGATGATCCCTAGGACGACGGTGAACATGACCCGCATCCCTCACCCGCCCTTGATCCGGCACTGATACGGCTCCCGCGGCCGCTGTTCGCAGCCGGCGGCCACGACCTTCCAACCGGAGGTGAAGCGGGAGAGGAAGAGGGTGTCGGCGGAGAGCACCGCCCGCGCCTGATTGCCGTACACATCGGTCCGCCGCACGGCACCGCCCGGCGCCGGCGACTCCTCACGCAGCGACCGCGCACACGGACCACCGGTCGACTGCTCCAGCTCCTCCACGGTGCCCGGCGCGAGGAACGCACACGCCCGGTCGTACGCTCGCGCACCCAGCGCGGCCTGGAAGGCGGTCGCGGTATCGCGTACGTCGGCCCGCCGCCCGTCCGCGGTGCCGCACCCACCGATGCCGCCGATGCCGCCGACGACCAGCAGAACGCACACTGCGACACCGCCCGCTCGCCCGGCCATCGGCCCACCTCCCACCGCAGTACACCGCAGCGAGCCCCGGCCAACCGGCTACCGCGCCCCGGATTCCCTCCCCCGGCCGACCGCCGGGAGCGACGAGGAGGGGCGAACGGGGCACGGGGCGAACGGGGCGAACGGGAACGCGGCAGGTGCACGACAGCCACACTCCTCCCCTTGACCGCCGAACCGGCGCCGCCTTGCTACGGCGTGAGCCCGGCCTCCCCGCAAGCGAGCCGGTACTTCGGGGTGCAGATCTGATCGATGGTGTACATGCCGTCCTTGACGACGGTGCTCCCGACGTTGTCGGCGGTCACGGAGCTCGCCTGCAGCAGCACAGCCGGGATGTCCTTGCTGGTGGCGGTATTGATCCTGTCCTCGGCCAGGCCGTCGATGCTTTCACCGCGTCCCAGGGCAACGGCCAGTTCGGTGGCGGCGTCCGCTTCGGGCTTGTAGGGCTTGTAGACGGTCGAGTACTGATCGCCGCTCACGATGCGCTGCACGGCCGAGAGTTCGGCATCCTGCCCGGCGACGGGCGGCAGCGGCTCGATGTGCGCGGCTCTGAGGGCCGAGATGACGCCGGTGGCAATGGCGTCGTTGGCGGCCCGGACGCCGTCGATGTTGTCGGCGCCCAGCTCGGCGACGGCACGGGACATGAGGGCGTTGGCCTCGCCTGCGTCCCATGCCGGGGCCTGATAGGTCCTGATCTTCACCTTGCCCTCCAGGACGAAGATCGCCTCGGGCGTCATCGCGGGGCCCTCCACCCTGACCACCTGACCACCTGGCCGCCGTTCGCCCGGTCGCCCAGAGCCTTGAGAAGGGCCTCGCCCTGAACCCTGCCGATCGTCTCGCTCTCATAGGAGACGTAGGCGGAGACCGGGCCCTCGACGGGCCGGTCGTAGGCGACGACGGGAACATCCGCATCCCGCGCCTCCTCCACCGCGGAGCGCAGAGACCTGACGTCGACGGCGCCGAGGATCACGACCTCGACCCCATTGTTGATCATGGAATCCATCTGCCGAATCTGGGTGGCCGCGTCCCCCCGGCCATTGGCGTACTCCACCACGCAGTCCCCGCAGAGCTCCTTGACCTTCCTCTCGACAAGAGGCCGGTCGAACTGCTCGTAGCGAGCGGTCTGGTTCTCCGGGAGCAGCAGACCGATCCTCATCCCGCCCCCGCCGGAGGCGTTCCCACCGGACTCCCCGCCCGTCCCGCAGGCACCGAGGCCCGCAGCCAGACACACGGCAGCCGCGACGACAGCAGCACCGCGCAGATAGCCGTCCACTCGACCGACCTCCCTTGCGCGGGCGCGGGCGCTGGCACCGACTGCGGGGCCTGCACGAGTGCCGCACGGCGGGAGGGCCTATCTTGACTGACGCCGACCTACGAGCGGACGGCCCATATGCCCCTTGGCCTTGGCCGCAGCCGGTCCGAATACCGGCGTGCTGATCATTTCGAGGCTACGCCTGAGGGGCTGGTGGCGAGATGTGGGCTGGGGGCGGTGCTGTCTTGGGGGGCGAGGTGCCGGGAGGCGGAGACGCCGAGCAACCCCAGCTCAGGGCCAAACAAGGCAATAAGGCTGATGCCCCGCCTCATGAAGCCGATGGCTGAAGTCCTGCCACTCATGCAGCAACTGATACACATTGAACGCATCCCGGGGCCCACCCCGATCCGGCACCGTGGACCAGATGAACGCGGCCGCGCCGACCGCTTCCTCTCCTATGCCCCGCAGGGGGTCCACCACCGTCATCGGGAGCTTGACCACCGCGTAGTCGGGGTGCAGGACGACCAGTTCCAGGGGCGGGACCTTGTGCAGGGGGACGCCTTCGATGCCCGTCAGGACCATCGCGGCCATCGTCTCCGGCTTGATCTTGGTGAACATGCCGTTCATGCCGAGCTCGTCGCCGCCGAGTTCCTCGGGGCGCATCGAGATCGGGACCCGGGCCGCGGTCGCGCCGTCGGGCGCGCCGAAGTACTTGTACGTCACCCCCACCCGACCACCATTCCTGCTCACCCTCAGCCGATCGCTGCGTTCGCTGCGTCGGTCGGCCCGCTCTGACTCGTTCGGTACACCCGGCATATCCGGTACTACGTGTCCCTGACGTGCTTCGTTCGAATCCTCCGCGTCGCGCCGGTGCTTTCCTCGCCGGGCACGTCGAGGACCCAGGTCATCAGTCCCCTCGCCCAGTCCGCCACCGCGATGCATATCTCCACCCGACTGCTTTTCTAGGACGCGTGGCCCCCGCCGCGCAACCCGATCATCGTGTCAGTGACCTCCCCCACGGCCGCCCGCCGAAACGTGCGCTGAAACACCTGTCCGCAGGATCTTTTCAGTCCCCGACCACCACACCCCGCATGAGCTGTGTGTATCACGTCCAGTCTCGCAGATCGCGGACAGGGAGCGGGGGTGAAGGGGAGTGGAGGGGGTGAAGGGGGAGGGGGTGCGGAAGCGTGCCGGAGGGCGTGCGGAAGGGCGGGGTCAGTAGCCCCCGCTGCCGTTTCCGCCCGCTGGCCTACCCTGAGGAGGTCACTGGCAACCGGAGTCCGAGATCATCGGAGAAGGTCAGAGAAGGTCGGAGTAGTCGCAGGTCATGAGCGAAGCGCCCTCTTCAGGTACGCCCTATCCATACGATGCGCCTGCCTCGCAGGCTCTGTTCGACCGTGCGGCCGCCGTCACACCCGGCGGCGTGAACTCCCCGGTCCGCGCCTTCCGTGCCGTGGGCGGTACGCCCCGGTTCATGGTGTCCGGCACCGGTCCGTATCTGACCGACGCCGACGGGCGCGAGTACGTCGACCTCGTCTGCTCGTGGGGGCCCATGATCCTCGGGCACTCCCACCCGGAGGTCATCGCCGCGGTCCAGGACGCCGTCTCCCGCGGCACCTCCTTCGGTACGCCGGGGGAGGGGGAAGTCGAGCTCGCCGAGGAGATCGTCGCCAGGATCGAGCCCGTCGACCAGGTCCGGCTCGTCTCCAGTGGCACCGAGGCCACCATGTCCGCCATCCGGCTCGCCCGCGGGTTCACCCAGCGGTCCAAGGTGATCAAGTTCGCCGGGTGTTACCACGGGCATGTCGATTCGCTGCTCGCCGCGGCGGGGTCCGGTGTTGCCACTTTCGCCCTTCCCGACACCCCGGGCGTCACCGGCGCCCAGGCCGGCGACACCATCGTCCTTACGTACAACGATCTTGAGTCCGTGCACGAGGCCTTCCACCGCTACCCCGGTGAGATCGCCTGCGTGATCACCGAGGCCTCGCCCGGCAACATGGGCGTCGTCCCGCCGCTGCCCGGCTTCAACGAGGGGCTCAAGGACGCCTGCCGAAAGAACGGCGCCCTGTTCATCTCCGACGAGGTCATGACGGGGTTCCGGACCAGCCGCGCCGGGTGGTACGGCATCGACGGGGTCAAGCCCGACCTGATGACCTTCGGCAAGGTGATGGGGGGTGGCTTCCCCGCCGCCGCCTTCGGTGGGCGTGCGGATGTGATGGCGCACCTCGCGCCCGCCGGGCCCGTCTACCAGGCCGGCACCCTCTCCGGGAACCCGATCGCCACCGCCGCCGGCCTCGCCCAGCTGCGGCTCCTCGACCAGGCGGCGTACGACAAGGTCGACGCGGTGTCGGCGGCCATCCAGTCGCTCGTCACCGAGGCCCTCACCAAGGAGGGCGTCGTGCACCGGCTGCAGAACGCCTCCAACATGTTCTCCGTGTTCTTCACGGACCGGGAGGTCCGCACCTACGAGGACGCCAAGCGGCAGGAGTCCTTCCGCTTCAACGCCTTCTTCCATTCGATGCTGGCGCAGGGCGTCTATCTGCCGCCCTCGTCCTTCGAGTCCTGGTTCGTCTCCACGGCCCACGACGAGCGGGCCGTCCAGAGGATCGCCGACGCCCTCCCGGCGGCGGCCCGAGCGGCGGCGGAGGCCACGGCGGCATGACCGACAACGCCATGACCAACGACAGCAGCAGCAACAGCGACGGCAACAAGAGCGACAGCGACAACAGCGACATCACCGTCGTCCACGTCATGCGGCACGGCGAGGTCGCCAACCCGGACGGGATCCTCTACGGCCGGCTCGCCGGGTACCACCTCTCCGAGCTCGGGCGGCAGATGGCGGACCGGGTCGCCGAGCATCTCGCCTCCCGTGACGTCGCCTACGTCTGCGCCTCCCCGCTGGAGCGGGCGCAGGAGTCCGCGACGCCGATCGCCAAGGCGCACGGTCTTGACCTCGCGACCGACGGGCGGCTCATCGAGGCCGACAACGTCTTCCAGGGCAAGACCTTCGGCGTGGGGGACGGGGCGCTCAAGAAGCCGGAGAACTGGAAGCATCTCGTCAACCCCTTCAAGCCGTCCTGGGGTGAGCCGTACGTCGACCAGGTCGTGCGGATGATGGGGGCGCTCGACTCCGCCAAGGACCAGGCGCGTGGGCGCGAGGCCGTGCTGGTCAGCCATCAGCTGCCGATCTGGATCGTGCGGAGCTATGTCGAGAAGCGGCGGCTGTGGCACGACCCGCGCAAGCGGCAGTGCACGCTCGCGTCCCTGACGAGCTTCACGTACCAGGGCGACAGGGTCGTGTCCGTCGGCTACTCCGAGCCCGCCATCGATCTCGTGCCCGCCCATCTCCGCGCCGGTGCCAAGCCGGTGAAGGGGAAGGACAAGGCATTCGGCGCCTGATACACGTTTGTAATATTTGTTGCCAAACCTCCGTGATGCGGAGGAACCCGCCCGTTCGTCGCGCCCTCTGACTGGGTGACCACCAGAGAAGTGCGACGGATTGGGCGGACATGGGCAACTTCAGCCGAAGGGGAGTCATCGGGCTCGGTGTGGGGGCGGCCGCCACCGTGGGGCTTGCCGGATGCGGCACTCTCACGTCGTCAGACGGGTCGAACCAGTCCTCGGGTTCCGGAAACGGCGGAGCCAACAAGCCCGGAACGCACACGAACCGCGCCCGCCCCATAGGCGACGGCTCCACCTCCTACACCGGCAAGCAGCCCCGCCAGCCCGGCAAGCCCGAGCCGCTGGAGCCCGGACAGGAGCCGCCGCAGTTCGTCGTCTTCTCCTGGGACGGGGCCGGCGAGGTCGGCAACGGCCTCTTCCCGCGCTTCCTTGACCTGGCCAAGGAGCACGACGCGTCCATGACCTTCTTCCTCTCCGGGCTGTATCTGCTGCCCGAGTCGAAGAAGCGGCTCTACGACCCCCCGAACAACCCGCGCGGCGCCTCCGACATCGGCTACCTCACCGACGAGCACGTCAAGGCCACGCTGACCAACGTCCGGCGCGCCTGGCTCGAAGGCCACGAGATAGGCACCCACTTCAACGGCCACTTCTGCGCCGGCACCGGCACCGTCGGCAACTGGACGCCGAAGCAGTGGGCCAGTGAGATCCAGCAGGCGAAGGCCTTCGTCAAGGAGTGGCGGACCAACAGCGGCTGGACCGACCTGCCGTCCCTGCCCTTCGACTACGAGAAGGAACTCGTCGGCGGCCGTACGCCCTGCCTCCTCGGCCAGGACAATCTGCTGCCCACCGCCCGTGAACTGGGCTGGCGTTACGACGCCTCCTCGTCCGGGGGCCTGCAGGTGTGGCCGCAGAAGAAGCAGGGGCTGTGGGACCTGCCGCTGCAGGGGATACCTTTCCCCGGCCGCAGCTTCGAGGTCCTGTCGATGGACTACAACATGCTGGCCAACCAGTCGATCAACTCCACCAACGCGCCCTCCTACAACTACCCGAGCTGGCGCAAGCAGGCCACCGAGTCCTACATAGCGGGCTTCAAGCGGGCATACGAGACAAACCGCGCGCCCTTCTTCGTCGGCAACCACTTCGAGCAGTGGAACGGCGGCATCTACATGGACGCCGTCGAGCAGGCCTTCAAGCACATCGCGCGGGAGAAGGAGAAGGGGGCCGACGTACGGCTCGTCTCCTTCCGGCAGTTCGTGGACTGGCTGGACGTACAGAAGCCGGAAGTCCTCGCCAAGCTGCGGACCCTGGGGAAGGGGCAGCAGCCGCTCGGTGGCTGGAAGGAGTTCCTGGGGGCGACCTCCTCTGCGAACCCCTCAAACGCCGCCTGAAATGCGGGTTTACGTCCGAGCGGGGGGTGCGCAAGATCCCCGGAACGGACATGCGAAACTTTTCACATGAGTGCCGCCCGTCGCGCCCGTAGCCGTTCCGCCCTGCTCGCCGTCACCGGCGCCGCCGTTGCCGCGCTGACCCTGTCCGCGTGTGGATCGGGTACGTCGGGCGGCGGTGGCGGGGCCAACTTCGTGCCCGGGAGCAACGGCATCGACACGGTCGCGCAGGGCAAGCGCGCCGCGGCGCCGGACCTGTCCGGCGAGACCATCGACGGCAAGCAGCTCAGCACCGCCGCGTACAAGGGCAAGATCCTCGTCATCAACGTCTGGGGATCGTGGTGCCCGCCCTGCCGGGCCGAGGCGAAGAACTTCCAGACCGTCTACGAGGACCTCAAGGGCCAGGGCGTCGAGTTCGTCGGCATCAACACCCGGGACACCAGCACCACCCCGGCGAAGGCCTTCGAGAAGGAGTTCGGGGTCACCTACCCGAGCCTGTACGACCCCACGGGCAAGCAGATGCTCCGCTTCAAGAAGGGCACGCTCAACCCGCAGGCGATCCCGTCCACGCTCATCATCGACCGCAAGGGCGGGATCGCGGCGCGCACGCTGCAGCCCCTCAGCGAAGAGACACTGCGCAGCATGATCAAGCCCGTCCTCGCGGAGAAGTGAACCGGTGACCGCAGTGCTCACACTCGCCGCGGAACCGGCCTACAACGGCACCGTGATGAACGGTGCCCTGCTGCTGGCGCTGCCCATCGCCGTACTCGGCGGGCTCGTGTCCTTCTTCTCGCCCTGCGTCCTGCCGCTGGTCCCCGGCTATCTGTCGTACGTCACCGGAGTCAGCGGCACCGACCTGGCCGAGGCCCGACGTGGGCGCATGGTCGCCGGTGCCTCCCTCTTCGTGCTCGGCTTCACCGTCGTGTTCGTCTCCGGCGGGGCGCTGTTCGGCTACTGGGGCTCGACCCTCCAGGAGAACAAGGACGTCCTGACGAAGATCCTCGGCGTCCTCATGATCCTCATGGGCGTCTTCTTCATGGGCCTGATGCCCTGGCTCACCCAGCGGGAGTTCCGCTTCCACACCAGGCCCGCCACCGGGCTGGCCGGCGCCCCCTTCCTCGGTGCCCTCTTCGGCATCGGCTGGACGCCGTGCATCGGCCCGACCCTGTCCTCCGTGCAGACGCTCGCCATCAACGAGGCCAGCGCCGGACGCGGCGCCATACTCACCGTCGCCTACTGCCTGGGCCTCGGCATCCCCTTCGTGCTCGCCGCAGTAGCCTTCCGCAGGGCCCTCGGCGCCTTCGCCTGGGTCAAGCGCCACTACGTCTGGGTGATGCGCATCGGCGGCACCATGATGATCGTGACCGGTGTGCTGCTGCTGACCGGCGCGTGGGACCGCATCGTGCAGGAGATGCAGGTCTGGTCCAACGGCTTCACTGTGGGGATCTGATCGATGAGCAAGACGAAGACCAGCGCGCCCGAGTCGACCCCGGCCACCGGTGACGAGGACCTGGGCGCCGCCGGCTCCCAGCTCTCCACCGCCCCCGCCGACGAGATCGCCAATCTTCCCTCCCTTGGTGTCATCGGCTGGGCCCGCTGGTTCTGGCGGCAGCTCACCTCGATGCGGGTCGCGCTGCTGCTGCTCCTGCTGCTGTCGCTCGGCGCGATCCCCGGCTCGCTCATCCCGCAGACCGGCATCGACGAGGCGAAGGTCGCCGAGTTCCGTCAGGCGCACGAGACGCTCGCGCCGATCTACGACAAGCTCGGCCTCTTCCACGTCTACAGCTCGGTGTGGTTCTCCGCGATCTACATCCTGCTGTTCGTCTCCCTCATCGGCTGTATCGTCCCGCGCACCTGGCAGTTCGTCGGCCAGCTCCGCGGCCGCCCGCCGGGTGCCCCGAGGCGCCTGACCCGGCTGCCCGCCTACACCACCTGGCGCACCGAGGCCGAGCCCGAGCAGGTCCGCGAGGCCGCGCTCGCCCTGCTGAAGAAGCGCCGCTTCCGCGCCCACCTCGCCGGTGACGCCGTCGCCGCCGAGAAGGGCTATCTGCGCGAGGTCGGCAACCTCGCCTTCCACATCGCGCTGATCGTGATGCTGATCGCCTTCGCCTGGGGCCAGTTGTTCAAGTCCGAGGGCAACAAGCTGATCGTCGAGGGCGACGGGTTCTCCAACACCCTCACCCAGTACGACGACTTCAAGGCCGGCAGCCTCTTCTCCCAGGACGACCTCGACCCGTTCAGCTTCACCCTCAAGGACTTCAAGGGCACCTACGAGGTGAGCGGCCCCAACCGCGGCACCCCGCGCACCTACGAGGCCGACCTCACCTACAGCACGGGCGCCGACGGCAAGGACAAGAAGACCACCGTCAAGGTCAACGAGCCGCTGGAGATCGGCGACTCGAAGGTCTATCTCGTCAGCCACGGCTACGCCCCCGTCATCACGGTCCGCGACGGCAAGGGCGCCATCGTCTTCCAAGATGCCGTCCCCCTCCTTCCGCTCGACGGCAATGTCACCTCGACCGGTGCGATCAAGGTCATGGACGGCTACCGCGACGCCCAGGGCAAGTGGGACCAACTCGGCTTCCAGGCCTTCTTCCTGCCGTCGTACGGCGGCGCCGGCACCGCGGTGGTCTCGCAGTTCCCGGCGCTCCTGAACCCGGTGCTGAACCTGGAGGCCTACCACGGCAGCCTCGGCGTCAACGCCGGGCTCCCGCAGAGCGTGTACCAGCTCGACAAGCAGAAGCTGAAGGGCTTCAAGGACTCCAAGGGCAAGCAGCTCCGCGAGAACCTCAAGCCCGGCGAGACCATGAAGCTCCCGAACGGCGCCGGCTCGATCACCTTCGAGAAGGAGATCAAGGAGTGGGCCGGCTTCCAGGTCGCCCGCCAGCCCGGCAGCGGCTGGGCGCTCGCCGGTGCCCTCGCCGCGATCTTCGGCCTCGCCGCCTCCCTCTTCATCCAGCGCCGCCGCGTGTGGGTGCGGGCCGCACCCGGCCCCGACGGCGTCACCGTCGTCGAGATGGCCGGCCTCGGCCGCAGCGAGTCCGCCAAGGTCCCCGAGGAACTCGGCGACCTCGCCGGGATCCTCTTCGAGCAGGCGCCGGGGGCAGCCGACCCCGACGACGAACCCGCAGATCCTTCATCCCCCGACCCCCAAGTCGCACCCGCCGAAGGGGCTGAGCCCAAGTGACTCTCGCCGCCGCGACCGAGCTGGCCGCCGCCACCAACGAAAACCTCGCGAACATCAGCAACACGCTGATCTACTCGTCGATGGCCGTCTACACGCTGGCCTTCTTCGCGTACATCGCCGAATGGCTCCTCGGCAGTCGCAGCAAGGTCGGCCGCACGGCCGCCGCGCTCACCCCGGGGAAGGCCGAGAAGGCCGCCGCGCCGGCGGTCACCGTGAAGAAGGGCGGCTCCACCGCCGTACTGGAACGGCCGAAGGTCGTCGTGCGGGCCACGGCCGGGCAGCGGGACGTGCCGGACGGGCCCGGGGCGCATGGCGGGGACGCGCAGGGCGACCTCTACGGGCGTATCGCCATCTCCCTCACCGTCCTCGCGTTTCTGATCGAGTTCGGTGGGGTGCTCACGCGGGCTCTGTCGGTGCAGCGGGCGCCGTGGGGCAACATGTACGAGTTCAACATCACCTTCTCCACCGTCGCGGTCGGTGTGTACCTCGCGCTGCTCGCGCTGCGGAAGAACGTGCGCTGGCTCGGGCTGTTCCTGATCACCACGGTCCTCCTCGATCTCGGCCTCGCCGTCACTGTCTTGTACACCGCGAGCGACCAGTTGGTTCCCGCCCTTCACTCGTACTGGCTGTACATCCACGTCTCCACGGCGATCTTCTGCGGCGCGGTCTTCTACGTCGGCGCCGTCTCCACGCTGCTCTACCTCTTCAAGGACAGCTACGAGAACAAGCTGGCCGGCGGCGGCACCCCGGGCCGTTTCGCCAACTCCGTCCTGGACCGGCTGCCCGCCTCGGCGTCCCTCGACAAGTTCTCCTACCGCGTCAACGCCGCGGTCTTCCCGCTGTGGACGTTCACGATCATCGCGGGCGCGATCTGGGCGGGCGACGCCTGGGGCCGCTACTGGGGCTGGGACCCCAAGGAGACCTGGTCCTTCATCACCTGGGTCGCCTACGCCTGCTACCTGCACGCCCGCGCCACGGCCGGCTGGAAGGGCCGCAAGGCCGCCTACCTGGCCCTCATCGCCTTCGGCTGCTGGCTGTTCAACTACTACGGCGTCAACATCTTCGTCTCCGGCAAGCACTCGTACGCCGGGGTGTGAGTCCCGAACAGTGAAGGCCGGTTCCCGTGACCTGAGTCACGGGAACCGGCCTTCGTCGTATAGTCACTGCACGGCGGGAGAGCCGTTGTGGATGACGACCGTGGCGGAACACTGCTTGTCGTCAGCCGCGCCCTGCTGCCAGACGCAGATCCGCGTGGTGTGACCGACGCCCGAGATCACGCTGGTGCGTGCCGCACCGTACGAGGCCGCGAGGCCGACGGACAGCCCGTCGTTCCGGATCAACTCGGCGCGGCACGTCTCGAAGTAGCTGGTGTTCAGCATCCCGTAGAGGTTGCCGGAGCCGGCGTCGTCGAGCCAGGCCGTGCAGCCGCCGGCGGGCCCGGCGGAGGCCCCGGAGCCCTTGATCGCCGCGGGGTCGTCGCTCATGCTCACGCCCGCGACCGGGTACGCGCTCGGCTCCCGGGTCGTGGGCGCGGTCGGGCGTGCGGCGGACGAGCCTCCCGCCGTCGGCGAGGTGGGCGGGGACGAGGGTGGGGGGTCCACCGGTTCGGCGGTGTCCTTCGCCGTGGCGGAGGACGACGGCTTGGCGCTGGGTGAGCGGGAGGCCGAGGGCGAAGTGGTGGGTCTGTGGGCACCGGACGCGGACGTGGTCGCGGTCGCGGAGGCCCCGCTCCCTCGCGCGCTCGCGTCGGAGCGGAAAAACGAGGGGTCGACGAGCGCGACACTTCCGCCGACCGCCGTGACAACGCAGGCCACGAGCAAGGGGATGAGTACGCGGCGGCGCCCACGACCCGAGCGTCCCTGCCGGGTGGTGACCGTGGCCTCGGCCGCGTCACCGGACTCCGGGGGAACGACCTCGCCGCCGGCCACCGCGCCCTCGGCCACCGTGCCGATCGGCGTCGCAGGGACCGCGGCACGGGCCGCGGCGGCCATCGTCGCGGCGTCGGGGAAACGGTCCTCGGGTTTCTTGGCGAGGGCGGTGGCGACTAATTCGCGCACAGGCTGCGGGAAGTCGGCGGGCAGGTCCGGCACCGGCTCCTGGACGTGCTTGACCAGGACCTCCAGGGCATGCTCACCGTCGAAGGGCAGTTTCCCGGTGAGCATCTTGTAGCAGACGACACCCATGGAGTAGAGGTCGGCCGCCGGGGTGGTGCCGTGGCCCTCGACCTGCTCCGGGGCGATGTAGCGCGCGGTGCCGACGACGGCGTGCTCGGGTGTGATCTTGGAGGTGGCGAGGTCGCGGGCGAGGCCGAAGTCGGTGACCTTCACCCGGCCGTCGGCGCAGACCAACAGGTTGGACGGCTTGATGTCACGGTGCACGACCTGCCGCCGGTGCGCGGCGTGCAGCGCCTCAAGAGCTTCGGCGGTGGTGGCCAGCGCCTCCGCGAGCGGCAACGGCCCGCTCTCCTTGAGGAGTTCGTCGAGCGGCCGCCCCTCGACGAGTTCCATGACGATGTAGGCGACCCGGCTTCCGTCGCCGAGGGCGTTCTCACCGTAGTCATGGACGTCGACGATGCCGGGGTGGTCCAGCGCGGCGAGGATCAGGGCCTCACTGCGGAAACGCTTGGCGAACCTGGCGTCGTCCAGCAGCTCCTGGCGCAGGATCTTGACCGCGACCCGGCGTTCGAGCACAGTGTCGTCGGCCCGCCAGACGTCGCCCATGGCACCGCCACCGATCCGTGCGGCCAGCGAGTAGCGCCCACCGAGCACGGTGCCCCGATCCCACACACCGTCCCCCAGAGCTCACCCGGTCAACAGCCGTCAAGGGCGAGAAGTCTGCCAGATTCGAACGGGAACAACCAACAAACCCCGTCGGACACCACAGGCCTGACGGAGCGTCACTCGCTCTGCGGGCAGGCCGAGGGCAGCAGGGCCCTCACTCACGCGTCGAGTCCCAGAAGGTCTGCAGGTGCTTCTCCTGGACCAGGTCGAAGCGGAGGGCGAGTGAGACGAGGGCCTCGCGCTTCCAGTCGAGGCGCGGACTGTCCTGCGTGCCGGTGCGCTCGCGCACCTTGAGCTTGGAGTTCGCCAGGTAGTCGATGTGGAAGTTGACGGCCGGCACGGTCAGGTCGGCGCAACTGGGCAGCGTACGCAGTCGGTTGACGACGTCGTTGACGCTGGGGATGGCGAGGCTGGACGGGTCGCGCAGCCGGGGTTCGCAGAGGGCGAGCAGCACCAGGAAGTACTTGGCCGTGGGATCGAGCACGAAGGGCATGAGGGTCAGCTCGGCCGAGAGGCCCGTGGGAGCCTCCGGTCCCGGGTCGAGGAAGGTGTGACGCGGGGCGAACACGGTGAACCGGACGAACCCGTCGGTCAACGGCAGTACGACGCGGGAGAGTTCGAACGGGATGGGCGTGCCCATTCGGCGCGGGGCGACCTTCACGTACTCGCCGCCGCCCTCCAGGTTCTCCACCACGTACGTGGTGCGCGGGCTGAAGTTGGTCAGCCGCCAGTGGTCGCCGCTCGCGGTGAGTTCCCCCGCGTAGCGCGAGACACCCTCGCCGAAGAGGGCGATGTCGACCGGCCGTTCTCCGGACCCGCGCCCGAACGTGGCCATCTGCCCCGGTCCGAGCGTGAGTTGCCGCGGCCGGCCGTGCCGCACGGCAGCCGCCCCCGAGGGCTCCGGGAGCTGAACGATGACCGTCTCCATGCTGCGCGCCCCATGTCATCCACGTCATCCGCACCCGAGATCGCGGAGACCCTGAGAGCCCTCAGGTTACGTGAGGCCGCGGGCGGCAGCAGAGTCGTCTCAGCCGTCGACGTAATGGAGACATCCCGCATGACAGACACCGCGCAGGGTCCGGAGCAGCCTGCCACCGCACCACTTCCCGCGAAGACCGCACCCCCGGAGGTCGACCGACTGGCGGCCGAACAGGGGCTCGGCGAGTACATCACCGTCCGTCAGGCGGGCTCGCCGTCACGCGCACTGGCGACCGGGGCGGTCATGGCGGCCATCGCGCTCGCGTTCATGTTCGTGCTGCACGGGCCGCTCTCCGACGCGTCGGCCTTCTCCTTCTCGTACTCGGTGCTGCGCGCCGTCCACCTCGGCTTCCTGCTCATGTTCGTCGCCGGGGTCGTCCACGGCATCCGCGGTCTCGTCGCCGGTGCTCAGGCGCACTACCTGTACGCCGGCGGGATCGTGCACCGGCGCAGGTCCGGCCTCCGCGCCGTCGCATGGCCGAACGTCGCCCAGCTCAGGAGCGTCCACCACCGGCGCGGCGACCGGTCCGCCGTGGGCGAGGTCGTCGGCTACCGGCTGGAAGCCCATGACGGCACGTCAGTGCTCATTCCGCTGGTCCTGTCGGAGGGCCGCGACGCCTTCGTGGACCGGATCGTCGCGGCCCTCCGCGCGCACAACCGCCCGATCGTCTAGGAGTTCACGATGACCGACAGCAACAGCAACAGCACCGCCGGGCAGACCGACCCGGCCGCCTCCCAGCCTCCGTACGCGACCGCTCCCGCGCCGTACCAGGTCGTTACCGCCGAACAGCGGGCCATCTGGGAAACGAAGGGCAAGCGCGCCCTCGGCTTCGGCGCCGCATGGCTCATCGGCGGCGTGCTCATCACCACGATCACCTACTCCCAGGCCCAGGGCGGGGGCGTGTACGTCGTCGCCTGGGGCCCGGCGCTGTACGGCATCTACCGGATCGTCACCGGCCTGCTGCTGCTGAACAAGAGCCAGAGCGGAGGGACGCAGTGACTGTGCCCGAGCCCGAGCAGGAGGCGACCGGTCCGAGCGCGTCGACCGACCAGGCCACTTGGCAAGGGGCTCCTACGGCCGGAGCGCGCGGCGGATCCGGGAAGACGGAACTTCCCACCTGGCAGCAGACCCCCCGGGCCACACCGCCCCCCATGGGACGACCTGCGCCTCTCAAGGCACCGGCTCCCAAGGCACCGGCGCGACCCACCCAGTTGACCGCGCCCACCCCGCCCGCCCCGCCCACGCCGACGACCACGCAGCCAACCCCGGCAGCCAGGCCGAACGGGCCCGGCACCGGCACCGGTCCGAGCGCCTCGACCGGAACACCTCGGCCGTCCGCACCGCAGGCACCCCGCACTCGGGGCCGCATCGGAGCAGCGCTACGTCGATGGCGGCTGCCGCTCGCCGCCGTGCTGCCGTGCCTCACGCTGGCCGGTATCGGCTGGTGGTACTGGCCCGGCGAACCCGCGCCCGTTCCCTTGCACTTGGTCGACGGGACGGTTCACGCCGCGCTCCTCACTCCGGACGAGGCGAGCCGCCTGGCCGGGACGACCCTGGTGTCCGGTCCCCGGTCGAATCAGCCGCCGGCCGCGATGACCGCCAGTGCGGCGAAGTGTGCGGTGGCGGTCGGGCCGGCGACCCAGTCGGTCTACGGGAACGAGTGGACCGCGTTCCTCTCGGCGACCTACCAGGACGCCGGGGGCGCCGGCGCCTACGCCGTGAACCAGGTCATCGGCGTGTTCCCGGACAGCGCCAAGGCTCGCGCGGCCTTCCGGACCCTCACCACCGGTCTCACCCGGTGCACCTCCGCGACGCGCACCGACCAGGCCGGGCGTACCACGACCTGGGCCTACACCACGTATCCCGCCACCCCGGCAGCCGTCGTATGGACCGCGACACAGGACGCCGGTTCGGGATGGGCCTGCTACCGCCAGGCGCACTTGAAGGGCACGAGCCTGATCCAGGTCGGCGTCTGTGAGGCGGGCAACGGTCGGCCGGCCGTCTCGAAGATCGCCGAGGCACTCTCCGGGAAGGTGACCGGATGACCGGGCCCACGCGCGGGATCGCCGCACGCGTCAGGCGCAGGGCACTGCGCCGTGCCTGTCTCCTGCTGGTGGCGGCACTGGCGCAGATCCTCATCACAGGAGCACCGGCGAGCGCCGCGGCCACCGGTGTTCCGGCCGTCGCGGTTCAGTCCGGCACCGCCCCGATGACTACGTCCTCTGGCATCGCGGCCTCATCGGCGACCCTCGTCGAGGAGGTCGAGGAGCACCTTCGGAAGCAAGCGGAGCTGGCGCGGCAGGGGCGGGAAGTCGTCGCCGCAGCGGAGAAGATCACCAAGGTCGCCGCCGCCTTGGACAAGAAGAAGAAGGCCGCCGAGGCCGAGGCCACCGCCGTGAACAAGAAGGCCGACGCCTTCAACACGCGAGCGAATGCCCTGTCCTCCAAGATCGACGCCCACAACAGCAAGCCGAACAGATTCCAGCTGCCCGCGCAGGCCGCCGCGGCCAACGCCTACGAGGCCGAAGCGAACCAGCTCAGGGCCGAGCAGTCCCAGCTCAGGTCCGAGCAGAGCAGCCTCCGGGCCCAGCAGGCGCGACTCAGCCAGTGGCAGTCCGCTCTCAGTGCCCAGCAGGCCCAACTCGCCGCCGAAACCAGGGCACATGACGCGAAGGTCAGCGAGCTTGAGGGCAAGGAGCGGCAACTTGACGCCGAGGGCCAGCAGTTGCAGCAACAGATAGCCGAGGCCTTGCAGAGCCTCGCCGCCGATCCGCCGGACCCGGCGGCGACGATGGACCAGGGCGGCGACGCGGCCGTCCCGCCGCAGCAGGCCGACCAGACCACGGAACAGGGAGCCGACACCGCCGGCGGCGGCGACACTCCGTCGAGGCTCTCTCAGAACGCCGCGCTGCAGTCGTACGCGAAGCGCACCGGCACCACGGTCGACATGCGGCCGGGCACCGCGTACCTGACGCCCGGCGCCGTCCGCGCACTCCCCGCCGCCCAGGCGGCACAGCTGGGCAGCCCGTCCGGCACGTACGACGGACTGGTCCGCCGGCCCAACGGTCAGTACACCGCGCTGGAGGTCCGGAGGCCCGGTGCGGTCAGCACGCCGAGGCAGGCGGCCTTCAGGGCCGCCATTGCGAACGGCGGGACGGCCCAGGTCACGATCGACGACAAGACCTACGTCATCTCCAACGTCACACCCGTCCGGCCGGCCCCGGTTCCCGGCGGCAGCCCCACATCGCCTCGCCGCAACAGCAAGGCCGACTGCCTGACCCGCCCCCGAGGGGAGAACAGCGGCGACGGATGGATCGAGTACACCACCAAGGGTGTGGACCACATCAACCAGGGGCCCCCGAAGGGCACGCGCGGTGTCAGGGCCGAGGGGGCCACGGCCTGTCTGACAAAGTCCCTCGACAAGGGAACCACAGCCACGGGCGACATCACCGGCTGGGCGGACGCGGCCAAGAAGGCCGCCGGCAAGCGCGCCCGTTGCCACCTGATCTCCAGGGAGCTCGGAGGCCGAGGCACAGCGCGGCAGGACCAGGAGCGGAACCTCGTCCCGTGCTGGCAGCGCGGAACGAACACCACCAGCTTCGGTATGCGGCCCTACGAGCAACTGGTGCACAAGGCGGTCATGCGGGTCGGGCCCTACGCGGGCCTGGAGAAGGGGCTGGCCGTGCTCTACGAGGTGACCCCCGAGTACAAGAACGACAAGAGCACCATTCCGAGGGCCATCACGATGACGGCCATGATCCAGCAGCCGGACGGATCGACCTGGCCCCTCTTCTTCCCGGTCACCATCCAGAACGTCCCGGCCGGCGGCGGACCCAACCTCGGGAACTGACCAATCATTCACGCAAGAGGGGAATTCGAGATGTCCGAAACGAAGGGCGTCCTGCTGCCGGCCTATGTGCTGGCGGACGAGTCGGGCTCGATGAGTCCGTACCTGGAGGAACTGTCCAACGGCCTGGTGTCGTTGTGTGAGGGACTTCGGGCGGAGCCGATGGTCGCGGCGAAGCTGCGGCTTGCGGTGCTGGGGTTCTCCGACGACGTGCAGGTGCGGCTTGCCGTGGCCGACATGCGTACCGAGGGCAGCCTGCCCCAGGTGACGATCCGTGGGGTCACCAACTACAAGGCCGTGTTCGAGGATCTGCTGCATCGGATTCCGTCTGATGTGCAGTGGCTGCGCGGTGAGGGATACAAGGTGCACCGCCCCGTGGTGTTCCTCCTGAGCGACGGACAGCCCACCGACGGCGGGTCCTGGCGCGGCCCCCACGCCAGGCTGACCGACAAGGAGCAGACCCCGACGGCCCCGAACATCATCGCCTGCGGCATCGGCGATGCCCGGGCCGACACCATGCTCGAAGTGGCGACGCGCCCCGAATTCGCCTTCGTCGCGAAGGCCGGGACCGACATCGGCCGGGCCATTTCCGAGTTCTTCCACTCGCTGACCGCCAGCCTCGTCGCCTCCGGGCACGCGCTGAATTCCGCGAACCCGCAGCTCGTGGTCAACCGGCCGGACCAGTTCACCATGGCGATCGACGAGGTGTGACCGTGAACCCGGAGAACGCCCTCACGTCCGCTGGGACACAGAACGCGTCGGTAGACCCGGCTCAGCCCGCGCCTTGGCACCCGATCGCGATCGGAACCCCGGGGCCCGAGTTCGAGGCGCTGCCTCCTGGCCAGTACGACTTCGACTTCCCGGACACCGAATGCGACGGCTGGTCGACCGCGGAGCTGGCCCTGCGGTTCGCGTCGGTCCGCGGTGCCAGGCACCGCTACTACCGGCAACCGCGTCAGGACGCCGCACGGGCGACGGTCCACACCGCCACCGGCAGCATCGTCTTCGCGGTCGCCGACGGCGTCTCCAGTGCGTCCAGTTCCGAGCAGGGCGCCGTAGCGGCCTGCCGGGCCGCCCTGGAGCGGATGCTCCACCTGCTCGACCAGGCAGGAGGGCCCCTCGACCTGCGTGACGTGGCATGCCACGCGGCCGATCGGCTGCGGGAGCTGACCCGGTGGCGCCTTGGCGGACGGGACCCGGAGTTCAGCGAGGTGGCGGGCCTGTACGCGACGACGCTCGTGGCGGGCGTGGTCCGCCCTCAACCCGAGGGGCCACTGGTCGAGTTGTGCCGTATCGGGGACTCGGGCGCATGGGCCCTGGACCGCTCGGGCGGACGGTTCCTGCCCCTGTTCTCCACCAAGACAGGGTCGGACGTCCTCCTGGTGTCCAGCACGGTGACGCCCCTGCCCCATGTACCCGATCCGCTTGAGCGGACCAGCAGGCGCCTGTCCTCGCACGAGGCGCTGCTGATCGGAACCGACGGCTTCGCCGACCCGCTCGGCGACGGCGACGGCCAGGTCGGCTCCCTCTTCGCCCGTCACCTCGCGCACCCGCCGCCGCCTCTGTGGCTCGCGCACCTGCTGGACTTCTCCCGGGAGACCTTCGACGACGACAGGACCCTGCTGACGATCTGGCCCACGACACCTGAGGGGCAGCCGTGAGCCCCTCGCCGGCCCCCATGGTCGAACACCACAAGCTCACCCTGGGAAAGCAACTGGGCCAGGGCGGCCAGGGCACGGTCCACGAAGTCACGAACCGGAAGATCAACGAGGCGGCGGGCGACGGCTGGGACGTGGTCTACAAGGAGTACGGCCCTGCCGTACTGCCCGCCCTGCGCGCGGACGCGCTCGCGTCGAGGGCCGAGCTGATCGGCGAGTTGAAGGCGGCGGACGCCAAGTGGCTGTGCGAGAGGACCGCATGGCCCGCGGCCGTGGTCCAACGGCACGGGCACACCTGCGGGTTCCTCATGCGCGCCGTTCCCGCACGCTTCCGGTTCGCGTTCCGCAACCTCGGCGGAGCGACCGGAACCCAGCGACTCGCCAGCATGGAGTATCTCCTCAACGACGACGCCTACGTGGCCGGCATCGGCCTGACCATCAGCGTCCGGGACCGTCTCGCCCTCCTGGGCGACCTGGCCACGACGCTCAGCCGGCTCCACGGCCTCGGCATCACCGTCGGAGACCTCTCCCCGAAGAACCTGCTGTTCGCCACCGCCCCGCACCCCGAGTGCTTCCTCATCGACGCCGATGCCATGCGCCTTCGGGGTGACACCGTCCTCCCACAGGCCGAGACCCCCGACTGGCAGATCCCCGACGGCGAGGAGAAGGCGACCTGCGCCAGCGACATCTACAAGCTGGCGCTGCTCGCCGTACGCCTCATCGCCCGTGACCAGACCGCCACCGACCCCACCGTGCTGACACCCGTCAGCCCGGCACTCGCCGCACTGGCCCGCAGCAGCCTCGATGCCGATCCGGTGAGGCGCCCGACTCCGGCCCAGTGGGCGGAAACCCTCGCAGCAGCCGGCACCACAGCGTCGACCGTTCCTGCGTCGGCGTCGGCGTCGGCGACAGGTCGACGAACCCGGCGAACTCAGCGAACCCCGCACGCGCCGGGCAACCCCATGCCCGCAGGGACCGCCCCCGCCAGGAGTCCAGCCAGAACCAAACCCACATCCAAAGCCAAACCCACATCCAAAACCGGAGCCGGCTTCGCCGCGAGCATCGCAGTCGTACTCGTCGCGCTTCTCGCTCTCGCCGTCACGCACTCCAACGGGGGTGATTCCGGGTCGACTTCGGAGTCGGTCTCCTCGGCCGCGTCGGATTTCCCGACCGTGCCCGACTCCACACCCACCGACCTCACCTTCACCGACCCCGACCCCACAGACCTCGACCCCGCGACCTCCGAACCCGCGACCTCCGAACCCGACACGCCGTCAGCAACGCCGACCCCCGACGCCATCGCCGACGCCCAGGTCGGGTCCTGCTTCTACGACAACGGGACCACCGGCCGCGCCGACCTCGTCGCGACCGACTGCACGGACGGGGCGTTCAAGGTCGTGCGGATCTACTCCGACACGACCGACCTGTCCAGCTGTGACGACGTCACCGACAGCGACGAGAGCGTGTCCTCCGCGCGCCACGACCGCGTGCTGTGCCTGAGCTATCAGAGTCCCGGCGGCACCGCCTACCACGCGGACCAGGGTGACTGCGTCTACGGCTCCCACGGCACCGGCCCATGGAGTACGCAGACCTGCCAGACCGGGAACTTCAAGGTGCTGGCCGTCTACCGAGGCACCAGCGACCACTCGAAGTGCGACTCCTGGCCGCACTACAACCAATGGAAGCGCTTCGGCGTCGCATCCGACTCAGGACTGGACGTGCTGCTCTGCCTGTCCATGAACTACCCCGACGACGCCGGATACGCGAAGCAGAACCAATGCCTTTTCAAGTCCGGCAGCGAACAGCACGCGACCTTCACCAACGTCGGCTCCTGCGCCGCCTCGAACGTGGTGGTGACCGGACGCACCAGCCAGTACGGCGCGCGCGCCTTCTGCGGAAGCTACGGCTGGACCACGTGGAGGCCCTCGGACTTTCCGGCGCTCGCCTACACGGTGTGCTGGAGGCCGAAGTGAGTCCCCGGCCGCATCGGGCGCATGCCGGTTGTGAACCGGGCGATCTCTGGGACAGGGCTTCACCCCGCGCGGAGCGTGCTGCTTCGCTGGTCAGATGGGCGGAATCAGCCAGGTGCGAGCACCCCGGCCGGGGCAGCGTGGACGTCGGTAGCGTGACCGCCGCGGCGGTGGCGCTCATCGGAGTCGTCGGCACCCTGCTGTCCGCCCTCCTGACCCAGCGCGCCGCGGACCGCAGCCGACAGCGCGAGCACGCGCGTGCGGAACGTCTGCGGGCTCGGCGCAGCGAGGCCGAGGCGCGGCGCTCGACCTGTGTCGCGCTCAACACGGCCGCGCGGCAGTACCTGGCCGCCCTCACCGACCAGTTCCACGCGCTCGGCGGCACCGAGGACCCAGGAGATGTACGGCGCCGGCTAGTCGAGGCCCGTGATCTGCACCGGGAGGTCCACGCGGAGGCCCAGCTGCGGTTGTCCGAGCCGGTCCTCGGCGTCGCGGGCGACGTCAGCCACGGTCTGGGCGCGCTGTACGGCAGGCTGCGGCGCCTCGCCGACGGGATACCGCGCCCTGATGACTCACCGGGCGCCGCGAAGGCCGACATCGACGCCCTGTGGGCCCGGCTGCGCACCTTGCGCCGGGAAATGCGAGAAGAACTGAGAGAAGCAGGCAGCGATGCCTGTCAGACCGAGGGGGACATGTGACCGACATGGAGAGCGGGGAGAGCGGGGAGAGCGGGGAGAGCGGGGGCGTCAGGGCGCTGCGCGCCTGGGTGATGGCCGCCATGAAGCGGGCCCTGCGCCTGCCCCCGCCCGGCCCCGGAGCCGGCGCCCCGGACCTGTACGACAGCTCGATCACCGAACTCGAAGAGCTGATGCGGCTGCTGGAGCACGACGCGGAACTGCGCGCCGCGGTGACCGTCCAGCTCGGCTCCGTCCTCACGATGCGTCACCTCGCCGCGGGCGGTGTGCCGAAGGACAGGGAGCGGGCCCAGCGACTGCTGCGGGAGGCCCGGGACCCGAGGACGGCGGCCGGGGCGGCGACGGACGCGGAGGACAGGCGTTGGGCCGCGCTGTCGCTGCTGTCCCTCGTGCTGCCCTTGCCGCAGACGGGGGGTCGGAGCGATCTGCCGCCCGCCTTCTCCGGCCTGCTCGACTGGCACGCCAAGCTGGGCCCCGCGGGGATGGCGGAGGCCGTGGCCGAGATACGGGAGCTGCTGGACGAGGTCGAGGAGCTGCCTCTGCCACCGGAGCAGCGCGCGCAGTTGCGGCAGACGAGCACCGTGCTCGGGCAGCTGGCCGGGCCCGACTCGCCCGTCCAGGCCATGCGCCGGTTCATGGACTCGATGTCCGGTGGATTCGCGCACAGCGAGGAATTTCAGCGCATGACGGATCTGCTGTCGGGCATCTCCGACCCGCCCGGGAAGCCGGCACCGTCCGCACACACGACAACCCCCACCGCCCCCGATCCGTCCCCCGGCGGCACCGAGCCCTTCATCGCCGTGAACGCCGTCGTCCCCTCACTGTTCGAGGCACTGCGAGCGGCCCAGAGCGGCGATGCGGAGGAGCTCAACCGGGCCATCGGCCGACTGCGCGACGGGCACGAGCGGATGCCGCCCGGCCATGAACTGGGACCCCAGATGGAGATGCTCATCGCCACCCTGCTCCAGCTGGGGCCTACGGTCGGCGGCAACATCGACGACGAGGCGTTCGGCCGTAGGTACATGGAGACGCTCGGTGACCAGAACGGCCTGTTCACACCGGATCCCGCGCATCCGGTGGACCGGGAATTCGCGGTTCTCCTGCGCGTGATGCCCCTCAGCCTCCGGCTCCGCGCCGCCCACGAGTCGGAGGACGTCGAGTCCGCGCGCGCCGTCCACGCCGAACTCACCGCACTCGAAGCGGACACCCCACGGGACCACAAGCTCCGTCCCATCGTTCTGGCGGGCCTCGCCCAGGCATGCGTGACGCTCGGCAGGCTGACGAAGGACGGCGACATGATGCTCCTCGGCGCCGACCACTTCGAAGAGGTGATCGCGGCCGCGGACTCGTTGCCCCCGCTCCTCAGGAATTGGCTCGACCAGGGCGCGATCGCTCCCGACGCCCTGCGCGCCGCGGTCACCAACGACGCGACACTGCTCCGGAACCACACCCCCGCACCCCCTGACGCACCGAGGGGGCAGCAGTGGTTCTCCTGGCAGTCCCAGGCCCTTCGGTACCGCAACACCCACGACCCGGAGACACTCGATCCGCTCATCGGTGAACTGGAGCGGATCCGCGACGAGATACGGCAGGGCCGGGAACCCTGGTTCGCCGCCGACGCGCTGTGGCAGCTGGCGGAGGCCTACCGTGCCCGGTGGCATCACACCGAGGACACGACGGCTCAGGCCGCGGCCACGGACACCGCGCTGGAAGCGCTGCACACGCTGGCGGGTGACGTCATCCTCCAGCGCGGCGCCGAACACGGCCTGCTGACGGCACGCTCCGGCGCCGAACGCGGCCTACGAACCGCCGTCTGGGCCGCCTCGCAGAACCGCGTGGAGGATGCGCTGACCGCGCTGGAACTGGGCCGCGCCCTGGTGCTGCACGCGGCGTCCACGTCACGAGCCGTACCGGAGCTTCTCGAAGCACGCGGGCACAAGGAGCTCGCCGCGGCATGGCGGACCTCCGGCACGCGGGAGGCCGGCACGCCGGAGGGCGGCACCGAAGACGGCCCGCCCGGGGAACTGCCGAGCACGCTGCGCCACCGCGCCCTGGAAGCGCTCGGCCACCGGCAGCAGGGTCTGTTCACGACACCCACCGTGCACGAGTTGGCGGACGGCCTCGCCGAGGCCGGAGCGGACGCGCTCGTCTACCTGATTCCCGGCGAGGGCGAGGCCCCAGGGGTGGGCCTCGTCGTGGGCCCGGACCACAGCGTCGGGGTGGGAGGGCTCCCTCTCCTGTCGGGCACGGGGAGCGCACCGCTGGAGCGCTACCTCGACGCGGCCGCCGAACGCTCCCGGCACCTCGGCGATCCGGCCGCCGAACAGGCGTGGGAGGAGGCCCTGTCGGAGCTGTGCGACTGGGCGTATCGCGCCGGGCTCGAACCGGTTCTCGACGGCTTGCAAGAGCGGCTCGAAGCCAATGCACGCCGCCGCGACCCCCGCCCAGGCCCCCTCAGGATCGTCCTGGTGCCGTGCGGGCGGCTGGGGGTCGTGCCCTGGCACGCGGCACGCCTGCCCGCGGCGGCGCCCCACGACTACCTCTTCCAGAGCGTCGTCATCAGCTACGCGGCGTCCGGTGGCCAGTTGCTGCAGACGGTGAAGCGCGCCCAGGGCGACGCGGCCGCAGCCCCGGTCCTGATCGCCGATCCCCGGCAGGAGCTGACCCACGCCGAGCGGGAGGCAACGGCGCTCTACGAGGCTTTCTACCCGCAGGCGCGGCTCTACGGCGAGTTCTACGAACCGCCCGTGGAACCGGCGGCGACCGGCACGCCCGACGAGGTGTGCGCGCTGCTGTCCGAATCGCCCACGCTGCTGCACGTGGCCTCGCACGGCTCCGCGGGAGTGCGCCCGACGGTGTCGGCGCTGCATCTCGCCTTCCCGGACGGCGCCGACGCACTGCCGGCCGAGCAGGGCGGTCCCGGGGCCGAGCCGGACCTGGGCATGCTGACCGTGACCCGGCTCCTCGACCGGCCGTGGGACGAAGCACCCGCCCCGCAGGGCCCGTTGGTGGTCCTGAGTGCCTGCGAGACCGACCTCAGCACCCGTGACCACGACGAGGCCCTGACCCTGACGACGGCCTTCGTCTCGGGTGGGGCACGCAACGTCGTGGGATCGCGCTGGACCGCTCAGGACGGGGCCTCGGCGCTGATGATGGCGGTGTTCCACCACTACCTGGCCGTCGAGGGACAAGGGCCCGCGGACGCGCTCAGGGCCGCGCAGTTGTGGATGCTCGACCCGGACCGCACGAATCCGGGCTCGCTCACCGGCGAGCTGCTGCGCGAGATGCGGCGCCCGGGACTCGAACGCCTCTCGGTCTGGGCGGCGTTCATCCACCAGGGACACCCCGGCCCGGGACGGGCGACGACAGCGGCGGCCCGGACCGCGTCCGAGGAGGGAGCCGCATGACCCCGGAAGAGCTGCTCGGCCTCGTCGGCGAACACCGAGACAGCATCCGCGAGGCCCTCGACGACGAACAGTACGCGCTGCTCCTGGAGCGGCTGGGTGCGCTGGCCGAGGCGTCGGAGGCCGACCTGAAGGCGGTGAGTAAGGCCTTGCAAGGCGTCAAACTCGCCCTGCTTCGGCTGCCGTTCGACCACCCGGTGAGTTCGGCTCTGGACCCCCCGCGGCTCATCGGGGCCGTGATCGGGCCGGCCACCGTGACCAGCGCGCGGGACCTCCTCGGGCGGCTCTCGCAGACGCCGCCCGTCCCGGAGCCGGCCGAGATCATCCGCGCGGTACAGGCCCGTCTGCTGGCGGAGCCCGCGCTGAACCGCCCTGTCGCGCACGCACGGTGCCACTCCGCGGGCCTCGAAGAACCGCCGCCGGACCTGATCCGCCTCGACGACGTGGAACGCGGTGACCGCTACCCGGCCTTCCAGTTCGCCGGTGCGGCCGGCGGGCCGATCCCCGTCGTCCTGCGCATCAACCGCATCCTCCTCGCCGGCATCGACCCCTGGGGCGCCGCCGACTGGTGGCTGAGCGGCAACACCTGGCTCGGCGCGAGGCCCGCCTCGCTGCTCGGAGCACTCCCTGACGAGCAGCTGGTCGGCGCGGCCGCGGCACTGGTGGAGGGGGACTGATGACCGGCACCCTTCCCCCGTCCGACTTCGTGATGCGGCCCAACAGTCGCCTGCTTCCCGCCGGCACGCTGCTGTGGCGGATGCACAAGACGAAGCGGCCGGGCGACCAGTTCAACCCGATGCCGGTGGACGCCCACTTCGGCGGCAACCGTTTCGACGCCACCGAGTCGGACCCGTACCAGTACCTCTACCTGGCCGACACTCCCACCACCGCACTCGCCGAGACCCTGCTGCGTTCCCTTGAGTTCGACCCCGGGACCGGGATGCGTCTCGTCCCGTACGCCGCCGTACGGGGCAAGTCGCTGACCCTGCTGCGCACCCAGTGCGAACTGATCCTCGTCTCGCTGATCACCGAGGCGGACCTGGCGGCCGTCTGCCAGGACTCGTGGCTGCTCGAAGCGGAGGGCGAGCGTTACGCCAAGACGCGTCGCTGGGCGAGCGAGATCCGGGCCCAGACACCGCAGGCCATGGGCCTGATCTGGCAGTCCCGGCGCAACCGGCCCCGCCTCGCATCGGTTCTCTTCCACGACCGGTGTGCGGACGAGCCTCTCGCCGTGGTGCCGGGCCATGGCATCCCGGACATGGGCTCACCCGCAGGTGTGGCGGAGACGAATCAGCTCCTCGCCCCGCTGCGCGCGGCGGTCGTGCCGCCCCGGCCCGCCTGATCACGCTCTCGCCCGCACGCCCGAAGAACAGGGCCCAAGGGTCGCGGATCGCCCCCGCCCGAGTCACGCTGGTCCCATGAGCGGTTCCATCGAACAGGGCGCCGGCCAGGCCCGTGGGAACACGCACATCCTGCATTTCCTGGTGCGGTTTCCCCGGCCCATGGAGACGGTCTGGCCGGCCCTGGCCACCCGGGAGGGGCTCGCGGCGTGGTTCACGCCCGTCGACGTCCTGGAACCCCGGCTGGGCGGTGCGGTCACGCTGCGTGACGTCGGGTCCGGGCGGGTCACCGCGTGGGACGTGGAGCGGGTCGTCGAGTACACGGTGGAGGGCGGCGGCCGGCTCCGGTTCCATCTGGAGCGGGACGGGGACGCGGGCAGCGCGCTGCGCTTCACCCATGAGTTCCGGGGCGGGGAGGAGTCGGAGGAGCGGTGGCGGGCGCGCTTCGAGCGGCTGATCGACGTACTCGAAGCGGGACCGTGACACCTCGAAGCGGGCCCGTGACACCTGGGAAGCGTGATCGCTACGACGCCGGCGGCAGGCACTCCTTCGCCGGCGGCTTGCCCTCCGGCCACGCCAGGGTGACGAAGCGTGCCCGGCCCTCGGAGGTCACCTCGACGATCGGTACCGCCTTGTCGTACGGGTTGCCGTGCTTGTCCAGGCAGATCCAGCCGCTCGCCCCGTTCACCCGCTGCGAGCCCGTCATCAGCTCCCACTGGTCGTGGACGTCGGCGAGCGTCGGGGCGTCCTCGCCGTCTGGCTTGGCCTCGCGGATGCCCTGGTAGGTCAGGGTCATCGCGTCGTAGGCGGTGATCAGCTGGCCGTCCTCCAGGGTGGCCTCGCCGATGGGCCCGACCCGCTGCCCGCCCTGTGCCCCGGAGCCCTCCGCCTGAGGCTCCTGCGCCGCGCGCGCCAGGTCCGCCAGGCGCCTCGCGTCCTCCGCGGAGCCGCCGGTCGCGGGCGGGTTCTTCGTCAGCCAGGCGTCCGGATGCGCGAGGGCCGTGTAGCGGACGGAGAGCTTGTGCTTCAGGGCGTCCCGGTCGAGGTCCTTGTCGCCGGTGAGGTACGAGCCCTCGTCCCCGGTGAGCAGGGTGAACGCCCGGTCCTGGCAGCCGCGTTCGCCGAGCGCGTTGATGAACTGGCGCAGCTGGGTGTGCCGCCCGGCGAAGAGGATCGTGTCGGTCTCCTCGGCCGTGTCGCAGACCAGGTGGGTGATCTGCCGGAAGTCGTTGGCGGTGGAGCCCTCCTGGCTGCGGTCGTCGGGCGGGGTGAACGCCCACGGCTGGTACGGCGACCCCTTCAGCAGCTTCTCGAACGACTCCTGCAACGTCGTCGTGTACGGATCGCCCGGCTTGTCGTAGACCAGCACCGCCTCGCCCGCCTTCACCTTGGCGAAGGAGGTCAGGGCCCGGGCCTCGTCGGTGTTGGTGGGGGAGACGCGGGCCAGCCCGGGGTAAGGGTCCTTGCCGTTCTGGCCGTTGGCAAGGTTGTCGGCCGTGATGGAGGTGCCGACCACCGGTATCCCGCGTCGGGTGAGCTCCTCGACGGCCAGCTTGTTGTTCGCGGTGCTGAGCCCGATGCCCGTGACCGCCCGCAGCCGCTCCGGCCCGTCGGCCATCCGCTCCAGCTGCTCGACCGTGTGCTGCCAGTGCTTCCCGGTCGCGCCCGGGTTCGCCAGCACCAGCCGGATCGCCGGGGACTCGCCGTTGGAGTCGTGGTTGGCCTGGTACTGCGCGAGATAGGCGCCCTGGAGCTCGTGCAGGGTGTCGTTGAGGTTGTCGGGGTCGGTCGCGGTGAAGGGCTCGAACAGGGCGACGGTGACGTAGTCGCCCTTGATGGAGCGGTTCTCCCGGTCGATCGCCCGTACGGTGTCCCGCAGCCGGTCCCGGCCGAAGGCGTAGTCGGTCGTCGACACGCCCACGCACTCGTCGCTGCCCTCGGGCATCATCACCCCGGGCGCGCACGAGCGGTCGTCGTGCAGGAGCACCCGTATGCCGAGGACGGCCCCGGCCACCACCCCGGCACCGACGAGCAGGGCGACGTACCGGCGCAGCGGTATCTCCCAGACGTGCTCCCGCAGCCACACCCCGACACCTCTCACCGCCATCACGCCTCCCCGTCCCCGTCCTCGTCGTCCTCGTCCGGAACCCTGAGCGGCCGTCCGGCGAGCGCGTCCTCGGGCCAGTCCCGCGAGGCCCGCCACAGCAGCGCGTTGCCCGCGGGCCGCAGGTTGGACAGCTGCTCCAGCTCGAAGCGCAGCCGGTCGCACACCTTCTGGTCGGGCAGCGTCAGGGGGTCGGTCAGCTGCCATACGGCGTGCAGCAGTCGCCGTGTCCGCAGGTGCAGCGCGGCGTCGACGCCCGTCGGCGGCTCGTGGTCGGCGTCGGTGCGGCCGAGCGCGACGGCGGTACGGCGATCGTCCCGGCCGTCGAAGTCGTGGCCTTCGCTGTCGTGCGCGTGGAAGTAGGGCGCGGAGGCGATGAAGCGCAGCGAACGCAGCCACGCGCGCGTGTCGACCGTGTGGAAGGTGTCCCGCAGATGCGCCACCGCCGACTCGTCCGCCCCGAGGGCGAGTTCGTGGTGCAGCCGGTACGGCACACGGCCGTCCGCGCCCTCGCCGTCATCGGCGGCGTAGTACGCGATCAGCGTCTCGTGCGCCGTGCGCCACTGCGCGTGGTCGGCGTCGCCATGATGCAGCCGGAGCAGCAGCAGGGTCCGCACGAAGCGGTCCCCGACGAACTGCCCCGGCACCTCGGGCAGTCCCTCCGCCACGAGCCGGGTCTGCAGCGCCCGTACGTCCGCCGGGCCGAAGTCGTCCGGCAGGAGCTCGTCGGCCAGGGCACAGGCCGAGTCGTGGTCGTGGGCGGCGGCCAGGACGGTCAGCTCGGCGAGGCGGTCGGCGGGGACGAGGCGGTCGAGGAGCGCGAGATACGTGGGCTCCGAGTCCTGGTCCTCCCGCAGCCGTACGGGCGCGGTGAGCAGCTCGCCGAGGGAGGCCGCGTCCGGCAGGTGCTGGGCGGCGGACTCGGCCAGCAGGGCGATGCCCAGCGGGTTGCCGCCGGTCAGGCGGTGGGTGGCGTGCGGGAGTTGGGGCGGCACCCGGACCTCGGCGCAGACGGCGCCGATGATGTGCAGGGTGTCGTCGGGGCTGAGCGGCGGCAGCGAGACGAGCAGCGCCCGAGAGGAGGGGGCGGCCGGGTCGGGCGTCCAGTCGCTGCGCCGGGCGACCTCGGGCAGGGCGCGGCGGACGGCGTTGCGCAGGGCGGGGCGGCGGTCGCCGCGCAGGCCGCCGACGAACACGACCTGGTCGGTAAGGCCCTCGGAGCGGTCCCGCAGCACGGCCTCGACGAGCCCGGGACCGGGCGCCGACTGCGCGTTGTCCAGCAGGACGAGCGGCCGGCCGATGCGCTGCATCCTGGGCAGCACCCCCGCGTACGCCTCGCCCAGGTCGGCGAGCAGGGCCCGTACGAGATGGCGCTCGGCGTGCTCGCGGGAGGTGCCGCCCGCCCGGAAGTGGTCGGAGAGCAGCATCAGACCGCGCCGGGCGTTGCCGCCCGCGTTCGGGTAGTCCCGGTACCAGGTGGACGCCCGCTGCCGGCGCCGGTGCACGACGCTGTCGGAGATGGCCTCCAGCGTGGCCTCCACGGCGGACGACAGCAGGGGCCCGCCACCGGTCGCCGCCGCGACCACCTTGGCGGCGACCCGCCCGGCCCACCGCCCCGCGAACCCGGCGACCCACGACCCGCTCTCGTTCAGCAGCAGGATCCGCTCCACCTCGCGCCGGATGCGCTCGGAGTCGGCGTCCCGCCAGCCGCCCGCGGCCACCGCGACCAACCCCGACATCAGCCGCGGGAACTGGATCCGCCCGGCCCCGGTGACCGGCTCGGCGAGCTGCTCGGCGATCACCAGCAGCGCCTGCGACACCGGCGACCAGGCCTCGGCGGGCCGCCCGGACGGCGGGGCGGCGAACTCGGCGCGCTCGCAGTCGATCAGCGCGACCGGGGTGTGCCCCTTGTAGGCGTCCCGCAGCTCCCGCAGCACCGCCGACTTTCCGAGGCCGCGCGCACCGGTGAGCACCACGAACGGCAGCTCCTGCGGATGCTCGGCCTTCGTGGTCCGGTGCTGGTGCGGACGCAGGCCCACGAGCCGTGCGGCGAGACCGGCGGGGTCCGCGTCGAAGAGGGCACCACGCCCGTGCAACCGTCTGCCCACCCGCACCTCCCCCCAAAGGCTCTCAACTCAAGGGTAAGGAGGGGGAGTTGGTTCGGACTAGATCGCGTGATGTCCGTTGGGTTACGAAAATGTCGGGACGCCTACGAAACCGGCCTACGAAAACCGGCCTACGAAACCGGCGGCGCCGCCGACCGGGTCGTCGAGGCGATGACGTCCCGCAACCGCTCCACGTACAGCCGCATGTTCTTGCCCGCGACGTCGGTGTCCGGGTACCGGCCCGCGAACCACAGGCCCTCGTGGAGCCGGGTGATCCAGGCGCACACCTGGTCGCCGTACGACACCCTGATCAGCCCGTACGCCTTCTGGTCGGCCCAGTGTCCGGAGCCGGGGACGCCGCGCGCGTCGACGTAGGAGACGATCGAGTACAGGTCGGGTGACGTGGGCCGGAAGTCGGCGCCGAGCAGGCGCAGCACCCGGGCGAGCGGCATGCGGGCCATGTGCCGGTTGGCGTGCAGCGCGGCGCGTACCGTCCGCAGGGCGCTGGGGAAGTCGCGGGCCTCGGACATCGGGATCTCGATGGGGGCGCCGCCCACGTACCAGCCCACGGAGTCCGACCAGCGGGACTTCACCCGGGTGTGGAAGGGCACGACGGTGCGGTAGACGGGCTCGCCGCCGATCTCGTGGACGATGAGGGCGGTGGCGGCCAGCACGCCGACCGCGCTGCCGCCGTAGGGACGGCAGTGCGCGTCGAACGCGGCGGCGGTGTCCGGGTCCGTGAGCTGCTCGCGCAGGAACTTCTGGGTGGGCAGACCGGCTTCGGGGTCCAGGCCGAGGTCGATGGGGAAGTTCGGCAGCCGGCCGTCGCAGCGGCCGACGAACTCCCGCCAGCGGGCCACGATGTCGTGGCTGTCGTCGATCCGGTCGGCGTCCGTCCGCTCGATCTCGCAGAAGTCGACGTAGCTGCTGACCGGCTCCAGCTCCATCGCCCGGCCCGCGACGGCCGCCGCGTACAGCTCGTGGATCTCGCCGGGGATGCGGTGGATGGAGTGGCCGTCGACGTTGCTGTGGTCGAAGGCCATGTACACGCTGGTGGAGTCGTCCCGGACGACGGCCGTGTAGATCAGGTTGGGCCAGCGCAACGCGTCCGCCGTGACGTCGAAGCGGTCCTGGAGGTGCCCGACCAGCGCGGCCGGGTCGGTGAAGTCGCCGACCTCCACGCGCCGCAGGGACACGGCGTCGGGGTCGAGCGTGAACCGGCGCATCTCGTCGCCGTGCTCGCCGGACCAGCGAAAGCCGCTGCGCAGCGTCTCGTGCCGCAGCGTCCAGCCGCGCAGCGCCTCCTGCAGCGCGTCGAGGTCGGCCCCGCCCGGGAGGTCGAAGGCGGCACCCAGCCAGGTCGGCACGAACAGACCGCCGTCGCGCACGGACCGGGCGGTCCTGATGTGCGACTCCTGGATGTACGCCGGTGGCCGCGTGTCCTCGGGCAGGTCGGTCGCGGTCGCGACGGTCGCCGGGCTGAGCGTCCATTCGACGAGACGTCCGGGCCGGACCTCGCAGCGCTGGATGTCAGTGATTCGCACAGGCGGCTCCGTTCGCGGCGGGGGACACCCGAAAGGGTGGTATCCCGCCCAACGAGGCAACCCTTGCTCAGAAACGGTTCGCTGCGATCAGTCGACGGTGAGCCCGACGTGATCAGTCGACGGTGATCGAGTCCAGCTTCTCCCGCAGGTACACATGCGAGGAGACCGGCGCGTACGCCACCCGCCCCACCGGCGCGGGCACGGATTCCACGAGCGTCCCGGGCGTGCACTCCCCGAAGTAGACGAGGGACATCAGCTCCTCGGCGGGCGCGTCGGCGGGCGGCGGCAGCACGCGATGCCGGCCCGACCGCCACCGGTCACCGGTCCAACGGGCCATCAGGTCACCGATGTTGATGGTGAAGGCGTCCGGGTCGTACGGCGCGTCCTCCCACCCGCCCTCGTCCGTGTAGACCTGCAGCCCGCCCTTCCCCGCCTGCCGGTCGAGGATCGTCACCGTGCCGAAGTCGGTGTGCGGACCGATGCGGAACTGGCCCGGCGCCGGTTCCCCGACGACCTCGGTCCCCGGGTACCAGTTGATGTTGAAGCCGTACGTCGGGTGGTCCATGTGCCGGGAGAAGAAGTCCGGTTCGAGGCCCAGGGCCTCGCCGAGCAGGGACAGCAGCTCCTTCTCCAGCTCGGCCATCCGCGCCAGGTACTCCTCGCACAGCGCCTGCAGCCCGGGCACCTCGGCCGGCCACACGTTCGGCGCGTACCACTCGGCGTTGATCACCGGGTCGTCGAAGGGCTCGTGTGTCGCGAAGCTCAGCGACTCCTTCAGGTCCGGCGGGGTCTCGGTCCCCTCCGAGTAGCCGTTGGCCTCCGCCCCGGGACCGAGCCACCCGCGCCCGCCGACCTTCACGGCGTAGGCCTGCTTGACGTCCGCCGGGAGGAGGAAGAAGGCGCGGGCCACCTCCCGGATGCGGGTGCGCAGGACCGGGTCCACCCCGTGCCCGGTGACCAGGAGGAAGCCGGCGGTCCGCAGGGCCTCGTCGACGGTGCGGGCGATGGCCGCGCGGGCCTCGGCGTCGCCGTCGAGCCAGGGCCGCAGGTCGATGGTGGGGATACGGGGTTCAGACACCGATGTCCTCGTTCCAGAGAGCCGGGTTCTTCTCGATGAAGTCGCGCATCATCGCGACGCACTCGGCGTCGTCCAGGAGCACGATCTGCACGCCGTGCTCGGCCAGCCAGTCGTGCCCGCCGTGGAAGGTGGCCGCCTCGCCGACCACGACCCGGGAGATCCCGAACTGCCGGACCAGCCCGGAGCAGTACCAGCACGGCGAGAGGGTGGTCACCATCGTCGTGCCACGGTACGACCGCTGCCGCCCCGCCGCCCGGAACGCCGCCGTCTCCGCGTGCATCGAGGGGTCGTCGTCCTGCACCCGCCGGTTGTGGCCGCGGCCCAGCAGGGTGCCGTCGGCGCCGTAGAGGGCGGCGCCGATCGGGATGCCGCCCTCTGCCAGCCCGGCACGGGCCTCCGCGACGGCGGTGGCGAGCCAGATGCGCAGGTCCGGTTGTTCCATGCCGTCCGTGTGATCGATGCCGTCCGGTAGATCCATGCCTCCACTCTGCTGTGGCGGAAACACGAGGGCAACGTGCGGAAAGTAATCTCCCGGCAGCCCGCCCGCGGACGAACTGTCAGCGCCCTGGAGGTCCCCGTGCCCGCACTCACCCTCCGCGAAGTACTTGACCTCGACCCCGTCCGCGCCGCAGGTCCCGAGCTACTCGCCGGGGAGTCCGCACTGGACCGCCCGGTCCGTTGGGTCCACTCCAGCGAGGTGTACGAGGGCGCCAACTTCCTCGACGGTGGCGAGCTGCTCCTCACCAATGGCTTTGGGCTGACCAACCCCGACGAGGAGGTACGCCGCCGGTACGTCCGCGAGCTGGCCGCCCGCGCGGCCGCAGGCCTCGCGGTGGAGGTCGGCCGCTCCCTGCCGCACATGCCGGCGGAGGTGATCGACGAGGCCCGCCGGGTGGGGCTGCCGCTGCTGGCCCTGCACCGGGTGGTGCCCTTCGTACGGATCACGGAGGCGGCGAACCGGGCGATCGTCGCGCGCGGGCTGTCCGGGCGGTCGGCGGTACGGCCGTGGGGCGAAGACCATACGGCGGCCCTGCTGGCGGACCTGGCGGACCGGGCGGCGCTGAACCAGCCGGAGGTGGAGGCACGGGCGGCCCTCGTGGGCTTCCATCCGGGGCCGGGCGCCCGGCTGATCGGCGTGTCCGCGCACGGCACGCGCGAGGTGGGCGTCGTCGACCGTGCCGTACGGCTGCTGGGCGGGGCGGGGGTGCTGCGGGCCGCCTTCCCGGGAGACGTCCTGGCGCTCCTGGCACTCCCCGGGGCCTCGCGCCCCCGCCGCGACCCCGTACGCGCGGTCCAGGACGCCTTCCGCGCGGCAGCCGCCGAGCCGGGCCTGACCGTCGCCGTCGGGCATGCCGTCGACGCGGGCGGCGGCTGGCTGCGCTGGAGCGACACCCTGCGCGCGGCCCGTACGACGCTGGAGCTGGCGCTGACCGTTCCGCCCGCTGAACCGGGCATACCCGAGGGGCCGTTGGTGACGTCGTCGCGTGCGCTGGCACTCGAACGGGAGCTGACCCGGGGCGGCGTGGACGCCAACCGGGAGCGCCTCGCCGGGATGGTCCAGCACACGCTGGGCCCGCTGCTGGAGTGGGAGGCGGCCCACCCGAGCGACCTTGTCCGCACCCTGGAGGTACACCTGCGCCACGGCTGCTCACCCACCCGCACCGCCGCCCTCCTGCACATCGGCCGGCAGTCGCTCTATCAGCGGCTGGAGCGGATCGAGTCGCTGCTCGGGCTGGAGATCGGCGATCCGGATCTGCTGGGGGAGTTGCTGGCGGCGGCCTGTGCGCATCGGGTGGTGCGGGGGACCAGGGCCGCCTCGGTGGGCGGGTTGCGGACGGTGGCCTAGGGCCTGTCCGGCGGATCATGCCGGCGTCGCGGGGCCTGGCACGCCCTCCCCCAGAGGGGGGACCCCCAGCGGCGTTGTCGTCGGTTGCCGACTCCCCCACGCTCGAACAACCTCGCGCGGGGGACCCCCCATCGCGTCGGCGCCCTCCTCCGCCTTGCAGCTGGACGCACCAGGCCCCGCTCACCTGCGTCGATGAGGTGCCGTTCCTTGCAGCCGGCCTGATCCGCCGGACAGGCCCTAGCGCAGGGTGACGAGGCTCGGGCCGTTGAAGGGCGCGAAGCAGGTCACCGTCCGCGGGGTGCGCAGGACGTCGTTCTCGGCGAACAGCTTCCGTGTCGCCTCGAAGGACACCTCGCCGCAGACGACAGGAGCGACACGGTCGTAGAACTCACGCGACGCCTCCGGCAACGGCTCCCCGGGCTCTCCCTCGTCCTCGCCCCATACATCCCACAGCAGCGTCTCGACCTTGTTGAGGGCGGCGAGGTCGAGGCGGATGTTGCCGGCCACGTATCGCTCGCCCCAGAACGGACCTTCGGCGGGAGGGTGCAGCCCGAAGGTCTCCGGGGCGGCGCCGCGCTCCCGTATCGCCTGCCATGCCTCACCCGCGACGAGGAAGCGGTCGCGGGGGACGTCCATCGGGTCGAAGTCCACCTTCCAGTGGTCGGTGACGAAGGGATCGGCGAGCTGGGCGTCGGCGAACAACCAGCCGCGCTCCTCGTCCCAGTACTCGGTGACGACGTGGTCGGAATGGAAGCCGCTCGACCCCCAGTAGTCGGCGAAGCCGATCCGGAGACGGGCCGGGATGCCCGCCTGGCGCAGGAACGAGACGTGCAGCAACGTGAAGTCGCGGCAGGTCCCCACGAACCGGTCGCCGAGTTCTCGCCGTTGGGAGAGCGGGGCACTGTTCCGCTCGACCACGATCCGCAGGATGTCGTCGATATAGCGGGTCTCGGCGTCGTTGTGCAGCCGGTCGGTCGGATGAGTGTGGCCGAACTGCTCGTCCTCCAACCGGTGGATCGTCAAGTCACGGGCGATACAGGCAAGTTCCGTGGGATCGGTGGGCAGATCGGCGTAGACGTGGGCGAGTTCGCCGGGATCGGAGAAGGTGCTCTGGGCGGCATAGAAGGCGACGGTGTGCGGGTGCGCGGCCATGAGGGGTCCCCAAGCGTAATCGAGTATGTATTCGATTCCGGGTCGATGGTCCTCACGGTGCCAAAATTCGCCGCCGAATGTCCAGGGTCCAGAGGAGACCACGCTGCCGGGGCGCAGGACGTGCCGCCGGCGCCCGGCCGCCTCGGATGCCTGCTACGCGCTCAGCAGTGCGAGGATCTGGTTGACCGCGTCCACGACCGGCTGACCGACGGCTCCGACCGCCGTGGCGACGCCGGTGATGGCCATGAGCGCGCGGTGTCGCTCCCTCGGCGGTGTGGCTGCGTCGGTGGTGATGACCTGCAGGGAGTCGTCGATGATCTCCGCGCTGACCTGGGGAACCTGTGCGCGCAACTCTCGTATCAGCATGAGTAGTTGCTCGATCGCTGCCTGGAGTTCGGGAGACACGGGTGTGGCGGTCGTCACTTGGTTCTTGATCATGCCGGTGTGGCCGTGCCCGCCATGGATGTTGACGTTGTCGCCGTAGTAGTTGTTCGTGCTCATGCGCTCGCCATCCCCACGTTGCCCGTGCCGCCGTACATGTTGACGTTGTCGCCGAAGTAGTAGTTCCTGGGATTGATCGAGAGGGTGTCCACCCTGACCTGGAACTCCGCCTCGGGGTTGTCGATCGCGTGCGCGACGGTGCCGACGAGCGAGTCCAGATGGCGCGGATCGGAGCTGGTCACCATCGCGATGGACGGGCCGTTCGTCTCGACGCCCAGGACGTAGTGCGTGGGCGCCGTCAGGACGGACATCAGTTCCACCAGGCTGAGGACCAGTGCGACCACGGCGCCCATCCAGACGAACGTGATGATCCCGCCGGCCGCGCTCTGGCTCCCGAGCGCCGTCACGGCGCCGAGGATCGTCAGGGTGAACGCCACGGACAGGATGATCCCGACGCGCTTCAGGAACGTCAGGGTGGCTTCCTTGCGCTTCGGTGTGAGGGTGAAGGTGTACACCCGCGTGATGTTCTCCAGTGGGTAGGCGGCCCCGCCGACCCACAGCAGGCGTCTGCTCACCCGCAGATCGACGCCGCGTAACGCTTGCGGTGGAGCGGCTGGCGGTGGCGGGATGTCGAAGTGCCCCGCCGGCTCTGACGATGTCATCAAGTCCCCCTGAGGTTGATTGACTTCCGGGTGATACCCGTCACCTGGTGAAGACCATTAACTACGTAACATGCTTTCAGGGCAAGTCGATTCGCACCATGAAGTGTCGTGCTGTTGTGGAGAGTTGACGATGGATGAAGCGACATGAAGCGGCGTGACCGGCTCCGTGCCGAGTTGGAGCGGGAAGCCCGCGCCGAGGCCCGCCGGCTCACCGCCGCGCACGGCGTCGACGGGCTGAGCCTGTCCGCCGTGGCCCGGGGCATCGGCGTCACTCCGCCCGCCCTCTACCGGTACTTCGACGGCAAGAAGGGCCTGGCCCTCGCCGTCTACGAGGACCTGCTCATAGAGTTCGTCTCCATCGTGGCCGAAGCGGCCGGCCGAGAGGATCCACAGGATCTCGGCGCACAGCTCTACGCGGCCACCCGGGCCCTCTTCGACTGGTCCCTGGCCCATCCCGCCGAGTTCGACCTGCTGATGGGATCCGGTTACGCCCGGCTGGCCGCCTCCGTTGAGGCCCTTGACTCGCTGCTGCTGCGGGAACTGGGCGGCCTGTACGCGGCCCTGTTCGCCCGGCTGCAAGACAGGGGAGTCCCGGCCTGTCCGCCCGACGACGGGTTCGACCCCGTCCTGAGCCGCCAACTGGCCGCCTATCGACGTCTGATGGGCCAGGAATCCGAGCTCCCGCTCGGCGTCGTCTTCCTGATGATCTCCTGCTGGCGTCAGATCTACGGCCTGACCTGCATGGCCGTCTACAGCCACCTGGCAACCGCGTTCGACGACCCCGTACCCCTCTTCAATCGCATGCTCGACGAGCTTCTCGGGCTGCTCGGTGTCAGGCGGGCTCCCGGTCAGGTGTGACGGGCTTCCTCTCCAGCACCGCGTAGTCCATGAAGCTGCGGCGGTACCGGGTGTGCCGCGTCTCCTGCGTGTGCCTGCGCTGCCACTCCTCGACGTCGGCCGGGTGGCCGCACGGCCCGGACGCGGCGCCGCAGTCGGCCTCGTCCCCTGACACGCACGACGCCTCGTACTCCGGCAGCGCCGACGCGTCCTGCACGAGCGAGTACGGCACGAAACGGAAGATCCGGCGGCCGTCGGAGGCGTCCTGATGCTCCCTGCGCTGGTGCTGGCGCAGCAACACGTTCGCGTCCGTCTCCGCGCTGCCGTCGAACTCCGCCCGCGCCTGAGCCCGGCGCACGGCCAGCGCCTCGCACTCCGCACAGCCCGCCACCGGCGCGGGAGGGCGCCCGAGTTCCTCCAGGTCGGGAGCCGTCATCGCGCCGCCTCGGGAGCGTGCATTGGCTGCCCGCACCTCCGCCGCCAGCCGTTCCTCCCGCGTCGCCGGCCGGATCCGTGCCGGGTCGGCCTCCCACTCCCGGCCCCCGCCGACCGGGCGCAGCATCGCGCGGGGGCCCACCTTGCCCTGGTACTCCCCGACCTTGTCCGTCGCCGGGTCGTAGACCGGCATCCCCGTCTCGAAAGCCATGGATTCCATGCTCACTCCGCGCATCGCCAACTACTCTGTGTGTACTGAGCGTTGCTCAGGGGAACGCCGGGTCACAACGGCAAACGCGTGTCACTGAACGACTGTCACAGGGGGAAGCCATGAGCCGACGCAACGCCGAAGGGGGTGCGGGGGCCAGTACGGCGGCCGTGTTCGGCGAGGTGCTCAGGCACTACCGCGAGGCCGCAGGGCTCACGCAGGCGGGGTTGGCGGCCCAGATTCCGTGCGACCGTTCGCACATTGCCCGAATCGAGGCGGGTACGCGGGTGCCGCAGGACACGTTTGCCAAGCAGTGCGACGAACTGCTGGGTACGGGTGGGGTGTTGCTGCGGCTGTGGGGGAAGATCGACTGGTATCCGGAGGTGGAGCATCCGGACTGGTTCGAGCGGCGGGCCCGCATGGATGCCGAGGCCGTTGCTCTGCTTGCGTACCAGACGCACGTCATGCCGGGCTTGTTGCAGACGCCGGACTACGCACACGCGCTGTTCTCCCGCCACATTGTGAACGCTGGCGAAGTGGAGGAGCGTGTCAGGGCGCGACTGAGCCGACAACAGCGCTTGCTCGCCCCGGACGGCCCCCTGTTCGTCGCGGTGCTCGACGAAAGCTGTCTGCGCACCATGGTGGGAAGCGCGGCGATCATGCGGGACCAGTTCGCCCATCTGCTGGCCGCGGGGCGGAGCCCCAACATCCGCATTCAGGTCGTGCCCGCCGACAGCCCCGACATCGACCGACCCAACACGACCATGTGGCTGATCACCCTGCCGGACGGGCACCAGTGGGTGTACTCCGAGTCGCTGGACCGTGGCCATTTCAACGACGATCCGACCCTCTTCGCCCGACACCGTCAGACCTATGATGTGCTCAGGGCGGATGCTCTGTCGGCCCGCGAATCAGCCGCTCTGATCGGCGACTTGATGGAGAGGTACGAGCACCATGAGCAGTCTGGATCTCAGCGCGGCGACCTGGATCAAGAGCAGCTACAGCGGCACAAACGGCGGCGAGTGCATCGAAGCAGCCCCCGATTTCCCCGCCGTCGTCCCCGTCCGTGACAGCAAGAACCCCGACGGCCCGGTCCTGATCCTCAGCCGCTCCGCCTGGTCGGCATTCACCTCGGCTCTGCGCTGACCGACCGTCGTACCACTGCCTTCGGGCGCCGACGCTGGTCCCAGTAACGGCTCAAATTGGGTGCGGGCACCCGCGGGTACAGCAGGCCGTAGCGGGCGTAGTTGGAACGGACCGTGCTGAGGCCGTTCCCGGTGGGGGTGGCGTACGTCTGGTCGCCGCGTTGCAGGACCGTGGCGTACTGGCGGATCTGGAGGACAGTGAGGTCCCCGGCCGATGCGTAGCGGGAGATGCTGGACAGGGCGATGCCGTCGAGACCGGCGCTGGTGAGGGCGACCATGAGCCGCCACTGACGCACGCTCATCGCCTCCGACAGGAACCTGCTCAGGTTCTTCGCGGCGGCCGGTTCGGCCAGCTCGATCAGGGCTTCGAGACGGATACGGCGGTTGCGGGCGCCGGCCGCGTCGGCGGAGGACTGGGCGAAGGCCTCGTCGACCTTCATGCGTGCGTGGTCCCGCAACAGCTCGCGGTAGGTGTCGAGTTCGGCGTTGACGAGGCGGCAGGCGACCCTTGGGGGCCGCTGCAGGAGCGGGGCGATCCGCTGGAGCAGGGGGTCGTCGACGTCGATGACCGCGCGGGTGTGCTCCTGGTGGGCCCGTTGGAAGGCGATGCGGAGCTGTTCGGCCAGTTCTGTCTGGCGGGCCGCCGCCGCGGGATGCTTGTGCAGGGCGCGGTCGATGACCGCGGGGGTCACGCCGAAGACGCGGGCGAGGTTCATGCGGACGGTTCCGTCATCCCGGACGGGGAGCAGGGCGTGCCGTTCGAGGTTGGTGTAAGCGCTGCGGCTGATACCGACCTTCGCGGCGGCCTCGGCCACGGTGAGTCCGCTCTGGCAGCGCAGCCCGTGCAGGTCGGCAAGGGCGCGCTTCGTGCGCAGTCTGCGGGCGGGGATGTTGAAGAGGTCGCTGAGCTGTGCGATGCGCTTGGGGTCCGGCTTGGACGTGTTGTTCTCGTAGGCGAGGATGCGGCTCTTGGAGGTGCCCAGCCGTCTGGCAACGGCCTCCGCGCTGAGGAGTTCGCCGTCCACCGGGAGGGTCAGGCGTGCCGTGCGCAAGGCCTCGCCGTCGAAGTCCGTCGTGCCACGAGCCACGGTCACTCGCTCCTCTTGTTAACTCGTCAACTACCTCTGCTAGCCGCGCGGTACCGTTCACGGCCATTATTGTGCGCACGGATTCTTCCCGAGGGCCGCTCTGATGGCTTTCTGCAGCTCAATCGCCATGGCGTGGTACCGTTCAGAACTGTTTTGGGTTTTCGTGGCACGCCCGGAGCGCGAGGATGGGCGCGCCGGGGGGTGGCTTTCTGGGGGGATCTCTACCGTGGGACTGTCCCCGGAGTGCTGTGCTCCGTGACGACTTACCGAAAAGTGACTGTGGGCCCGCGTCGAGGCGGGAACCTGACCGCGGGCCCACGTGCCGACTATTCGGTAACTGACGGCGGGTGAGGTCCCTACCTCATCCGCCGTTGTCGTACAGGTCGAGCATCAACCGGACGAGCCAGTACAGGCACTCGCCGGCCACGCGTGCCCGACTGCGCGGCGCGTCACCGCGGTCCGCCTCTGGAGTGCCGTGCGGCGGATCGGCGCTGTCCCGGCCCGTGGTCTCCGGTGCCGGTCGGTCCGGATCCTGCGGGTCAGGGGGGACGGCGTCGTCCCGATCACTCGGCTGGTCAGGGCTAGCCACGGACCTCGCTCCTCTCTGTTGGGTACCGGGCCTTGTGAACCCGTACGGCGCCCACGGGCACCGGTACAGCGAGGAGCTAGGAGGAGACTACCGGGTGTCGGGCTCGGAACCCCTATCACTCGTGTGGGTCAACACCCCGTCATGAGTGCGCAGGGGGCGCCGAGTTGAGGATGTGTAGAGTGCGTTCGAATAGATGAGTCGACATTCCTACGCACCCTGGCGCCCGGACCTTGCATTTATAGGGCGCGTTCGAATAACGCTCTTAAGAACGAAGGTGGTTATTACTCTCGGGTAGGCTGAAAAAAGTTGGGCAAGTTCCCTGGGTAAACTTCCCGAGGTCTGTCCCTCACCGGGCACGATGTATCATCTCGCGCTCACTCTTGACGAGTTGTGACCGTGCGTGCGCGCAGCACCGCGTACACCCCCGCGCTCACCGCGAACCCCACCAGACAGGTCACGTCCCCGAACGACGGCCACCGCTGCGGCACCCACCCCACGTACTTCTCCTGGTTGGAGAAGAGCGGAACCGACACCACGATGCCCGCCAACAGCGCAGCCAGACCCGGCCAGTTCGCGTACGACCGGTCCGTGAGGCGGGCCGACAGCTCCTCGTGCGGCGTACGGGACCGGAGCAGGCGCTCGACCAGTACGACCCCCAGCCACGGCCCCACCCAGTAGGCGATCACCAGCAGGAACGCCTCGTACGCATGCCCCGCGTCCGCCAGTGACGCCCACGCCGCCGCCGTACCGGCGACCCCGCACAGCACGACGATCGCGCCGCGGCCCAGCCCCGCGGGCAGCTTCAGGCCGAGCGACGTGATGGACATGGCCGAGGAGTAGACGTTCAGGGCGTTCGCCGAGATCGCGCCCAGGATGATCGCGATCAGCACCAAGTCGCTGAGCCAGCCCGGGAGATGGCCCGTGAAGGCCGCCGTCGGTGTCGCGCCCTCAGGGGCGGTGATCGTCGCCGACGCCGCGCCGATCACCGCGACCACTGCGATGGAAACGAACAGGCCGACGGCGGGGTACAGCGCGGTCCTGAGGCGGTTCGCCGTACGCGGGAGGTAACGCGAGTAGTCCGACGCGCCAGGGTTCCAGCCCGCCGCGTACCCCCACGCCGCGCTGAACGCCAGGAGGAAGCCCCCGATGCCGCCGCCCGTGCCGCCGCCGGACAGGTCGGCCTCCTTGAAGGTCCAGACGCCGGCCAGCAGGAAGATCACCGCGAGTGCCGGGAACGCGTACTTCTCGAAGGCGTGCACGAAGTTGTGGCCGATAAAGCCGATCACGATCTCGGCGACGACCACCAGCAAGAGGGAGGGGAGCGGTCGTAGGCCCGTCAGGGTGTTCAGCGCGAACGCCGCGCTCACACTGTTCACGGCGAACCAGCCGACACCGGCGACGAGTGCGTTCACGCCCGACGGCAGCAGATTGCCCCGGTAGCCGAAGGAGAAGCGGCCTATCGCCATCTGCGGGACACCGAAGCGTGGGCCGTCCAGCGACAGGATCCCGTGCGTCAGCGCCCCCAGCGCCGTGCCCAGCAGCAGTGCGGCCGTCGCCTGCCAGAAGCTCAGGCCGAAGAAGAGGACCGAGATCACGCCGATGTAGACGGTCGCGAACTCGATGTTCGGGGAGGCCCACGTCCACAGCAACTGAAGCGGGCCGCCGTGGCGTTCGGCGTCTGGGATGGGTTCCGAGCCCGCCGTCTCGACGGCGATGACCTTGTCGCCGTACTCGGGGGTGATCGTGCCGGCCGGCCCGGCGGGAGCAGTCGTCATGCGAGACAAGTGTCCGGTCCGGGACTGTCCCGGCCCAGGGGCGCATTGTCCGCTTCGGACGGCTCAGGGGCGTACAAGCTGTATGGACATGAGGGCTTGAGGGCTCGTGGCGCGGAGGCGCTTACTGCCCTCGTCCTGCTAGTCGTCCTTCTTCTTGCCGTCGTTCTCGCCGTTGTCCTTGTCGTCGTCCGGGTCCAGCGACTTCAGGAACTCTGGGTTGTCGTCCGGAGCCACCCACTGCCGGCGCTGCTGCTGGCGGTCCCGTACGCCGCCCCACCCCTCTGCGGCAGGGCTGCGCTTCTTGCCCGCGATCAGCCAGGAGATCGAGCCGACCAGCGGGAACACCAGCACGAGGATCGCCCACAGCGGCTTGGGCATGTGGCGGATGTCATCCTCCTTCGTGCTGATGCAGTCGATGAACGCGTACACGCTCAGCGCGAGTGGCACGAGGAACATCAGCACCCGGAGCATGGGTCCTCTCAGCGAAACGGTCGTCGGGCCCGGGGGCACGGCCCCCGGGTTCAGGGCCAGGGTAGCCGCTCGGGGATACTTGACCCCATGGCTTACGACGATCTTCGTTCCCTGCTCAGGGCACTGGAACGCGAAGGCGACCTCAAGCGCGTCAAGGCTGAGGTCGATCCGTATCTGGAGGTCGGGGAGATCGTCGACCGCGTGCAGAAGTCCGGCGGTCCCGCGCTCCTCTTCGAGAACGTGAAGGGGTCGTCGATGCCCCTCGCGATGAACGTCTTCGGCACGGACCGCCGGCTGCTGAAGGCCCTGGGGCTCAAGTCCTACGGCGACATCTCCGACAAGATCGGCGGGCTGCTCAAGCCCGAGCTGCCGCACGGGTTCATCGGCGTCCGCGAGGCCTTCGGGAAGCTCGGCGCCATGACGCACGTACCGCCGAAGAAGGTGAAGTCGGACAGCGCGCCGGTGCAGGAGGTCGTGCTGCACGGCGACGAGGTCGACCTGGAGCGGCTGCCGGCCCTGTTCACCTGGCCCAAGGACGGCGGCTCCTTCTTCAACCTGGGGCTCACGCACACCAAGGACCCCGAGAGCGGCGTACGGAACCTGGGCCTGTACCGCCTCCAGCGCCACGACAAGCGCACCATCGGCATGCACTGGCAGATCCACAAGGACAGCCGGAACCACTACCAGGTGGCGGCGAGGAGGGGTGAGCGGCTGCCCGTGGCCATCGCCTTCGGGTGCCCGCCCGCGGTGACGTACGCCTCCACCGCCCCGCTTCCCGGTGACATCGACGAGTACCTGTTCGCGGGGTTCGTCGCCGGCAAGCGGATCGAGATGGTGGACTGCAAGACGGTGCCGTTGCAGGTGCCGGCGCAGGCGGAGGTCGTGCTGGAGGGCTGGCTGGAGCCCGGCGAGATGCTGCCGGAGGGGCCGTTCGGCGACCACACCGGGTTCTACACCCCGCAGGAACCCTTCCCCGCCCTGACGATCGACTGCGTGACGATGCGCCGCCGACCCCTGCTCCAGTCGATCGTGGTGGGCAGGCCTCCGACGGAGGACGGTCCCCTGGGCCGCGCGACGGAACGCTTCTTCCTGCCGCTGCTCAAGATCATCGTCCCGGACATCGTGGACTACCACCTGCCGGAGTCCGGTGGCTTCCACAACTGCGCGATCGTCTCGATCGACAAGAAGTACCCCAAGCACGCGCAGAAGACGATGCACGCGATCTGGGGCGCCCACATGATGTCCCTGACGAAGCTGATCGTGGTCGTCGACTCCGACTGCGACGTCCACGACCTGCACGAGGTCGCCTGGCGGGCCCTCGGCAACGCGGACTACGCCCGCGACCTCACGGTCGTCGAAGGCCCCGTCGACCATCTCGACCACGCCTCCTACCAGCAGTTCTGGGGCGGCAAGGCGGGGATCGACGCGACGAAGAAGTGGCCCGAGGAGGGCTACACCCGCGACGGCGGCTGGCCGGACATGGTGGAGTCCGACCCGGAGACGGCGGCGAAGGTCGACCGCCGCTGGAAGGAGTACGGGCTGTGAGCAGCGCCTCCGCCGCGATTCCGCAGCCGGGACGCACGAAGGCGTTCCTGCGTCTTGTGATGATCGAGCACTCGGTGTTCGCGCTGCCCTTCGCGTACATCGCGGCGCTCACCGCGATGTTCCAGATGGACCGGAACATCCACTGGGGCCGGCTGCTCCTGGTGACGATCTGCATGGTCGGCCTGCGCACCTTCGCGATGGCGGTCAACCGGATCATCGACCGCGAGATCGACGCGCGGAACCCGCGCACCGCCCAGCGTGAGCTGGTGACGGGCGCGATGTCGGTCCGGCACGCCTGGACCGGCGCCCTCGTCGCCCTGGTGATCTTCCTGGGCGCGGCGGCCCTGCTGAACCCCCTGTGCCTGGCCCTCGCCCCCATCGCGGTGATCCCGATGGTCGTCTACCCCTACGGCAAACGCTTCACGAACTTCCCCCAGGCCATCCTGGGCCTGGCCCAGGCGATGGGCCCGGTCGGCGGCTGGCTGGCCATCACCGGCACCTGGTCCTGGGACGCGGTGGTCCTCGGCCTCGCCGTCGGCATCTGGATCGGCGGCTTCGACCTGATCTACGCCTGCCAGGACATCGAGACCGACCGCGAGATCGGCGTCATGTCGGTCCCGGCCCGCTTCGGCATCCCGGCGGCGATCTGGGGCGCCCGCGCCTGCCACACGGCGACGACGGCCCTCTTCGTCTGGTACGCCCTCGCCACGGACGCGGGCGCCTTCTTCTGGCTGGGCCTGCTGATCGTGGCCGCAGCGTTCCTCTACGAGCACTCGATCGTCAGCCCACACGACCTGTCCCGCGTGAACAGGGCGTTCTTCAGCGTCAACGGGTTCATCGGGATCGCCCTGTTCGTGTGTGCGCTGCTGGACCTGCTGGTGCGCGGGCTCACCGTCTAGCGGGGTTCGCCGGTCGGCGCGCTCACAGGCCGGGGGCCTCACAGGCCGGGGCCGACCCGGCTAGGCGAGCAGTTCGGTACGCCCGTCGGACTTGCGGCGCCGCAGCACGAACGCCGCCGCAACTCCCGCCACCAGCCCCACCAGATGCCCCTGCCAGCTCACGCCGGACTGGGTCGGGGCGAGGCCCGCCAGTATGGACCCGCCCCAGATCGCGGCCACCAGTAGGCCGGCCAGGATGCCGAGCGGGCGGCGTTCCACGAAGCCGGTGACGAGCAGGAAGCCGAAGAGGCCGAAGATCAGGCCGGAGGCGCCCGCGGTGTTGGTGCCGGACGGGGATATCAGCCAGACGCCCAAGCCGTCGGCGACGATGACGAGGGCGCAGACCGCGGCGAACCGGCGTATGCCGCCGAGCGCGGCCAGGAAGCCCAGGACCAGCAGCGGCACGCTGTTCGCGGCGACGTGGGCGAAGCCGAAGTGGACGAAGGCGGACGGGACGACGTCCACCAGCTCGGACGGGGTGCGCGGGACGATGCCGAAGCCGTCCAGCGCGTGCCCGCTGATCACGTCGGCCACTTCCAGCAGCCACAGCAGCGCCACCCAGCCCAGCATCAGCTTGGCCGCGGTCCTCGCGCGCTCACCCCGCGACCACTCGCGCCGCGCGCCCCACACACCCGATGTCCCCGAAGTACCCGACATGGCAACCCCCGACCGACTTCATCCCCCTTGGGAACGCCCGGACCCCCTTGGTCGGTTCCCACCCCGCCAGGCCGGATAGGCTCGGAGTCGTGAACCCAGTCAAGCCAGGAGAGACGCCGCGTACGCCTTGGATCGTAGGGGTGTCCGGCGCTTCCGGCACCCCATACGCGGCCGCGGTGCTGCGCGCGCTCCTCGCCGCCGGGGAGAGCGTCGACCTGGTCGTCAGCCGGGCCTCACGGCTCACGCTGCTCGACGAGACGGGCCTGACCTTCCGGGACGCGCACTGGCGGGACGACCTGCGGGAATGGCTGTCCCGCGGGGCCGACGGCAAGCCCGGGACCTTCGAGGTCGATCTCGCCGGCGTACGGCACTGGAGCGCGGGCGACCTCGCGGCCGGGCCGTCCTCCGGGTCGTACCCCACCAAGGGCATGCTGATCGTGCCCGCCTCGACGGCCTGCGTCGCGGGAGTCGCGCTCGGGCTGTCCAAGGATCTGTTGCAGCGGGCGGCGAGCGTCACCCTCAAGGAGCGCCGCACCCTGGTCGTGTCCGTGCGGGAGACCCCGCTGAACGGCCAGACCCTCCGGCATCTCGTCGCGCTGGACGACCTCGGCGCGAGCGTCGTGCCGGCCTCGCCGGGCTTCTACGCGGGCGCGACCCACATCCAGGACCTGGTCGACTTCGTCGCCGGACGTGTGCTGGACGCGGCGGGCGTCGAGCACGACCTGTACCGGCGGTGGAAGGGCGAGCTGGGCGGCGGCAGCGGCGGCCCTTCGGTCCGGTAGCAGTACCTCTCATCATCTCTGGAACTCTTCAGCGGAAGGCTTCGAATCGCATGGACGCGGTGGACAGGCAGCTCATCCAGGCCCTGAGGGAGAACGGCCGGGCCTCCTACGCGGAGCTGGGACGCCTCGTCGGCCTGTCGGGACCCAGCGTCACCGACCGCATCAACCGGCTGGAGGCGGCCGGTGTCATCACCGGTTACCGCGCCACCGTCGACGCCGCCTCGCTCGGCCTCGGCGTCACCGCGCTGATCGGCATCTCGCTCTCCGACGCCACCGACCACGAGGACGTGGCGGACCGCCTGCGGGACCTCGGCGAGATCGAGGACTGTTGGTTCATCGCCGGTGACGACTCGTACATGCTCAAGGTGCGCGCGGCCGACGTGGACGGGCTGGAGAAGATCATCCGGCGGCTCAGCGGGACCACGGGCGTCTCCCGGACCCGTACGACGATCGTGCTCTCCACGAAGTGGGAGAACCGGGTCGGAGAGCTGCCCGAAGAGGCGTAGAGGCGTGGACGTACGGTTGGACAGGTCGTCGGAGAAAGGTGTGGGCATGGACGTCGGGCTCAAGCGCGAGCTGGAGGAGAAGGTCAGGGCCGGTGAACGGCTGACCCGCGAGGACGGCATCGCGCTCTACGAGTCGGACGACCTGGCGTGGCTCGGCGGCCTCGCGCACGAGGTGCGTACGCGCAAGAACGGCGACGTCGTCCACTTCAACGTCAACCGCCACCTCAACATGACCAACGTGTGCACGGCCTCCTGTGCCTACTGCTCCTTCCAGCGCAAGCCGGGCGAGAAGGACGCGTACACGATGCGCATCGAGGAGGCGGTGAAGCTCGCCAAGTCGATGGAGAGCGAGAACCTCACCGAGCTCCACATCGTCAACGGGCTGCACCCGAACCTGCCGTGGCGCTACTACCCGCGCTCGCTGCGGGAGCTGAAGGCCGCCCTTCCGCACGTCTCGCTGAAGGCCTTCACGGCGACGGAGATCCACCACTTCGAGACCATCTCCGGGCTCTCCGCCTCCGAGATCCTCGACGAGCTCATCGACGCCGGTCTGGAGTCCCTGACCGGCGGCGGCGCCGAGATCTTCGACTGGGAGGTCCGTCAGCACATCGTGGACCACCGCACCCACTGGGAGGACTGGTCCCGCATCCACCGGCTGGCGCACGAAAAGGGCCTCAAGACCCCGTGCACCATGCTGTACGGCCACATCGAGGAGCCCCGCCACCGCGTCGACCACGTCCTGCGCCTGCGTGAACTCCAGGACGAGACGAACGGCTTCCAGGTCTTCATCCCGCTGCGCTACCAGCACGACTTCGTGGACATGAAGGACGGGAAGGTACGCAACCGGCTGCAGGCGCGCACCCAGATGGCGACCGGCGCGGAGGCCCTCAAGACCTTCGCCGTCTCCCGTCTCCTCTTCGACAACGTCCCGCACGTCAAGGTCTTCTGGGTCATGCACGGCGTCCAGACCGCCCAACTGGCCCTCCAGCACGGCGCCGACGACATGGACGGCTCGGTCGTCGAGTACAAGATCACCCACGACGCGGACAACTTCGGCACGCCGAACAAGCTGACCCGTGAGGACCTGCTGGACCTGATCAGGGATGCGGGTTTCCGGCCGGTGGAGCGGAACACGCGGTACGAGATCATTCGGGAGTACGAGGGTTCGGATCCGCTGCGCCGAGAGTCCCCGCAGCCGATGAGGGTGTGAGCAAACCCCTGTCGCGGGTACTCGGCCCAGATGGTGACCACCCGAGCGCCTGAGGACGCCTACACAGCGCAACCGTTTGTCCCGGAAGGGCGCCGCGGCCTTCCGGCTCTCCGCCGCGCCGCCGCCGAATGCCGGGGCTGCCCCCTCCACCGGGACGCCACCCGGACGGTGTTCGGCGAGGGCACCGCGCACGCCCGCGTCATGCTCGTCGGCGAACAACCCGGCGACCAGGAGGACCGTCAGGGCAAACCGTTCGTCGGCCCAGCTGGTCGGCTGCTCGACCGGGCCCTCGCAGAGGCAGGCATCGAGCCGGGCGAGGCGTACGTCACGAACGCCGTGAAGCACTTCAAGTTCACGCCGACCGAACCCGGCAAGCGCCGCATCCACAAGCCGCCGACCCTGCGCGAGATGACGGCGTGCGCCCCCTGGCTGGCCGCCGAACTGGCCGTCGTCAAGCCCGAGCTGATCGTGCTGCTGGGCGCGAGCGCGGGCAAGGCGCTGCTCGGCTCGTCGTTCCGGGTCGGGGAGGTGCGCGGGGCGCTGCTGGAGCGGGAGGTTCACGGGCGGCAGGAGAAGCTGGTGGCGACGGTGCATCCGGCGTCGGTGCTGCGGGTGCGGGACGAGGGCGACCGCAAGGCCGCGTACGAGGGGCTTGTCTCGGATCTGAAAGTGGCGGCGCGAGCGCTGTCGTAATAGCTACGATGGCGCCGTGTCCCTTACCTTCACTCTCGACCCCGCCGTTACCCCAACCCTGCGCGACGGCATCCTCGACCTGTGGACCGACGTCTCCAACGCGGGCGGAGCCGTGGGCTTCGTGCCGCCGGTGACGCGGGAGGAGATCCGGCCGGAGCTGGTGCGGCAGTTCGCCGGGATGGCCGAGGGGAGCAGGCGGCTGCTCGTCGGGCACGACGAGGACGGGCGGGTCGCCGCGACCGCCTTCCTCACCTTCAACTCGCACCGCCTGATGGTCCACTGGATCTGGCTCTACACGGTGATGGTGCACCCCCGCCACCAGGGCAAGGGCTACGGCCGCGACCTGCTGGCGGCCGCGGAGAGGGCGGCCCGCACCTTCGACGACATCGACGCGATCCGCCTCACCTGCCGCGGCGGCCTCGGCCTGGAGCGCTTCTACGGCTCCTGCGGCTACAAGGAGGTCGGCCGGATCCCGGCCGCCATCCGGGTCGCGCCGGGCGACGACCGGGACGACGTGATCATGCTGCTGCCGCTCGGCTGAGCCGCGTATCGCCCCCCCTGCAAGATCGGCGGGTCGGCGTGCTTCACTGGACGGTGGCCCCATTTGGATTCGGAAGAGTGGATTGAGATGCTCCGCTACACACTGATGCGCCTCGGGATCTTCGTGGGCTGCCTCGTGGTCGTCTCGGGCCTCGTCTACTCCGGCCTCGCCCCGCGCGGTCTCGGCGACTCCAACGGCATGTGGGTCATCCTGCTGTCCCTGGTGATCTCGGCCCCGATCAGCTTCGTCGTCCTGCGCAAGGAGCGCGACCGCGCCTCCGTGCAGATCGTCGAGAGGGTCGACCGCGCGAAGGCCAACCTGGAGGCCAACCGCAGCCAGGAGGACGAGGTCGTCGACGAGGCGGCTCGGGCGCAGGGCCAGGCTTCCTAGGATCCGGTCTCTTCCGGATCCCGGCAGTGCTACCGCTAGGTAACTGTCCGGGTGACCCCCTTACCCTTGTCCGGGCCCCCGAGGTGGGATGCCTGAAACAACGTAAGGGGGAACCGTGGCACGAGCGCGCGCGCAGGGAGCGAAAAGCGCACGACGCGTTGCCGAGGCCGTAGCCTCCGGCACCGATCCGCGGACGGCCGCGCAGGAGGAACTGCGGCGGCAGGTCGGCGGACGGGGAGCATCGGGAGCAGGCGGCGAGGAGTACGACGCACAGGGCCAGGGCATCGACCCGGCAGATTTCCCGGCCGCCCGGGAACAGGGCGGCTCCACCGCCACCGTGATGCGGCAGAAGACCGTGCCGCTGGACGAGGCCGGTGAGGCGCTCGGCCGCAGCGAGCAGGTGCGCGAGGACGGCGAAGTCGTGCACGCCATCTGCCCGATGGTGATTCCCAAGGGCCGCTCGTGGGTCTCCATGCTGCCGGTGCTGACGCTGCTCGTGCTGGGCGTGGTGGGTGCGTCGCTCGTGGGCGCGGCGGGCGGCGACGTCCTGACCAACCCGCTGTTCGGCGTGCACTACTGGCTCATCGCCGTACTCGCCGTCGGCTTCGTGTGGTGGCGGCAGGGCATGGTCATGGTGCCGGACGGCTGCCAGGCGATGATCACCCGGTTCGGCAAGCTGGAGAAGGTCGTCGGACCGGGCCGGGTCGTGCTGCTGAGCCCTTGGAAGCGGGTGTCGTACATCGTCAACACCACGATCGAGTACCCGTTCAACGCGCCGGTGCGCGAGGCCCCGACCAGGGGCGGCGTGAAGGCGTCGATCGACCTGTTCATCCAGTTCCGGATCAGCGACCCCACCGAGTTCGTCTACACGCTGGGCGCGGTGCGCGGCTTCGAGGAGAAGCTGAACAACGCCGTGAGCGAGACCATCCGCAGCCTCATCTACGAGCAGGAGGCGGCCGGCATCTACGACATGGTCGGCGAGGACACCGGCCGTCTGCTGGAGCAGCTCAACCAGCAGTTCCGCCCGGCCGTCGAGCTGACCAACGCCAACATCACCCACGCCGAACCCGCCGACCAGCGCTACCGCATGGACCTGGCGGCGCCCGAGATGGTGCGGGTGGCCAAGGAGGCGTACACCCACGAGTACGCGCTCCAGCTGCGCAAGGAGCAGGACGAGGGCGACCTGACCCGCGAACTCGCCTCCAGCCACGAGACGCTCTCCGCGATCCAGGCCGACATCGCCCAGTACCAGGCGCAGATGGACACGGCCGTCGAGCGCGAGACCAACCGCGCCGAGGCCCTCGCCCGGCAGCGCTACGTCCAGGCCGAGTCGGAGGCGAAGGCCAACGCGGCCCTGCTGGAGGCCCAGGCCCTGGACATCCGCGCGGTCACGGCCGCCGAGGCGCCGGAGATCCTGGAGTACCGCTACCAGCAGCAGGTGCTGGACACCCTGGAGCAGGTCGCCGACCACCTGCCTCGGCTGGTGCGCATCGGTGGCACGGCGAACGGCTCAGGCGCCGCCGGGATCGACTTCCTGGAGCTGGCCCGCGAACTGGTCGGCGAGCGCGGCACGGAGCTGTTCAGCGACGAGGACATGGCCGCCGTACGGTCGCGTCTGGGCGAGGTGGCCGAGCGGATCGCCGGCCGTGAGGCGGAGATCGGCGCGCTGCTGGCCGCCGAGCGGCCCACCGTGCCGCAGGTGCCCGAGGCCGCCGAGCCGACCGAGCCGACCGACCCGTCCGAGCCCGCCGAGGAGGCCGCCCCGTGAGCAGCGCCCGTACGAACCGCCGGTCGGTCATCTCCGAGAAGGTCGCCCCCTGGGCCGACGTCGCGCGACTGCTGCGCGGTGGCGAGGCCGACACCCTGATCCCGGTCATCATCCCCCGCCACCGGCGCCGCCTGTGGTGGATGCTGCCGCTGTGGCTCGGCGTCTACGCCCTGTTCATGGGCGTGATGCTGTCCCTCGGCGAGGCCGACTCGACCGCGGGGGAACTCGCCTACGGCACCCTCGCCGCCCTCTCCTTCGCCGGCGGCGTCGTCCTGCTGCTGATCGGCGCGCTGTGGTGGTGGCGCTCCTCGATCGTCGAGATCGAGCAGGGCACCAACGGCGTGCAGACCCGCTACGGCGCCGTCGTCCGCACCCTCGACGCCGGCCGCCACTATCTGTGGCACCCGTGGTCCCGGGTCGACTTCGTCGTCGACACGGCCACCGAGATCCCGTACTCGGCGCCGGTGATGGCCTGCCCCACGCAGGAGAACGTCCCGCTGCGCTCCATCGAGTTCTTCCTGAAGTTCCGCATCACCGACGCCGTGCTGTTCGTGCGCACCATCGGCGCGGGCAACTTCGACCTGGTGCTCTCCAGCGCCGTCCAGGACGCGATCCGGCAGCGGGCGCGCAAGATGCGCACCGAGCGGGCCTACGACCTGCGCGGCTCGGACGTGGCCGACATGCAGGAGCTGCTCAACCGCCAGCTGTCCGGCTACGGCGTGCGCATCACCGGCTCCAACATCCCGGACGTGCAGCTGCCGGCGCAGTACCAGCAGCACCTGGCCACCCGGGAGCGGGTCGCCAAGGAGCGCACGGCGTACGACCAGGAGTGGGGGCTCATCCGCAAGCGCCGGATCGACCAGCTGGGCATGGACATCGAGCGCGCCAAGAAGGTGCGGGACGCCCGGATCGTCGAGGTCAAGGCAGCGCTGAACCGGGCCCGCGAAGAGGTCGCCCAGCTGCTTGAGCAGCAGGAGACCAACGCCCAGCGCGTGCGGTTCGAGATCGAGACGCGGGGCCGCAGCGGCCTGATCGCCGCCGAGAACGAGGCCCGCGCCCAGCGCGCCCTCGCCATGGCCTACCGCGACAACCGCGCCGTCCTGCAGTACGAACTGGCCCGGCGCCGCCTGGAGGTGGGCGCGAAGCTCGCCGGGCGGGCCCCGCAGCCGGTGGTCGTACGGACCGACGGCACGGGCGCCGACACGTCCGCCCTGTCCACCCTCCTCACCGCGCAGCTGCTGCCCCGGCTGACGGCCCTGCCGTCCGGTGACGGGCAGGTGTGGGCCGACCGGGTCGACCGGGTGTCGCGGCTCGCGGACGAGGTGATCGGCGAGGAGTAGCACGGCGGTTCACCGCGGGCCGGGTGGGATCGCCCTCCCGGCCCGTACGCTAATCGGCATGGGCGCTCTGAAGACCAAGCGGATGCCGCGTGCCGTCCGTGAGCAGCAGATGCTGGACGCCGCTGTGCGGACCTTCGGCCAGCGGGGATACATGGCCGCGTCGATGGACGAGATCGCCGAACTCGCGGGCGTGTCCAAGCCGTTGGTGTATCTGTACCTGAACTCGAAGGAAGACCTCTTCACCGCCTGCATCCGCCGTGAGGCGGCCTCGCTCACCGAGGCGATACGGGCGGGGGTACGCCGCGAGCTGCCCGCCGAACGCCAACTCTGGGAAGGGCTCGGGGCGTTCTTCACGCACACCGCGCAGAACCCGGACGGCTGGTCCGTCCTGCACCTCCAGGCCCGTACCCATGGTGAGCCGTTCGCCTCCGAGATCGCCGCGATGCGCGCGGAGATCGTCGCGTTCGTGACCCAGCTGATCCTCGCGGCGGCCCGCGAGGCCCACCGCGACCCCGACCTCCCCGAGGGCGAGGTCGCCGGTCTCGCCGAGGCCCTGGTCGGCGCGGCGGAGTCCCTGGCGGCCTGGGCCAACGCCACGCCGGGCGTGACGGCGAGACAGACGGCGACCACCCTGATGAACTTCGCCTGGTCGGGCCTCGGCAACCTCATGACCGGCCGGCCCTGGACCCCGCCGGAGGCCGCTCACGAGGTGAGCGGATAGACCTCCCCGGCCAGGTGGACGCGCTCGCCGCCCCGCAGCTCGAACCGCCCGTCCTCGGCCGCGTACGTCACCGTCCCCGGCAACAGCACCGGCGCCCTGAACCGGGCGTCCACCCGCGCCCGCTCCGGCACCCCGTGCGCGGCGAGGCAGCGGGCCACCGTCCACATGCCGTGCGCGATGGCGCGCGGGAAGCCGAACAGGCGGGCGGTGAGGGGGTACAGGTGGATGGGGTTGCGGTCACCCGAGGCGGCGCCGTAGCGGCGTCCGACGTCCCCGGCGAGACGCCATTCGGCGACCTCGGGCAGGGGCTTCGGTGCCTCCGGTGCATCCTTCGCGGGCTCTTGCCGCGAGGTGCGATGCCGGGCCAGATACGTGCTCCGCGACTCCCATACGACCTTGCCGTCCGCGCCGCCGGCGCCGCCGGTCCGCATCTCGGTGACGACGGCCGCCTCCGTGCCGCGCCGGTGCGGCACCAACCCGTCGACATGTACGGAGAGTTCGTACTCCCCGGTGGCCGCGACGGCCTCGTACTGAGTGATCGTGATCGAGGTGTGGACGAGACCGAGCAGCGGCAGCGGGAAGTCCCGGCCGCTCATCAGCCGCATCGCCAGCGGGAAGCCGAGCACATGCGGATACGTCACCGGCAGGGCGTCCTCCCCGGTGGGGAACCCGCACACCCTCTCGTACGCGGCCAGCCGGGCGAGGTCGACGCGCAGGTCCGGCAGGACGAGTCGGGCGCGCGGGAACTCCGCGTCGGGGCTGGGCCGTTTGAAGGGTGACAGGAGGGCGCCCCGGGCGAGCAGGGGCGGAAGGGAAGGAGCACTGGTGAGGACGAGGGACATCAGGCCCCCAGCAGGCTCTGGCCGCATACGCGCACGACCTGGCCGTTGACGGCCCCGGACCCGGGATCGGCCAGCCAGGCCGTCGTCTCGGCGACATCGACCGGCAGCCCGCCCTGCGCGAGGGAGTTCATCCGGCGCCCCGCCTCCCGGATGAGAAGGGGAACCGCGGCGGTCATCTTCGTCTCGATGAAGCCCGGCGCGACCGCGTTGACCGTCACCCCGTGCTCGGCGAGCGCGCGCGGCGCGAGGGAGCGGACCAGGCCGACGATGCCGGCCTTGCTCGCTCCGTAGTTGGTCTGTCCGGAGTTCCCCGCCAGCCCCGCGATCGACGCCGTCGCCACGATCCGGCCGCCCCGCCGCATCGCCCCGCTCGCCAGGAGCGCGTCCGTCGTGCGCAGCACGCTCGCGAGGTTGACGTCCAGCACCGAACTCCAGCGCTCGGCGGGCATGTTGACCAGTCGCCGGTCACGGGTGACCCCGGCGTTGTGGACGAGGACGTCCAGGCCGTCGGGCAGCGCGGCCGCGATGCGCTCGCCCGCGTCGGGGGCGGTGATGTCGAGCGTGAGCGCGGTGCCGCCGAGCCGGTCGGCCACACGCCGCGCGTCCTGTTCGGCCTGCGGCACGTCGAGTACGACGACCCGGGCACCGTCCCTGGCCAGCGTCTCGGCGACGGCCTCGCCGATGCCGCGGGCTGCGCCGGTGACCAGGGCGGTGTGGTTGGCGAGGGGGCGGTCGGGGTCGGTGAGGGCCTCGGCCTCGCGGGTGTCCCCGGCCTCGCGGGCGCCCACTTCAATGACCTGGCCGCTGACGTACGCCGACTTGGGGGAGAGGAGGAAGCGGAGGGTCGACTCGGCGGCGCGGGCGTCCGTCAGGCGGACGAGGTTCACGGTCCGCCCTCGCCCGATCTCCTTGCCGAGGGAGCGGGTGAAGCCCTCCAGTGCCTGCTGGACGGCTGCCTGGTGGTGGTCGGCGGGGTCGAGGGGTGCGCCGAGCACGACGATTCGGCCGCTCGCGGCGACCGAGCGTACGACGGGGTGGAGGGCCGCGTGCACTTCGGCGAGGGTCTCGATGTCCCGGACGCCGGTGGCGTCCAGGAGAACGGCATCCGGTCGCTCGGAGGAGGCCGTCAGACCGAGGCCAGGCTCGGCGGCGGCGAGCTCCAGGTCCGACTTGCCGGCCGTGAGCAGCAGCCGGTCGCCCGCCTGCGCGGGCCGCTCCGCTGACCAGCGTTTCAGCGGTGCGGGCTGGGGCAACCCGAGGCGACGGGTGAGGAAGCGCCCTGGCCCGGTTCCGGTGAAGCTCAGATAGCGGTCGGCCATGTCCCACTCCCCGTACGATCCGGTGCTGACTCCGGAGTAAGGTTACCCGAGGTAAGGCATGGTGGGGGTGAGGAGAGGGTGGAGATGAGCCACGTGAAACCACCGGCGGTACGACGCGTCGCGATCATCGGCGGCACCCGCGTCCCGTTCGCCCGCTCCGACGGCCCGTACGCCACCGCGTCCAACCAGGACATGCTCACGGCGGTCGTCGACGGGCTGGTCGAGCGGTACGACCTGACCGCTCCGGGCACGGTTGGCGAATTCGTGGCAGGGGCCGTCCTCAAGCACAGCCGTGACTTCAATCTCGCCCGCGAGACCGTCCTCGGCTCCAAGCTGGACGCGCGCACGCCCGCGTACGACATCCAGCAGGCCTGCGGCACCGGGCTGCAGGCGGTCATCGCCGCCGCCAACAAGATCGCGCTCGGGCAGACCGAGTCGGCGATCGCGGGCGGCGCGGACACGGCCAGTGACGCGCCCCTCGGCGTCAACGACGAGCTGCGCCGGATCCTGCTGGAGGCCAGGAGGGCGAAGTCGCTCGGGGGTCGGCTCAAGGCGCTTTCCCGCGTACGGCCCACCCACCTCGTCCCGGACATCCCGCGCAACGCCGAGCCCCGCACGAAGCTCTCCATGGGCGAGCACGCCGCCGTCACCGCCCGAACCTGGGGCATCTCCCGCGAGGCCCAGGACGAGCTGGCGGCGACGAGTCACCGGCGGCTGGCGGCGGCGTACGAACGCGGATTCTTCGAGGATCTGGTCGTTCCCTTCCGGGGTCTGACCCGCGATCAGAACATGCGCCCCGGCTCGACGCCCGAGAAACTCGCCGCACTCAAGCCCGTGTTCGGGCTCGACGCGCCCAACCCCACCATGACGGCGGGCAATTCGACGCCGCTCACGGACGGGGCGGCGGTCGTGCTGCTGGCGAGTGAGGAGTGGGCGGAGCGGCGGGGGCTGGAGCCGTTGGCGTATCTCACCGCGTACGAGACGGCGGCCGTGGACTTCGTGCACGGTGATGTCGCGGCCGGTGCGGCCAGTGCGGACGGTCCGGAAGGTGAGGGCGGTGAGGGCGGCGGGGACGGACTGCTGATGGCGCCGGCGTACGCCGTCCCGCGCATGTTGGAGCGGGCCGAACTCGCGCTCCCCGACTTCGACTTCATCGAGATCCACGAGGCCTTCGCCTCCCAGGTGCTGGCCACGCTGGCGGCCTGGGAGAAGCGGGGTCTCGCGCCCGTGGACCGGGCCCGCCTGAACGTGACCGGGTCCTCCCTGGCCACCGGTCATCCCTTCGCCGCGACCGGTGCGCGCATCGTGGCGACGCTGGCCAAGTCGCTTGCGGACAAGGGGGGTTCGGTTCGCGGTCTGATCTCCGTCTGCGCGGCGGGCGGGCAGGGGGTGACGGCCGTTCTGGAGCGAAGGTAAGGAAACGGTGAGACGAAGCTGAGGGCCCCTCACATAACCCTCGACGTTGCACATACCCGGCCCCGGACCCTCGCCGAACCAGCACAACGCCCACACGCGGGGCCCGTACGATCACCTGCCTAACCAGCGGTAACCCCGTTCCGCCGGCCTCCGCAGGTGAACGCCATGGTGCGCGAGGCACGTACTCATGCAGCAAAGCGTTTCTTCGCTGCACGCCCGCCGCAGGAGCCGCCCGTGTCCACCCCGCTTCCCTCCTTCGCCCCGTCGGCCGCCTTCGACGACGCTCCCGGACCGCAGCTGGTCCAGCCAGAGACGCGGCGCCTGGACGGGGCGGTGCGGGAGGCGTACGTACCGCCGTTCGCGCCCCAGGTGACCCATGGGTCGCTCGCGGACCTGCCCTTCGACAACGCGAGCGCGGCCCCGGACGCGGTGATCCTCAGCCGCAGGGCCGATGACGGGCGATGGACGGACGTGACGGCGGCTCAGTTCGCCGAGCAGGTACAGACGGTGGCGAAGGGCCTGATCGCCGAGGGGTTCGTGCCGGGCGACCGGATCGCGATCATGGCGCGCACCCGCTACGAGTGGACGCTCCTCGACTTCGCGGCCTGGGCGGCCGGTCTGGTGACGGTCCCCGTCTACCCCACCTCCTCCGTCTTCCAGACCCGCTGGATCCTCCAGGACTCCGGCGCGGTCGCCCTGGTCACGGAGACCGCGGCCCAGGCGGCCGCCCTCGGCCCCGAACTGGACCGGGTGCCCGACCTGCGCCACATGTGGGTGATGGAGAAGGGGCATGTGGAGCGGCTGGCCGAGCTGGGCGCCCAGCAGCCGGAGGGCGAGGTGGGCGTACGGCGGGGCATGCTGGCGCCGGACACGCTGGCGACGCTCATCTACACCTCGGGTACGACGGGCCGCCCCAAGGGCTGCGCGCTGACCCACGGCAACTTCTTCGCCGAGGTGGACAACGCCATCGAGCTGCTCTACCCGATCTTCAAGGCGAGGACGAGCGAAGAGGCGTCGGTGCTGCTCTTCCTCCCCATGTCGCACGTCTTCGGCCGCATGGTGGCGGTGGCCTGTATCCGGGCCCGGGTGCGCCTGGGCCATGCGCCGAGCCTGAAGGCGGAGCACCTGCTCCCCGACCTGGCGGCCTTCCGCCCCACGTGTCTGCTCACGATCCCCTACATGCTGGAGAAGGTCTTCAACTCCGCCCGCGCCAAGGCCGAGGCGGGCGGCCGGGTGTCGTCCTTCGACCGCGCGGCGTCGGTGGCCGAGCGCTACGGCGAGGCGATGGAGGCCCGGCACGCGGGGACGGGCGGCGGCCCGGGCGCGGCACTGAAAACGGCCCGCGCCTTCTACGACCCGCTCGTCTACCGCCGTATCCGCAACGCCATGGGCGGCCGCGTGAAGTACGCGATCTGCGGCGGCTCACCGCTCGGCCGCCGCCTCGCCGCGTTCTACACCGGCGCGGGCATCGAGATCTACGAGGGCTACGGCCTCACCGAGACGACGGGCGCGGCGACGGTGACCCCGCCCCTGAAGCCCCGCCTGGGAACCGTGGGCTGGCCGCTGCCCGGCACCCGGATCCGTATCGCCTCGGACGGAGAGATCCTGATCTCCGGCGAGGAGGTGCTGCGCGGCTACTGGGACCCGGCGGCGGGCGGCGTGGTCCCCGCGGCGGCGGACGGCTGGCTGGCGACCGGCGACATCGGCGAACTCGACGACGAGGGCTACCTCACGATCACCGGCCGCAAGAAGGAAATGCTGATCACGGCGGGCGGCAAGAGCGTGGCGCCGGCGCCCCTGGAGAACTGGCTCCGCTCGCATCCGCTGATCTCGCAGTGCATGGTCGTCGGCGATCGGCGGCCGTACGTGTCGGCTTTGATCACCCTGGACATGGACGGCGTCACCCACTGGCGCCGAATGAACGGCAAGCACTCGGTCCCCGCCGAACTCCTCGTGGTCGACGAGGAGTTGAGGGCGATCCTGCAGCGCGCGGTGGACGAGGCGAACAAGCTGGTCTCCCGCCCGGAGTCGATCCGCCGCTTCGCGATCCTCCCGACGGACTTCACGGAGATGGACGGCCATCTCACCCCGTCGATGAAGCTGCGCCGGGGGGCGGTCATGCGGGACTTCGCGGCGGTGGTGGAGGGGTTGTACGAGAAGTAGCGGCGACGCGGCCCGCCCGGCCTCGCCTCACTCCCAGTCCTTGCGCCTTCCCAGCCCTTGCTTCATCTATCGAATCTCGATAGATTCCCATCGTAACTCGATGGGAGGATGGGTCGTGGGAAAGCTGACCGTACGTGCGCTGCGCGCCGTGCTCGTGGTGGTGCTCGCCGGCACCGTGTTCGTACAGGCGTTGATGATGTGGGCGTTGGTCAGCGGGAACGACCCGGAGGACGGGTCTCTCCCGCTGACCCCGCTGCGCGTGATCACGATCCTGGGCATGGGGTCGGCCCAGGTCGCCCTGGTCTGCGTATGGCGGCTGGTGACGATGGTGCGACGCGGAACCGTGTTCTCCCACGCCGCCTTCCGGTACGTGGACGGTGTGATCGGCGCGATCGTGGCGGCCGCCCTCGTGTGGTTCGCGGTCACGGCCGTCAACGCGCCGGGCCAGCGGGAAGACCCGGGCGTCACCGTCATCATGGGCGGGATCGGCGTGGCCATCCTCGGGGTCGCGCTCATCGTGCTCGTCCTGCGGATGCTGCTCGCCCAGGCCGTCGCACGAGACGTCGAAGCGGCGCAGATGCAGGCCGAGTTGGACGAGGTGATCTGATGCCGATCGCCGTCGACATCGACGTGATGCTGGCCAAGCGGAAGATGTCCGTGGGCGAGCTCGCCGACCGCGTGGGGATCACGCCCGCCAACCTGGCGGTACTCAAGAACGGCCGCGCCAAGGCGGTGCGCTTCGCGACGCTCGCCGCGCTCTGCGAGGTGCTCAAGTGCCAGCCGGGCGACCTGCTGCGCTGGGAGGCCGAGGACGCCGCAGGTGGATGACGTGCCCTTCCGGGATCCTGCTTCTCGTCTCTCTCCCCGCTCTGACCTGGGGCGTTGCGGAGCGGGATGTGGGTAGGGCGGTGTGAGTCGAGGTCTTGCTCAAAGTTGACGCGCGGTAAACCTGGAAAACGGTTGCCGTCTCGTTACGACAACACCTTGACGTGACATGCCGTATCCGCGTTGGCTACGGCCAACCCGGGTAGCAACGCCGCTCCTCCGCTCGGAAGGCACCAGCAAGTGAACGTTCGTACCCCCCACACCCCTGCCCTGCGCCGTATCGGCATAGTCGTCGTCGCGTCCGTCTCGGCCCTGTCGCTCACGGCGTGCGGTGTCATCGACGGCATCGGGGGCGGTGACAGCTCCGAGGCGCCGGAGAAGGGCGACGACATCACGGTGGGGCTGCTGCTGCCCGACAAGGACACGGCACGCTTCGAGAAGTTCGACTACCCCCTCATCAAGAAGGAAGTCGGCTCTCTCACCAACGGCAAGGGCAAGGTCGCCTACGCCAACGCGGAGGCGAGCCCGGACAAGCAGAGCCAGCAGTTCCAGCAGATGATCGACGACCAGGTGGACGTGATCCTGGTCGACGCGCTGGACGCCAAGGCCATCGCCTCGGACGTGCAGAAGGCCGATGACGCGGGCATTCCGGTCATCGCCTACGACCGGCTCGCCGAGGGGCCCGTCGACGCCTACGTCTCCCACGACAACGAACTCGTCGGCGAGGTCCAGGGCCGCTCGCTCGTCGAGGAACTCGGCTCGAAGGCCGCGTCCAGCAAGGTCGTCATGATGAACGGCGACCCCGCCGACCCGAACACGGGCCGGTTCAAGAAGGGCGCGCTCGACGAGCTGGAGGGCGAGGTCGACATCGTCAAGCGGTACGACACCGACAAGTGGTCGCCCGAGATCGCCAAGAAGAACATGGAGCGGGCGATCGCCTCCGTCGGGCTGAACAACATCGCCGCCGTCTACTCCGCGAACGACGGCATGGCGGGCGCCGTCATCGAGGCGCTGAAGGACGCCGGGGTCACCAAGATGCCGCCGGTGACCGGGCAGGACGCCAACCTGGACGCGGTGCAGCGGATCGTCGCGGGCGAGCAGTTCATGACGGTGTACAAGCCGTTCGCGCAGGAGGCGACCAACGCCGCGAAGATGGCCGTGTACAAGGTCCAGGGGCGTGACATCGAGTTCGACGCGCTGACCCAGGACTCGGTCGACAGCGCGTCGGAGAAGGACATTCCGGCGCAGCTGGTGTCGGTGGTCGCCGTCAAGCAGAAGAACATCAAGGACACCGTGGTCCAGGACGGCGTCTACACCGTCAAGGACATCTGCACCGCCGAGTACGCGGCGGACTGTGCGGCGATCGGCCTCAACTAGGCCGGAAGGAAGCCCTTTGGGCCGGCTGGGTCGAAGGTAGCCCTTTGGGCTGGTCGGGCCGGGAGGCGGCCCTGTCCGCGGCTCAGCCCTTCCCGCCCCTGCGGTACCCCTCCACCAGGTCGGCGAACGCCCTCGCCGGTGGGCTGAGCGCGTCCCAGCGGCGGACCGCCCAGCCGACCGGGAGGGGGCGCAGGGCGGGCAGGGGGATCAGGCGCAGGTCGCGGGTGCCGTCCCCGGTGCCGGGGGCGGGCAGCCCCGGAAACGCCGGCACCACCGCCCGCCCGACCCCCAGCTCGGCCAGCAGCAGCGCCGTGTCCCAGTCGGCGACACTCGTGTCGTGCGCGAGCCGGACGCCCAGCTCGGCGCAGGCGGCGTCCAGATGGGCGGCCGAGGCGGAGTTCGGCGGCAGCCGGATCAGCCGTACGTCCCGCAGATCGGCGCCGACATCGACGTACGGCCGCCGCGCCAGCGGATCGTCGGCCCGTACCGCCAGCACCCACGGCAGCTCCACCACCGGCCGCTGCTCGATGCCGCGCACCGGTGGGCCGAGGGTGATCCAGGCCAGGTCGAGCGTGCCGTCGGCCAGCGCGTCGAAGCTGCCGCGGCCCGAACTCACCGTCCGGAACTCCAGGTTGACCTTGGGATGGCGCCGCCGGTACGCGACGACCGCCTCCGACATGAAGTGCCGTACCGTCGTCGCCCCGGTCGCCACCCGCACGAACCCGCTCTCGCCGTCGACCAGGTCCCGCAGCCGCCGTATCGCCAGATCCAGCCCGGAGATGCCCTCGGCGGCGGCCGCCTCCAGTACCCGCCCGGCCTGGGTCGGTACGACGCCCCGGGGCTGCCGCTCCAGCAGCGCGACCCCGGTCTCCCGCTCCAGCCGCCTCACATGCTGGCTCACCGCCGACTGCGTGCACTTCAGCTCCCGGGCCACCGAACTCAGGCTCCCGGCCCGGCACACGGCCACGAACACGCGCAGGTCATCGAGGGTCATGACCTCCAAGTTATCGCTTGGGGGCAGCGACAAATCCCAAGGATTGACTGGGCTTTGACCGGTGTACGACGATTTCACCGGGCCCAGGGCGGCAACCCGCTCCTCGCCTCCGCCGAGTCCGGACCGGTGCGGGGCAGGGGGCGGGTGCCGACCCACAAACGACCGCAAGTTCCGAGAGGACAGTCCGTGTCGACCCCCATCGCCGCCGCCATCGCCGCCGCCGAGTCCCTCCTGGAGGACCTCGGTGCCGGAACCCTCCCGCACCCCGGCGGCACCCTCCTCGTCCACCTGCGCCGCGTACGGTCCCGCCTCGCCGGCTGGAACGCCCGGCCGGCCCTCCAACTCGCCGGTCTCTGCCACGCGTTCTACGGCACGGACGGCTTCCCCGTGGCCCTGCTGCCGCTCGACCGCCGTAGCGAACTGGCGGGGATCATCGGGGTGGAGGCGGAGTCGATCGTGTACTTCTACGGCTCCTGCGACCGCGCCGCCGCCTATCCGACCCTCGCGGACGAGGGCTCGCCCTTCCGCGATCGCTTCACCGGCCGCTCCCACACGCCGGACACCCACCTCCGCCGTGACTTCGCCGAGCTCACCGCCGCCAACGAACTCGACCTCGTCGACCACGATCCCGCGTTCCGTGACCGCTACGGCGCCGACCTGCTCGCCCTGTTCACCCGCTTCCGGCCGTTGCTGAGCCAGGCGGCCTGGAACGACTGTCTGGTGCGACTGCCCGGCCCTTGACTTCACAGGGCGGCCGCGTCACATTCGCATTTCTGACACATAGTCAGGACTGGCGGGGGCGGTCGGCTCTTTGGACGGTCCGGGCGGGAGCGGCAACCATGGCCATGATCACGACCACTGGCACGAACCCCTCACGAAGACACGTACTCGCCGCCGGCGCCGTGAGCACGGCCGGGGCCTTCGGCGTCGTAGGAGCCACCCAACCGACCGCCCGAGCCGCCGACCTACCCCTCCTCGGCACGTACGACGTCGTCGTCATCGGCTCCGGAGCCGCCGGCATGACCGCCGCCCTGACCGCCGCCAAGCAGGGCCTGAGCTGTGTGGTGCTGGAGAAGGCCCCGACCTTCGGCGGATCCGCCGCCCGGTCCGGTGCCGGGATCTGGATTCCCAACAACTCCGTGATCCTCGCGGCCGGAGTGCCGGACACGCCCGCCAAGGCCGCCGCCTACCTCGCGGCCGTGGTCGGGCCCGACGTCCCCGCCGACCGGCAGCACGCCTTCCTGGCCAGTGGCCCCGCGATGCTCTCCTTCGTCACGGCCAACAGCCCCCTCCGCTTCCGCTGGATGGAGGGGTACAGCGACTACTACCCCGAGCTGCCAGGCGGCCTCCCGAACGGCCGCTCCATCGAGCCCGGCCAACTCGACGGCAACCTCCTGGGTACCGAACTGGCCCGGCTGAACCCGCCGTACATGGACGTGCCCGCCGGCATGGTCGTCTACAGCGCCGACTACAAGTGGCTGGCGCTGGCCGCGGTGAACGCCAAGGGCGCCGCGGTGGCGGCGGAGTGTCTGGCGCGGGGCACGGCGGCGGCGCTGCGCGGCGAGAAGCCGCTGACCATGGGGCAGTCGCTGGCGGCGGGACTGCGGCTCGGGCTGCGGTCGGCCGGGGTGCCGGTGTGGCTCGGCACGCCCCTCACCGACCTGTACGTCGAGGGCGGCGCCGTGAGCGGAGCCGTCGTCACCCGCGACGGCACGCCTGGCCTGGTCCGCGCCCGTCGGGGCGTCATCGTCGGCTCGGGCGGCTTCGAGCACAACGCGGCGATGCGCGCGACCTACCAGCGCCAGCCCATCGGCACGGACTGGACGGTCGGCGCGAAGGAGAACACCGGCGACGGCATCCGGGCCGGGCACCGCGTCGGCGCCGCCCTCGGCCTGATGGACGACGCCTGGTGGGGCCCGGCGATCCCGCTCCCCGGCCAGCCGTACTTCTGCCTCGCCGAGCGCACCCTCCCCGGCGGCCTGCTGATCAACGCCGCCGGCGCCCGCTTCGTCAACGAGGCCGCCCCCTACAGCGACGTCGTCCACACGATGTACGACGTCAACGACACGGACCCGGCCATCCCGTCCTGGCTGATCGTCGACCAGCACTACCGCAACCGCTACCTCTTCAAGGACGTCCTGCCGACCCTGCCCCTGCCCGACGCCTGGTACGGCTCGGGCGCCGCGCACAAGGCCTGGACCCTGGACGGGCTCGCGCGCTCGATCGGCGTCCCGGCGACGGCACTGCGGACGACGGTGGACCGCTTCAACTCCCAGGCGCTGCGCGGCGAGGACCCCGACTTCCACCGGGGCGACAGCGCCTACGACCACTACTACACGGACCCGTCGATCCTCCCGAACTCCTGCCTGGCGCCCCTCTGGCTCCCTCCCTACCACGCCTTCCGGATCGTCCCCGGCGACCTCGGCACCAAGGGCGGCCTGCTCACCGACGCGCGGGCGCGGGTGCTGCGGGAGGACGGCTCGGTGATCCCCGGCCTGTACGCCGCCGGGAACGCCAGCGCCGCCGTGATGGGCCACAGCTACGCGGGGGCCGGCTCGACGATCGGCCCGGCGATGACGTTCGGGTACATCGCGGCACGGGACATCGCCGGGAACCCCTAGGCGAGGCCCCTGGGCGAGGCCCCTGGGCGAGGGCTACGCGGACTTCCTGACGATCAGGAACGCCTGTTGGGACGTCTCGTCGAGCGCCGGGTCGGGCTCGCGGACCGTCCGGGAGACGAGGGCGAAGCCCGCCGCCGTCAGCAGGTCGGCGATGTGTTCCGGCCGGCGGCGCTGGAAGGTGAGCGAGACCGGGTGGCCGAAGGGGCGGTCGTGGTGCCGGTGTTCGTCGCCGGCCTGGAAGGCGACGAGCAGGGGTGCGCCGGGGGCCAGTACGCGGTGGAACTCGGCGAAGAGGGCCGGGAGTTGATCCACGGGGGTGTGGATGGAGGAGTAGAAGGACAGCGCGCCGACCAGCGCACCGTCGGGGAGGTCCAGCTCCAGCATCGAACCCTGCTCGAAACGCAGCCCCGGGTTCTCGCGGCGGGCGATCGCGAGCATCGACTCCGACAGGTCGACCCCGAACACCGGCAGCCCCAGCGCGGCGAGGCGGGCCGTCGTCCGACCCGGCCCGCATCCCAGGTCGGCCACCGGGCCGTCCCCCTCGACGAGTTCGGCGAACACCCCCAGCACCGCCCGCTCCAGGGGCCTGTGCGCCAGCTCGTCCCGGAAGAGCTCGGCGTAGTCCTCGGCGATGGCGTCGTAGAAGGTGCGGGTGGTGGCGAGGAAGTCGGCGTCGGTCATGGCCGGGGACCCTAGCGAAGTCGCCGACTACTCGCCTTCGTTTTCCGGCTCACCGGTCCGCTTGAAGCCCACCCCGAACGCGGTGCCGACGGCAAGGCCCAGGCACATCCCCAGGGCGAGTCCGAGCGCCAGGTCCTTGAAGATGATCAGCCCGAACACGATGCCGATGCTCGTGCCGAAGGCGAGGCCGAGGGAGAGACCGATCGCCAGGTTGCTGTCGGCGGGAGTGCCGCCATTTTCCTCGGGGTTGTTCTCTGCGTGGTTCTCTCTGTTGTTCTCTTCACCGCTAGTCACCAGGCAATTCTCCCACGGGGGGCCTCACGCCACCCCCACCGCCCGTAGCACCGCAGTGACCCCCGCCGCCCCCAGCACCACCACGGGGAACGGCGCCCCGCGCCACGCCAGCACCCCCGCCACCAGCACCCCGGCCGGCCGCGCCCACCCCGCGAAGCCGCCGCCCTCGGTCAGCGCGCCCGTGGCGAGCAGGGCCACCAGCAGGACGATCGCGCCCGCCGACAGCAACTCCCGCACACGAGCCGGGAGTTCGACGCGCCCGTGGAGCACCGGCCCGACCAGCCGGAAGGCATACGTCCCGACCGCCAGCGCCAGCATCATGGCCACCGTGGCGCTCATGCCGTACGCCTCCCGCCGTCGCGCCCGTACACGGTGAGCCCGACCAGCGCCACCAGCACCGGCACCCCCGCCGGGACGGCCGGCGTCACCGCCAGTGCCAGACCGGCGCCGAGCAGCGCGGCGCGCCGTACGGCCGGACCCTCGCGCAGGGCGGGCAGCACCAGGGCGACGAGGACGGCGGGGAAGGCCGCGTCCAGGCCCCAGGTGCCGGTGTCGCCCAGCGCGCCACCGGCCAGCGCCCCGGCCAGGACGCCGAGGTTCCACACGGCGAACAGACCGAGCCCGGAGATCCAGAAGGCCGCCCGCCGCCGTGCCGGATCCGGCTGGGCGAGGGCGAAGGCCACCGTCTCGTCGGTCACCAGGTGCGCGCCGAGGAGGCGGGCGAGGCGGCCCCGGCCGATGATGTCCGCGACGGCGAGACTGAAGGCCAGCGTGCGGGTGTTGAGCAGCAGTCCGGTGGTCGCGGCCGCCACCGGCCCGCCCCCGGCGAGCAGCACGCCGACCGCGCTGAACTGCGCCGAGCCCGCGTACACGACCAGCGACATCACCACCGGCACCCACACCGGCAGCCCACCGGCGACGGCGATCGCGCCGAAGGAGACGCCGACGACGCCGCCGGCCAGCCAGACGAGGGAGCTGTCGCGCACCAGGGGTGCGAGGGGTGCCAGGGGTGCGAGGGGTGCCATCATCGGTGTTCGGAGTAGCGAACGCATGTTTTCCAGAATGAACAGCCGGACCGGTGTTCGTCAAGGCGAACGAGCGTACCGGTAGAGCGAACGACGGGAGTGAACCCATGAGCGAGCCCCTCACCTGGATCGCCGCCTCGCTGCGGCGCGAGCGCACCCGGGCCGGGCTGTCGCTGTCCGAGCTGGCCAAACGGGCGGGCATCGCGAAGTCCACGCTGTCCCAGCTGGAGGGGGGCGGCGGGAATCCCAGCGTGGAGACGCTGTGGGCGCTGGGGGTGGCGCTCGGTGTGCCGTTCAGCGCGCTGGTGGAGCCGCCGGCACCGGCCGTACAGGTGATCAGGGCGGGCGAGGGGCCGACCGTCGCCTCGGAACGGGCGGACTTCGTGGCCACCCTGCTCTCCGCCAGTCCGCCCGGAGCTCGCCGCGACATCTACCACCTGCGCGCGGAGCCGGGCGCCGCCCGGGAGTCGGAGCCGCACATTCCGGGGAGCGTGGAGCACCTGATCGTCGGCACGGGCCGGGTGAAGGCGGGGCCTCGGGGCGACGAGGCCGATCTGGGGCCCGGTGACTACATGTCGTATCGCGGAGACGTGCCGCACTCGTACGAGGCGCTGGCGCCCGGGACGACCTTCGTGCTGATCATGCAGCACATCTAGCCCCCGGGGGGGAGGGGGGTGCGGAGAAAAGGCAGGAGCCCCATTGCCTTGCGGCACGGGGCTCCTTGGGTACTGCTATCTGTTCCGGATCAAAGCACCAGGCTCCGAGACCGAATGATCAGACTGATCGGACTGATCAGACGGGGGTGACGTTCTCCGCCTGCGGGCCCTTCGGGCCCTGGGTCACGTCGAAGGAGACCTGCTGGTTCTCCTCCAGCGAACGGAAGCCGCTCGCGTTGATCGCGGAGTAGTGAACGAAGACGTCGGGGCCGCCGCCTTCCTGGGCGATGAAGCCAAAGCCCTTTTCGGCGTTGAACCACTTCACGGTTCCGGTAGCCATAAGCCCTCCTTGGGCCCAAAGGGTTGCCCTGCTCCAGAACCCTGCAAGTGTGAAAACAAGTGCTGCACAACTGCATACGTCTGAAAACGACGAGAGCCCGCGGTTACATGCTCCGCAGGCTCTGTACTGCAAGGGAAACCAAACTGCAACTTGCGGCGAGCCTAGCATGCAGGCAGCCGAAAGCAATAGAGGTCAAGATCACGTCACTCGGACGTTTGAGGACCCGTGTCGGGGTTGACGGGATGTTGTGACGGGGGTGTCACGACCCTGAAGGGTGCACCGTACCCCAAAGGGTCTAGCCTCGCGATGTGGACAATTCTCGCACCAGGCCGCGCGTAGGCCACATCCAGTTCCTGAACTGCCTGCCCCTTTACTGGGGGCTCGCGAGGACGGGCACGCTCCTCGACTTCGAGCTGACCAAGGACACCCCGGAGAAGCTCAGCGAGCAGCTCGTGCGGGGAGACCTCGACATCGGGCCGATCACCCTCGTCGAGTTCCTGCGCAACGCCGACGACCTGGTCGCCTTCCCCGACATCGCCGTCGGCTGCGACGGCCCGGTGATGTCCTGCGTGATCGTCTCGCAGGTCCCGCTGGACGAGCTGGACGGCGCCCGGGTCGCCCTGGGCTCGACGTCCCGCACGTCCGTACGCCTGGCCCAGCTGCTGCTGGCCGACCGGTACGGCGTACGGCCCGACTACTACACGTGCCCGCCCGACCTCAGCCTGATGATGCAGGAGGCGGAGGCGGCCGTACTCATCGGGGACGCGGCACTTCGCGCCAACCTCCTCGACGGCCCGCGCTTCGGCCTCGAAGTCCATGACCTCGGCTCGCTCTGGAAGGAGTGGACCGGTCTGCCCTTCGTCTTCGCGGTGTGGGCGGCGCGCCGGGACTACCTGGAGCGCGAGCCGGTCATCACCCGCAAGGTCCACGAGGCGTTCCTCGACTCCCGCAACCTCTCCCTGGTGGAGGTCGGCAAGGTCGCCGAGCAGGCGGCCCGCTGGGAGGCCTTCGACGAGCGGATCCTGGAGCGGTACTTCACCACCCTCGACTTCCGCTTCGGCGGCCCGCAGCTTGAGGCGGTCGCGGAGTTCGCGCGCCGGGTGGGGCCGACCACGGGATTTCCGGCGGATGTGAAGGTGGATCTGCTCCAGCCGTAAAGGGCGGGGCGCTGCGGGGGTGCTGTGGGGTGCTTCCGCACTAACCTGCTGCCAGTTCACGGGCCCAACAGGGCCGTACGGGGGAGGAGTGGGCGCCGATGCAGCCGCTCGGAGTTGACGAGCCGACCGCCGTCGGGCCGTACCGGCTGCTCGGGCGGCTCGGTTCCGGCGGGATGGGGCGGGTGTACGTCGGACGCAGCGCGGGCGGCCGTACGGTCGCCGTCAAGATCGTGCACCCGCACTTCGCGCTGGACGAGGAGTTCCGCGCCCGCTTCCGCCGGGAGGTGGCGGCGGCGCGCCGGGTGGGCGGTGCCTGGACGGCGCCCGTGCTGGACGCGGATCCCGAGGCCGCGGTGCCGTGGGTGGCCACGGGGTATGCGGCGGGGCCGTCACTGGCGGCGGCGGTCACCGGCTCGGGTGCGCTGCCCGCGCCTTCGGTACGGGTGCTGGGGGCGGGGCTGGCCGAGGCGCTGGCGGCGGTGCATGAACTGGGGCTGGTGCACCGGGACGTGAAGCCGTCGAACGTGCTGCTGACGCTGGACGGCCCCCTGCTCATCGACTTCGGCATCGCCCGGGCCATGGACGGCACCGCGTCCCTGACGTCGACCGGCGTCTCGATCGGCTCCCCCGGCTACATGTCGCCCGAACAGATCCTGGGCAACGGCGCCACGGGCGCGGCGGACGTCTTCTCGCTGGGCGCGGTGCTGGCGTACGCGGCGACCGGGGAGCCGCCGTTCTCCGGGGACTCGTCGGCGGCGCTGCTCTACAAGGTCGTCCACGAGGAGCCCGAACTCGACGCTCTGGACGGTGAGTTGAGGGACCTGGTCGCGGCCTGCCTGGCCAAGGAGCCGGGTGCGCGGCCCGCGCCGGCGGAGGTGGCCCGGCGCCTGGCTCCGGACGGGGCGGCCCGGGAGGTGGCGGGCGGTTGGCTGCCGGGGGCGTTGGTCGAGCAGGTCAGCCGTAGTGCCGTGCAGCTGCTGAATCTGGAGGCCGGGGAGACGGGGAATGCGGGAGCGGATGTCGCCTCGGGGCCGGTGGGGTTCAGCCGGCGGGCGACGGTCGGGGAGTTCGGGCCGCCGCCAGTGATGCCGGGGGGTGCGCCGGCGTCAACTCCAGCGCCCACGCCCATTCCAGCGCCCGCGCCCATTCCAGCGCCCACGCATACGCCCACTCCAGCGCCGACGCCAGGGACCGCCTCCGCTTCCGGGGCCCCCGTCGCCGTACCCCAACCGCGTGACGCGATACCTCCTCAGGACACCGCCCCGGCGTCCGAGCACCGCCCCGGCAAGCTCTCCCTCTCCGTCGCGGCGACCTCGACGTCGGGCGACGGCGGCCGGGGGCGGCGGATGAGCTGCACGGTGGCGCTCGCGGTGGCGGGGGCGTTCGCGGCGGTGACCGTGGGCTCCGTGTTCGTGTTCGAGCTGCTGCCGGGCGGCGACGGGGACGGGGACACATCCGCCGATTCGGGGGCGGCCTCCTCGCAGTCCCCGGGTACGGACTACTCCACCCCGGCCGCGAGCGCCGTCCCCGCCCGCTACCTCGGCACCTGGGAGGGCGAGGCCAGCGCCCTGGACGGCGCGCTGCCGGCGGGGACCTTCCGGCTCACCGTGCACAAGGCCGACGTCGGCGAGGAGTTGGGCACCCTCCGCAACACGGATCTGCTCGGCGGCGTCTGCAACGACGTACTGACCCTGAAGAAGGTGACGGCGAAGGAGCTCGTCGTCACGTCCGCGGGCAGGAAGGGCAACCACGCCGGCTGCAACCCGACCCCGCACACCGTCCGGATCACACCGGCGGGCGACGACCTGGTGTACCGCTCGGAGAGCGACGCGGAGGGGAAACCCGAGGCTCGGTTGTCGAAGGTCGGGTGACGGGTGTGGTGACCGCTCTGCTCGTGGCCGTCGCCGCGCTGTGGGGTGTCGCGGCGGGTTCGCTCCTGCCGAGGGCCGCCTACCGGTTCTCCGTGTCGTCGGAGGTGTCGGAGGAGGAGGCGTGGCGGGAGCGGTGCCCCGCAGGGCATCCGATCCGCGGGTGGATCGGGCGGGCCCGGTGCGGACCGTGCGGGACCGGTGAGCCGTACGGCCCCGGCGCCCCGACGCTCGCCACCGCCACCGCCCTCGTCTGCGCCGCCCTCGCCGCCGCCACCGGCACCCGGCCCGAGTTGGGCGTATGGCTGCTGCTGGCGCCCGTCGGCGTGCTGCTCGCGGCCGTCGACCTGCGGGTGCGGCGGCTGCCCGACCCGCTGACCCTTCCGCTCGCGGGCGCCGCGCTCGCGCTGCTCGGCCTGGTCGCCCTCGTCCCCGAACACGCCGGTGACTGGCCGACCGCCCTGTGGGCCGCCCTCGCGCTCGGCGCCTTCTACCTCGTGCTGTACCTCCTCAACCCCGGCGGCATGGGCTTCGGCGATGTGAAGCTGGCGCTCTCGGCGGGGGCGGTCCTGGGCTGGTACGGCTGGCCGACGGTCATGCTCGGCACCTTCGCCGGGTTCCTGTCCGGAGCGCTGTACGGCTGGGGGCGCGTCGCCCTGCGGCGGACCGGGCGCAAGTCGGCGATCCCGTTCGGGCCGTTTCTGCTCGGCGGGGCGTTCGTGGGGCTGCTGATCGGGGCGTACGCGGCCTGAGGTCGGCCTGGCAAAAGGCCTGGCGTAGGCTGGTTCGGTCCGTCCATGGACGGAAGGTTCCTTCCACGGATGGACGGATCCGTCCATCCATGGACGGAAGGTTCCTTCCACGGATGGACGGATCCGTCCACAACCCTTGACGAAAGGGACGTCCCGGTGACCGAGAAGGCCGACCTCACGTCGTTTGATGTCACAGCCGTCCTCGACCGTGCCGCCGCGGGTGGACGCGTCACCCCCGAAGAGGCGCTGGAGCTGTACCGCCACGCCCCGCTGCACGCGCTGGGCGCCGCCGCCGACGCCGTACGCCGCCGCAGGTACGCGGGTACCGAGCACATCGCGACGTACATCATCGAGCGGAACATCAACTACACGAACGTGTGCGTCACGGCGTGCAAGTTCTGCGCCTTCTACGCCGCCCCCAAGGACAAGGCCAAGGGCTGGACCCGCGACCTCGACGACATCCTGCGGCGCTGCGCCGAGACCGTCGAACTCGGCGGCACGCAGATCATGTTCCAGGGCGGTCACCACCCGGACTACGGCGTCGAGTACTACGAGAAGCACTTCGCCGCCATCAAGAAGGAGTTCCCGCAGCTCGTCATCCACAGCCTGGGGGCGAGCGAGGTCGAGCACATGGCCCGGATCTCCGGTGTGTCGGTCGAGGAGGCCATCACCCGGATCCACGAGGCCGGTCTCGACTCCTTCGCGGGCGCCGGCGCCGAGCTGCTGCCCGCGCGCCCGCGCAAGGCCATCGCCCCGCTGAAGGAGAGCGGTGAGCGCTGGCTGGAGATCATGGAGGCCGCGCACCGGTTGGGCGTGGAGTCGACGTCGACCATGCTGATGGGCACGGGCGAGACCAACGCCGAGCGCATCGAGCACCTGCGGATGATCCGTGACGTCCAGGACCGCACGGGCGGCTTCCGGGCCTTCATCCCGTACACCTACCAGCCCGAGAACAACCACCTGAAGGGCCGTACGCAGGCCACGATCTTCGAGTACCTGCGGATGATCGCCATCGGGCGGCTGTTCATGGACAACATCGCCCACATCCAGGGGTCCTGGCTGACCACCGGCAAGGAGGCCGGCCAGCTGTCGCTGCACTACGGCGCGGACGACCTCGGCTCGATCATGCTGGAGGAGAACGTCGTCTCCAGCGCGGGTGCCAAGCACCGCTCCAACCGGATGGAGATCATCGACCTGATCCGCAAGGCGGGCCGGGTGCCGGCGCAGCGGGCGACGACCTACGAGCACCTGGTCGTGCACGACGACCCGGCGCACGACCCGGTCGACGAGCGGGTCATGTCCCACATCTCGTCCACGGCGATCGAGGGCGGCACGGCGCATCCCGAGCTGAAGATCCTGGCTTCCAACTGACCTGCCTGTGCTGACGATTCACGCCGACTCCCGGGGCCACGCGCTTGTCGTCAAGGGCGCGTGGATCGCCGACGCGGGGGCGCTGGAGGAGCTGGTCGCCGCGCATCCGCGGGCTCGGGTGCGGGAGTGGCCGGGCATTCTGACGCCCGGGATCGTCAACCTGTACGGCACGGAGCTGCTGGAGGAGGCGTACCACCCCGATCCGCGCGAGGCCGACGAGTTGGGCACCGAGCCCCTGACCGGCGACGCGCTGGCGGCCCTTGCCATGGACGACGCCCGCTGGGGTGCGAGCGCCCGGCGTGGCGTGCAGCGGATGCTGGCCCACGGCACGGTCGCGGCGGCTTGCGAGACCGTACGCAACCGCGCGGTGCGCGACGCCGTGCACCGCTCCGGCCTGGGGATCGTGGGCCGGATCGGGCGCCCCGGCGGAGTGGCGTCGCTCGACCCGTACGCCTGTGGGATGCCGGTGGATTTCGCTCAGCCGAGGGAGCAGGGCTCAGCCGCCCGGTTCGCGGTGTTCGACGTACGCGACGAGACGGAACTGGCAGAGCGGGGTGCGGGGACGTGCGTGGCGACGGTGGCGGAAGGCCGGATCGTCTACCGCCGACGGTAGGAAAGCGCCCTCGTCTTTTAGGGGCGCGGGGCTGTATCGATATGCGGCTCCGCCGCGTGGGCGCGATCAACCACCAACGACCCGCAGCCCGCATACAACAGAACCCCCCGAGCTCATCCCGAAAACGCCTCCGCAAACGCCCCGTCCTCCTGATCCACCCCACTGCAATTCGTCAACGCGTCATCGGATGACGAATCGTCACCACACTCCTGATCCCGAAACGTCGCCCACATCGACACCCACCCAACCCCCTTCTCCTCCGCGAACTCCCGCACCTGCGCCGCGTCATCGAGCGAAAACGTCTCATTGTCGACGTCATTCGTGCCGAGCATCGAGGTCAACGCCATCGCGTTCCACGCGGTCGCATCCGACGTACCGAAGATCTCCTTCAACTGGGCGTGCGTGGCCTTCGCCGAGGTGAGGGCGTAGTCACCCATGTCGCCGGTGTACGACTCGCCGTAGTTCATGGTCATGATGTTGACGCTGGAGACCTGCACATCGTGCTCGTTGGCGGACTCCAGCAGCGCCACGCCGTCGTCGTCCAGCCCGGACGGCATCACCGGCAGCGTGAAGGAGACCTTGAGGTCGGCGCGCTCCTTCTGCAGCAGGGCGATCGCCTCCGAACGCAGGTCCACCGAGTCGGAGTCGGTCAGCTCGTCGCCCTCGATGTCGAAGTCGGCCAGCGAGGAACCCGCCGCGTCCAGCGCCTTCCCGTACGCCTCGGCCAGCTCGGACGCGCTGTCGCACGTGGCCGCCAGCTCCTTGCCGGAGGCGCCGCCGAAGGAGACCCGGACCGTGGCGCCGTCCTGGGTGAGCTTGGAGATGCGGGACTTCACGGCCGAGTCGGAGATGGCGTCGGTGCCGTTCCACTTGGGTGTGCAGTCACTGCCGTCAGAGATCACGAAGGCCAGGTTGTACGTCGACGGGGAGCCGGCGGAGTCGAGGTCGGAGCCCTCGGTGGCGCTGACGTAAGGGGCGTAGAACGTGCTCGATGCGCTCGACGGGCTGGACGAGGCCGACGCGGAGGGGGACGTGCCGGGCTGCTGCGGGGGCGAGGGCGCCGCGTCCGCCGTACCGTCGTCCGAGCTCGCGGAGCACCCCGTGATGGCCAGTGCAAATATGCAGGTGAGCCCGGTCGCCGTCGTTCGGAAACTCCGCATTGCGCATGTACCCGCTTTCGTGATTTCTGCCTCAGGCTGAAATATCTGACAGTTGTTCCGCTCGGCAATGTCTCACACTCCGCCGAGGCTGAGCCGTCAACTCCTTTCACAGGGCTGTGAGGTGCGCAGGCCTTCGGGGAAACTCTCAGGGAACGGACAGGTTAAGGCGTTTCTCATGGGCGTCTCACATGAAGTACAGAGTCGTTGGCACATAAAGGCTCCCTAATATCCGGGGAATGCAATCCGAGCCTGCCATCGAAAACCGCGCCGCCCAGCCCGCTGCGCGCGGTCGCCGCCGCAAACGCGGCAACGGGTCCGCCGAAGGGCCCGTGTTCGTTGACAACTCCGGACGCCGCTCCAAGCTGCTGCGGCGCATCGGTCTTCTCCTGGGCGTCACCTGCCTCGGGTACGCGGTCGTGCTGGGCATGGCGTTCATGGGCGTCGGCACCTCGCTCACCCCGTCCGAGCTGCTGCCCTTCGCAGGCGGCGGCCCTGCGGGTGGCCCGAACTCGGGCCCCGGCGGCGCCCAGCCGCAGGGCGGTGCCGCCTCCCCGCCCGCGAAGCCCACCGGCACTCCGCCGTCGGGCACCGCGACCGGCGAGCCGCCCAGTGCCGCCCCGACCGTGTCGGCCTCCCCGGCCGCCGCCAACTGACCGGAACGCACCCACACTCATGACTACGACGACTCCCTCACGCGGCCGCCGGCGCGCCCCGAACCGGATCCAGCGGGCGGCGGGCAAGGCCGCGGCCCTGCAGAAACCCCGCGTCATCCTCGCCGGACTGCTCCTGCTCGCGCTGACCAGCGTCATGCTGCTCGACGGCTATCTGCGCGCCGAGGTCGGCGGCGACCAGCGGGTGCGCACCGGCGCCAGCTCCAGCGACGTACCCGACAAGATCCTCGACGGCGGGCCGATCCTGACCTTCCGGGGCGGTCAGGCGACCACGGTCTCCGTGCCGGACAAGACGATCGCGCTCACCTTCGACGACGGCCCGAACCCCACCTGGACCCCCCAGGTCCTGGCCATCCTGAAGAAGTACGACATCCCCGCCACGTTCTTCCTGGTCGGCTCGATGGTCTCGCGCTACCCGTCGATCGTCGCGGACATGGTCGAGCAGGGGAACGAGGTGGGCATCCACACCTTCACCCACGTCGACCTCTCCTACCAGAGCGACGCCCGCGTCAACCGCGAGATGCAGCAGACCCAGCTCGCGCTCGCGGGCGCGGCCGGCATCACGACCACGCTGTTCCGGGCGCCGTACTCCTCCGAGACGGACGCCATCGACAACTACAGCTGGCCCGTCTACAAGAAGCTCGGCGAGGACGGCTACACCAGCGTCTTCGTCGACACCGACAGCGACGACTGGAAGCGGCCGGGCGTCAAGAAGATCATCAACTGGGCCACGCCGGAGGACGGGGAGGGCGCGTCCGTCCTGTTCCACGACGCCGGTGGCGAGCGGTCGCAGACGATCAAGGCGCTGCCGACGTACATCGAGAAGATGAAGGCGAAGGGGTACACCTTCACCACGATCAGCGGGGCTCTCCAGGAGGAGGAGGCCGGCGGTCAGCAGGCCGGGTCCGGTCAGCAGCCCGGCGGTGCCCAGACGGGTGGCGCACAGGCGGGTGGCGTCGGCGCACAGGCGGACGGCGGTCAGCAGCCCGGCGGTCAGGGGCAGCAGGGTGCGAACGGGCAGACCGGTGCGGGCGGCGCGGGGTCGGGGATCTCGACCCTCCAGGCCGCCCACCGTGAGGCCACCGGCGCGACGCTGTACGAGGGGAAGGCCCTGATCGGGGCCGTGGCCGTCGCCGAATGGGCGGTACCGGTGCTGTCGGTCGGCCTCATGGTCGTCGGCGTCGCCGTGATGGGCCGCTTCGGCATGATGCTGCTCCTCGCCCGCCGCCACTACCGGCAGCGCAACACACGCCGGTTCAGCTGGGGAGCGCCGGTCTACGAGCCGGTGAGCGTGATCGTCCCGGCGTACAACGAGAAGAAGTGCATCGCCAACACCCTCAAGTCGCTGGCGCAGAGCACCCATCCGATCGAGATCATCGTGGTCGACGACGGCTCCTCGGACGGCACCTCCGAGATCGCCCGCAACGCGGCCCACGAGCTCGGCATGAACAACGTCCGGGTCATCCGCCAGGAGAACGCGGGCAAGCCGGCGGCGCTCAACAACGGTGTGCGCAGCGCCAGTTACGACATCGTCGTGATGATGGACGGCGACACGGTCTTCGAGCCGGACACCGTACGGCAGCTGGTGCAGCCCTTCGCCGACCCCGAGGTCGGCGCGGTCGCCGGCAACGCCAAGGTCGGCAACCGCAACACGATCATCGGGGCCTGGCAGCACATCGAGTACGTGATGGGCTTCAACCTGGACCGCCGTATGTACGACCTGCTGCGCTGCATGCCGACCATCCCGGGCGCGATCGGCGCGTTCCGCCGGGAGGCGGTCCTCGAGGTCGGCGGCATGAGCGGGGACACGCTCGCCGAGGACACCGACATCACCATCGCGATGCACCGTGCGGGCTGGCGGGTCGTCTACCAGGAGCACGCGCGCGCGTGGACGGAGGCGCCGGGTTCGCTCAAGCAGCTGTGGTCGCAGCGCTACCGGTGGTCGTACGGCACGATGCAGGCGCTGTGGAAGCACCGCAAGTCCTTGACGGACAAGGGTCCTTCGGGTCGCTTCGGGCGTGTCGGCATGCCTCTCGTCGTCATCTTCCAGATCGTCACGCCGGTCTTCGCCCCGCTCATCGACGTGTTCACCGCCTACTCGATGATCTTCATCGACTTCAAGGCGGCCCTGCTGGCGTGGCTGGCGGTGCTCGGCGTGCAACTCGTGTGCGCGGCCTATGCCTTCCGCCTGGACCGCGAGCAGTACCGCTACCTGCTGATGATGCCCCTCCAGCAACTCGCCTACCGCCAGATGATGTACCTCGTCCTCATCCACTCCTGCATCACCGCGCTGACGGGCGGCCGTCTGCGCTGGCAGAAGCTGAAGCGGACCGGTGAGGTCGGGACGCCGGCGGGGGTGAGCTGAGTGGGTTCGCACAGGCGAGGGGGCGCGGTTCAGGTCGGCGGGGGTCAGGTCGGCGCGGTTCCGGTCGGCGCGGTTCCGGTCGTACCGGCCGCTGTGGGCGGGGAGACCGACACGTCACCACCCCCACCCAGGCCGGCCGGACGGGACCGCTACTTCGACACCCTCCGGGCGGTCGCCCTCATCCGCGTCGTCACCTACCACACCTTCGGCTGGGCCTGGGCGGGCATGGTCTTCCCCTCCATGGGGGTCATGTTCGCCCTGGCCGGCACCCTCATGGCCAAGTCCCTGGAGCGCCCCGCGCTGAAGGTGATCCGCGGCCGGCTGCGCCGACTGCTGCCCCCCTTCTGGTTCTGGGGCGTCTTCGTGGTCGTCGCGATGCTGATCCACGACTGGATGCCGGGCTGGCAGATCGTCTACTGGATCGTGCCGCTCGGCGACCCGCCGGGCAACGCGTGGGGCCAGCAGGCCTGGGAGATCCTCTGGTACCTGCGGACGTACATCTGGTTCGTCCTGCTCTCCCCGCTGATGCTGCGGGTGTTCCGCCTGGCCCCGATACCGGTGCTCCTCCTGTCGCTGGGGCCGATCCTGGTCCTGCACTTCCTCTGGGAGCCGCCGGACAACCGCTTCGGCAGCGCGCTCACCGACCTGGCCACCTTCCTCTTCTGCTGGATCCTCGGCTTCGCGCACCGCGACGGCGTCCTCCAGCGGCTGAAGCCCTTCGCGGTCGTCCTCCTCTCGCTCGCCGCGATCGGCTACGGCGGCTGGTACGCCTTCACCCACCAGGCCGAGACCGGCTCCTACGACCTGGACGACATCCCGCTCGCCCAGGCCTTCTGGTCGGCCGGCTATGTGGCGTTGCTGATGTACGCCAAGGCGCGCTTCAAGGTCGACTTCGCCGCGCTCACCCTCCCCCACTCTCGGCTTCGCTCGAGCGGGGGGACCCCCATCGCCGCCCTCGACCGACTCGTCACGATCTTCAACGCCCGCGCCGTGACGATCTACCTCTGGCACGAGATCGCCCTGATCCTCGCCGTCCTGCTGATCGACCAGTTCTGGAACGTGCCCGCGTTCGAGAAGTACCTGCCGCTGGAGAGCCAGTGGTTCATGTTCGGCATCGGCTGGATCCTGATCGCGATCTTCGTCCTGCTGTGCGGATGGGTGGAGGACGTGGCCGGGAAGAAGAAGCCGACGCTTCTGCCAGGAGGCCGTACTGCCACAATGGGCCGGTGACCCGCGCATCCCTGGACAAGCAGCCGCACGAAGTCGCCTCGATGTTCGACAACGTGGCGGAACGGTACGACCTGACCAACGACGTGCTGTCGCTCGGCCAGGACCGCAGATGGCGCAAGGAGGTCGCGAAGGCCGTCGACGCCCGCCCCGCGCAGAAGGTCCTCGACCTGGCCGCGGGGACGGGCACCTCCTCGCTGCCCTTCGCGCAGACCGGGGCGTACGTCGTCCCCTGCGACTTCTCCCTCGGCATGCTCCAGGTCGGCAAGCGCAACCACGCCTGGCTGCCGTTCACGGCGGGCGACGCGACGAGGCTGCCGTTCAGGGACGACACCTTCGACGCCGTGACGATCTCCTTCGGGCTGCGCAACGTCCAGGACTATGACGCCGCCCTGCGCGAGATGTACCGGGTGACGCGGCCCGGCGGGCGGGTCGTGATCTGCGAGTTCTCGCACCCGACCTGGGCGCCCTTCCGCACGGTCTACACCGAGTACCTGATGCGCGCCCTGCCCCCGGTCGCCCGCGCGGTGTCCTCCAACCCCGACGCCTACGTCTATCTCGCCGAGTCCATCCGAGCCTGGCCCGACCAGCCCGCCCTCGCCGAGCACCTGCGCAAGGCCGGCTGGACGAAGGTGGCCTGGCGGAACCTGACGGGCGGGGTGGTCACCCTGCACCGGGGCTTCAAGCAGAGCTGAGCGCCGGGTTTCCAGCAGAACTGCCGGACTTCAAGCAGAGCTGACGACGACGTAGGGGTCCCCGGGCTCGTCCAGCTCGCGCTGCAGCCCGCCCCCCGGTGGCCGTGGGATGCGTGGCTCGCGTACCCCTCCGCCCCCCTCGCCCTCGCCGACGTCGAACCAGATGTAGACCATCGAGTCCCGCGGCACCTCGGCACCCGGCTGGGGATACTGGCGTACGACGTAGTCGACGACCGTGAGGTGGAAGTCCGGCCGGTCCGGCGCGTTGAGGACCAGACCCTGCGACTTCGCGGCCTCGCGCGCGTCCATGGCCATCAGTCCGACGAGCTTCGGTACGCGCACCTCGGGCGTTTTGGGTGTTATGCGCACAGATGTCACCCCCAGCGGTACTGGCAGGGTAACCGCCCGGGGGTACCGTCCGGAAGCGCCAAGTGCCTTTCTGTAGCAGTCGATTACCTAGGGTGACCGAAGCTGAAGGTGCGGTTCGGCGGTCACAGATCGAGCCGGTAGCAGTGACCCTTGTGCCGGGCGTCCGGGGTGGTGAACACCTCGGCCAGCTCCATCCCCAGCCGCCGAGTCACCGCGATCGACCGCGCGTTGCGGGCGTCGACCATCGCCACCACGCTCGGCACCCCGGCCGCCCGCACCCGCTCCAGCGTCATGCGCGCCGCCGCCGTGACATGCCCCTGGCCCCAGTACTCCCGCCCGAGCCGCCAGCCGATCTCGATCTCACCCGTCGGACCCCACTCCCGCTCCCACGGCTGGGCTCCGGTGAAGCCGATGGCCCGCCCGTCCTCGTCGAGCATGGTCCACAGGCAGAACCCGCGCTCGGCGTCGTGCCGACGCTGGCGGGCGGTCAGCTCCTCGTAGACCGACAGCTCCGCGGCCCTGCCGCCGTGGAACTCCATGACATCCGGGTGGGCGAAGATCCGGTGCCAGGCGACGGCGTCCTCGTCGGTGGGGACACGGAGCCGTACGACAGGGAGAGCTCGGTTCACGGAGGCAGCCCTTCAGCCGGGTGATCAATGCTGCTGAATAGACTGCCCATGTCCAGTGCCGGTCGGCACACAGATTTCGAACTTGGGGAGATCCCGCCGTGACCGACGTGACCGAGCCCGTCTCCTCACCTCTCGCCTCGCCCCTCTCCGAGAACACCGCCGATGTGATCGTCGTGGGGGCGGGGCCGGCCGGCGCCACGACGGCGTACCACCTGGCCAAGTCCGGCCTCGACGTACTCCTGCTGGAGAAGACCGAGTTCCCGAGGGAGAAGGTCTGCGGTGACGGCCTGACCCCGCGCGCGGTCAAACAGCTCGTGGCCATGGGCATCGACATCTCGGAGGAGGCCGGCTGGATCCGCAACAAGGGCCTGCGCATCATCGGCGGCGGTGTGCGCCTCCAGCTGGACTGGCCTGATCTCGCCTCCTTCCCCGACTACGGCCTGGTCCGCAAGCGCGACGACTTCGACGAGCAACTCGCCCGCCAGGCACAGAAGGCGGGCGCCCGGCTCTACGAGCGCTGCAACGTCGGCGCCCCGATCATCGACGACCGCACCGGCCGTATCACCGGCGTCCACGCCAAGCTCGGCGAGGAGAAGCGCGAGGTCACCTTCCACGCACCCCTGGTCGTCGCCGCCGACGGCAACTCCACCCGCCTCTCCCTCGCGATGGGCCTGCACCGCCGCGAGGACCGCCCGATGGGCGTGGCCGTACGGACGTATTTCGAAAGCCCCCGCCACGAGGACGACTACCTGGAGTCCTGGCTGGAGCTGTGGGACCGCCGCGGCCCCGGCGAGGACCGCCTCCTGCCCGGCTACGGCTGGATCTTCGGCATGGGCGACGGCACGTCCAACGTCGGCCTGGGCGTGCTCAACACCTCCGACTCCTTCAAGGAGCTGGACTGGCGCGAGGTGTTGAAGGCCTGGTGCGCCTCCATGCCGGAGGACTGGGGCTACACGCCGGACAACATGACCGGCCCGATCCGCGGCGCCGCCCTGCCGATGGCCTTCAACCGCCAACCGCACTACACCAAGGGCCTGCTGCTGGTCGGCGACGCCGGCGGCCTGGTGAACCCCTTCAACGGCGAGGGCATCGCCTACGCCATGGAGTCCGGCCAGATCGCCGCCGACGTCATCGTCCAGGCCCACGCCCGCTCCACGCCCGGCGGCCGTGAACTCGCCCTCCAGCACTACCCGCGCGTCCTGAAGGACACCTACGGCGGCTACTACACGCTGGGCCGCGCCTTCGTGAAGCTCATCGGCAACCCGAAGGTCATGAAGATCGCGACCCAGCGCGGCCTGACCCACCCGCTGCTGATGAAGTTCACGCTGAAGCTGCTCGCGAACCTCACCGACCCGACGGGCGGCGACGCGATGGACCGCATCATCAACGGCCTCAGCAAGGTGGCGCCGAAGGCCTAGCCGCCGGTCAGCCGGTCGGCCGGGCCCGACCCTGGGTCCAGTACCGGTCAGCCGGTCGGCCGGGCCTTACTGAGGGCCTCGACGTTGGCGGCCCGGCGCGCGAACACCTCGTCCCGCCGGTCCGCCACCTGCCGCAGCGCGTCCTTGCGTTCCCGCTTGGAGAGCCGGTCCAGATAGACCTGCCCGGCGCAGTGATCGGCCTCGTGCGCGAGGCAGCGGGCGAAGTACCCGGTGCCCTCGATCACGAGCGGCTCCCCGTCCTTGTCGAGCCCGTGCACCACGGCCCGGTCCGGGCGCGGTACGGCCATCACCGCGCCCGGGACGGAGAGGCAGCCCTCCGAGTCGTCGAGGAGCCTCCTGTCCGAGGTCTCGATCGGCTGAAGCACCGGATTGACGATGTGCCCGACATGTCGGACTCCGTCGTCGTCCGGGCAGTCGTACACGAACAGCCGTAGATCCACGTCGACCTGGTTCGCCGCGAGTCCCGCTCCGTCGGCGATGTACATCGTCAGGAACATGTCGTCGATGAGCGCGGCGAGGTCGGGCCCGAACTCGGTCACATCCCGGCACGGCTTGTGCAGCACCTGCTCACCGACCTCGGTGATCCTGCGCACCGAACCGCGCCGGGCCTCGGGCGCGAGCGGCGGATACGACTCCACGGGCCTGCCTTGCACGAAAACGCTGGGCATCGCTTTTCTCCCTCTCTGTCTTTCTCTCGTCGCGGGTTGTGAGGATGCTGTGGCCGGGCGTGAAACAGGCTTCCGACCTCGGCGAACCCTCCCTACCCTCCGGGACTCATGACAACAGAACACGCGCAGGAGCCCCAGGAGAAGACAGGTCACACGCGATCCGGCCACTCCCGCAGACGCTTCCTGGCCGGTGCCGGGGGAGTGGCAGGGGCCCTCTCCTTATGGCCCGCGGGCAGCGCGCGGGCCGCGTCCGGCAAACACGTCGCTGTCCTCGGCGGGGGAGTCTCCGGCCTGAGTGCCGCCCACGAACTCGCCGAACGCGGCTACGCCGTCACCGTCTACGAGTACTACGACACCCTCGGCGGCAAGGCCCGCTCGATGCCCGTCCCCGGCACGGCCGCCGGTGGCCGAGCGGACCTCCCCGCCGAGCACGGCTTCCGCTTCTTCCCCGGCTTCTACCGGAACCTGCCGGACACGATGCGCCGCATCCCCGTCACCGGCAACGCGAACGGCGTCCACGACAACCTCGTCAGCGGCACCGAGGCCCTGTTCGCCCGCGCCGGCGGCCGCCCCGACCTCCACTTCCCGCTCCGCCGCGCCACCACCCCGCCCCGGCCGGGCGACCTCACCCTTGGCTGGATCCGCGACCAGGTCCTCTCGGTGCTGGACCTCGGCACCCGCCTGCCCGCCCACGAGGCCGCCTACTTCGCCGACCGCCTCCTCGTCCACCTCACCAGCTGCGACGCCCGACGCGAGGAGGTGTGGGAGAAGGTCGCGTGGTGGGACTTCATCCGCGCCGAGGAGATGAGCGACGAGTACCGGACCGTCCTCGGCATCGGCCAGACCCGCAATCTCGTCGCCACGCGCGCGGAGGTCGCGTCCACCCGAACCGTCGGCCGGATCATCATCGAGGCCCTGCTCCTGTGGGGCCTGCTCGGCCGCGGGATGGACGGCGATGCCGACATCGACCGCATCCTCAACGCCCCCACCAGCGAGGCCTGGATCGACCCCTGGGAGACCCACCTGCGCTCCCTCGGCGTGCAGTTCGTCCATGGCGCCCAGGTCCGCGAGGTCCTCCACGACGGCGCCCGCGTGACCGGCGTCCGCGTCTCGGCCCGCGACGGCGGCGACGAACGCACCGTCACCGCCGACCACTACATCTCCGCGCTGCCGGTCGAGCACGCGCGCGGGACGTGGGGCCCGTCCCTCCGCGCGGCGGACCCGCAGCTCGGGCGCTGCGACGCCCTCCAGACCGACTGGATGACCGGCGTGATGTTCTATCTGCGCACGCCCACACCCGTCGTGCACGGCCACATCAACTGCCTCGACTCACCCTGGTCGGTGACCGGCATCGGCCAGGCCCAGTTCTGGGACGGACGGGACTTCTCGCGCGACTACGGCGACGGCCGCGCCCACGACTGCCTCTCCGCCATCATCTCGGAGTGGGACAAGCCGGGCATCCTGTACGGCAAGACGGCCAAGGAGTGCACCAAGGAGGAGGTCGTCGCCGAACTCTGGGCCCAGTTGAAGGACGGCCTCAACGACGCCGGCAAGACCACGCTCCGGGACGAGGACCGCCTCGGCTGGTTCATGGACCCGGCGGTGACGGGCCTGGGCGGCCCCGATCCGCGCAACCGCGAGCAACTCCTCATCCACCCCACGGGCACGCTCTACAACCGCCCCACGGCCCGCACGAAGGTCCCGAACTTCTTCCTCGCGGGTGACTACGTCCGCACCGACGTGGACCTGGCGACGATGGAGGGCGCCAACGAGTCGGCCCGCATCGCGGTCAACGCGCTCCTGGACGCGGACAATTCGGGCGCCGACCGCTGTGAGATCTGGGAGCTGTACCGACCCCCGGAGCTGGAGCCGCTGAAGCGGGTCGACGAGGTGCGCTACAAGCTGGGCCTACCCAACACCTTCGACCTCGGGTAGGGCGGAGGGCCGCCCAGGACGGGACGGAGGGCCGCCCAGAACAGGACGGAGGGGCCGCTGCCCCCGAGCGGCTGCGGCCCCATCCGTACGACTGCGTACGACCGTACGTCAGAGCACGCGCACCGCGCCCGACGCCGGGTACCCGGAAAGGTCCTGGATGACGACGCCCTTGGACGGGTTGGCCGCGTCCAGGTACTGGCCGTTCCCGATGTAGACGCCCACGTGGTAGGCGGAGCCCTTGCCACCCCAGTAGAGGATGTCGCCGACCTGGATCTGCGAGAGCGGGATGTCGGTGCCGGCCATCGACTGGTCCTGCGAGACGCGCGGCAGGTCGACGCCGACCTGCTTGAACGCGGCCTGGACCAGGCTGGAGCAGTCCCACGCGTTGGGGCCGGTGGCACCCATGACGTACGCGTCGCCCACCTGCGCCTGGAGGAAGGAGATGACCGTGCCGACGCTGCCGCTGGCGGGAGCGGGGATGTCGACGCTCGTGCCCGCGGAGGCGGACAGGGTGGCCCGCTCCGTGCTGCGCGAGGCGGCGGCCTCCGCGGCGGCCCTACGGGCCTCCTCGGCCTTCTTCTTCGCCTCGGCCTTCTTCTTGGCCTCGGCGAGGTCCTTCTTGGCTTCCTTGGCCGCGGACGCGGCGGCCGCGTCACGCTCGGCGTCGAGCTCGTAGTTCGCCGCCGCCAGCTGAGTGGCGTCCGCGGACTGGGCGAGCTGGTCCGCCAGGTCACCCGTGAGGGTGGGCAGTTCGATGGTCTGGGTCACCGGCTCGGCGGCGTTCGCCGTGGCCGACGCACCCGCCGCTGCCATGCTGAGGACGCCACCGGCAACTCCGGCACGCATCGCTATGGACGACGACGCGCTACGGCGGGGCTTCCGGTGGCTACGTATGTGAGCGGTGTGGGACATGAGAACAACCGGTATCAGGGGCTCCTCCATACCTTCAAGAAACGTGTGCTGCGCCACAGTTGTTCAATGGCCGCCCCAATTCCCCTGCGGGTCACCCTTTATTGACGCCGTAACGGACATTGCGGACGCTCCGCAACACGCCCGTGATCACGGCCTTTCATCATTAAGTCCGGATTGCCCAGCACCTACCACTTGTTGGGACCGGTGGCCAAGCCCGGTTCTCAGAGGTCTCTCATCGATGTGGTGGAGGTCACGCAACGATTACGAGGCTGTGCGCGTCCCGTGCCTGAATCCCGCCCGCGCCGCTCGTGAATGCGTGCACGCGTCCACATCCCGCTTCGAAGCTCCCTCCGAGGTGTGAACGCGCTCCTCTATCAAGGTGCCCCGTCCAGCACCAATTTGCATGCAAGAGAACTCTCTTGATATGGAGACGCACCCTGCGAGCTGCGCCGACGAGCGAAAATGTCACCTCTGGTGATCACTCGGACGCTTCTCGTATGAAGATCACCGCTCATCCGGCTTCATGATCCTTCGTCAGGTGGTGGAGATCACAAAGCTTGTGTAATACCCCGTGTCGCAGATCACAGAGCGGCGGGCATAGGATGCGAGGCAGTTGGGCTTGTGACCTGCTTCACATGTTCTCGATCTTCGCCGGGACGAGCGGGGCTCGTGGGACCGGTGGGGCGGCTGTGAGCCCAGTGCAACCGCCAGCAGTCAATGCCGACTGAGAGGAGCGAGGAGCGGTGAACGCGTATGCGCCCATCCTCGTACTGGGAGCCCTCGGGGCAGGCTTTGCGATCTTCTCCGTGGTCATGGCCACGCTGATCGGTCCGAAGCGATACAACCGGGCCAAGCTCGAAGCCTACGAGTGCGGTATCGAGCCGACCCCCACGCCGGCCGGCGGCGGGCGCTTCCCCATCAAGTACTACCTGACGGCGATGCTCTTCATCATTTTCGATATCGAGATCGTCTTCCTCTACCCCTGGGCCGTCACCTTCGACTCCCTGGGGATTTTCGGGCTCGTGGAGATGCTGCTCTTCGTGCTCACCGTCTTCGTCGCGTACGCGTACGTATGGCGGCGCGGCGGCCTGGAATGGGACTGAGGGGCCTTTAACGACATGGGACTCGAAGAAAAGCTGCCGAGCGGATTCCTGCTGACCACCGTCGAGCAGGCCGCGGGCTGGGTGCGCAAATCGTCCGTCTTCCCGGCCACCTTCGGCCTCGCCTGCTGTGCCATCGAGATGATGACCACCGGCGCCGGCCGCTACGACCTGGCGCGTTTCGGCATGGAGGTCTTCCGCGGATCCCCGCGCCAGGCCGACCTGATGATCGTCGCCGGCCGGGTCAGCCAGAAGATGGCGCCGGTGCTCCGGCAGGTCTACGACCAGATGCCGAACCCCAAGTGGGTGATCTCCATGGGGGTCTGCGCCTCCTCGGGCGGCATGTTCAACAACTACGCGATCGTGCAGGGCGTCGACCACATCGTCCCGGTCGACATCTATCTCCCGGGCTGCCCGCCACGGCCCGAGATGCTGTTGGACGCCATCCTCAAGCTGCACGAGAAGATCCAGACCTCCAAGCTCGGCGTGAACGCCGAGGAGGCTGCCCGGGAAGCGGAGGAAGCGGCGCTCAAGGCCCTGCCCACGATCGAGATGAAGGGGCTGCTGCGGTGAGCGACGCGAACGGCACCAACGGGGCGAACGGGTCGAACGGGGTCAACCCCGAGAAGGACCTCTCCGCCTCCAACCTCCCCGGCCAGCGCGGCCAGGGCGGCGAGGAGATCCGCGTCCAGCGCGGCATGTTCGGCGCCGACAACGGCGGCGACACCTCCGGTTACGGCGGCCTGGTCCGCTCGGTGCGGCTCCCTGGACCGGCGAGCCGCCCCTACGGCGGTTGGTTCGACGAGGTCGCCGACGAACTCGAGGGCGCGCTGGAGGAACAGGGCCTCCTGCCCGCAAACGCCATCGAGAAGACGGTCGTCGACCGCGGCGAGGTCACCTTCCACATCGAACGCGAGCACCTGCTGCGCGTCGCCCGCACCCTGCGCGACGACCCGGCCCTGCGCTTCGAACTGTGCACCGGCGTCAGCGGTGTCCACTACCCGAGCGACAAGGGCCGCGAGCTGCACGCGGTCTACCACCTGCGCTCGATCACCCACAACCGGCTGATCCGTCTCGAAGTCAGCGCCCCCGACGGCGACCCGCATGTCCCGTCGCTCGTCTCCGTGTATCCGACGAACGACTGGCACGAGCGCGAGACGTACGACTTCTTCGGCATCGTCTTCGACGGCCACCCGGCCCTGACGCGGATCATGATGCCGGACGACTGGCAGGGCCACCCGCAGCGCAAGGACTACTCCCTCGGCGGCATCCCCGTCGAGTACAAGGGCGCCCAGATCCCGGCTCCGGACCAGCGGAGGTCGTACTCGTGAGCACGCAGTCAGCATCCGCCCGTGAGACCACCGAGGGCACCGTATACACGGTCACCGGTGGCGACTGGGACGAGGTCGTCCAGGCCGCGGCCCGCGCCGACGACGAGCGCATCGTCCTCAACATGGGCCCCCAGCACCCCTCCACCCACGGGGTGCTCCGCCTGATCCTGGAGATCGACGGCGAGACGGTCACCGAGGCCCGCTGCGGCATCGGCTATCTCCACACCGGTATCGAGAAGAACCTCGAGTACCGGACCTGGACGCAGGGCACCACGTTCGTGACGCGCATGGACTACCTGACGTCCTTCTTCAATGAGACCGCCTACTGTCTCGCCGTCGAGAAGCTCCTCGGCATCGAGGACGAGATCACCGAGCGCGCCAAGATCATCCGGGTGCTCCTGATGGAGCTGAACCGGCTCTCCTCCCACCTGGTGTGCATCGCCACCGGCGGCATGGAACTCGGCGCCACCACGATCATGATCTACGGATTCCGTGATCGTGAAATGATTCTCGACATCTACGAGCTCATCACGGGCCTGCGCATGAACCACGCGTACATCAGGCCCGGCGGACTCGCCCAGGACCTGCCGCCCGGCGCGGTGGACCAGATCCGCGAGTTCGTGAAGAAGATGAAGAAGAACCTCCCGGAGTACGACAAGCTCGCCACCGGGAACCCCATCTTCAAGGCCCGCATGCAGGACATCGGCTATCTCGACCTGGCCGGCTGCATGGCCCTCGGCGCCACCGGCCCGATCCTGCGCTCCGCGGGCCTCCCGCACGACCTGCGCAAGACGCAGCCGTACTGCGACTACGAGACGTACGACTTCGAGATCCCGACCGCCGACACCTGTGACTCCTACGGGCGCTTCCTGATCCGCCTGGAGGAGATGCGCCAGTCGCTCGGGATCGTCGAGCAGTGCCTGGACCGGCTGCAGCCCGGCCCGGTCATGGTCGCCGACAAGAAGATCGCCTGGCCCGCCCAGCTCGCCCTGGGACCGGACGGGCTCGGCAACTCCCTCGACCACATCAAGAAGATCATGGGCACCTCCATGGAGGCCCTGATCCACCACTTCAAGCTGGTCACCGAGGGCTTCCGCGTCCCGCCGGGACAGGTGTACGCGGCCGTCGAGTCGCCCAAGGGCGAGCTCGGGGTGCATGCCGTCTCGGACGGCGGCACCCGCCCCTTCCGGGTCCACTTCCGGGACCCGTCCTTCACCAACCTGCAGGCCATGGCGGCGATGTGCGAGGGCGGCCAGGTCGCCGACGTCATCGTCGCCGTCGCGTCCATCGACCCCGTGATGGGAGGCGTCGACCGGTGACCACCTCTTCTTCTGAGCGGGGCGTCAGCCTGGGCATGCCCGAACTGCCCGCGCCCGGCTACCCGGACGACGTTCGAGAGCGCCTCGAGAGGGACGCGCGTGACGTCATCGCCCGCTACCCGGACTCCCGGTCCGCCCTCCTGCCGTTGCTGCACCTCGTGCAGGCGGAGGAGGGGCATGTGACGCGCACCGGGATGCAGTTCTGCGCGGACATGCTGCACCTGACCACGGCCGAGGTCACCGCGGTCGCCACCTTCTACACCATGTACCGGCGCAAGCCGAGCGGTGATTACCAGGTGGGCGTCTGCACCAACACCCTGTGCGCTGTGATGGGCGGTGACGCGATCTTCGAGGAGCTCCAGGAGCACCTGGCCGTCGGCAACGGTGAGACCACCGACGACGGCAAGGTCACCCTGGAGCACATCGAGTGCAACGCGGCCTGCGACTTCGCGCCGGTCGTGATGGTCAACTGGGAGTTCTTCGACAACCAGACCCCCTCCAGTGCCAAGCGCCTGGTCGACGACCTGCGCGAGGGCAGGCCCGTCGAGCCGACGCGCGGGGCCCGGCTGTGCACCTTCAAGGAGACCGCGCGGATTCTGGCCGGCTTCCCCGACGAGCGGCCCGGGGCCGTCGAGGAGAGCGGCAGTGCGGGACCGGCATCGCTGGTGGGCCTCCGCCTGGCCAGGGGAGAGACCGCACCCGCGCGCGTGGTCCATCCGCGGGAGGGCGGCCCCCACGAGGAGCCGCAGAACGGTGCGGTGCACGAGCCGTCGCCGACCGAACACCTCAGTTCGCATGACGCGCCGCAGGACACATCGGCATCCGACCCAGCCCACCCGGCAGGGCCTACCGCCGAGGAGGGGGAGTGATGACCTTGGCACCCGAGCTGAAAGACACCAGCCCCGAGAAGCTGCTCGCACCCGTGCTGTCGGCCTTCTGGGACGAGGACAGGTCCTGGACGCTGGACGTCTACCGAAGGCACGAGGGTTACGAGGGACTTCGCAAGGCGCTCGCCATGTCCCCGGACGACCTGATCGCGTACGTCAAGGACTCAGGTCTGCGCGGGCGCGGAGGCGCGGGATTCCCGACGGGAATGAAATGGCAGTTCATTCCTCAGGGTGATGGAAAACCGCACTATCTAGTTGTCAACGCCGACGAATCGGAGCCCGGAACCTGCAAGGACATTCCGCTCCTCTTCGCGAACCCGCATAGCCTCATCGAGGGCATTGTCATCGCGTGTTATGCCATCAGGTCTTCGCATGCCTTCATCTATCTGCGTGGTGAAGTCGTCCCTGTTCTGCGGCGGTTGCACGAGGCCGTGCGCGAGGCCTACGCGGCCGGCTACCTCGGCGAGAACATCCTGGGCAGTGGCCTCGACCTCGAACTCACCGTGCACGCGGGCGCGGGCGCGTACATCTGCGGTGAGGAGACCGCACTGCTCGACTCGCTCGAAGGCCGCCGTGGTCAACCGCGGCTTCGTCCTCCCTTCCCTGCGGTGGCAGGTCTCTATGCCTGCCCAACTGTTGTGAACAACGTCGAGTCGATCGCGTCGGTTCCCGCGATTCTGCATCGGGGCAAAGAGTGGTTCCGGTCGATGGGCAGCGAGAAGTCCCCGGGCTTCACGCTGTACTCGCTCAGCGGCCATGTCGCGAGCCCCGGCCAGTACGAGGCCCCGCTCGGCATCACGCTCCGCCAGCTCCTGGAGATGAGCGGCGGAATGCGCCCGGGTCACCGCCTCAAGTTCTGGACGCCGGGCGGCTCCTCGACGCCGATGTTCACCGACGAGCACCTCGACGTCCCCCTCGACTATGAGGGAGTGGGCGCCGCCGGTTCCATGCTCGGCACCAAGGCTCTCCAGTGCTTCGACGAGACGACCTGCGTCGTCCGTGCCGTCACCCGCTGGACCGAGTTCTACGCCCACGAGTCCTGCGGCAAGTGCACACCCTGCCGCGAAGGCACCTACTGGCTCGTGCAGTTGTTGCGCGACATCGAGGCCGGCAAGGGCGTGATGAGCGACCTCGACAAGCTGAACGACATCGCCGACAACATCAACGGCAAGTCCTTCTGCGCCCTCGGCGACGGTGCCGCCTCGCCGATCTTCTCCTCGCTGAAGTACTTCCGCGAGGAGTACGAGCAGCACATCACGGGCCGTGGCTGCCCCTTCGACCCGGCCAAGTCGACGGTCTGGGCCGACTCCCGCACGGAGGTGAACGCATGACCGTGACCACCAGCGCTCCCTCGGGAGGGGGAGAGGCGGCGGTCCCGCCGGAAGATCTCGTCTCGCTGACCATCGACGGCGTCGAGATCAGCGTGCCCAAGGGCACCCTGGTCATCCGGGCCGCCGAGCAGCTCGGCATCGAGATCCCCCGCTTCTGCGACCACCCCCTCCTCGACCCGGCCGGCGCCTGCCGCCAGTGCATCGTCGAGGTCGAGGGCCAGCGCAAGCCGATGGCGTCCTGCACGATCACGTGCACGGACGGCATGGTCGTGAAGACGCACCTCACCTCGCCGGTCGCCGAAAAGGCCCAGAAGGGTGTGATGGAGCTCCTGCTCATCAACCACCCGCTGGACTGCCCGGTCTGCGACAAGGGCGGTGAGTGCCCGCTGCAGAACCAGGCCATGTCGCACGGGCACTCCGAGTCCCGCTTCGAGGGACGCAAGCGGACGTACGAGAAGCCCGTCCCGATCTCCACGCAGGTGCTGCTCGACCGCGAGCGGTGCGTGCTGTGCGCCCGCTGCACCCGGTTCTCCAACCAGGTCGCGGGCGACCCGATGATCGAGCTGCTCGAACGGGGCGCGCTCCAGCAGGTCGGCACCGGTGAGGGTGACCCCTTCGAGTCGTACTTCTCCGGCAACACCATCCAGATCTGTCCGGTCGGCGCGCTCACCTCGGCGGCGTACCGGTTCCGCTCCCGCCCCTTCGACCTGGTCTCATCGCCGTCCGTCTGCGAGCACTGCTCCGGCGGCTGCGCCACCCGCACCGACCACCGGCGCGGCAAGGTCATGCGACGCCTCGCGGCCAACGACCCCGAGGTCAACGAGGAGTGGATCTGCGACAAGGGCCGGTTCGCGTTCCGGTACGCCCAGCAGCGCGACCGGCTCCAGACACCGCTCGTGCGCAACGCCGAGGGCGATCTCGAACCGGCCTCCTGGCCGGAGGCGCTGCAGATCGCGGCCCAGGGACTGCTCGCCTCACGCGGCCGGACCGGCGTCCTGACCGGCGGCCGGCTCACCGTCGAGGACGCCTACGCGTACAGCAAGTTCGCGCGCGTGGCGCTCGACACCAACGACATCGACTTCCGCGCGCGCGTGCACAGCGGCGAGGAGGCCGACTTCCTGGCGGCCCGGGTCGCGGGGCACGGCCGTGACCTCGACGGTACGGGCGTCTCGTACGCCTCCCTCGAGAAGGCACCGGCTGTCCTGCTGGCCGGGTTCGAGGCCGAGGAGGAAGCGCCCGGCATCTTCCTGCGGCTGCGCAAGGCATGGCGCAACCACGGACAGAAGGTCTTCTCGCTCGCCACGCACGCCACGCGCGGCCTGGAGAAGGCCGGTGGCACGCTCCTGCCGGCCGCCCCGGGCACCGAGACCGAGTGGCTGGACGCGCTCGCGAGCGGCGTAGGCCTGGAGGAGCCCGGTGCGCAGGCGGCCGAGGCGCTGCGCACCGAGGGTGCGGTGATCGTCGTCGGTGAGCGGCTGGCCGCTGTGGCGGGCGGGCTCACCGCCGCCGTACGGGCCGCGACCGCGACCGGCGCCGAGCTGGTGTGGATCCCGCGCCGGGCGGGGGAGCGCGGTGCCGTCGAGGCCGGTGCGCTGCCGTCGCTGCTGCCGGGCGGACGTCCGGCGACCGACCCACGCGCGCGTGAGGAGGTCGCCGCCGTCTGGGGGCTGGCCGACGTGCCGCTCCGCTACGGACGTGACACCGGCCAGATCGTCGAGGCCGCCGTGACGGGTGAACTCCAGGCTCTGCTGGTCGCGGGCGTCGAGGTCGCCGACCTGCCCGATCCGGCACGCGCGCGTGAGGCGCTCGGCGAGGTCGGCTTCGTGGTGTCCCTGGAGCTGCGACCCGGCGAGGTGACCGAGCTCGCCGATGTCGTACTTCCCGTCGCCGCGGTCGCCGAGAAGGCCGGCACCTTCCTCAACTGGGAGGGCCGGGTGCGGTTCTTCGAGGCCGCGCTCAAGCCCGACCAGATGACCCGCCGCCTCGCCCCGACCGACGCGCGCGTGCTGCAGATGCTGGCCGACGCCATGGACGTACACCTGGGTCTGCCCGATCTGCGCACCACGCGCGCGGAGATCGACCGGCTCGGCCCCTGGGACGGACCACGGGCCACCGAACCCCTGGAGACCGCCGCCCAACTGCCGCGACCGGCCGCCGGTGAGGCCGTCCTCGCCGGGCACCGGCTGCTGCTCGACCAGGGCCTCCTCCAGGAGGGCGACGAGGCACTCGCCGGTACCCGGCACGCCGCCCATGTGCGCCTGTCGGCCGCCACGGCCGCCGAGGCCGGGGTGAAGAGCGGCGACGCACTGGCCGTGACCGGCCCCTCCGGAGTAGTCGAACTCCCGCTGCAGATCACGGAGATGCCCGACCGGGTGGTGTGGGTCCCGCTCAACTCCACCGGTGGCGGCGTCGCCTCCGACACCGGGGCGCTGCCCGGCGCACTCGTCCGCATCGGCCCGGCGACCCTCGCGACCGAGGCCCCCGAGGAGGTGGAGGCATGAGCCCTTTCCTCGCCGCTGAAGACCTCTCGATGTTCGGCCGCGACCCCTGGTGGCTGGTCGTCATCAAGGCGGTGTTCTGCTTCGCCTTCCTGATGGTGACCGTGCTGTTCTCCATCGTCTGGGAGCGCAAGGTCGTCGCGTGGATGCAGTTGCGCATCGGCCCCAACCGGCACGGCCCCTGGGGCATGCTCCAGTCGCTCGCCGACGGCATCAAGCTGATGCTCAAGGAAGACCTCATCGTCAAACGCGCGGACAAGGTGGTCTACGTCCTCGCACCGATCGTCGCGGCCATCCCGGCCTTCATGGCGATCGCGGTGATCCCCTTCGGCCCGGCCGGCAACGAGATCTCGATCTTCGGCCAGCGCACCACGATGCAGCTCACCGACCTGCCGATCGCGATGCTCTACATCCTCGCGGTCGCCTCGGTCGGCATCTACGGCATCGTGCTGGCGGGTTGGAGTTCTGGATCCACCTATCCGCTGCTCGGCGGTCTGCGCTCCTGTGCGCAGATGATCTCGTACGAGATCGCCATGGGCGCCGCCTTCGCCTCGGTGTTCCTCTACTCCGGGTCGATGTCGACCTCGGCGATCGTCGAGGCGCAGCAGGACCGCTGGTACATCGTCCTGCTGCCGGTCTCCTTCCTGATCTACATCGTGACGATGGTCGGCGAGACCAACCGCGCCCCCTTCGACATGCCGGAGTCCGAGGGCGACCTGGTCGGCGGCTTCAACACCGAGTACTCCTCGATCAAGTTCGCGATGTTCATGCTCGCCGAGTACGTGAACATGGTGACGGTCTCGGCCGTGTCGGTGACGCTCTTCCTGGGCGGCTGGCGGGCGCCGTATCCGGTCAGTGCCTTCTGGGAGGGCGCGAACCACGGCTGGTGGCCGCTGCTCTGGTTCGTGATCAAGGTCCAGCTGCTGCTGTTCTTCTTCATCTGGCTGCGCGGCACGCTGCCTCGCGTCCGCTACGACCAGCTGATGAAGCTCGGGTGGAAGGTCCTCATCCCGGTCTCCGTCGTCTGGCTGATGCTCGTCGCGACCGTGCGCACGCTCCGGAACGAGAACTACGACTTCGCCGACATCGCCCTCTACGTCGGTGGTGGAGTCCTTGCGCTCCTGCTCCTCTCCTTCGTCGTGGACATGTTCCGCGAGCGGACGAAGGCGGGCGCGCAACCTGTCGAGGAACCCGCCGCCTTCGACGCGATGGCGGGCGGATTCCCCGTACCGCCACTGCCCGGACAGGAGCTTCCACCGGTGCCGCGGCGCCGCTCGCGCCAGGAGCGGGAGCTGATTGTCAGTGGTGGACCCGATACTCAGAGTGACGGATCTCTGGATGGAAAGGAGGCGTCCGATGGCTGAGGAGCCCAAGGAGGCCGGGCATACGTCGCCTGGTTTCCAGAACCCCGTGGCCGGCTTCGGCGTGACCTTCAAGGCCATGTTCAAGAAGCGGCTGACCGAGCAGTACCCGGAGCAGCAGAAGACCACCGCTCCGCGCTTCCACGGACGGCACCAGCTCAACCGCCATCCGGACGGCCTGGAGAAGTGTGTCGGCTGCGAACTGTGCGCCTGGGCCTGCCCCGCCGACGCCATCTATGTGGAGGGCGCCGACAACACCGACGAGGAGCGCTACTCGCCGGGCGAGCGGTACGGCGCCGTGTACCAGATCAACTACGCCCGCTGCATCCTGTGCGGCCTGTGCATCGAGGCGTGCCCCACGCGCGCGTTGACGATGACCAACGAGTTCGAGCTCGCCGACTCCAGCCGCGCCAACCTCATCTACACCAAGGAGCAGCTGCTCGCCGGTCTTGAGGACGGCATGGTCGACAGCCCTCATGCCATCTACCCGGGAACGGATGAGCAGGACTACTACCGGGGTCTGGTGACGGAGGCCGCGCCCGGGACCGAGCGCCAAGTGGCCGTGTCCAAGGGAGAGAAGCCTGAGGATCAGGAGGTGGAAGCGTGAGCGCGCAGCTCGCCGCCTACTCCACCTCCACCGGAGAGGCCTTCCAGTTCTGGATCCTCGGCACCGTCGCCGTGCTCGGCGCCCTGGGCACCGTCTTCATGAAGAGGGCCGTGCACAGCGCGCTCTGCCTCGCCGGGACCATGATCATCCTGGCGGTGTTCTACCTCGCCAACGGCGCCTACTTCCTGGGCGTCGTGCAGATCATCGTCTACACCGGCGCGATCATGATGCTGTTCCTGTTCGTGGTGATGCTGGTCGGCGTCACGGCCGCGGACTCCCTGAAGGAGACCATCAAGGGCCAGCGCTGGCTGGCCCTTCTCTGCGGGCTCGGCTTCGGCATCCTGCTGACCGCCGGCATCGGCAACGCCACCCTGACGGAGTTCAACGGCCTCGCCCAGGCGAACGCGAACGGCAATGTGGAGGGCCTCGCGGCCCTCATCTTCACCAAGTACGTCTTCGCCTTCGAGATCACCGGCGCCCTGCTGATCACGGCCGCCATCGGCGCCATGGTGCTCACGCACCGCGAGCGCACCGAGCGCGCCAAGACCCAGCGCGAGCTGTCCGAGGAGCGTGTGCGCGAGGGCAAGCACGTCCCGCCGCTGCCGGCACCCGGCGTGTACGCCCGGCACAACGCCGTCGACATCGCCGGGCTGCTGCCCGACGGCACCCCGTCCGACCTCACGGTCAGCAAGACGCTGCGCGAGCGCGGCCAGATCCGAGACGTGTCCACCGAGGCGCTCAACGACCTGCGGGCGCTGGAGCAGCGCGCGGAGGAACGGCTGGAGCGGACCGCGATCGAGCCGTCGACCTTCAAGCGGTCCGAGGAGGCGTCGAAGTGAACCCGGTCAACTACCTCTACCTCGCCGCCCTGTTGTTCACGATCGGCGCCACCGGCGTGCTGATCAGGCGCAACGCGATCGTCGTCTTCATGTGCATCGAGCTCATGCTCAACGCCTGCAACCTCACGCTCGTCGCCTTCTCCCGGATGCACGGCAATCTCGACGGCCAGATCATCGCCTTCTTCACGATGGTCGTCGCCGCCGCCGAGGTCGTTGTCGGGCTCGCGATCATCGTGTCGCTGTTCCGTTCCCGCCACTCGGCCTCGGTCGACGACGCAAGCCTGATGAAGCTCTAAGGGGTCGGAAGAATCGTGGAGAACCTGATTGCGCTGCTGATCGCGGCGCCATTGCTCGGAGCGGCCCTACTGCTGTGCGGCGGCCGGCGTCTGGACGCCGTCGGCCACTGGATCGGCACGCTCCTGTCGTTCGTCTCCTTCGCCTTCGGTGTGGTCCTCTTCGCCGACCTGCTGGGCAAGGGCGCCGAAGACCGGACCCTGACGAGCCACCTGTACAGCTGGATCCCGGTCGAGGGCTTCCAGGCGGACGTCGCCTTCCGCCTGGACCAGCTGTCGATCACGTTCGTGCTGCTGATCACCGGCGTCGGCTCGCTGATCCACCTGTACTCGGTCGGGTACATGGAGCACGACGAGCGGCGCCGCCGCTTCTTCGGCTATCTGAACCTGTTCCTCGCGGCGATGCTGCTGCTCGTCCTCGCCGACAACTACCTGCTGCTGTACGTCGGCTGGGAGGGCGTCGGTCTCGCCTCCTACCTGCTGATCGGCTTCTGGCAGCACAAGCCCAGCGCCGCCACCGCCGCGAAGAAGGCCTTCCTGGTCAACCGCGTCGGCGACATGGGCCTGTCGATCGCGATCATGCTGATGTTCCTGTGGTTCGGCACGTTCGCCTTCGGGCCGGTGCTCGGCACCGGTGAGGAGGCCGGGCTCGTCGCCGACACGAGCGAGGGCAGGCTCACCGCCATCGGCCTGATGCTGCTGCTCGCCGCGTGTGGCAAGTCCGCCCAGGTGCCGCTGCAGTCCTGGCTCGGGGACGCGATGGAGGGCCCGACCCCGGTCTCGGCCCTCATCCACGCCGCGACGATGGTGACCGCGGGCGTCTACCTGATCGTCCGCTCCGGAGCGATCTTCAACGCGGCGCCGGAAGCCCAGCTGGTCGTCACCATCGTCGGTGCCGTCACGCTCCTCTTCGGTGCGATCGTCGGTTGCGCGAAAGACGACATCAAGAAGGCGCTGGCCGGCTCGACCATGTCGCAGATCGGCTACATGGTCCTCGCCGCGGGCCTCGGCCCCATCGGCTACGTCTTCGCGATCATGCACCTGGTGACGCACGGCTTCTTCAAGGCCGGGCTGTTCCTCGGCGCCGGTTCGGTCATGCACGGCATGAACGACGAGGTCGACATGCGCAAGTACGGCGGCCTGCGCAAGTACATGCCGGTCACCTTCGTCACCTTCGGCCTCGGCTACCTCGCGATCATCGGCTTCCCAGGTCTGTCCGGCTTCTTCTCCAAGGACAAGATCATCGAAGCGGCGTTCGCCAAGGGCGGCACCGAGGGCTGGATCCTCGGCGGCTGCGCACTGCTGGGCGCGGCCATCACGGCGTACTACATGACGCGCGTGATGCTGATGACGTTCTTCGGCGAGAAGCGCTGGCAGCCGGACGAGAAGGGCAACGAGCCGCACCCGCACGAGTCGCCCAAGGTCATGACGATCCCCATGATCGTGCTGGCCGTCGGGTCGGTGGCCGCCGGTGGGTTCTTCAGCATCGGCGAGCGCTTCGTGCACTGGCTGGAGCCCATCACCGGTTTCGAGCACGGCCACCCGCCGATCAGCGCGGGCGTGGTCACCGGCGCGACCGTCGCGTGCATGGTCATCGGTGTCGCCGCCGCCTACGGCCAGTACGGCCGCCGCCCGGTCCCGGTCGTCGCCCCGCGCGGGTCGCTGCTCACCCGGGCCGCCCGGCGCGACCTGCTCCAGGACGACTTCAACCACGTCGTTCTCGTACGAGGCGGCGAGCACCTCACGCGCTCCCTGGTGTACGTCGACCACACCCTGGTCGACGGCGTCGTCAACGGCACGGCGGCCTCCATGGGCGGCCTGTCCGGACGGATGCGCAAGCTCCAGAACGGCTTCGCGCGGTCGTACGCGGTCTCGATGTTCGGCGGTGCGGCGATCCTCATCGCCGCGACCCTGCTGATGAGGGCGGTCTGATACCGATGTCCTTTCCTCTGCTGACAGCCACGGCGGTGCTCCCGGCGATCGGGGCGATCGCCACGGCCGCCGTACCGGCCGCGCAGCGCACCGTCGCCAAATGGCTGGCGCTGCTCGTCTCGCTCGCCACGCTCGCCCTCGCGATCACGATCCTGGTCCGCTTCGACCCGGACGGCGACCGCTACCAACTCACCGAATCCCACGCCTGGATCGCGGACTTCGGAGTCCGGTACGAACTGGGCGTGGACGGCATCGCGGTGGCGCTGATCGCGCTGACGGCGCTGCTGATCCCGTTCATCATTCTCGCGGGCTGGCACGACGCCGACCCGCTGGAGACCGGCAGCTCGCGCTGGCGGCCGACGCAGGGCTTCTTCGCCCTGATCCTGGCCGTCGAGGCGATGGTGATCATCTCCTTCGAGGCCACCGACGTCTTCCTCTTCTACATCTTCTTCGAAGCCATGCTCATCCCGATGTACTTCCTCATCGGCGGCTTCGGGGACCGTGCCCACGAGCACGGCGAGAAGACGGCGGCCACCCAACGGTCGTACGCGGCTGTGAAGTTCCTGCTCTACAACCTGGTCGGCGGTCTGATCATGCTGGCCGCGGTGATCGGCCTGTATGTGGTCGCCGGGAACTTCAGCCTTCAGGAGATCGCCGAGGCCAGGGCCAACGGCACGCTCGACATGGCGACGAACACCGAACGCTGGCTGTTCCTCGGCTTCTTCTTCGCCTTCGCGGTGAAGGCCCCACTGTGGCCGCTGCACACCTGGCTGCCCAACGCGATGGGGGAGGCCACCGCTCCGGTCGCCGTCCTCATCACCGCGGTCGTCGACAAAGTCGGCACCTTCGCGATGCTCCGCTTCTGCCTCCAGTTGTTCCCGGAGGCCAGCAAGTGGGCGACGCCCGCCATCCTCGTCCTGGCGCTGATCAGCATCATCTACGGTGCGCTGCTCGCGGTCGGGCAGCGGGACATCAAGCGGCTGGTGGCGTACGCGTCGATCTCGCACTTCGGCTTCATCATCATGGGCATCTTCGCGATGACCAGCCAGGGCCAGTCCGGCGCGACGCTGTACATGGTCAACCACGGCATCTCGACGGCTGCGTTGATGCTGGTGGCCGGCTTCCTGATCTCCCGGCGCGGATCGCGGCTCATCGCCGACTACGGCGGAGTGCAGAAGGTCGCGCCCGTGCTCGCCGGCACCTTCCTGATCGGCAGTCTGGCGACCCTGTCGCTGCCGGGCCTGGCGCCTTTCGTGAGTGAGTTCCTGGTCCTGGTCGGCACGTTCACGCGCTACCCGGTGATCGGCATCATCGCCACCTTCGGCATCGTGCTCGCCGCGCTCTACACCCTCGTCCTCTACCAGCGGACGATGACGGGCCCGGTGAAGCCGGAGGTCTCGGCGATGCCCGACCTCAGGGTGCGCGAGCTCGTGGTCGTCGCCCCGCTGGTCGTACTGCTGATCTTCCTGGGCGTCTACCCGAAGCCCGTCACGGACATCGTCAACCCGGCGGTCAAGCAGACCATGTCCGACGTACAGAAGAAGGACCCCCAGCCCGAGGTGGAGGCGGCCAAGTGAGCGCATCAGCCGTCCACAGCCTGTGGACAACCGCGGCCGACCCGATCTCGAAGATCGACGCGCCGAGGATCGAGTACGGACAGCTCTCGCCCACGTTGATCGTCGTCGGTGCGGCGATCGTAGGCGTGCTGATCGAGGCGGTCGTCCCGCGCAAGTCCCGTTACTACGCGCAGGTGTTCGTCTCCGTCGTGGCACTTGTAGCAGCCTTCGCGGCGGTCGTCGCGCTGGCGGCCGGCGGGTACGCCACGACCAAGGCGGGCATCGCCGCGATGGGCGCGATCGCCGTCGACGGACCGGCCCTGTTCCTGCAGGGGACCATCCTGCTGTCGGGCCTGGTCGGCCTGTTCACCTTCGCCGAGAGGCGACTCGACCCGGCGGCGCACGGCAACCGGGTCGACTCCTTCGCCGCGCAGGCGGCGTCCGTGCCGGGCAGCGACAGCGAGAAGGCCGCCGTGAAGGCCGGGTTCACCACCACCGAGGTGTTCCCGCTGCTGATGTTCGCCGTCGCGGGCATGCTGATCTTCCCGGCGGCCAACGACCTGCTGACACTGTTCATCGCCCTGGAAGTCTTCTCGCTCCCGCTGTACCTCATGTGCGCGCTGGCCCGCCGCAAGCGGCTCATGTCGCAGGAGGCCGCGGTCAAGTACTTCCTGCTGGGTGCCTTCGCCTCCGCGTTCACGCTGTTCGGCATCGCGCTGCTCTACGGCTACGCGGGCTCCGTGTCGTACGCGACGATCGCGCAGGTCGTCGACGGCACGGTGCCGGAGGTCAGCCCGGCACTCGCGGACACGATGGGCAACGACGCGCTGCTGCTCGTCGGCGCCGCGATGATCGTCATGGGGCTGCTGTTCAAGGTGGGCGCGGTGCCGTTCCACATGTGGACGCCCGACGTCTACCAGGGTGCGCCGACGCCGGTCACCGGGTTCATGGCGGCGGCGACGAAGGTGGCCGCGTTCGGCGCGCTGCTCCGCATTCTGTACGTCGTCCTGCCCGGCCTGCGCTGGGACTGGCGGCCGGTCATGTGGGGCGTGGCGATCGTCACCATGCTGGGCGGTGCGATCGTCGCGATCACGCAGACCGACATCAAGCGGCTGCTGGCGTACTCATCGATCGCACACGCCGGGTTCATCCTCGCGGGTGTCATCGCGGCCACGCCGTCCGGGGTGTCGTCCGTCCTCTTCTACCTGGGCGCGTACTCCTTTGTGACGATCGGCGCGTTCGCCGTGGTGACGCTGGTGCGTGACGCGGGTGGTGAGGCGACGCACCTGTCCAAGTGGGCCGGTCTCGGACGCCGTTCGCCGCTCGTGGCGGCCGTGTTCGCGGTGTTCCTGCTGGCCTTCGCCGGCATCCCGCTGACCTCCGGCTTCGCCGGGAAGTTCGCCGTGTTCAAGGCGGCGGCGGAGGGCGGGGCGGGCCCGCTGGTCGTGGTCGGTGTGATCTCGTCCGCGATCGCGGCGTTCTTCTACATCCGCGTCATCGTGCTGATGTTCTTCAGCGAGCCGAACCCGGAGGGGCCGACGGTCGCCGTTCCGTCGCCGCTGACGATGACCGCGATCGGAGTCGGCGTGGCGGTCACGCTGGTGCTGGGCGTGGCCCCGCAGTACTTCCTGGATCTGGCCGGGCAGGCGGGAGTGTTCGTGCGCTGACGCGCCGCCCGCATGAGCGGTGGCGGCCCGGCTTCCCTCCGAGGGGTGCCGGGCCGCTGTGCTGCGGTGGGCGCGAGCCTGTGGATAACTCCGGGGCTGTCGGTGCGGGCCCCTATCGTGGATGCAGTGGTCGAGGGACGACGTACGGGGGACATGGCGATGGGTGTGACGGGTGGGATCAGGGAGATGCCAAGGGTGACCGAGGCGCCAGAGGCGGCCGGGACGGGTGGGGCGGGCAGGAGCGAGGCGCTGGCCGCGCTGCACCGGGTCTTCGGGTACGAGGCCTTCCGGGGCGAGCAGGAAGCCGTCATCGAGCATGTGGTGGACGGCGGGGATGCCGTCGTGCTCATGCCGACCGGCGGTGGGAAGTCGCTGTGCTACCAGATCCCGTCGCTGGTCAGACCGGGTACGGGCGTCGTCGTCTCGCCGCTCATCGCGCTGATGCAGGACCAGGTGGACGCGCTGCGGGCGCTCGGCGTGCGCGCCGGGTTCATCAACTCCACCCTGGACTTCGACGAGCGGCGGGTGGTGGAGGCAGAGTTCCTGGCGGGTGAGCTGGACCTGCTCTACCTCGCGCCGGAGCGGCTGCGGCTCGACTCGACGCTGGACCTGCTGTCGCGCGGCAAGATCGCCGTCTTCGCGATCGACGAGGCGCACTGTGTGTCCCAGTGGGGCCACGACTTCCGTCCCGACTATCTGGCGCTCTCGCTGCTCGGCGAGCGCTGGCCGGACGTCCCGCGGATCGCGCTCACGGCGACGGCCACGCACGCGACGCACCAGGAGATCACCGAGCGGCTGGGCATGCCGACGGCCCGGCACTTCGTGGCAAGCTTCGACCGGCCCAACATCCAGTACCGGATCGTGCCCAAGGCGGACCCGAAGAAGCAGCTGCTGAGCTTCCTGCGCGAGGAGCACACGGGTGACGCGGGCATCGTCTACTGCCTGTCCCGCAAGTCCGTGGAGGCGACGGCCGAGTTCCTGAGCCGCAACGGCATCGAGGCGGTGCCGTACCACGCGGGCCTGGACGGGGGCACACGCGCGGCGCACCAGTCCCGGTTCCTGCGGGAGGAGGGACTGGTCGTGGTGGCGACCATCGCCTTCGGAATGGGCATCGACAAGCCGGACGTCCGCTTCGTCGCCCACCTCGACCTGCCCAAGTCGGTCGAGGGCTACTACCAGGAGACGGGCCGCGCCGGACGGGACGGACTGCCCTCCACGGCCTGGATGGCCTATGGCCTCAACGACGTCATACAGCAGCGCAAGCTGATCCAGTCGGGCGAGGGCGACGAGGCGTTCCGGCGCCGGGCCGCCGCGCACCTGGACGCGATGCTGGCGCTGTGCGAGACGGCCCAGTGCCGGCGCGGTCAGCTGCTCGCCTACTTCGGCCAGGACCCGGACCGGATGGGCTGCGGCAACTGCGACACCTGCCTCACCCCGCCGGAGACCTGGGACGGCACGATCGCGGCACAGAAGGTGCTGTCGACGGTGGTGCGGCTGCAGCGGGAGCGAGGGCAGAAGTTCGGCGCCGTGCAGATCGTCGACATCCTGCTGGGTAAGCGCACGGGCAAGGTGATCCAGTTCGACCACGACCAGTTGTCCGTGTTCGGCATCGGCGAGGAGCTGAGCGAGGGCGAATGGCGCGGTGTCGTCCGGCAGTTGCTGGCGCAGGGGCTGCTCGCGGTCGAGGGGGAGTACGGCACCCTCGTGCTGACGGAGGCCAGCGGGACCGTGCTGCGGCGGGAGCGGGATGTGCCGCTGCGCAAGGAGCCGAAGAAGCCGGCGGCCTCGCGGTCGGCGTCGGGGTCGGGTTCCGCGGGCTCCGGGCGGGGGGAGCGCAAGGCGAAGGCCGCGGTGGCCGAGCTTTCGGAGGAACTGGCGCCGGCCTTCGAGGCGCTGCGTGCCTGGCGTGGCGAGCAGGCTCGGGAGCAGGGAGTACCGGCGTATGTGATCTTCCATGACGCGACGTTGCGGGAGATCGTCACGGTGTGGCCGGCGTCCGTGCGGGAGCTCGGGAGCGTCAGCGGAGTGGGGGAGAAGAAGCTGGCGACGTATGGGGAGGGGGTGCTGGAGGTGTTGCGTTCGGTGCGTGGGGAGCCCGGCGCGGGGGCGGCGGACGAGGCGGATCCGGGTGCGGATCCCGGGGCGGACGACTGGCCCGAGATGGATGCGGAGCCGGAGGACTGGGAGTAGAGGGCCGGGGACTGGGCCTGAGGGTTGGGAGCGGGGGAGGGACTGACGTGTGCCCGGCGTTGACGTGGGCCGGGGTGGGGCGGGCAGCCCGGCGCTGGTGGGGTGCCGCGTAGCTGTCCCAGCGTGCCCGTCTACGCCCCTACGGCTGCTCGCTGACTCCGCGGCATCGGCGGCCCCAGTTCGGCCGGACTGATCAAGCAGCTGGCCCGAGATGACCGGCTACGCCGGCACCCCCTGCCTCGGATTCGGGCGTCAGCCGAGCGCTGTCAGCCCCGGCGCGAACGTGATCAGGAGGGGGAGCAGCGGCACCAGCGCTGCCAGTGCCGTGGTGAGGGCCCGGTGGCGGCGGCCCAGGCGGGGTGGGGGCTGGAGGAGGCGGTTGACGCGTTCGCCAAGGAGGCGGTTGGTGGAGGAGCAGGAGAGAACGCCCCGGTGCTGGTTGAGCTCGATCAGGGCCAGGGCCGTCGTGAGGTGACCGCAGCGACGGGACGCGGTGTCGTCGGCGGAGAGTTCGACCAGGCGGTGGGTCTGGTCGCAGAAGTGGGCGAACAACGGGATGCGGGGGAAGCCGGTGGCAAGCGCGGTGGAGAGGTGCAGCAGCCAGTCGTGGCGGGCTTGGGCGTGGCCACGCTCATGGGTGAGGACCGCGTCGAGCTGGTGGTCGGTGAGGCGGTGCAGGGCCCCCGTGGTGACGATCAGCTGGGGAGGGCTGCCGGGCATCCACCAGGCGTCCGGGTACTCGTCCTCCAGCACCAGGAGCGGGCCGCGCGCCGAACCCAGGCCGGCGGGCAGGTCGGGGGCGCGTTCGCGCAGGTGGGCCCTGGCCTGGCCGCGTCGCCGGCGCGCCTCGACGAGCTCGCGGGCCAGCATCGCGGTCGTCCATGCCGCACCGCAGGCCAGCAGCACGCTGAGTACGGCAGCCCAGGTGGGCGCGGCCGAGAGGTCGTACGCCTCGGTCACCGACGGCGGCGCCGGAGCGAAGAGCTGGGCACGCACCGTGCCGAAGACGGCCGCGGTGCCCAGGGCCAGGGCCGTCAGGCAGCTCAGCAGGACGGTGGCGACCAGGCACTGCCATACCCAGAGCGCGACCACGGGTTCCCGTTCGGGCCAGTTCGCCCGGGTCAGCGCTCGCGGGACGGGTACGGCGGCCGTCAGGGCGACGATGCTCAACAGGAGCAGGCAGACGGTCATGCCAAGGGCTCCGGATCCTGGTCAGGGAAGGTGCGAGGGCGGCTGTGCGGGGCGGTGGGCGAGGAACACACCACCGCCAGCCAGTATGACGGTGACGGTCGCCGGAGTCAGCGGTGAAGAGTCGCCGAACTCGCCAACCTTCGCGGCCTTCGGGTACCGCCACTACCTCATACGCGCGTAGCGGCTCCCGGATCGCCGTCACCCCCTACCCCCGTAGCGCCTCCCGGATCGCCGCCTCCACCTCTGTGTCGTCCGCTCCCAGCGCACGTGCTTCCGCTGCGAACCGTCGTGCCAGTGCAGCCAGTTCAGCCCGATCCGGGCGGTGGGCGCCTGTGGGGAGCGGGGCGACGCGGGTGCCCGCACCTCGCCGGGTGCGGATCAGGGATGCTGCTTCCAGTTCGCGGTACGCCCGTGCCACTGTTCCCGTGGCCAGCCCCAGGTCTGCGGCCAACTGCCGTACCGTCGGAAGGCGTTCGCCCTCGGCGAGACGGCCGGTGGAGATCAGGGCGGCGAGCTGGGCACGGATCTGTTCGTACGGCGGGACCGGGCTGGTCGTGTCGACGCGCAGGGCCGCCCCGCTCACTGCTGGCCGACCCCGCGGGTGTGGTGCCGACGGCCCTTCCACGCCGTCGCCCGAGGCGAGATGATCGTGAACAGGCACCACGGTGCCGTGATCAGGGCGAGCAGCCCCAGCGGCCACACCGTCCAGTTCCCCACGGCTCCGGCCACGCCGTCGCACGTCGTGCTCATCAGTGCGCCCGACACCGTCGAGGCCGCGCCGAACAGGGAGGACGAGACCACCAACCCCCACGCCGCGACGATCGCCAACGCCCGGTCGCGGCGGGACTGTTCGTCGCCGGGGCGGGTCGAGATGCGCCGCAGGGACCAGCCGCAAGCGGCTGTGGAGAGGGTGAGGGAAGCCAGGGTGGGAAGGCCGTAGTAGAGGCCGGGCCAAGGCGTGTACGACTGAGTCACGCCCCCGCACGCCACCGTGAGAGCGCGCCCCGCACGGCCCAGGTCGTCCGGCGACGCCACCGCGGCTGCCGTCGTCAGCAGGACGACCAGTGCGGCTGCGAGGCAGAGCAGCAGGAGGGTCATGCGAGGCGGGACGTAGTCCCGGACCCGGCGTGGGGTGAGGCCGGCCGTGCGTACGGCGCCCCGGCGCGGCGCGGTCAGCGCGTCGCCGAGAAGTACGCCGGCGACCGCGCACAGGCCGAAGGCCAGGATCGCGTAGAGGGTGCCCTCTCCGTTGTTCAGGGGCGACAGCCAGAGGGCGGCCGACACCCCGACGGCCAGGCCTGTCCAGCGGGCATAGCGGTCGACGGGTGCGCGGGACGCGGGCGCCGACGTGGATGGGCGCGAACCGACTTCGAGCATGAGAGACACAGACCCCCGTGGAGATGGTTCGTACGCGGATTTGGCACGCACGTACGCAGACTTGTACTCACCGCTTGTATCAAGTGGTGAGTACAAGATGCGGCCTCTCCGAGGTTTGTGTCAAACGCTTGCTACAACTTGCCCGGTGACCTCACCCAGTCCCACGCGAACCCCGCCCGGCCCCGGAGCCCAGGCGGACAGTGTCACCACGTCGCCGTCCTCCAGGAACGTCCGCTTGCCGTCGGGGAGTTCAAGAGCGTCCCGGCCGTTCCAGGTCAGCTCCAGCAGTGACCCGCGTTCGGCTTCCGTCGGGCCGCTCACCGTGCCGGAGCCGTACAGGTCGCCGGTGCGCAACGAGGCGCCGTTCACGGTCATATGGGCCAGTTGCTGGGCCGCCGTCCAGTACATGGTGGAGAAAGGAGGCTCGGAGACGACGTGGCCGTTGATGGCCACCGAGATGCGCAGGTCGTAGCCGCCGGGTTCCGCTGAGGGGTCGGAATCGTCCAGGTATGGCAGCAGGGGGTCCGTCCGCTCGGGGGGTGCCACCCGGGCCTCCTCCAGCGCGTCGAGCGGGGTGATCCACGCCGACACCGAGGTGGCGAAGGACTTGCCGAGGAACGGGCCGAGGGGGACGTACTCCCAGGCCTGGATGTCGCGTGCCGACCAGTCGTTGAGCAGGCACAGGCCGAAGACGTGTTCGCGGAAGTCGCCCAGTGCCACCGGACGGCCCATCTCCGACGGGACGCCGACCACGAAGCCGACCTCGGCCTCGATGTCGAGGCGGACCGACGGGCCGAAGAGCGGCGCCGGATCGGTGGGGGCCTTGCGCTGGCCGGAGGGCCGTACGACATACGTGTCGGAGACCACGACCGTGCCCGAGCGGCCGTGGTAACCGATCGGCAGGTGCTTCCAGTTGGGGGTCAGGGAGTCCGCGGCGTCCGGGCGGAAGATCTGGCCGACGTTCCGGGCGTGGTTCTCGGAGGCGTAGAAGTCGACGTAGTCAGCGACCTCGAAGGGGAGGTGCAGGGTCACCGACGACAGCGGATGGAGGAGGTCCGCGATGGCCTCCTGGTGCGCCGGCACCGTCACCCACGCCGTCAGGGCGCGCCGCACGTCCGACCAGGTGGTGCGGCCGGCGGCGAGCAGCGGGTTCAGGGTGTCCTGCGCGAGCAGCGGGGCGTACGGCGAGCCGAGCGTGTAGGCCGCCTTGCCCGCGTCGAGGACGTGGTCGCCGAGCCGGACGCCGATCCTGCGCGCGGAGTCCGAGCCGGGGAGGGAGAAGACGCCGTACGGAAGGTTGTGCGTGCCGAAGGGGTCGCCCTCGGGGAGATCGAAGGGGGGCATGGGGTGCTGCCTCACTCTCATCCGCTCCGTATGCCATTGCCATGTGTTCGGGCCACACGTTACGTGTGAGTCGCGTGTCTTGGGCAGTGCGGAGATCGCGTCGCCGAGCCGGCGAATCACCAGGTCGCCGCAGTGCGGTCACACCTGGCTTCTCCGCTTCGTCAGTGCAGTGAGGACGGAATCACTCACCCAGGAGGCGAGAACCATGCAGGCACGGATGACCAACCCCGCGTACGTCCTGTCCGGCGGGATGAAGGGGATCGGTACTCTCTTCCAGGCGATCGGGGAGGGTGGCCTGTCGCAGGAGCTGGCCGAGATCGTCGGGCTGCGCGCCAGCCAGATCAACGGGTGCGGCGCCTGTGTGCACGGTCACACGACCAATCTGCGCAAGGCGGGGGTGAGCGACGATCGGATCGACTCGGTCTCCGCCTGGCGCGAGGCGCCCTGGTTCACCGACGCCGAGCGGGCCGCGCTGCAGCTGACCGAGGCGATGACGAGGCTCGCGGACCGTTCGCACGAGTCGGTGCCGGACGCGTTGTGGGACGAAGTGGCCGACCACTTCGACGAGAAGGAACTGTCGGCGCTGATCCTCACCGTCGCCGTCACCAACATGTTCAACCGAATCAACACCACCATCAAGGAGCCCGCAGGCACCACGTGGGGGTGAAATCGCCACAAGCGGAGGGAAGTTGCCACCCGGAAGCGGAACGGGGGAAAGGACCGGAGACAGAAGCGGAACCAGAGCCGCAACCGGAACAGGTGTCAACACATGTGAACACAGCAGCCGTCCGGTTCGCGTCGAGTCGACGGGGCCTCCTGTCCGTATTCTCTGATCATGGCCGCACCTATCGCATATTCACTCATCGCCACTGACCTGGACGGGACGCTGCTCCGAGGCGACGACACGCTCTCGGACCGGTCCATCGACGCGCTCGCGCTGGTGGCGGCGGCCGGTGCACAGCACCTCGTCGTGACAGGGCGGCCGGCGCCCAGAGTGCGGCCGCTCCTCGACGCCCTGGGCAGCACGGGGCTCGCGGTGTGCGGACAGGGCGCGCAGTTGTACGACGCCGGCGCGGACCGTCTGCTGTGGTCCGTCACCCTGGACCGGGAGTTGGCGGAGACCGCGCTCGGCAAGATCGAGGCCGAGGTGGGGCAGGTGTACGCCGCCGTCGACCAGGACGGCGTCGACGGCCTCACGCTCATCGAGCCCGGGTATCTGATGCCCCACCCCACCCTGCCCGCCGTACGCGTCCAGCATCGCGACGACCTGTGGTGCGAGCCGATCAGCAAGGTGCTGCTGCGCCATCCCAGCCTCTCGGACGACGAGTTGGCGGCGACGGCGCGCTCGGTGGTCGGCTCCCTCGCTACGGTCACCATGTCGGGGCCCGGGACCGTCGAACTCCAGCCATGCGGCATCACCAAGGCGACCGGTCTCGCGCTCGCGGCCGAGCATCTCGGCCTCGGCGCGCACGAGACCATCGCCTTCGGGGACATGCCCAACGACATCCCCATGTTCGACTGGGCCGCGCGCGGGGTCGCCATGGCCAACGCGCACCCCGAACTCAAGGCGGTCGCCGACGAGATCACCCTGTCGAACGAGGACGACGGCATCGCCGTCGTCCTCGAGCGACTGTTCGTGGGCAGCCTGGCCGATTTCGCCCAGTAAGCCCAGGTCTTTGCCTAGTAGGGCCCGTTCACGTTGTCGATCGAGCCGTATCGCGCGGCCGCGTAGTTGCACGCGGCCACGATGTTCGCGACCGGGTCGAAGGGGTCGTACACCGTCCCCGGCACGTGATACGAGGCGAAGGTCGGGTCGATGACCTGCAGGAGGCCCTTGGACGGGGTGCCCTTGGCGGCGTTGGAGTCCCAGTTGTTGATGGCGGACGGGTTGCCGGAGGACTCACGCATGATGTTGCGGTGAATGCCCTCGTACGATCCCGGAATTCCGTTTTGCGCCATGATGTCCAGCGCGTTGCGGATCCAGCCGTCGAGGTTGTTCGGGAAGGTCTTCACGGAGGCCTGGGTCGCCTGGGCGACGGAGGACTTCTTGGCGGGGGCGGACGCCTTGTCGGCCGTGTTGCTCGCCGTGCTCGCCTTCTTCGTCGCGCGGACCTTCAGGTCGAGGCCCGGGTGGATCAGCCGGGGGTTGTCGCCGATGGCCTTGCGGTTGTCCTTGTAGAGCTGCTTCCAGCCGCCCTGGGCGTCGTACCGGTCCGCGATTCCGTAGAGCGAATCGCCCTTTTTCGTGGTGTACGTGACGGATCCGACCTTGGCCGGGGCGGTGGCCTGGGCGGTGGCCTGGGCCGGCTCTGCGGCGCTCGCGGTGGTCGCGCTCAGGAGCGGGAGGGCGAGGGCGGCGGTGCCGGTGCCGGCGGCGATGACGTGGCGGGTGAGCGGGCTGGTACGGGGGCGGCGGTGCTTGCCTCGGGGCATGGCGCTGTTCCTCTCCGGCGCCTGCGAGGTGAGCTGTCGGGTTCGGGCGGGGAGGTGCCCGGTCGCACCGCCGGGTGGCAGCGTGACTTAACCCCGAGCCGCGCCGGTGCGCCATCAAGGCGGCCGGTTCGGCGACTTACCTGGGTCCCCCGCTCCTGCCGTGCGTGAGTGAGTGAGTCGGTGGGTGAATCGGGCGGCGGCAGGATTCGGCGTCCGCCCGACGAGCGGGAACGTATGCGAGAGCACATGCCCGGAACAAGTGCCGTGGCCCCTGTCGTGCCGGTTGACCATGGTCTGGTGCGTATGGGGCACTTGATCCTTTGCGGTTGCCAAGCCTCAACTTGCGCTTGGCGCAAGGAGGGACGCGGTCTGCCGGGCAGGGTGGGCGACTACCCGTGCGTGACCCAACTCACTGGCATCCACAAGAGCGGCAAATCGGGCAATGAATCCAACTCGCCTTTAACCGGCTGTCCGTGGAGTCCGTTTCTCCCATGTCCGGTGGAAAAGTACCTCTTGGCCCTCCAGGCAGATCACCTCGTTGGAGGTGACGAAGTGCTCCTTGCCGCAGCTGATCTCCGAGCGCGTGTGCACCGTGGCGTCCCACGCCAGCTCCGGGCGGTGCAGGCGGATTGACCACTCCGAGCGGGTGCGGGCCGACAGGGGGTCCGCCTCGTTGATCGTGTACGTCTCCAGGGCGTCCTCGGTGAACTCCAGACCGTCGGGGTACACGCGCGTGCCGCCGTAGCGAGGGTCGACCTCCAGGCGCCACTCGCCCTTGGCCACGTCCCGTACGACGAGTCGCTCGGGGCGCGGTTCGTCCAGCGTGATGGGGGTGTTCACGCCGAGCGGCTCCGCCTGCTCCGGTTCCTCGAAGGTGATCTCCGTTTCCTCGCAGCCGATCGCTGTCCCGTCCAACGCACGTGCGCGTACCGGAAGTTCCAGGGAGCTCCCCGCCGGTTCGAGGGTGAAGCCCGCCGACGAGTCGGGCTGGGGCCAGATCCACGGCCAGTACGCGGAGGAGACCGCGAGACGGATGCGGTGACCGGGCGGGAAGACGTGGCCGATGCCGTTCAGCTCGAAGGTCACGTCCTCGGTGGCCCCCGGCTCCCACGGCACCGCACGATCCCGGCCATGGCGGGCCGACAGGTTCAGCACGCCCCGCGTGACCAGGGTCGAGGAGCCGTCGGGCGCCACGTCGCACAGCCGGGCCACGACCTGCCCGCGCGGCACCTCCGACGTCAGCCGCAGCCGCACCTTCGGCCGCCCCAACACCCAGGTCTCCTCGCCCACTTCGAACTCGAAGCACGCCGATCGCCCGTCCTCCTCCCGCTGGTCGGGCGGCAGGTCGGCATCGTTGCCGAAGGGAAAGAAACGGCCGGCGTCGAGGCCCGTATGCATGGGGGAGCGGACCAGGACGGGGGCGCCCTGGAAGGCGTACGTCAGCCCGCTCACGTGAGGAGAGGGCCAGGCCGGCTCGCCGACCCAGCGGCCGGGCAGCTCGGCGTACACCGTGGCAGGGCGGTGAGAGTCGCTGACGTACGCGCGCAGCAGGGGCTCGGACATGACGCCGGTGTCCTCGCCCTTCAGCCAGTGGTCCCACCAGCGCAACGTCTCCTGGAGGAAGCCGATCGCCGGGCCCGGCGGCAGGCCGCGGTCGGGGTACTGGTGCGACCAGGGGCCGATCAGGCCGCGGACACGGTCGGTGGGCAGGTGCTCCACGAGGCGCAGGACCGTGTCGCGGTACGGGTCGTGCCAGCCGCCCACCGCAAGGACGGCGGCGTCGATCGCGCCGTAGTCCTCGCAGACGCTGCCGTGGCGCCAGTAGTCGTCGCGGGTCTGGTGGTTCAGCCAGGTGTGGATGAACGGGTCCACGGACTCCAGACGCCCCAGCCACATGTCGCGCCAGGCCTCGCCGACGTACTGCGGATCCGGCGGCCGGGAGACGAAGGCGAGCATCGTCGACGCCCAGGCGTGCATGTCCACCGCCAGGACGGAACCTCCCATGTAGTGCACGTCGTTGTCATAGCGATCGTCCGTGGAGCAGACGGTGACGATCGCCTTGAGCGGCTCGGGTGCGAGGGCCGCGATCTGGAGGGAGTTGAAGCCGCCCCAGGAGATGCCGAACATGCCGACCCGGCCGTTGCACCAGGGCTGGGCAGCCAGCCAGTTGACGACCTCGGCCCCGTCGGCCAGCTCCGTCGCCGAGTACTCATCGGTCGGCATGCCCTGGCTGTTGCCGTGCCCGCGGATGTCCACGCGCACGGAGGCGTAGCCGTGGCCGGCGTACCAGGGGTGGCGCTGGTGGTCGCGGGGTGCGGTCCAGTCGGTCAGGCGGTACGGCAGGTATTCCAGGAGCGCCGGTACGGGCTCGTCGGTCAGCGGGCGCCACACGCGCGCGTACAGCAGAGTCCCGTCCGGGAGCGGGATGCAGAGGTCCTCGTGAGTCGTCTCGTAGGGGAAGGACGTACGGATGTGCATGAGCGGGTCCCCCGTCGGGTCAGTGCACCGGGTGCATCGTGCGGCGCAGCCAGCGCGCGGAGGCCATCACGGCCAGCCCCGCGGCCACCGCGATCGCGCCGTTGACGCCGAAGTAGGCGGGCTTGGAGACGTCGTCGTAGAGCTTCACCGTCTGGGCCTGGATGCCGTTGGCGAGAGCGAGGGAGAGGAACCACAGGGACATGGTCTGGCTGGCGAAGGCGGCCGGGGCGAGCTTGGTCGTGGCCGACATGCCCGAGGTCTCCAGGAGGACGTCACCGAGGCCGAGCAGCAGGTAGGAACCCACGATCCACCAGACGGACATGAGGTAGTCGTCGGAGGAGTGCCCGGAGGTCGGCACCACCATCAGCAGGAAGGACAGGCCGCCGAGGACGACGCCGATCGCGATCTTGTTGGACGCGTGCGGCTGGCTGTGCCCCATCCGGACCCACAGCGCGGCGACGACGGGGGCGAGGGCGACCTCGAACGCGCCGAGCGCGGAGGCGTACCAGCTCGCGGGGAAGTCGAAGCCGAGGATGGTCGTCTCGGCGTTCGTCGAGGCCAGCAGGATCATCGTCGAGTACGCCTGGAAGAGGATGAAGTTGAAGACCGTCGAGGCGAGGAAGAGGACGATGTACGGCCGCAGCCGGCCGCGTTCCTCGGGGGTCACACGTGGGCTGGTGAACATCACCGCGAAGTAGACGACCGGGGCGATCACCGAGACGAGGGTGAGCAGGTCGACGAAGCGGTCCATGGTGAGCCAGCCGGCCGCGGCGAGGAGGACGGCGAGCGCGGCGGTGACGACCAGACCCGAGGCGATCAGGTGGATCGCCCGGCGCATGGGGGCCGGGGCCAGCGCGTATTCGGCGGCGTGCTTCCGTCCGGCAAGGTGCCGGCGGCCGACGACGTACTGGACCAGGCCGAACGTCATGCCGATCGCCGCCGCGGAGAAACCCCAGTGCCAGCCCCTGTGGTCGCCGAGCCAGCCGGTGACCAGCGGGCCCGCGAAGGCGCCGATGTTGATCGCCATGTAGTAGAGCGCGAATCCGGCGTCGCGGCGGTCGTCGTCGGTGCGGTAGAGCTTGCCGACCATGGTGGCGACGTTGGGCTTGAGCAGTCCGGTGCCCGCGCTGATCAGGCCGAGGCCCACCCAGGTCATGCCGGCCGTCGGCACCGCCATGGCGTAGTGGCCGCAGGCGATCAGGATGCCGCCCCACAGGACCGCGCGGTACGAGCCGAGGATGCGGTCGGCGAGCCAGCCGCCGGCGACGGAGACCAGGTAGACGAGGGTGCCGTAGGCGGCGGAGACGGAAGCGGCGGTTCCGGCCGACATGCCCATTCCGCCGGAGGAGACCGCGTCGGCGAAGTACAGGACGAGGATGGCCTGCATGCCGAGGAACGAGAAGCGTTCCCAGACCTCCAGGCCGGACAGGGTGAGCAGGCCTCTGGGCTGGCCGAAGAAGGCGTGGTCGTCGCCGGGCGGGGGCTCGTTCTCGGGCTCGATGTCGACTTGGGTTCGGGACACGGGCCGCTACTTCCCTATAAGTCGATAGATATCCGTCCGTTTCAGGTGATCAAAAACATACCGGTCGTGATCCGATACCGCCCGTGGTGGACGGGTGGGCGGCATCGGTGATCGAAACGTGACCGGATACGCTGACTTGAGTGATGTCAGCGACCTATCGACAAACCGTGTAACCGCCAGAAGACACCAGCAGACAGGAGACCCCTCGTGACCGTCGTCGGGCCGTTCGGGCTGAGCGTGCGGGACCAGGCTCTGGAAGCCGATGTCCAGGCCGGATTGGCGGCTGTCGAGGAGGGATTGCTCGAAGCCACCAAGAGTGAGGTCCCCTTCATCACCGAGGCCGCCCAGCATCTGGTGCGAGCGGGTGGAAAGCGGTTTCGGCCGTTGCTTGTGATGCTTACTGCCCAGTTCGGGGACCCGTATGCGCCGGGGGTCGTACCGTCCGCGGTGGTGGTGGAGCTGACCCATCTGGCGACGCTGTACCACGACGACGTGATGGACGAGGCGACGGTGCGGCGGGGGGTCGACAGCGCGAACGCCCGCTGGGGGAACTCGGTTGCCGTATTGACCGGCGACTTCCTGTTCGCGCGGGCCTCGCACATCCTGGCCGACCTCGGGCCCGAGGCCGTGCGGGTGCAGGCCGAGGCGTTCGAGCGGCTGGTCACGGGGCAGATCCTGGAGACGGCTGGGCCGCAGGACGGGCGGGACCCCGTTGAGCACTACCTGGATGTGCTGAGCGGGAAGACCGGGTCCCTGGTGGCGGTGTCGTGCCGCTTCGGGGCGATGATGTCGGGCGCCGACGAGACGGTGGTCGATGTGCTGACCCAGTACGGGGAGCGGCTGGGGGTGGCCTTCCAGTTGGCGGATGACGTGCTGGACATCGCGAGTGACTCCCGTGAGTCCGGGAAGACGCCCGGGACGGATCTCCGGGAAGGGATTCCCACGCTGCCGGTGCTGCGGTTGCGGGAGCGGGCCGAGCGGTTGGGGCTGGCGGAGGATGTCGCGCTCTGCGAGCTGCTGGACTCCGATCTGAGTGACGACGCGCGGCTCGCGGAGGCGTTGGACGCGTTGCGGGAGCATCCGGCGTTGGAGCAGGCTCGGCGGGACACGGTGCGGTATGCGGAGGATGCGCGGGCCGCGCTGGCGCCGTTGGCGGATGTTGATGCCAAGGCCGCGTTGATGGAGTTGTGCGACGCCGTGGTGCATCGGGCCGGATAGGGGTTCGCCCGATGGGGGTTCGCCCCCGCCGCCCCTACCCGTCCCTGGGGGCTGCCGCCCCCGGACCCCCGCTTCGGCCCCGAAAGGGCCTCGTCCTCAAGCGCCGGACGGGCTGGATGGGCGTGACGCACATCACAATGCTGGACTGAGTCCAAACTAAGATCCTCTCCGTATTCATGCCCAGAAGCTGACGCAGGGGGTGTCAGCCGCAATACGGGGAGAAAAAAGAATCATGGGCATGAAAGCGACGTTCTCGAAGCGCCGTAAGAGCCTGATCGTCACCGCTGTCGCGGTGGCTGCCGCCGGTGGTGTCGCCGCCGCGGTGATTCCCGCCTTCGCCGCCGGAGGTGACCGTGCTGACCACGCGGGCCATGCCGGAGGCGACGCGCAGGGGATCGTGAGCCAGAGTGGGGCCGCCGGTGGCAGTAACGGCGGCACCGTCCTCGCCGCCAGTCTTCGCGGGGCGAACGAGGTTCCCGTCCAGGGTGGGCCCGCCGTCGGCGACAAGGACGGTGCCGCCGTGCAGTTCGTGAAGGTCAAGGGCGACAAGGTGTCCGTCGCCGTCACCTGGCGCGGCACCGGCAAGCCGACCGCCCTCCACATCCACCAGGGCGCCAAGGGCACCAATGGCGGCATCAAGGTCGACTTCGGCGGCCTGCTGGGCAAGAGCAGGGGGCACAGTGTCACCGGCACCGTGACCGTGAAGGACGCCGCCCTTCTCAACGCCCTCAAGACCGACCCGAGTTCCTTCTACGCCAACCTCCACACGGCCGAGTTCCCGGGCGGTGCCGTACGGGGGCAGCTCCACAAGGTCACCGTCGCCGAGTTCGACTTCCGTGACGCGCTCGACAACTTCCAGGCGTCCGTCATCAAGGGCAAGCAGATCTACGAGTGCAAGCCGGCTGAGGGCGGTGGGAACGCCTTCGCCCAGCGGGATGTCAGCGCCGTGCTCGGCGGCCGTATCGCGCACTCCTTCGTCGCGCCCAACTCCGGTACACCGCAGTGGATCGCGCGGGACGGCAGTGCGGTGACGGGGGCCCTCATCTCCAAGACCCCGAACGGCGACAAGAGCATCCCCGAGCTCGATCTGAAGGCCACTCAGTCCGGCGAGCACCGGGGCCTCCTCGCCGACACGGCCGAGATCCTGAGGCTGAACACCGTCGGTGGCGTCGCCCCGGCCGGCTCCTGCACGCCCGGCGCCGTCGTCAAGGTGCCGTACCAGGCGGACTACGTGTTCATCAACGGCTGATCCGCAACGCTGATCCGCAACGCTGATCCGCAACGCTGATCCGCACTGCGGCGCGCATCCGCAGCGGCGTCTTCCCCGCCAACCCCTACGGGTCGGGGGAGGCGCCGCCTCCGTGTGTCATACCGCAGGTGTACGCGGAGTTGGCTCCGGAGGTTGACGAATCTCCCTGGCGGATTTGGTCAGATGGAAACCACGGAAATCACCACTCCTCACCGATTCGGGTGAGAATGGCGGCTCAGGGGTGGACGAGTGCGGGGTCGAGAGACTCGCGGGCGAGGAAACGAGACGGTTGGCCGCCGCCGACGACGGAGGTAAGGCAGACATGGCACCGTACGCATCCGACGACAGTACGACCGCCGGGGAGGGCGACGACCTGCGCGCGGCGCGACGGCGCAAGGCCGCGCGGTACATCGTCCCGGCCACGGTTGTGGGAGTCGCGGCGGCGACCATCGGGCTCGTCCCGGCGATCGCCGACTCCGGCGACCCGGACCTGCCGGAGATCACCGCGCAGCAACTCATCGAGAAGATCGCCAAGTCGGACGTGCAGCAGCTGTCCGGCACCTTCAAGATCACCACCGATCTGGGCCTGCCCGACCTCGGTGGGCTGGAGTCCACCCTCGCCTCCGGCGCCATGGGGTCGGGGTCGGGTGAGGGGTCGTCCGCCGACCCCACGGCCAAGCTCACCGAGCTCGCGTCCGGCACGCACACGCTGCGCGTCGCCGCCGACGGCCCGGACCGGCAGAAGCTCTCCCTGCTGGAGAACGCCGCCGAGTACAGCCTCATCCACAACGGCAAGGACATCTGGGGCTACGACAGCAAGTCGAACGAGGTGTTCCACGGCACTGCCGAGGAGCCCCAGGGCGAGAAGGGCAAGGGGAAGGCCGAAGAGGTACCGGCCACTCCCAAGGAGTTCACCGAGGAAGCCCTGAAGGCGGTCGACGACACCACGTCCGTCACCGTCGACGGCACCGCGCAGGTCGCGGGCCGGGACGCCTACCGGCTGCTCATCAAGCCGAAGCAGTCCGGGACCACGGTCGGTGCGATCACCGTGGCCGTGGACGCCAAGACCGGTATGCCGCTGAAGTTCACGCTGACCCCGTCGAGCGGTGGCGCGGCCGTGATCGACGCGGGCTTCACCCAGGTCAGCTTCGCCAAGCCGGCCGCCTCCACCTTCGACTTCACCCCGCCGAAGGGTGCGAAGGTCACCGAGGAGGGCGATCTGGACGGCGCGGCTTCGGAGCACGGCACCGCGAAGTCCGAGGACGAACTCCGCAAGGAGTTCGAGAAGGAGTTCGGTGGCCCGAAGTCCGAGGGCGAGCGTGGCAAGGCGCCCAAGGGCGGCCCCGAGGTCATCGGTGAGGGCTGGAACTCCGTGGCCGTCTTCGACAGCGGCGGCGAGGGCGTTCCCTCCGGCGGTGAGGTCGGCGGCGACATGGGCGGCTTCCTCGACTCCCTGGGCGACAAGGTCACCGGCAAGTTCGGCTCGGGCACGGTCTTCAAGACCCGCCTGATCAACGCCCTGATCACGGACGACGGCAAGGTCTACGTGGGCGCGGTCGACAAGGACGCGCTCGTGAAGGCGGCCGAGTCGGGGAAGTGACCCGGCACCGGCCGCCGTACGCGCAGCACTAGTCGAGGAATCTGAGGAGCCTGAGGAGCCCATGGAGGAACTGCCCGCCGCGGAGGGCGACGAGGTCGATCGATCCGGCCGGGTCGAACAGGTCGTCCAGGCCGAGCAGGTGGCCCGGGCAGACCGATCCGACCATGCCGACCAATCCGACCAGGCCGGCGACGTCGGCACGGTGATCGCCACCCGCGCGCTCACCAAGCGCTACCGCGGCGGGCAGCTCGCCGTGGACGGTCTCGATCTGACCGTCCCGGCGGGCAGCGTCTTCGGCTTCCTCGGGCCCAACGGCTCCGGCAAGACCACCACCATCCGCATGCTGATGGGCCTCATCGCGCCCACCTCCGGTACCGCACGCGTGCTCGGGCAACCCATGCCCCGGGCCGCGCGCGCCGTACTGCCGCACGTCGGCGCGCTCATCGAGGGACCCGCTCTGTACGGCTTCCTCTCCGGCCGCGACAACCTCATCCGCTACGATGCCGCCGACCCGACCGCCGATCCGCGCACCCGGCGCACCCGCGTCGCGGCCGCGCTGGACCGGGTGGGCCTGACGGCCGCCGCGGGCAAGAAGGCGAAGGCGTACTCGCTCGGCATGAAGCAGCGGCTTGGGCTCGCGGCGGCGTTGCTCCAACCGCGCAGGCTCCTCGTCCTGGACGAGCCGACCAACGGCCTCGACCCGCAGGGCATGCGCGAGATCCGTGCCCTGGTCAGGGAACTGGCATCCGACGGCACGACCGTCTTCCTCTCCTCCCACCTCCTCGACGAGATCGAGCAGGTGTGCACGCACGCGGCGGTGATGGCGCAGGGTCGGCTGATCATCCAGGGCGCGGTGGCGGAGCTGGCGGCCGGGACGCGCGGCCGGCTGGTCGTGACCACGCCCGACGCCGGGGACGCGGCCCGGGTGCTGAAGGAGCAGGGCGCCGGCGACGTCATCGTCACCGAGGACCGGGTGACCGCCGAACCCCCGGATCGTGATCTCGCCGAAGTCAACGCGGCGTTGGTGACCGCCGGGGTCCGGGTCCGCGGCTTCGGTGTCGAACGGGCCTCCCTGGAGGACGCGTTCGTGGCGCTCACGGGGGAGGGGTTCGATGTCGCGGGCTGAGGTCATCCAGCGGGGCGGCGAGAGGATGCGGCAAGGCAGTGAGTCCCAAGGGGCCCTAAAGCCCGGTCCGTTGTGGACCTTCGGTCTCCTCCGCAGCGAACTGATCACCACCTTCCGGCGCTGGCGCACGCTCGCGCTGCTCGGCGTCCTGGCCGCGGTGCCGATCCTGGTCGGGATCGCCGTGAAGATCGAGACCGGCGACGGTGCGTCGGGGGGAGGCGGTGGCCCGCAGGGTGGTGGTCCGGCGTTCATCTCCCAGATCACCAACAACGGACTGTTCCTGGTCTTCACCGCCCTGGCCGCGACGCTCCCGTTCTTCCTGCCGATGGCGATCGGCGTCATCGCGGGCGACGCGATAGCGGGCGAGGCGAACGCGGGCACCCTCCGCTATCTCCTCGTCGCCCCCGCCGGCCGCACCCGCCTGCTGCTCACCAAGTACGCGACCACGATGGCCTTCTGCCTGGTGGCCACCCTCGTGGTCGCGATCTCGGCGCTCACCGTCGGGGCGCTGCTCTTCCCGCTGGGCGAACTGACGACCATCTCCGGCACCCGGATCAGTTTCGCGGAGGGGCTGGGCAGAGCCCTGCTGATCGCCTTGGTCGTCGCCGCCTCACTCATAGGCGTGGCGGCCCTCGGGTTGTTCGTCTCGACGCTGACCAACAGCGGCATCGCGGCGATGGCGACGACGGTCGGGCTGCTGATCACGGTCCAGATCCTCGACCAGATACCCCAACTGCACGCGATACAGCCGTACTTCTTCTCCCACTACTGGCTGTCCTTCGCCGACCTCATGCGCGAACCCGTGTACTGGGACGACCTGGTCAAGAACCTCGGTGTCCAGGCCCTGTACGCGGCGGTGTTCGGCTCGGCGGCCTGGGCGCGGTTCACGGCGAAGGACGTCAACGCGTAGTCACTCCGTCTCGTACGGGAAGCGGGCGAGCGGGGCCTCGCGGGTGAAGAAGGTCTTCGCGTGGGCGAGGGCCTCCGTGTCGCGGAGTACGTCCCCCGGCTTGCTGCCGTTGCCGAGCAGGACTCCGCCGAAGCGCATGCGCATGTAGGCGGCGGAGTTGCTGAGCGTGCCGACCAGCGGGTCGGCGACCTCCTGTTCCTTGTGCGCGAGCGCGGTGACGCCCCACAGGGTGCGCCCCGCCATGGTCGCCTTGAAGTCGACGCCGGGGGTGCGCAGCCAGCCCGACCAGTAGTCGAGGTAGCGCTTGACGTGGGCGGACACCGAGTACCAGTACAGCGGGGAGGCGATCACGACGTCCGTCGCGGCGAGCGTCGCGTCGAGCAGCAGCGCCACGTTCCCCTCCGTCGGGCGCACGTGGTCGCTGTCGTGCCTCAGGTCCTCGAAGTCGGGCAGCGGATGCGCGGCCAGGTCGATCCACTGCTGCTCGACGGCCTCGGGCAACTGCTCGGCGGCCCTGCGGGCCAGCAGCTCGGTGTTGCCGTCGGGGCGGCTGCTGCCGAGGACGAACAGGAAGCGGCGGTTCATGGGTCCCCCAAACGGTCGGCCACAACGGAAGGCCCGGTGGCCGGCGTACGGCAATTAATAGCACCTGCATTATATGCGTGCGCATTCAACTGTCCAGGGCCCCATGTGCCTCTCAGCCGCTCCTGCCACTCGGAGCAGCAGCGCTTCCGCGCCACGCGCCGCCACGAGCTGGAGCCCGACCGGGCAGCCATCGGGGTCGAAGCCCGACGGAATGCTGATCGCCGGGTGTCCGCTCAGGTTGAACGCCCAGGTCAGGGCGGTGGAGTACCGGTCACCCGGGCCTTCGTGGCCGTGCGGTGAGGTGGGAGCGGTCGGGGTCAGCAGCAGCTCGGCGTCGGCGAAGAGGGCGTCCAGTCGGCTGTCGTTCGCGGCCCGGATGCGCTGGGCGGGGGCGGGGTCGGCTCCCGGGGTGCGGAGCGCAAGCCAGGCGGGGGCCGGGTTGTCGAGGTGGAGGGGTGCGCCTGGGTGGGTGAGCCGTAGCGCGCCGGCCTCGGCGAGGCGTACGGCCGCGGCGTGGGCGACGGCCACGATGGCCGGCTCGGGGGAGTCGAAGCCGAGGTCGGGGGACCATACGGCGGTGGGGGTGTCGTACTCGCCGGGTGATCTGGCGTCGGTGGCCGACTCGCCGTTGTTGTCGGGCCCGCCGTTGTTGCCTGGTCCGGCTTTGTCGTCCAGCCCGCTGTTGTTGTCCGGCCTGTCCGGTCGCAGGGTCTCCCGGTGCGCCCCCGACATCACACCCCAGTACGCCGCCACATCCCCCACGCTCCGCGCCAGCACCCCGGGCGCCATGAGCCCTGTGCGGTCGGCCGACGGCAACCGTCCGTTGGTCACCTTCAGTCCGACGACCCCGCACCACGCCGCCGGGATCCGTACCGACCCGGCCCCGTCGCTCCCGGTCGCCAGCGGTACCAGCCCCGCCGCCACCGCCGCCGCGGAACCGGCGGAGGAGCCGCCCGGCGTGCGGTCGTACCGCCACGGGTTGACGGTACGGCCGTACCGGCCAAGTCCCCAGGTCTGCCAGGGAGTTCCCCGTCCTGGAACGGATGTCGCCCCCACCGCCACGCACCCCGCCGTGAGCAGTGGGCCCGCGGTGCGCAGCCCGTGCCGTCCCTTGACCCCGATCGGCACACCGGCCAACGGCAGCAGCTCACCCTCACCTGCGTCGACTCGTGCGTCCACCTCGCCGGCCCGCTCAAGTGCCTCCTCGCCCCACACCTCGGTGAAGGCGCACAGGACGGGGTCGGCGCGCCGGATCCGTTCGAGGGCCGCGGTGACGACGTCGACGGCGCGGAGGGTGCGCGCGCGTACGGCGGAGGCGATCTCCAGGGCCGACAAGGTGGCGAGGTCAGGGCCGAGGTTGGGGCCGAGGTTGGGGTCGTCGGCATGGTGGCTGCGGGTGTGGCCGTAGGTGTGGCTGTGGTCGTGGGTGTGGTCGGGGGCGGGAGCGTCCGTCATGGGAGGATTCTCCGTGAAAGTGCCCCTCAGTGAGGTCGCCCCGTCAGCCGCGCCAACGCCGTCGCCTCCCGAGGTGGCTGCCCCCTCAGATCGCCGAGCCGCCAGGCAGGCACCCACGGCACCCGGTACACGTCGATGACCGACTCGATCACCTTGACGCGGTCGGCGAGCGGTCGCGGTAGCCGTCCCGGCGCGTCCGCGACCAGGACCACGGCATCGAGATCGAGCCCGTGCGGAGCCTCCCCGCGCCGGAAGACCTCAAGGGCGTTCAGGACCGCGGCCAGCCCGGTCGCATGGGTGCGGGCGACGAGCAGTACCGACGGTGGATCGGCGGGCCCGGGCCAGTTCCGCCCGCAGTCATGGCCGCCGTAGACCGTGGCGAGGGTGGAGGTGCCAGCCCCACCGTGCGTGCCGACCCAGGAGAAGCGCCGGGGTGTGCCGGCGTCGGGGGAGGGCGGTGGATCCTCCGGCAGGGCCACCGGGCCGCGGATCCAGATCTCCGGCCCGCGTTGCGGTTGCCCCTGTCGCACGTGCATGTCACTCCGCATGCCCGCACTCCTCCCTCGTCACGCCACCGATCTTCGTGCCAGGCATGAGAACGCTGTGACGTGGCACAAGCTCCTGGAACGAGTCTGTGACGTCATGGTGACGTCCGCGCCGCCCGCGTCCGGAGAGACTCGACAGTACGTGTATGACGAGTGCGACGTGTACGACGAGTACGACGTGCAGGACGTGTCCGAAGTATGGGTCCGGCCGGTGGGGCCGGATAGTGATGCCGGGGCAGTGGAGCGCAGCGGATCGTGAGAGGGGCCACCATGGAACCCGAACGCGCCGTCCGTGAACTCCCCGGCGCATGCGAGTGAGGAAGCGATGTCTCGATTCAGCCGCGCGAAGAAGCGGGAACAGAAGCGCGCCGCGGCCTCGGCGGCCCACGTGGCCGCGCCGATCGACGTGCGCGTCCCCGCCGTCGGTCCGGGCGCGGGCGGCGCGTCGATCGGCGGCGTACCCGTCACCGCGGCCCCCGGCGAGGAGATCCAGCACGTCGTTCTGACCCACCTCCATCGCATCGCCCTCGCCTCCGGCCACCCCGTGCAGGCCACGGTCCACGACGAGCGCATCGGCTACGTCGTCCCGCTGCGGGTGGACGCTGACGGCTCCAGCCAGTTGACGGCAGAGCCCGTGCGGACGGCTCCGCCGGGGGAGCAGGCGGTGCCAGAGGATGCCGTACGGCTTCCTACGGAGCCGCCCGCGTCGCCCGTACAGCCGGCGTCGCCGGAGCCGCCCGCTCCGGGAGCGGCCCCGTACCGGGACAAACCGACCCACGTCCTACGACCCCTGCCGGGCCCGCCCCAGGACGCCTCCCCCACCTTCCGGCTGCGCGCCCTGCCCGGACCGGTCCAGGACGCCGTGCCCGGCACGGTCGCGCCGCCGCTGGGGGAGTTCGGCCCACCGCCACTGATGGACGCGAGGCCGCTGCCGACCGACGAGCCGCAGGACGACGTAGCGCAGACCGGCGTATCGCCGGTGGGCGTACCGCAGACCGGCGTACCGCAGGCCGACGTACCGCAGATTCCAGGCGTACCCAGGATCGATCAGGCGCCGAACCACGTGCGCGAACCCGCGACCCGCCCTGCCCTCGACCCCATCTTCGTCCCGGACCCCGACCCCCAACCCACCCCACCCCGAGGCTTCGACGCCGTGGCCGAAGCCGTTCTCGGGGACGAGCAGCCCGCCACCACCGCCGATGCCTCCCCCTTCGCCGAGCAGCTGGCCCAGATCAACGAGGCCGTGAAGGCGGGGCGGACCACGGAGGCGGCGGAGCTCGCGGAGCGGGCCGTGGCGGAGGCGTCCGCGGTTTTGGGGCTGGAGCACGCCGAGGTGCTGCGGCTGCGTGAACTGGCGGCGTACATCGCCTATTTGACGGGCGACCCGGTGCACGCCTTCCGTCTCTCCCTCGACGTGTCCCGGACCCACCACCGCACCCGGGACGCGGAGGCGGCGTACAGCGGCCTCCACGGCGCGGCTGCGGCCTGGCGGGCCGTGCGGGACCCGGCGCTGGGGCTGGAGCTGGGCAGGGAGCTGCTCGGTGTGTGGACCGAGCTCACGGCCGAGGGCGGTCCGGCCGCCGACGACATCGAGGAGCTGGAGTCGGCCCGCGCCCGCATGGACCGCCTCACCGCTCGTGCCGCCAAGTCGGCCGAACCGCCCAAGAGCTGAGTCAGCGGATCAGCACGTCACTCCGACAGCTCCCACACCGCATACGCGACAGCGTCGCTGTTCCGGTCGAGGGCGGTGTCGTTGATGTTGGACGTCGTGTCGCAGGAGGAGTGGTAGCAGCGGTCGAAGGACTGCCCGGACGTGCCGCCCCACTTGGTCACCTGTGCCGCCGTCTTCGTACGGCTCGCCCCCGTGAACAGCCCGCCCACCGGCACGCCCGCGCTCTTGAACGGCGCGTGGTCGGAGCGGCCGTCGCCCTCGGTCTCGATCTCGGTCGCGACGCCGAGGCCGGCGTAGTAGTCCTTGAAGGTCTTCTCGATCGCGGGGTCGTCGTCGTAGACGAAGTAACCGGGGTTGGGGGAGCCGATCATGTCGAAGTTCAGATAGCCGCTGATCTTCGCGCGGTTGGCGGAGGAGAGGTTGTTGACGTAGTAGCGGGAGCCGACGAGGCCCAGCTCCTCCGCGCCCCACCAGGCGAACCGCAGATGCTTGGTGGGCTGGAGGCCGGCCCGCGACACGGCGAGCGCGGTCTCCAGGACGGCCGCCGAGCCGGAGCCGTTGTCGTTGATGCCGGGTCCTGAGGAGACGCTGTCGAGGTGCGAGCCGGCCATGACGACCTGGTTGGTGTCGCCGCCGGGCCAGTCGGCGATCAGGTTGTAGCCGGTACGGCCGCCGGACGTGAACTGCTGGATGGCCGTGGTGTACCCCGCGGCGTCCAGCTTGGCCTTCACATAGTCGAGGGAGGCCTTGTAGCCGGGGCGGCCGTGTGCGCGGTTGCCGCCGTTGGCGGTGGCTATGGACTGCAGCTGGGTGAGGTGGGCCTTCACGTTCGCCACGGGTATGTCCGGTGCGGCGGCGGCGGCCTCGACATCGGCCTTGGACGCCGCGTCGGCCAGGGACCCGCTGGTCAGCAGCGTGGCGGACGCGACTGCGGCAGCCGCCGCCGCGCGCCAGGTGACGGAGAGCTTCATGGTGGGGGGCTCCGAATTCCTTGGGAATCACAGGGATTCCTCAGTGAATGGGGTGCCTGGATGGTCGGGGTGAGCCTGACTCTCCGTCAAGAGCGCTATTCGGACTCCGAGTTCGAAATAGGGAAAACCCTGCGTCCCTGGGGCCCTACGTCCTGAGGGCCTGCGTCCTGAGGTCCCTGAGCCCGTGAGGCCTCCGTGTTCCTCACTGCACGCAGAACTCGTTCCCCTCCGGATCCGCCATCACGACCCACTCCCCGCCCGGCTCCTTCACCCGCCGCAGCGCACTCGCCCCCAGCCCCTCCAGCCGCCCGACCTCGGCCTCACGCTCCCCGGCCGCCGCGTGCAGATCGAGATGCAGCCGGTTCTTCACGCTCTTCGCCTCCGGCACCCGCTGGAACAGCAGCCGCCGCCCCCGCCCGGTTCCGCTGTCCTGGTCGTACGGGTCGTCCGGATGCCGTACGGCCACCAGGTCCCGGAAGGCGAGCCGGGCGTGGAACTCGACGACGGCCTCGCGCGGCAGCACGCCGAGTTCCAGCAGCCGCTCGATGAGGGCGTTGTTGTCCTCGACCTCGTAGTGCAGCGCGGCGGCCCAGAAGTCGGCCTGGGACTGCGGGTTGGCGCAGTCGATGACGAGCTTCCAGTGGAGGGGGGCCGGAGTGGTTCGGGGTGCCTCTGTTGGCTGTGTCATGCGACCACTCATAGGGGGTGGGGGAGTGGGCGGGCAATGGGAATCGCCGGGCGGGCTCGCCGCAATTCTCGGCGCCGGTCCGTGCCTTTCAGCCCGTCCGGCGTTTGAGGACGAGTCCCTTTCGGGGCCGAAGCGGGGGTCTGGGGGCGGCAGCCCCCAGGTCAGGGATCCCCTCCGGCTCAGGCGTCCACAGCAGCGGACCTGGGCTGATCAACCTTCGGCACGCTGAGCCCGGCCACCCGGCCCCTCCGCGCGGAGCGCCACGCATCCGCCGTCAGCAGCGTCAATGCCAGCCACACCAGCGCGAACCCGGCCCACCGCTCGGCCGGCATCGCCTCATGGAAGTACAGGACACCGAGCAGGAACTGGAAGACAGGCGCCAGGTACTGCAGCAGCCCCAGCGTCGACAGCGGCACCCGTATCGCCGCCGCGCCGAAGCAGACGAGCGGCAGGGCGGTGACGACACCGGTGGCCGCGAGCAGCGCCACATGCCCGGGGCCCTCCGACGTGAACGTCGACTCCCCTCGCGCCGACAGCCACACCAGATACCCCACGGCGGGCAGGAACTGGATCGCGGTCTCGGCGGCCAGTGACTCGACGCCACCGAGGTTGACCTTCTTCTTCACCAGCCCGTATGTGGCGAAGGAGAAGGCGAGGACGAGGGAGATCCACGGCGGCTGCCCGTACCCGATGGTCAGCACGATCACGGCCGCGAAGCCGACGCCGACCGCCGCCCACTGCACCGGTCGCAGCCGCTCCTTCAGCAGCAGCACGCCGATCGCGATCGTGACGAGCGGATTGATGAAGTACCCGAGCGAGGCCTCGACGACATGGCCCGTGTTCACGGACCAGATGTAGAGACCCCAGTTGATGGTGATCACCCCTGCGGCCAGGGCGATCAGCGCCAGCCGCCGTGGCTGCCGTATCAGCTCACCCGCCCAGGCCCAGCGCCGTACGAAGAGCAGGGCGACAGCCACGAAGACGAGGGACCAGGTCATCCGGTGGGCGAGGATCTCGGCCGCTCCGGCGGGCTTCAACAGGGGCCAGAAGAGGGGAACGAGCCCCCACATCCCGTACGCCGCGAAGCCGTTCAGCAGTCCTACACGCCGCTCGCCCTGCGACTTCCCGGTCACGGCCCCTCCTTCGCGCACTCACCCGACCGCGCGAATGCGGCGGCCCGCACGAAGGTAACGCCGAACGCCCCCGCGTGTCATGCCCGTATTGCCATACGGTCATGACACGCGGGGGTGCCGTTCTCAAACCCGCGCGATACGGGCGCGGGGGCGGGGTCAGCCCTTGACCGCGGCCGCGATCGCGTCGGCGAGCGGAGTGGTCGGACGGCCGGCCAGCCGGGACAGGTCCCCGCTGTCCACGACCAGCTCGCCCTTCTCGATGGAGGCGTCCACGCCGGCCAGGATCGCGGCGAGCGGCTCGGGGAGCCCGGCGCCGGTCAGGATCCCGACGAGGGCCTCGGCCGGAACGACGTTGTTGGCGATCTCCTTGCCGGTGTGCCGGCTCAGCTCGGCGGCGTACTCGTCGAAGCTCCAGGCGACGTCGCCGCCCAGCTCGTACGTCTTGTTCTCGTGCCCCTCGCCGGTCAGCACGGCGACCGCGGCGGCCGCGTAGTCGGCGCGGGAGGCGGAGGAGACGCGGCCGGCGCCGGCGGCGTGGGTGACCGCGTTGTACTGGAGGACCGGGGCCAGGTTCTCCGTGTAGTTCTCGTGGTACCAGCCGTTGCGCAGCAGCGCGTACGGCAGGCCGGACGCGAGGAGCGCCTTCTCGGTGCCCCGGTGGTCGTCGGCGAGCGCGGCCGTCAGGCTGCCGGGGGCGCTGGTGTAGGCGAGCAGCGCTACGCCGGCGGCCTTGGCGGCGTCGATGACGACCTGGTGCTGTCCGACGCGGTCGTTGCCGACCTCGCTGCCGGATATGAGCAGCACCTTGTCGCCGGCCGCGAAGAGCCCGTCGAAGGTCTCGGGGGCGTTGTAGTCGGCGACGGCGATCTTCACGCCGCGCTCGGCGAAGTCGGCGACCTTCTCGGGGGTGCGGACGACAGCGGTGACCTGGTCGGCCGGAACCTTCTCCAGTAGCTGCTCCACGACGTGGCGGCCCAGGTGTCCGGTGGCTCCGGTGACGACGATGCTCATGATCAGAACTCCTTGTGGGGTGCGTTGGCACTAACCCTAGGAGGTGCACTAACTGAGCGAAAGTACCCACTTTGAAGTAAGGTACTTGCATGGCCGTAAGTACCGTGGCAGGCGCGACGAAGAAGACGAAGAGTGCGGCGTCGAGTGCGAACCCGAGTGCGAACTCGAGTGGGACTTCGTGCGCGCCGTCGAGTGCGCCATCGAGTGCAGCGTCGAACAAATACGACCTCGGCGAGGCGATGTGCCCCTACCGACTGGTCCTGGAGCACGTCACCAGTCGCTGGGGCGTCCTCGTGCTGATCGAACTCCTGGAACGCCCCTACCGCTTCAGCGAACTGCGCAGGGCGATCGGCCGGGTGAGCGAGAAGATGCTCACCCAGACCCTCCAGACCCTGGAGCGCGACGGCCTCGTCCACCGCGACGCGAAGCCGGTGATCCCGCCGAGGGTCGACTACTCCCTGACCGACCTGGGCCGCGAGGCGGCGGAACAGGTGCGCGGGCTGGCGCTGTGGACCAAGGACCGGATGGGGGAGGTGCAGAAGGCGCGGGAGGTGTACGACGCGCGAAAGGGTCGCTCCGAGCAGGGCTGACGCCGGCTTCCGGGGTCCGCTCGAAGGCATGTCGACGGCGCCTGAGGGCACACATATGTCAGGGCGTTGGTCGACATGCGAGACACGTCCTTCCATGCGCCCCCTCTCCGCCTCCCACGCTGCCTTGAGCCGGCGGGCAGGCTGGGTGCGGAGTGCAACGCCCACCGCGCGCCCGCCCACGATCCGCCCTTCGGTGCGCGGCCACCGGATCCAGGGGGATTGCTTGACATGGCCACACAGATTCCGGCCGCGCGGGCCAGCAGGATCGGTTCTGCGGTAGCGGCGGGCTTTGGTCGGTTACGGGCCCCGTTCGCGCGCGAGGCGCGCCGCCGTCGGAGGCAGGAGGACATCATGGTCGGCCTCCTGCGTCAGGTCACGCTCATGACCGAGGAGATCCACCGCGCGAACCTGATCCAGCACTACCGCCTCGTCGTGGATCAGCTGGACCGGGCGATCGACGATCCCACGCTCGCCACCGCCGTCAGCACACTCACCGACATCTCGGAGCGCAAGCGCCGCGCGATGCTCTACGCCAACCGCGAGTGGGGGATCCTGCTGCTCGCCCACCGGGTCGGCGCGATGGACTGGGACGAACTACTCGGCACCCTGCGGGTCCTGTGCCGCAACAAGGTCTTCGCCGAGTACTGGGAACGAACGGTCGAGCACCGCCGGAGCCTGCCCGCGGAGTCGCTGGAGGCGCGGGTCGGCAGGGCCGTCGACGCCATGATCGACGAGCTGGCGGACGACCCCGACGAGTGGTGGATCGTCGGACCCGGCACCGAAGCCACGCCACCCTGATCGAACAGTTCGGCGCTGCATTCACTCGAAAGAGTGGTTTATGAGGGGCGTGTCGCCCAGGTCATCAATGATTCCGCCTCAGGTTGGAAGAAACCCCCGGGTCACCGTGACCCCAGGGTCCGGCAATCGTTATGGCCGCCCCTGTGAGATTCGGGGTCTCGCGGCCCCGAGAGGGGCCCGCACTTGGCGCGCATCGAGAACCAGTCCGTCGGCATCATCGTCCGCCGCCTCGGGGATCCCCCTCGTCAGCGGGGCAGCTACTCCGGCGAGACCTGTCCCGACCTCTTTGAACTGTCCGACGGCAACTTCGCCGTCATCGGCACCGAAGCGACCGACGCCCTCGACCCCCATCTGCCCTCGGACGCTGCCCGAGCGGACTACGAACGCATCGTCGTCATCACCCGGGACACCCTCATCCGCGCCAAGAAGGACATCCCCGACGCCTGACGCCTGTTGCCTCACGCCGAGGGCCTGGGCGCCGTACGGCACCCAGGCCCTCGACCCTGTTCGAGCCTGCTCGGAGAAGCCGGTCGACGGAGCCGGTCAGCCCACAACCGTCCAGGTGTCCCCACCAGCGAGCAGCGCCGCCAGATCCCCCTTGCCGTTCTGCTCGATCGCCGAGTCCAGCTGGTCGGCCATCTGCGTGTCGTACACCGGACGGTCCGCCGCACGGAACACACCGATCGGCGTGTGGTGCAGGGTGTCAGGGTCGGCCAGGCGGGACAGGGCGAAGGCCGTGGTCGGGGACGCGGAGTGGGCGTCATGGACCAGGATCTGCGACTCGTTCTCCGGGGTCACCGTGACGACCTTCAGGTCACCCGTCTGTGCGTCGCGCACGACGCCGCGCGAACCGTCCGCGCCGAAGCGGATCGGCTGCCCGTGTTCGAGGCGGATCACCGCCTCCTCCGCCTGCTGCCTGTCCTTGAGGACCTCGAAGGCGCCGTCGTTGAAGATGTTGCAGTTCTGGTAGATCTCGATCAGCGCCGTCCCCTTGTGGGCGGCCGCCTCGCGCAGCACCTGGGTGAGGTGCTTGCGGTCGGAGTCCACCGTGCGGGCCACGAAGGACGCCTCCGCGCCGATCGCAAGGGACACCGGGTTGAAGGGCGCGTCCAGCGAGCCCATCGGCGTCGACTTGGTGATCTTGCCGACCTCGGAGGTCGGGGAGTACTGGCCCTTCGTCAGGCCGTAGATCCGGTTGTTGAACAGCAGGATCTTGAGGTTGACGTTGCGACGCAGGGCGTGGATCAGATGGTTGCCGCCGATCGACAGCGCGTCGCCGTCGCCCGTGACCACCCACACCGACAGATCCCGGCGCGAGGTGGCCAGGCCCGTCGCGATCGCCGGGGCGCGGCCGTGGATGGAGTGCATGCCGTACGTGTTCATGTAATACGGGAAGCGCGACGAACAGCCGATGCCCGAAACGAAGACGATGTTCTCCTTGGCCAGGCCCAGTTCCGGCATGAAGCCCTGGACCGCGGCGAGGATCGCGTAGTCACCGCAGCCGGGGCACCAGCGCACTTCCTGATCGGACTTGAAGTCCTTCATGGACTGGCGGGCCTCGGCCTTGGGGACGAGTGAGAGTGCCTCGATCGTGCCCGTGCCTTCCGCGGACGTCTCAGGCATCGATGGCCTCCTTGAGAGCCTTGGCGAGCTGTTCCGCCTTGAACGGCATGCCGTTGACCTGGTTGTACGAGTGGGCGTCCACCAGGTATTTCGCCCGGACCAGGGTGGCGAGCTGGCCGAGGTTCATCTCGGGGATCACCACCTTCTCGTAGCGTCCGAGTACCTCGCCCAGGTTGCGCGGGAACGGGTTCAGGTGACGCAGATGCGCCTGCGCGATCGACTCGCCGGCGTTGCGCAGGCGGCGGACGGCCGCCGTGATCGGGCCGTACGTCGATCCCCAGCCCAGCACCAGCGTCTTCGCCTCGTGCGGGTCGTCGACCTCAAGGTCGGGCACCTCGACGCCGTCGATCTTGGCCTGGCGGGTGCGGACCATGAAGTCGTGGTTGGCCGGGGCGTACGAGATGTTGCCCGTGCCGTCCTCCTTCTCGATGCCGCCGATCCGGTGCTCCAGACCCGGCGTGCCCGGGATCGCCCACGGCCGGGCCAGGGTCTGAGGGTCGCGCTTGTACGGCCAGAAGACCTCGGTGCCGTCCTCCAGGGTGTGGTTCGGCCCCTGGGCGAACTGCACGGTCAGGTCCGGCAGCTCGTCCAGGTCCGGGATGCGCCAGGGCTCGGAGCCGTTGGCCAGGTAGCCGTCGGACAGCAGCATCACCGGCGTGCGGTAGGTCAGAGCGATCCGTGCCGCCTCCAGAGCCGCGTCGAAGCAGTCCCCCGGGGTGCACGGGGCGACGATCGGCACCGGCGCCTCGCCGTTGCGGCCGAACATCGCCTGGAGCAGGTCCGCCTGCTCGGTCTTGGTGGGCAGACCGGTCGAGGGCCCGCCGCGCTGGATGTCGATCACCAGCAGCGGCAGTTCCAGCGACACCGCGAGCCCGATGCTCTCCGACTTCAGGGCCACGCCCGGACCGGAGGTCGTGGTCACCGCGAGCGAGCCGCCGAAGGCTGCCCCCAGCGCCGCGCCGATGCCGGCGATCTCGTCCTCGGCCTGGAAGGTCCGTACGCCGAAGTTCTTGTGCTTGCTCAGCTCGTGCAGGATGTCCGACGCCGGCGTGATCGGGTACGAGCCCAGGAACAGCGGCAGGTCCGCCTGCTGGGACGCGGCGACCAGCCCGTAGGACAGGGCGAGGTTCCCGGAGATGTTCCGGTAGGTGCCGACCGGGAAGGCCGTGGTGGCCGGGGCGATCTCGTAGGAGACGGCGAAGTCCTCGGTCGTCTCGCCGAAGTTCCAGCCCGCGCGGAAGGCCGCGATATTCGCCGCCGCGATGTCGGGCTTCTTGGCGAACTTCGAGGTCAGGAACTTCTCGGTGCCCTCGGTCGGCCGGTGGTACATCCAGCTCAGCAGGCCCAGCGCGAACATGTTCTTGCTGCGCTCGGCCTCCTTGCGCGTGAGGTCGAACTCCTTCAGCGCCTCGACGGTCAACGTTGTCAGCGGCACCGGGTGGAGGCTGTAGCCGTCGAGCGAACCGTCCTCCAAGGGGCTGCTGTCGTAGCCCACCTTCTGCATCGCGCGCTTGGTGAACTCGTCCGTGTTGACGATGATCTCCGCGCCGCGCGGCAGATCGCCGATGTTGGCCTTCAGGGCCGCCGGGTTCATCGCGACCAGCACGTTCGGCGCGTCGCCCGGGGTCAGGATGTCGTGATCGGCGAAGTGCAACTGGAAGGAGGACACACCCGGCAGCGTGCCGGCGGGGGCCCGGATCTCGGCCGGGAAGTTCGGCAGCGTCGACAGGTCGTTGCCGAAGGTCGCCGTTTCCGAGGTGAAGCGGTCGCCGGTGAGCTGCATACCGTCGCCCGAGTCCCCCGCGAAACGAATGATCACCCGGTCCAGCCGGCGGACGTTCTTCGTCCCTGCCGGTTTGCGCTGCTCTCCCACGACGGCTTCGTCGGCCTGCTCCGCTGGGCTACTGACCTGGCTGGTCACTGAACTGGACCTCCTTCGAGGCGGCTGTCTGGGCATGGCCTTCCCGCAAGCCTTCCCAGGATCAACCCTACGTCCGCAAAGGTCGCCCTCCCTGGGCCATTCGCATGACGGACGTGGATTTGAGACGGTTCGCCACCCTGACTTGTCATGGTTTACACGCCCCCCGGCGCTTCTTCTGAAGACGCTCCTTGCTCTTTGTTCGGTTGCCGTGCTCCTGCCTGCGCGGCGGGTTTCGTGCCTGCTCGCCGGGTGCCGCGGGAGCGGTCACCCATTTGACTGACACGGTGTCCGACCGTCAGGAGTTCAGATAGGTGAGAACCGCGAGAACACGGCGGTGATCCCCGTCGCTCTGGGACAGCCCGAGCTTGAGGAAGATGTTGCTGACGTGCTTCTCGACGGCGCCGTCGCTCACCACCAGCTGCCGCGCGATCGCCGAGTTGGTCCGTCCCTCGGCCATCAGCCCCAGCACCTCCCGCTCCCGCGGGGTGAGCCCGGCGAGCACGTCCTGCTTGCGGCTGCGGCCCAGCAGCTGGGCGACGACCTCCGGGTCCAGAGCCGTACCCCCCTCGGCCACCCGCACAACGGCGTCCACGAACTCACGAACCTCGGCGACCCGGTCCTTGAGCAGATAGCCCACGCCACGGCTGGAACCCGCCAACAGTTCCGTGGCGTACCGCTCCTCCACGTACTGCGACAGCACGAGCACCCCGAGTCCCGGGTGCGCCTTGCGTAGCTGCACGGCCGCCCGCACCCCTTCGTCGGTATGTGTGGGCGGCATCCGCACATCCGCCACCACCACATCCGGCAGCTCTCCCTGACCGTCCAGCTCCGTGATGGTCTTGATCAGCGCCTCGCCGTCTCCGACCCCCGCCACGACCTCGTGCCCAAGGTCGGTCAACAGCCGGGTCAGCCCCTCCCTGAGCAGCACCGAGTCCTCGGCGATGACCACCCGCACCCTGTCCTCCACGATCCTCGGCCCCCCGCGCCTTGGCATTCGGCCGAGCGTCCCCCGGCCCTGTTGTCCTCGCGACCTCAGTATCCCGCGATCGGCTTCTCCGCACCGGGCCTGTGGATAACCCGCCCGACCCAGTTCGGATCGCGTGTGCACGAAGGAGGCGAAGGGCTCTGGGGCATAGGGGGCGTGACGACGGCCTGGAGGCGGACGAGGTCCGCCTCCAGGCCATGGCATTCGTCTGACTGCGCTGACTACACGGTCCCTGCGTCTGACCGCACGATCTTTGCGTTGAACGGCATGGTCCCTACACAGTCCGCCAGGGAAGCTCCGCCGTAATCCGCGTGGGCCCGCCGACCGGCGAATCCGCGACCAATATCCCGTCCACCGCGTCCAGCCGCTCCGCCAGCCCCGCAAGGCCTGATCCCCCGGAGACGTCCGCGCCACCGATCCCGTTGTCCACGACCTGCAGCATCAGCCGGTTCTCCACCCGCCACACATCCACGGCCGCCCAGGTGGCCTGCGAGTGCTTGCTGATGTTCTGGAGCAGTTCGGACACCGTGAAGTACGCGATCCCCTCGATCGCCGGCACCGGCCGCTCCTCCACGTCGACCTGCACCTCCACCGGCACCGTGCAGCGCGAGGCCACCGCCGACAGAGCGGCGTCCAGCCCCCGGTCCGTCAGCACGGCCGGGTGTATCCCACGGGCCAGGTCGCGCAGTTCCTGCAGCGCCGTCTTCACCTCGCCGTGTGCCTCGTCGACCATCCGTGCCGCCGCCTGCGGATCCTCCGCCAGCTTCTCCTTCGCGAGGCCCAGGTCCATGGCCAGGGCGACCAGGCGGGCCTGGGCACCGTCATGCAGGTCGCGCTCGATGCGACGCAGGTCGGCGGCGGCCGTATCGACGACGACACCGCGATCCGACTCCAACTCCACCACGCGCGTGGCCAGCCGAGACGGCCCCAGCAGGCCGTGCACCATCAGCCGGTCGACCATCGTCAGCGCCCGCACGATCCAAGGCGTGGCCAGTGTGAAGAGCAGGCCTACGAGGGCGGTGACCGTGATCTCGAAGGGGTTGTCGAGGTAGATGCCGTGGGTCTGGTCGCCGTACAGCTGAAGGCCGTCCTGACCGGCCCACACCGGGAAGACCCAGAACCACAGCGGATACGTCAGCAGCGCCCAGCCGTACGCCCAGACGTTCACGGCGACGACGAAGGAGAACACCGCCCATGGGAAGTGCAGCACCGCGTACAGCAACGTCCGCCATGATGTCCCGCTCTTCAGGACGGCGCCCACCCACGCGATGAAGCCGCGCCGCCGCATCCGCAGCGGCTCCGGGTCCGCCACCTCCAGGTCCAGCAGCGCACGCGCGCGTGCTCGCTCCAGCGCCCCGAAGGCGCGGCAGCCGGCCAGGGCCGCCGCCAGTACCGGTATGCCGAGGAACGTCACCAGCAGTCCGGCGCCCAGCGACACCATCGTGATGGCGTACACGAACAGCACGATGCTGATCGGCAGGCTCAGCAGCACGTACCCGAACTCGCGCCAGCTGCGCGCCTCGAACGGCGCCCGCAGCCCGGCCGGTAGCCGGTGCCGTCGCTCGCCGCCGTACTCGGGAAGGCCGCGCTCGGGGAGACCGAGCCCCTGCCCGTAACCCTGTCCGTACTCCGTGGCCATCGGCGTCGTCCATTCTCCTCGTCCCGTCAGCCCCGCCGGGGCTGTGCCGTCCTATCTCCACCCTGCTAGGCCGCAGGTCCGCGCAACATGGAGGCCGTCGGCGTCTTGAACGGGGGGTTTTCCCTACCCCTGCCCGAGGGCGCGGTCCCGCCAGGGCAGCTCCGCGGCCACCGTCGTAGGACCGCCCAGCGGTGACTCGATGACGAACAGGCCGTCCACGGCGTCCAGCCGGTCGGCCAGCCCGCGCATGCCCCCACCGCCGACGAGGCGCGCGCCCCCGCCACCGTCGTCCCACACCTGTATGAGCAGCCGGTTCTCCGACCGCCACACATCGACCGACGCCGTCTTCGCCCCGCTGTGCTTGCTGATGTTCTGCAGCAGCTCGGAGACGGTGAAGTAGGCGATGCCCTCGATGGCCGCGGCCGGTCTGGACGGCAGATCGACGGTCACCTTCACCGGCACCGTGCAGCGCGAGGCGACCGCCGACAGGGCGGCGTCCAAGCCGCGGTCGGTCAGGACGGCCGGATGGATGCCGCGGGCCAGGTCGCGCAGCTCCTGCAAGGCCAGCTTCACCTCACCGTGCGCCTCCGCGACCATCGCGGCGGCATGGTCGGGGTCCTCCAGGAGCTTCTCCTTGGCCAGGCCCAGCCCCATGGCGAGGCTGACGAGACGGGCCTGGGCGCCGTCGTGCAGGTCGCGCTCGATGCGGCGCAGATCGGCGGCGGCCGTGTCCACCACGACCCCACGGTCCGACTCCAGTTCGGCGATACGGCGCTCCAACTCGTCGGAGGGCGACAGCAGGCCGCGCACCATCGCCCGGTCCGCGTTGGCCAGGCCGCGCGCGATGAACGGCAGTACCGGCCACAGCACGAACAGCGAGGTCAGCGTGATGGCGAAGGTGAGGATTCCCCAAGGGAGCCGGATGAAGTCGTACAGGATCGTCCGCCAGCCGACCGGGTCCTTCACCGCCTGCCACAGCTGCGGGAAGAAGCCGTCCCTGCCGCCGCGCAACGGCAGCGGACTCGGCTCGTCCACCCGCACTCCGAGCAGCCCACGCGCGCGTGCCCGCTCCAGCTTGCCCAGCTGCCGCGCGCCGATCAGTCCGGCCGCGAGCAGCGGGACCCCGATCACTGTCAGCGTCAGAAGGGCGCCGGTGAACAGCACGGTCGTGACGTAGACGAAGCCGAGCACCGACACCGGAAGGTTCGCCAGGAGGTGCGCGATCTCCTTCCAGGTGGTCCGGTCGTAGGCGAAACGGGCAGGTGGCAGCGGTGGTCGGCCGCTGTCGGGCCGCCCGGCGGCGTCCCGCGATGGGCTGGGGCGTTCGGTCATATGGGCTAGCGTGCCGCGCGGTGCGCCGCCGCGCCATGAGGCGGACCTCCGCGATCTTCCGGGGGAAAACCCCACCCCGCGACTCGACCGGGCCGCGCACCTCCCAGCGGGCTCCGCACCCGGCCGTCGCATCTCGACGAGATCTCAACGCGTGACGGGCTGCTTACGGTGTCTTTAGCAGGGCCTAGACTCCCGTGCGTACAGATCGTCGAACAGTGGTGTTCACGAGATCACCGTTGTTCGCGGGATCACCGATGTTCACGTGATCCCAGTAGTTCACGTGATCCCGGTAGTTCACGAGTTCACATAACGCAGGACACTGGTCTCAGGGCCTGTTTCCTGGGGCATCGGTCATGAGGTCAGGGAGCGAGGGGCGGACGTGTCGGAACAGACCGTCGTCGTCGCGGCGGATGCGCACTACGTCGTCGTCTCGGCGGACTACTTCCAGTCCTACTCGGTCGTCGGACTGCTAGCCGCCATCGGCGTGCTGTTCGTCGCCGTCGCCTTCGGGGCGGGCCGACTGCTGCGCCCGGTGGTCCCCACGCCCGAGAAGCTGATGACGTACGAATGCGGCGTCGACCCCGTCGGCGAGGGCTGGGCCCACACCCAGGTCCGCTACTACGTGTACGCCTTCCTGTACGTGATCTTCGCCATCGACTCGATCTTCCTCTTCCCCTGGGCGACGGTCTTCGCCGACCCCGGCTACGGCGCGACCACGCTCGTCGAGATGTTCGTCTTCCTCGGCTTCCTGGCCGTGGGCCTGCTCTACGCATACAAGAAGGGCGTCCTGGCATGGACGTGACGCCAGACACCAGCACGGACGTGACGCCAGACACCAGTGGGCAGCCGGTTCTGCTCCCGGAGCCGAAGCGGCTGGGCGCGTTGGCCCGTCTTGCGCCCGAGCCGATGAAGGTGATCCTCAACTGGGGCCGCCGCTACTCGCTCTGGGTCTTCAACTTCGGCCTCGCCTGCTGCGCGATCGAGTTCATCGCCGCGTCGATGGCCCGCCACGACTTCATCCGCCTCGGCGTGATCCCCTTCGCCCCGGGTCCCCGGCAGGCCGACCTGATGGTCGTCTCCGGCACGGTGACCGACAAGATGGCCCCGGCCGTGAAGCGTCTGTACGAACAGATGCCCGAGCCGAAGTACGTCATCTCCTTCGGGGCCTGCTCCAACTGCGGCGGCCCTTACTGGGACTCCTACTCCGTCACCAAGGGCGTCGACCAGATCATCCCGGTGGACGTGTACGTCCCCGGCTGCCCGCCGCGCCCCGAGGCCCTGCTCCAGGGGATCCTGAAGCTCCAGGAGAAGATCGCGCGGGAGTCGCTGGGGGAGCGGTACGGGGGTGGGACGGGGCGTCCGTCGACGGCGGCGCTGCAGAGTGGGCTGGTGCGGGGGCCGGAGGTGGCGGGGGCCGGTGGTGACAGCGGTGCTGGTGGGGGTAGCAGGACTGTTGGTACTGGTGGTGCTGCCGGGGCCGGTGGTACTGGCAGTGCGGGGGAGGCGGCCCGATGACGACGATCGGCTGGCTGCCCGCTCCCGTCGAGGACCTCTTCGGCTCGGAGGCCACGGCTGAGGAGTCGTACGAGGTCCTGACGGTCGACGTACCCCCGACATCCTGGATCGCGGCGCTGGAGACGGCCCGTGACGAGCTGGGCTGCACCTACTTCGACTGGCTGAGCGCGGTCGACGAACCGGGCACGGGCTTCCGCGTCGCTGCCCACGTCGCCGCTCTCTCTCCGGTACGGCGCCTGCTGCTACGTACGACGGTCCCGCACGAGTCACCGACGCTGCCCTCGGCGGTGGGCGTCTACGCGGGCGCGGCCTGGCACGAACGAGAGACGCACGAGATGTTCGGCGTACTGTTCGCCGACCACCCCGCCCTGGACCACCTGCTCCTCCCGGAGAACTTCGAGGGCCACCCCCTCCGCAAGGACTTCGTCCTGGCAGCCCGCGTGGCCAAGGCCTGGCCCGGCGCCAAGGAGCCTGGCGAGTCCGAGCACGGCGGCCCGAAGCGTCGCCAGATGCTGCCCCCCGGCGTCCCCGACCCGAACGAATGGGGCCCCCTGAAGGGCCAACTCCCCCCTGCCCCGGCCCGCCCGGCCAGGGGCGCGGGCCGCGCGGCCGGGGATCGCCCGGCACGGGCGGCGGGGGAGCGGCCGGTGCGGCGTGCTCGTACGGCGGCGGAGGGTTCGGCCAGCCAGACGGGCGCGTCTGAGGCTGCGGCGCCGACGGGTGGAGTTCCTGCGGAGGGTTCAGCTTCGGCGGGTGGAGCTCCCGTGGCGGGTAGTACGGCGCGGCGTGCTCGCACGGCTGCCGAGGGTTCGGCGAGCCAGGTGGGCGCGTCTGAGGCTGGAGCACCGGCGGCAGGGGCGCGGCGTGCTCGTACGGCGGCGGAAGGGTCGGTCAGTCAGCAGGGGGCGGCGTCCGCGGCTTCCGAGAGCGGGGCTCCTGCAGGGGGTTCGGTCCCGGAGAGCGGGGCTCCTGGGGAGGGTTCGGCTTCGGCGGGTGGAGCTCCCGTGGCGGGTAGTTCGGCGCGGCGTGCTCGTACGGCTGCCGAGGGTTCGGTCAGCCAGGCCGCCACTGCGGGGGCCGAGTCCGCGACGGAGGCGGGTGCGTCTCCGGCGGGTACCGAGCCCGCGACGGAGGCAGGCGCGTCTCCGGCGAGTGCCGGCACGCAGCCGACCGTGTCCGGGACAGCGGCCTCGCCACGCCGCGCGCGGAGCGCCGGCGAGGGCTCTGCGAGCCAGCGGGCCGAGGGGTCCGCGGACCCGACGGGTGCGGGAGTGGAGGAGCGCGGAGCGGGCGATGGCCAGAACACGGCCCCGCCCGGCACCTCCGCGACCGCGAGCAGTACCCCGCCGCCGACCCGGCGTTCCCGTAGCGCGGGTGAGGGCTCGGCATCACAGCGCCCTGGGACGGGCTCCACCCCGACCGGAACCCGCCGATCACGCAGCGCCTCGGAGGGTTCAGCGAGCCAGGGTGCCGCTTCCGGCGCCGCAGCGTCCGACACAACGGCATCCGACGCAACGCCGGTGGATGCGGACGGCCAAGCCACCCCGCCCGCGACCCGCTCGACCACTCCGAAGCCCCCCACGGCTCCCCGCAGCCCGGACGCCCCTTGGCACCACGCCCGCCCAGCCTTCGACGTGCCCGAACCCCAGGGACGAGCTGAACTTGAGCCCGAGCCGCAGGCCGCGGCCGAGCCGGCGCCGGAGACCAAGGCCGAGCGGACGCCGGTGGACGAGGCCGACCCAGCGCCGGTGGACGAGGCCGAGCCTGCGCCGGAGACCAAGGCCGAGCCTGCGCCGGAGACCGGCACGAAGCCCGTGACTTCCGCGGCGCCCGCGACCGACGTGACTCAACCGGATGCCGAAGCCGAGCCTCGCCCCGACCACGAGTCGCATTCTGGCCACGAGACGCATCCCGACCGCGAGCCCCGCCCTGCAAACGAGCCGCGGTCGGAGTCAGCCTCCGATCGGCCCGAGCCACAGTCCGAGCCTGGCGAGTCCGGCCCGCCCACCGCGGATGCCCCCGAAGTCGCGGACGCCCCCGAAGTCGCGCACGAACCTGAAGTCACGCACGAACCTGAAGTCACGCACGAACCTGAAGCCGATCAGGCCGTAACCCCCGACCAGACCCCGGCACCCGGCGAAGAGCCCACCGAAGCCCAGCGAGCCCTCGGTGCTGCTCCCCGCGAGCCCGCCCCGTCCGAATCCACGACAACCCCCGCGGACGCGGACTCGCCAGCCCCCACCGATCTCACCAACCCCACCGACCTCACCCACCCCACCGACGGCCCCACCGACCCCGCCGGAGGCCCGCAGTGAACGACGCACTCGACGTCACCCTGCGACTCCTGATCGTCTTCGTCGTCTTCCTCACCTTTCCCCTCATCATCGGTCAGACCGAGCACAAGGTGATGGCCCACATGCAGGGCCGCCTCGGCCCGATGTACGTCGGCGGCTTCCACGGCTGGGCCCAGCTCGTCGCCGACGGCGTGAAGTTCGCACAGAAGGAAGACATTGTCCCGGCGGGAGCGGACCGCCGTATCTTCCAGCTGGCCCCCGCCGTGGCCCTCCTCCCGTACCTGCTCGTCCTCCTCGCCATCCCCATCGGCCCGGGCGAGGGCGCGGTCGGCGAGGTCATCGACGCCGGCATCTTCTTCGTCCTCGCCGTCATGGGCGTAGGCGTCCTCGGCTCGCTCATGGCCGGCTGGGCCTCCGCCAACAAGTTCTCCCTTCTCGGCGGCCTGCGTACCGCCGCCCAGCTCCTCGCCTACGAACTCCCGATGCTGCTGACCGCCGCCTCCGTCGCGATGGCGGCCGGCACCGTCTCCCTCCCCGGCATCGTTGACGCCTTCGAGTGGTGGTGGCTGCCCTGGCAGATCGTCGGCGCGATCGTCTTCTTCGTCGCCGGCCTCGCCGAACTCCAACGCCCGCCCTTCGACATGCCCGTCGCCGACTCGGAGATCATCTTCGGCGCCTACACCGAGTACACCGGTCTCCGCTTCGCCCTCTTCCTCCTCGCCGAGTACGCCGGAATCGTCGTCCTGTGCGGCCTGACCACCGTCCTCTTCCTGGGCGGCTGGCATGGACCCTGGGGCGCCGACGGCCTCGGCTGGGTCTGGACCCTGCTGAAGACGGCGGTCCTCGCCTTCATCGTGATCTGGCTCCGCGTCACCTACCCCCGTCTGCGCGAGGACCAGCTCCAGAAGCTCTCCTGGACCCTCCTCGTCCCCCTCTCCCTCGCCCAGATCGCCCTCACCGGCGTCGTGAAGGTGGTGATCCAGTAACCATGTCCCGCCCGTCACCCGACCACAGCCCCTCAACGACGCCCTCCGGGCGGCCCCGCCTGTCGGTCCCCGGTAGTGGCCTGGCCAAGGGCCTGGCCGTCACCCTCCGCACGATGACGAGGAAGTCCGTCACCGCGCAGTACCCGGACGCCCAGCCCGACCTCCCGCCCCGCACCCGCGGTGTGATCGGTCTGTTCGAGGAGAACTGCACGGTCTGCATGCTCTGCGCCCGCGAGTGCCCGGACTGGTGCATCTACATCGACTCCCACAAGGAGACCGTCCCGGCGGCGACCCCCGGTGGCCGCGAACGCAGCCGCAACGTCCTCGACCGCTTCGCCATCGACTTCTCCCTGTGCATGTACTGCGGTATCTGCATCGAGGTCTGTCCTTTCGACGCGCTGTTCTGGTCCCCGGAGTTCGAGTACGCCGAGACCGACATCCACGAACTCACCCACGAACGCGACAAGCTCCGTGAGTGGATGTGGACCGTCCCGGCCCCGCCCGCTCTCGACCCCGGCGCGGAGGAGCCCAAGGAGATCGCCGCCGCCCGCAAGACCGCCGAGAAGCTGGCAACCGCCCAGGCGGCCGCCCAGGCCGAGCCTGCCGAACCGCAGGAGGGAGAGTCGTGAGCCTCGCCGCAGTCGGCGCCACAGCGGCGCACGCCACGACCACGGCAGCCGATCAGACCCACGGCTTCCTTTCCCCGACCGGCGTCGAGATCGCCTTCCTCCTCGTCGGCCTGGTCACCTTCGGCGCCGCGTTGGTCACCGTCACCACCCGGCAGCTGGTGCACGCCGCCCTGTGGCTGGTGGTCACCCTGGGCGGCCTCGCCGTCGAGTACCTCCTGCTCACCGCCGAGTTCATCGCCTGGGTACAGGTCCTCATCTACGTCGGTTCCGTCGTCGTCCTCCTTCTGTTCGGTCTGATGCTCACCAAGGCCCCCATCGGCCGCTCCCCGGACGCCGACTCCGGCAACCGCTGGGCCGCCCTCACCGTGGCCGTCGCCGCCGCGGCCACCCTGATCTGGGTGGTCGTCGACGCCTTCCGCGCGACCTGGATCGACCTCGACGGCCCCGCCGCAGGCTCCACCAGGGCCACCGGCGAGAGCCTCTTCCAGAACTGGGTCCTCCCCTTCGAGGCCCTCTCAGTCCTCCTCCTCACCGCCCTGGTCGGGGCGATCGTCCTGTCCCGCAAGGCGAAGACGGAGTCGGGCTCTCCCCCTGTGAACTCCCGTGCCGTGACCGGTGGTTCCTCATCCGTCCCAGATTCCCGTAATCACCCGATCGGGCGGAACAAGCCGGTACAGGGAACCGATCCGGCCGAGCAGGAAGGCGCCCGCTGATGCACCTCGCCTATCCCGCCGTACTCTCCGCCCTCCTGTTCTGCACCGGCCTGTACGGCGTCCTCGCCCGCCGCAACGCGATCCTGGTCCTGATGTCGGTCGAGTTGATGCTCAACGCCGTCAACCTCAACCTGGTCGCCTTCGACGTCTGGCTCAGCAAGACCGCCGAGGAGACCCTGCACTCCGGCCAGGCCCTGACCCTGTTCACGATCACCATCGCCGCCGCCGAGATCGGCATCGGCCTGGCGATCGTCCTCGCCGTCTACCGCAACCGCGGCACCTCGGACATCGACAAGCTCCGCGACACCGCCGAGAGCCACGACGACGACGGCCCCGACCGCGACGCCTCCACGGCCCCGCAGGCCGAGAAGGCTGAGGCCACCGCGTGACCACGACCACCCTCGCCGTACTCGTCCCCCTCCTTCCGTTCCTCGGCGCCGCGGCCGGCCTGCTCCTGGGCCGCACCGCCCCCGGCTTCGTCCGCCCGCTCGCCGTCCTGCCGACGCTCGCGTCCCTCGTGCTCGCCGCGGTGGTCGCCCTGCGCCAGGGCGGCGACCAGGCGATCAACGCCGCCACCGAGCTCACACCCACGGGCTCGGTCCCGATCGAACTCGCGCTGTACATCGACGGATTCGCCGCCCTCGTCGCCGTCCTGGTCGGCGTCGTCGCGACCTGCGTGCAGATCTACTCGACGGGCTACCTCCGCGAGGACCCGCGCTACCCCTCGTACGCCGCGCTCGTCTCCCTCTTCACCTCCGCGATGCTGCTCGTCGTCTACTCCGGCGACCTGATGGTGCTGCTGGTCGGCTGGGAGATCATGGGCATCTGCTCGTACTTCCTGGTCGGCCACTACTGGGAGACCCCGGAGGCCCGCGCCGCCTCCATCAAGGCCTTCCTGGTCACCAAGCTCGGTGACGTCCCCTTCCTCATCGGCCTGTTCGCGCTCGCCACCGACGCCGGGTCCTTCCGCATCACGAAGGTCCTCGGCACCGTCGCGAGCGGTGGACTCGACCACCCGACGCTGATCGCCCTGCTGCTCCTCGCAGGCGTGGCCGGCAAGTCCGCGCAGTTCCCGCTGCACACCTGGCTCCCCGACGCGATGGCGGGCCCGACTCCCGTCTCCGCGCTGATCCACGCCGCGACGATGGTCGCCGCCGGTGTCTACTTCATCGCCCGTCTCCTCCCGGTCTTCGAGGCATCCCAGGCCGCGATGATCGTCCTCGCCGTCATGGCCGCCGTCACGATGATCGGCTCGGGCCTCGCCGCGCTCGCACAGGACGACATCAAGCGCGTCCTCGCCTACTCGACGATCGGCCAGCTCGGCTACATGACCGGCGCCCTCGCCGTCGCCGACCGCGGTGCCGCCGTCTTCCACCTCCTCTCGCACGGCGCCTTCAAGGCGCTGCTGTTCCTCGCGGCGGGCGTGATCATCCACGCCGCCGGCACCAACTCGCTGGCCGCCATGTCCCGCATGACCCACCTGCGCGACCGTGTCCCCGACGCCTTCTGGACCATGACCGTGGCGCTCCTCGCGCTCGCCGCGATCCCGCCGTTCAGCGGCTTCTTCTCCAAGGAGTCCGTCCTAGGCGCCGCCGAGCACGTCGCCACCGGCCACGCCGAGCGCGTCCCCGGCGCCACGGGCTGGCTCGTCCTCGTCGCCGGCCTGCTCACGGCCCTGCTCACCGCCGCCTACGCGATGCGTCTGTGGCTGCTGGCCTTCCGCGGCCGGGGCGCCGAGGCACCCGACCACGGCAGGCAGCCGCTGACGATGACCGTGGTGCTGTGGGTCCTCGCGGTCCCGTCCCTAGCCGTCGGCGCGCTCGCCTACCGCACGCTGCCCGACTGGTTCGACGGCCGCGATCTCGCCCCGACCCTCACCACGTCCGTCCTCGGCACGGGCGTCGCCCTCATCGGCGGCATCGTCACCTACGCGGCCTGGCGCCACACCACGGCCATCGCCGCCCGCGTCCCGCTGGGTGCGGTCGCGGCCCACCCCGAGGGCGACGCCGCTCAGGTCGAGGCCGAGGCCATCGCCAGCCACGCGCCCGTGTACGGCGGAGTCGCCTACGCACCCGACCCGGCGGACCCCGGCCGACTCCTGCTCGGCCCGCTGCACCGCCACGCCGCCGTCGGCTTCCACCTCGACGCCGTGTACCGGGCGTTGTTCGTGCGCCCGGTGCAGGCCGGCGCCAGTCTCGTCCGGTTCCTCGACCGCGAGGTCGTCGACACCTACGTGCGTGGGGCGGGTGCTCTACCCCGCTGGCTCGGCATCGCCGTCCGGCGCGCCCAGACCGGCAATGTGCAGACCTATGTGAGCGCGCTGCTCGCCGGCACCGTCGTCCTCGCGGTTGCCGCCGTCCTCGTCGCCACGGGAGCGTGAGCAGGCGTGATCGATATCAACGAGTCCGTGATGCAGTTCCTTCTGGCGTTCGTCGTCGTCGGCCCGCTCCTCGGCGCCGCCGCGGCTCTCCTGCCCGCCCCGCCCGGACTGAAGAGGAAGTCCCCCGAGCAGGCCGTCCTCCGGCACGGTGTCACCGTCACTGGCGCGGTCCTCATCGCCGCGATCGTCCTCGCGCTCGGCTTCGACCACGACCAGCCGTCGAAGATGCAGGCCAGCACGGACATCAGCTGGATCCCCGCACTCGACGTGCGCCTCCACCTCGGCATCGACGGCATCTCCCTCCCCCTTCTGGTCCTGACCGCGCTGCTGACCTTCCTCTGCGCGCTCTACTCGTACTTCAAGATGCCTTCGGGCCCGACCCCGAAGGCCTTCGTCGCACTGCTGCTCGTCCTGGAGTCCGGCACCCTCGCCACCTTCGCCGTCCTCGACCTGCTCCTCTTCTTCCTCGCCTTCGAGATGGTCCTGATCCCGATGTACTTCCTCATCGCCCGCTGGGGCGGCGAGGGCAGGGCCGCGGCAGCTTGGAAGTTCATCCTCTTCACGCTGCTCGGCTCCGTGGTCATGCTGCTCGGCCTGCTCCTGATCGGACTCAAGGCGGGCACATTCGACATGGTGGCACTCGCCACTGACAACGGCCGGTCACTGACCGCATCCGTGCAGGTCATCGCCGTTTTGGCGATCGGGATCGGGCTCGCGGTCAAGACGCCGATGTGGCCGCTGCACAGCTGGCTGCCCGACGCCCACACCGCCGCGCCGACCGTCGGCTCGGTCCTGCTGGCCGGCGTGCTGCTGAAGATGGGAACGTACGGGTTCGTCCGCATTCTGCTGCCGATCACCCCCGACGGCTTCGCCGACTTCGCGCCGTATCTCGCCGCCTTCGCCGTCGTCGGGATCATCTACGGATCCCTGGCCTGCCTCGCCCTCGCCAAGCGGGGAGCGAAGGGCGACCTCAAGCGCCTCATCGCCTACTCCTCCGTCGGCCACATGGGCTTCGTCCTGCTCGGCATCGCCACGATGACGCCGACCGGCGTGAACGGCGCCCTGTTCGCCAACATCGCCCACGGCCTCATCACCGGCCTGCTCTTCTTCCTGGTCGGCGCGCTGAAGGACCGTACGGGCACGACCGACCTCGACGCCCTCGCCGAGACGACAGGTGCCGCGCTGTACGGCAAGGCCCCGCGCTTCGGCGGCCTGCTCGCGTTCGCCGCGGTCGCCTCGCTCGGACTGCCGGGGCTCGCCGGGTTCTGGGGCGAGATGCTCGCGCTGTTCGGCGCGTTCGAGCCCGCCGCCGGCCTCAGCCGCCCGGCCTTCCTCACCTTCATGGCGATCGGCGCCTTCGGCACCCTGCTCACCGCCGCGTACCTGCTCGTCGTGGTCCGCCGCGTCTGCATGGGCGCCGTACCGCAGGAAGCCCCGAAGCTCGCCGACGTCCAGACGTACGAGTTCGCGGCCTGGACCCCGCTCGTCGCCCTCACCGTCGTTGCCGGACTGTGGCCGAAGACCCTCCTCGGCCTGACCGACCCGGCCGTGCAGCAGCTCCTCGCAGGAGGCACCCGTTGAGCTCCCTGGCCCAGCCCGTGGCCGAGTCGCTGGTCCAGTCCGTCGACTGGCTCGCCATTGCGCCGCCCACCATCGCGGCGGTCGCGGGACTCGTGGTCCTCGTCGCCGACCTGTTCGTCGCGGAGCACAAGAAGGACCTGCTCGGCTGGACTTCCGTGCTGGGCCTCGCCGCCTCCGCGCTCCTGCTGCTGCCCCTGCTGGACGGTGACCGCTCCACTTTCTGCCTCACCGGCGACCCCGGCGTATGCAGCTACACGGCCGACCGCTTCACGCTCGTCATCCAGTTCCTGGTCCTCGGCGGCGCCCTCCTGGCGGCCCTCCTCTCGGTCACCGCGCTCAAGGACGCCAACAAGGGACTCCCCGAAGGGGAGTTCTGGTTCCTGCTGCTCTCCTCGGCCGCCGGAGCCGCCCTCCTGCCGGCCTCCCGGGACCTGGCGACCCTGATCGTCGCCCTTGAAGTCGCCTCTCTCCCGGCATTTGCGCTGGTCGGTCTGCGCTACGGCGACCGCAAGTCCTCGGAAGCGGCCCTGAAGTTCTTCCTGTCCTCGGTCACCGCAACTGCGGTCAGCCTCATGGGCATCAGCTTCGTGTACGCCTCCACGGGCACCCTCTACCTCACGCAGATCGCCGAGCGGATCCAGAACGTCGACGGACAGCTCCAGATCCTCACCCAGACCGGAGTCGTTCTCACCCTGGTCGGCTTCGCCTTCAAGACGGCCGCCGTGCCCTTCCACTTCTGGGTGCCGGACACCTATGTGGGCGCGCCCCTGCCGGTCGCGGCCTATCTGTCGGTCGTCGGCAAGGCGGTCGGCTTCACCGGCCTGATCCTCGTCACGGTCGTCGCCCTCCCGTCCTACGCCGACGTCTGGGGCCCCGCCCTCGCGGCGCTCGCCGCCCTCACCATGACCGTCGGCAACGTCGGAGCACTGCGCCAGCAGGCCACGCGCGCGTACAGCGCGGTACGCCTGCTCGCCTGGTCATCCGTCGGTCAGGCCGGCTACCTCCTGGTGCCGATCGCCGCGGCCGCGTACTCCGACGACGCCGAGCGGTCCATCGGCTCCACCGTCGCCTACGCCCTCATGTACGCCGCCGTGAACCTGGGCGCCTTCGCGGTGGCCGCACTCGTCGGCCGTACGAAGCCCCTCAACCGCATCAGCGACTACCGCGGCCTGTACGCGCGCAACCCGCTGTCCGCCCTGATCCTGGCCTTCTTCCTGCTCTGCCTCGCCGGACTCCCGCCGGGCATCATCGGTCTGTTCGCCAAGGTCACCGTCTTCTCCGCCGCCGTCGACGCCGGCCTCGGCTGGCTGGCCGTGATCATGGCCGTCAACGTCGTGATCGCGCTGTACTACTACCTGCAGTGGACGGCCCTGCTGTTCCGTGCCCCCGAGGGCGAGCCGGTCAAGCACCTCGTACCCGCCCCCGTGACGGCCACGATGGCCCTCACCGGCGTCGTCGCCGTCGCCCTGTCCGGAGCGCCTCAGCTGATCCTGCGCTTCGCCGACACCGCACTCTTCTGAGCCCTGGCGCATTCCGCACGCGCGCGTGACGAGCCATGCCCGCGCGCGTGACGCACGCCCTCGCGCGTGACGCACCCACGCCCCTGCACCCGCATGCCGGCGCCCTCACCCGGACGGCCCACGCCCGCCGCCGCACGCCCAAGGGAACCCGCGGCCCTCGCCTGGCGTTGACCAGTACGGAAGGGTCCACTGGACGTGACACCACGGCACCAGTGGCACCGGAGATCGACCAGCAAAGGGTTCCCCTGCCGCACCACTTGGAGGGCGTACCGTGCACCGCCGGCACAACGGGCTCAGGACCGCAGTACTCCTCGGGGGACTGTCCGCACTCATCATCCTCATCGGCAGCTTCTTCGGCCGCATGGGGCTCATCGTCGCGGTCCTGATCGCACTGGGCACGAACGCGTACGCGTACTGGAACAGCGACAAGCTGGCGCTACGCGCGATGCGCGCCCGCCCGGTCAGCGAGTTCGAGGCTCCGGGGCTCTACCGCATGGTCCGCGACCTCTCCACCCAGGCCCGCCAGCCCATGCCCCGCCTCTACATCTCCCCGACGGAGGCGCCGAACGCGTTCGCGACGGGCCGCAACCCGCGCAACGCCGCCGTGTGCTGTACCGAAGGCATCCTGCGCCTCCTCGACGAACGCGAACTGCGCGGCGTCATCGGCCACGAACTCAGCCATGTCTACAACCGCGACATCCTGATCTCGTCAGTCGCCGGCGCCCTCGCCTCGGTGATCATGTTCCTGGTCAACTTCGCCTGGCTGATCCCGATCGGTCGCTCCGATGACGACGACGGCCCCGGCATCCTCGGCTTCCTGCTGATCATGATCCTGGGCCCGCTCGCGGCCACGCTCATCCAGCTGGCCATCAGCCGTTCCAGAGAGTACGAGGCCGACGCCGCCGGCGCCCAGCTCACCGGCGACCCGCTCGCCCTGGCCAGCGCCCTGCGCAAGCTCGAGCTCGGCACCAAGCAACTCCCACTGCCCCCCGAGCCCCGCATCGAGACCGCAAGCCACATGATGATCGCGAACCCCTTCCGTCCGGGTCAGGGGTTCTCCAAAATGTTCTCAACCCACCCGCCGATGGCGGACCGTATCGCCCGGCTCGAAAAGATGGCAGGCCCCCAACAGTGAAGACCATCCTCAACGTCATCTGGCTCGTCCTGAGCGGCTTCTGGCTGTTCCTCGGCTACATGCTCGCGGGCCTCCTGCTCTGCATCACCATCATCGGTATCCCGTTCGGCATCGCGGCCTTCCGTATCGGCATCTACGCCCTGTGGCCCTTCGGATACACGACCGTCGAGCGCCGCGACGCCGGAGCGCCCTCCTGCATAGGCAATGTCCTGTGGCTGATCCTCGCGGGTTGGTGGCTGGCCATCGGCCACATCGTCACCGGCATCGCGCTGTGCGTCACGATCATCGGTATCCCGTTCGGCATCGCCAACTTCAAGCTGATCCCGGTGTCGCTGTTCCCGCTGGGCCGCGAAATCGTGTCGACGGACCAGCCGTTCGCGTCACGCTGGTAGCCGAGCAGGCCGGGGCAGTCGGTCCTGGCCGACCGGCGCGGTGACCAAGCCCGGCGTGGGGTTTTCCACAACTCGGTGGTTATCCACAGGCCGGACCGACTGTCAGCGGCGGCTTGCATCATGAATGCATGACCGAGAACGAGCAGTTGCTGACGAGGCTGGCGGCCAAGGCCCGCAACACCCGCCCGTGGGGCTGGCCTTCACTCCCCGAGCCCGTGGACCCGGCCACCCTGGCCCGTGCCGAGGCCGCCCTCGGCTTCCGCCTGCCCCACTGCTCGCCGACCTCTACCTGCGCATAGGAGACGGCGGATTCGGCCCGGAGTACGGCCTGTTGCCCCTGCTCGACAACCCTCCGGCCGACGAGCCCGCCGCCGTCACGCAGTACCTCACCAACCGTGAGAACGCCCGCAAGGCCCCCGACTGGCCCTGGCCCGAAGGCGTCCTGCCGATATCCCACTGGGGCTGCGCGATGTACGCGTGCGTGGACTGCCGCAACCCCCAGGCCACCGTCCTGCTCTTCGAACCGAACGCCGACGACGCCGACAAGGCTTGGTACGTGGATGCCCCGAGCCTCACAGACTGGCTGAGCGCCTGGACCGACGGCACGGGCTGGTACGAGGAGATGAACGAGGAACTGGAGATGGCCCCTTGGGCCGACTTCCGCATACGGACGACGGAGACTCGGGCGCTGTCCTGAGGAGGCGCGCACCGGCGATTACCGGCTGGATCGTCGGGCGCTGATCGGACGGCTCGTTGTCGAGAGGAATCCGTCGGCTACCCAACGGATATCGGCTACCGCGCGCTATTCGATGACGTCCGGTGTGCCACTACGCCCCGCTGCACTTCCGGCCTGCTGCCTTTCCTTCGTGCCAATCGGCCGTACACCCGCCACCACTAGCCCCCCTCACCAGCGACCCCCACCCCTATACCGCCCTACGGCCCTACTGCCCCCGCCCACCCGACCGCTCCACCACCCACCGCCGCACCCCATACGCGACCACACCCACCACCAGCACCCCCGCACCAGCAACAACCGATACCCCCGGAAGCGAGAACGCCAGCACCACGCACCCGAGGAGCCCCACCGCCGGCACGACCCGCGCGGTCGGCTTCGAGTCGAGAGTCCAGGCCGACACGTTGGCCACCGCGTAGTACGCCAGCACACCGAAGGAGGAGAACCCGATCGCGCCCCGCACGTCCACCGTGGCGGCGAGGACCGCGACCACCGCACCCACGGCCAGCTCGGCCCGGTGCGGCACCTGGAAGCGCGGGTGCGCGGCTGCCAGAGCACCGGGCAGATGCCGGTCGCGGGCCATGGCCAGCGTCGTCCGCGAGACGCCCAGGATCAGGGCGAGCAGCGAGCCCAACGCGGCGACGGCCGCGCCCACTCGCACCACGGGCGCCAGCCCCGGCACCCCTGCCGCCCGCACCGCGTCGGCCAGCGGGGCGCCCGCGTCCCCGAGAGCCTCCGCCCCCAGCACGGAAAGGACAGCCACCGCCACACACACGTACACCGCCAACGCGATGCCAAGGGCCAGCGGAATCGCCCGAGGGATGGTGCGTGCCGGGTCCCGCACCTCCTCACCGAGGGTCGCGATCCGCGCATACCCGGCGAACGCGAAGAACAGCAGCCCCGCCGCCTGCAGCACCCCACCCACGCCCCCCGAGGCCCCGACGTCCAGGCGCCCGGCATCGGACTCCCCGGACCCCAGACACACGACCACCACACAAGCGAGGACAGCCAGGACCACCGCAACGATCGCCCGCGTCAGCCAGGCGGACTTCTGGACGCCGCCGTAGTCCACTGCGGTCACCGCCACCACGGCCGCGACGGCAACAGCGTGTGCCTGCCCCGGCCAGACGTACGCGCCCACGGTGAGCGCCATCGCCGCACAGGAAGCCGTCTTGCCGACCACGAACGACCAGCCCGCGAGATACCCCCAGAACTCCCCGAGCCGCTCGCGGCCGTACACGTACGTGCCGCCCGAGGCCGGATACAGGGCGGCCAGCCGTGCCGACGACATGGCGTTGCAGTAAGCCACCAAGGCCGCCACCGCCAGCCCGAGCAGCAGCCCGGATCCGGCCGCGTGCGCGGCCGGCGCCAGGGCGGCGAAGATTCCGGCCCCGACCATCGAGCCGAGCCCGATGACCACGGCGTCCCCGACCCCCAGGGTGCGCCGCAGCTGGGAAGTGGAATCTGAGCCTGTCATGGCTCGAACCCTACTGATCAGTGCAACCGAGGAGTGCCGCCGTGACGTCCTCATCCTCAACAGCGCACGAACAGGCGCGCCGCGAGCCGGACTCAGTGCCGAGCGGCATGCGGCGCCAGCGCACACGCACGTCGCGCCAGGCACAGCCTGTCCGCACAGAAGTCACACAGTGCGGACAGTGAAAGCACAGCGCGGAAGGGCAGGTTCAGGGCATGACGATCATCAGCTGGATCATCCTGGGGCTGTTGGCCGGGGCCATCGCAAAGTTCCTGCTGCCGGGCCGGGACCCGGGCGGCTTCATCGGCACGACGATCATCGGCGTCGCGGGCGCGTTCATCGGTGGCTGGATCTCGGCCCGCTGGTTGGACCACCCGATCACCAAGGACTTCTACGACGGCGCCACCTGGGCCGCCGCGATCGGCGGCTCGCTCGTGCTCCTGATCGCCTACCGCATCCTGTTCGGCCACTCGCGCAACTGAGTGAGCGCAGCACATTCCCGGACCGCGGCCAGCAGGCGAGAAGGGTGGGCTCCGACGGGCGCCCCCCCTTCCTCGTATTCCCTGCAACCGTCAGTCCGTATGGCCCCGTGGGTCAGTGGCTCACCGGTAGTTCACGAACTGCAGTGCGAAGTCGAAGTCCTGGCCCTTCAGCAGGGCGATCACGGTCTGCAGGTCGTCACGGCTCTTCGAGCTGACCCGCAGCTCGTCGCCCTGCACCTGAGCCTTCACGCCCTTCGGGCCCTCGTCGCGAATGATCTTCGCCACCTTCTTCGCGTTCTCCTGGGAGATGCCCTCCTCGATCGACGCGAAGATCTTGTACTCCTTGCCCGAGAGCTGGGGCTCGCCCGCGTCCAGGGCCTTCAGCGAGATCCCGCGCTTGATCAGCTTGGACTGGAAGACGTCGAGGACAGCGTTCACCCGGTCCTCGGAGTTCGCCTCCATCAGGATCTTTTCACCGGACCACGAGATCGAGGCACCCACGCCCTTGAAGTCGTAGCGCTGCGAGATCTCCTTGGCGGCCTGGTTGAGGGCGTTGTCGACCTCCTGCCGCTCGACCTTCGAGACGATGTCGAAACTGGAGTCGGCCATGTCCTGTGGCTCCTTGTATCGGGGTGCGTGTGGGGTGCGTATCGGCGGGCGTGGGGGTGGCCGCCGAGCCCGGGGGAGGCCCCGGGCCGCATCCGGACAAGCCTAGCCACCCCTGGTCCCCCGGGAGGCGATCAATCGGGTGGCGAAGCACCCCTCCCCATCGGGTATTGTTTACGTCGTTGCCAGGGAGCACCGCCGAAGAAGCGGTTCGAACGGCAGCAACCTCGGCGGTGTGCCCGAGCGGCCAAAGGGAGCAGACTGTAAATCTGCCGGCTCAGCCTTCCCAGGTTCGAATCCTGGCGCCGCCACGCTGAGAGAAACCCCCTCCGATCTGCGGAAACGTAGAGCGGAGGGGGTTTTCACGTCCCAGGACCACGCTCGGGGCACACTGAACCCCATGACGACGCGTCGCAGAAACTGCCCCGAGTGCCGGCGTGAGATCGCGGTCGTCGCTGGTCGGTTCGCACGGCACGATCCGCCCGGCGCGCGGGAGAACGGGCAGCTGGTGTCGTGTCCCGGATCACGGCGACTGGCACAACTCGGGGCCGCGCAGCCCGCCCTGGACGGGTACGTCCTGCCCGAGTTCCCCGGTCAGCTTCCGCTGTTCTGAGGTTCCGAAAGCCCACCGAACCTCTTCTCCGCAGTCTCCAAAACAGCCCTTCGCTCAGCGTCTCGCGCCGCCGCCGGAGCGCCCCCGCCGCGCCGCCCCCCCGGCCCACTCACCTGAGCCCACTCACCTGGGCGCTCCCACCCGGGCCCGACCCCCTAGAGGTTGTCCCGTAACCGGTGGGGCGGTTGGTGCGTTGGCTGGGCATGGGTGGGGTGATCTCAGCGGATGATCCGAAGTGGATCGAGCCG